>NZ_JAPMAB010000002.1:558807-852511 GCF_026420825.1 Phyllobacterium sp. 0TCS1.6A
CGCCGCTGCCCGTCACGCCAAATGCCGACAAGGGCACTGCGAAAGTGGAACCGGCATCGCCCGAGTTGCAAACACCCAACGTTGTAGCGTCGCTGCCGGCCGTCCCGGGTGTCGAGGCCGAGGCGTCCAAGATACCGGCAATTGTCGACACGGAGCGCCCAGCGCCTCCACCGGCCCCGGGTGCCGAGGCTGAGGCGCCTGCGTCGAAGCCCACGCTCGTTCAAACCGCCGTAGCGATCGAACCTGCAGCGCCCAAGGCGGAAGCACCAGACGTTGCCACCTTGCCGCCGCTGCCCGTCACGCCAAATGCCGACAAGGGCACTGCGAAAGTGGAACCGGCATCGCCCGAGTTGCAAACACCCGATGTTACAGTGTCGCTGCCGGCCGTCGCGGGTGCCGAGGATGAGGCGCCCAAGATACCGGCAATTGTCGACACGGAGCGCCCAGCACCGGCCCCGGGTGCCGAGGCCGAGGCGCCTGCGTCAACGCCCACGCTCGTTCCAACCGCTGTGGCGATTGAACCATCGCCGGCACCACAAGCGCCCGACATTGCTGCTGTTGCCCCGCCGCCGACCGTCCCGAATGTCGAGGCAGAGCTTCCCAAGACGTCATCCGGTTTCCCGATTGAAGAGCCTTCGGCACCGACAGCAAACTCCAAGCCCGAGCCGGCAGAGATATTCCCGGTGATCGAACCTGCGGCGTCCGTGCCAATGCCGGAAATGGGTTCTGGCCTGCCGCTGCCCCCGGTTGCCAAGAAGCCGCCGTCGATCGGGGAATATTTGCCGATCCAGGAGGACCCCGACAAGCGTGGCGTGTCAACGCGAGTACGCGTCACAGCATCAGGAATGAAGCTGAGCCGCCAGATAGCGGGGGGGGTGTATCTCGAGACCGATGCGAACACATTGGGCGCTAAACCCGCCGACTATGTGAACACAATGCGTGGCGCTCATTCTGCCGCCTACATCGCGGATGGCGTATCGCGCGGCAACACCTTCCCGGCCATGGCGCTGCCGTTCGGTTTCAATATGTGGACGCCCGTCAACAGGCTCCAGAAGAAGGTGATAAACGGTTGGCGGGACACGAAGCTCAATCGGGGCTATTATGGAAACGACTTCTTTTATACCTTCTATGAGAACGAAGACGACACAGGCCTTCTCGACAAAATTTATGCCTTCGCGGTCGTTCACGCGCCAAGCCCTTGGATTGGCAATCGCCAGACACTGCAGATCATGCCGGTCAGCAGCATAGATACAGCCGTTGAGCCGATAACCGAACAGGAAGCGCGCGGCGCGAAGTTCGACCGAGCCACTGAAATATCCCTCGCCCACTATTACAGTGTCGATTTCAAGGACGGCACGCGCACCGAAATGACGCCGACGGATCATGCGGTCTATTTTCGCTTCACGCCCAGTCGCAATCAAAATCAGAATCTGGCTATTGTCATAGACAAGTTTTTCGACACCTCTGGTAGTATTGAAATAACGAAGGATGGCACGATTTCCGGGTTTACGGACCACGGTTCGCCCCGAATGTATTATTACGGCGAGTTCGATATCGCGCCAATTATCACGAGCGGCAATGCCTTGCCGGCCTGGCTGCGTTTCGACACCGCGGCAAATCGCGAGATCGGCTTGCGCCTCGCTACGTCGTTTATCAGCGTCGAGCAGGCCAAGGACAATCTCAGCCAGGAAATCGGGGCAAAGACGTTCGATCAGATATTGCAATCTGCCATGGATGCCTGGAACGCGAAGCTCGGTCTGGTTGAGGTCGAGGGCGCGACCGGAGACCAGAAGACCATTCTTTACTCCAACCTTTACCGAAGCTTTCTTTATCCGAACTCCGCCTTTGAGAACGTCAAGTCTGGCAACGATTTGAAAGCCTATTACATGAGCCCCTATATCGACGTACCGACAGTGAAGCCCGGCAAGATCTGGGTGAATAATGGCTTCTGGGATACCTATCGCACGAACTGGCCGCTCTATGCGCTGCTGCTTCCGAAACAGACCGGCGAAATGATCGACGGTTTCGTCAATGGTTACAAGGATGGCGGCTGGGTCACGCGTTGGTCGGGCCCGGGCTACAAGGACATGATGGTGGCGACGAGTTCGGATATCATCTTTGCCGACGCTTATATGAAAAACATCCGGAACTTCGACATTACCGCAGCTTATGATTCGATGGTGAAGAACGCCACGGTTTTCAGTGGCAACCCTGAACGCGGGCGCAAGGGCATGGACAAGACGCCCTTCTACGGATACTCGCTGGAGGGCACGGAGGCCGTATCATGGTCGCTGGAGGCCTATCTGAACGATTTCGGCCTGGCGCAGATGGCAAGAGCACGCGGCAACAAGGATGATGCCGCCTATTTCGCCAATAATGCCATTGGCTTTGCCCGGATATTCGACGGTGAATCGAGCGGGCTCTGGTCAGGTGGCTGGTTCCGCGCGAAGGATTCGGCGGGCAAGTGGCGTAATACGAACCGCACGCCGCAAAGCTGGTATGAGCAATATACGGAGGGCAATGCCTGGCACTATTCGATGCTGGCGCCGCAGGACGGACGGGGACTTGCCAATCTCTATGGCGGCAAGGCCAAGCTGCGGACGAAGCTCGATGCACTGTTCGCCATGAGTCCTTTGAAGGATGGTGGCTTTAACAGAAAAAAGCCCGAAATCAAATCAGCCTACGAGATCGGCAAGGATCATGAGCTGGGCGAATACCAGCACTCGAACCAGCCGGTGCACCATGTGCTCTATATGTATAACCATGCCGGGTATCCGGCTGGCGGCCAGAAACATCTGCGTGATGTCATGGACAAGCTTTATTCGTCCGGCTTCGATGCCATGGGCAATTCCACCGGCGACGGCTATATGGGTGACGAGGACAATGGCGAAATGTCGGCCTGGTACGTGTTCAGCGCCATGGGCATTTACCCGCTCGGCGTAGGTCGGCCAGAATATACCATCGGCGCACCCTATTTCCCCAAGATGGTGGTAAAGGTGACCGATAGTTCGGGCAAACCGCAGACGATCACTATCAAGGCTCCGAAGGTAAGCTCCTCGAACCGCTTCGTGTTCGGTGTCAAGCTCAATGGCGAGCCGATCAATCGGACCCATCTCAGCCATGACGAACTGATTTCCGGAGCGATGCTTGAGTTCGATATGGTACCATATCCAACAAAATGGGGCACCGGTGAGGATGCCGCCCCCGCCTCCATCACTCAGGGAGCCGATAAGCCACAGCCGTGGAGCTCCTTGCTGCCAGGAGGACGGTATACCCTCCGAACCAGCGATTCAGGCGAGGATCATCTCTTTGACAGGGACTCCCAGACGATATGGTCGTCCGCCGAATCCAAAGCGGCAGTCGTCGAGTTCGAACGAAAGGTCGCCGACACAGTGCACCTCTATACGCTGACTTCGTCCAAGACGTTGGCCAGTGCGCCGACCAGTTGGACGTTGAAGGGCTCCAATGATGGAAAGGATTGGATCGAATTGGACAAACGCACGGATGTAAAGTTCACCTGGCCACAGCAGACAAAGCCATTCGTGCTTGAAAAACCTGAAACTTACACGAGCTATCGGTTTACGTTTGTAGGTTCGGATGTGACGATCGCCGAACTCGAACTGCTCGGGCGCGAAGCTGCCGCTCAGTGAACCGGATGGTGGGCGGCGGGTGCAACTGGCCCGCCGCTGCCGGGGTCGGGCATGCGGTCGAAATGGTGCACACCGCTTAGCGCCGCGACATGGCTGTGGTCGGCAACCATGGACGAAAGCGATTATTTTCGCGAAGGATCGTCGGCAGCGGCACTTATACTTATGGCGAATTGACAGAAGCGCCCCATTCCCCGATTCAGTCTGTATCCATTATCCGGCTTTGATTTCGTTGTGGGAGGCGACGATTTCAGCATTGGCGTCTCGCCAGACAGTTTCCAGTTCAGCACTCATATTTTATTCATTTCGGGAGGAAAAATGTCTCTTAAGCGAGCAATTTTGTTCGGCTTGCTCAGCTCTGTCACCTTGGTGAGCTGCGACAAATCGGAAGAGCCTACTGTTTCACACGCACCGGTTGCCGACGCCACATTCGCACCTGCTGCCGCTGATGATAAATTGCTTGCACTGCAGCAGCAAATTGACAATTTGCGATACCTGGTAGTTGCCGCGCAAGCCGATCTGGAAGTGGCGAAGCGGCCCTACTATGATCGGCTCGCAAAGCAGTTGGCAGATTTGCAGCCTCCTATCGCGCGGATGGTGAATGCCGCTCCGGCGTCACAGGCCATTTGGCGCCGTCTGGAGGCGATGGAGGGAGAAAATGCGCTCCCTTCGGTAACCTCGCAATCGGATCAACAGGAATTGGCGGCGTTCAAACAGGAGATTTCGCAGCTCAAGGATAATGTACGGCCAATGGTGGGTTCCGTTGATCTCCTTACGGCCGATATCATGAAGATGACCGCTGAACTGAAAAGCGGGGGTTTGCCATCCACCAGACTTGAGAAGCTCATTGACGATGCGACGGTGTGGACAACGACGATGCAGAAGGTCGTCGCCGGCATCGAGAGCCTGCAAAAGACCGAGCGTATGGTCGCGCAGCTGGAATATGATCTGCTCGATCTGAAGGGAATCCCACACCGCCGCCCCTTGGCGCAATACGTCAATATCATGCGCGGGGCCGATTCCAGCGGGGACTTCACCAAAGGAAACACGTTTCCCGCTGTCGCCGTGCCCTTCGGGTTCAATTTCTGGACACCAGTCAATCGCAACGATTCCAACTGGTTCTACCAGTTTCATGACGACGGCAAGTATCTCGACAAGATCATGGCTTTTGCCGTCGTGCACGAGCCGAGTCCTTGGATAGGCAACCGGCAGACCTTGCAGATCATGCCCATCAATAACACTGGCGTAACCGACAAGGTGAATCGCGCTCAAAGATACGACCGCAAGAACGAAACTGCGCAGGCCCACTACTATGATTTGACGTTCGACAATGGCACCAGGACCGAGATCACGCCGACGGATCACGCCGCTTCTTTCCGATTTTCCCTGCCCGCTCACAAGGGCCGTTCGGCGATTCTTTTCGACGTATTTGAGAATGGAAGCGAAATTTCGATCGACGCGCCGAATGGCGTCGTGTCCGGCCACACCGACCAGGGCTCATCGCAGAGCGTCGCGAAGCTCTATTTCTATGCCAGGTTCGACAGGAGTATCGTTCAATCGAACCGGCCTGATAATGTCAGCGCCTTGGTCGAACTCGACACTTCGACGAATCCTGTCGTTGGAATGACAATCGCGACATCTTTGATCAGCGTAAAACAGGCGAAATCCAATCTTGAGCAGGAGATCGGGACCCGGAGTTTTGACGAAGTCAAGCAGGCGGCGAAGGCGGCGTGGGAAGAAAAGCTCAACATCCTGCATGTACGCG
Source organism: Phyllobacterium sp. 0TCS1.6A (assembly GCF_026420825.1). Taxonomy (NCBI): domain Bacteria; kingdom Pseudomonadati; phylum Pseudomonadota; class Alphaproteobacteria; order Hyphomicrobiales; family Phyllobacteriaceae; genus Phyllobacterium; species Phyllobacterium sp. 0TCS1.6A. The sequence goes on from NZ_JAPMAB010000002.1 coordinate 564,220, forward strand.
GCGCAACGGAAGACCAGAAGGTCATTCTATATTCCAATCTGTATCGCAGCCTGCTCTATCCGAATTCCGCCTGGGAGAACGTCGATGGCGAGGCACAGTATGTCAGCCCCTATAAGCGCGGCTTGACGCCACAGAAGGGCAAGATCTGGGTCAATAACGGCTTCTGGGATACGTATCGCACGACTTGGCCGCTTTATACGCTGCTCATGCCGGAGCAGGCTGGCGAGATGCTCGATGGCTTCGTCAATGCCTTCAAGGACGGCGGATGGGTGCCTCGTTGGTCAGGGCCCGGTTATAATGACAGCATGGTTGCGACCAGCTCCGATGTGATCTTTGCCGATGCCTACCTGAAGGGCGTTCGTAATTTCGATGTGGAGTCCGCCTACGCATCGATGTTGCGCAATGCGACCGTCTATAGCAATGAAGGGGCTAAAGGCCGGAAAGGCATGGCAACGTCCGTCTTCTACGGCTATGTGCCGACGGAGCAGAATGAAAACAATAATGATTCCGCGCCCGGACATGTCGCCTGGTCGCTGGAAGCGGATCTCAATGATTTCGGCATTGCCCAGATGGCGCAGGCGCTCAACAAGCCGGACGATGCGATCTATTTCAACAATAGAGCTCGTCATTATGCCAATCTTTTCTCCATGGAACCGTCAGGAACATGGGCAGGCGGGTGGTTTCGCCCCAAGTATAAAAATGGAGGCTGGGACGATACATCTGGGAGATCGGGCACGAACTTGACGCCGCAAACCTGGGGACATGGCTATACGGAAGGCAATGCCTGGTCCTATGCCTTCCTGGCGCCTCAGGATGGGCAGGGACTTGCAAACCTTTATGGCGGCCGCGACAAGTTGAAAGACAAGCTCGACGCTTTCTTCCGGACAGTGCCGGGCAAGGACAAGGGAAGCTACTGGAGCCTGATCCATGAGATGAAGGAGGCGTTGAAGGTACATGAACTTGCGGGAACGGGGGAATATCAGCACAACAACCAGACGGTGCACCATTCCATCTACATGTATAATTATGCGGCTGCGCCTTTCGCCGGCCAGAAATATCTGCGCGATGTCATGGACAAGCTCTATTTCTCCGGTTTCGACGAAGAGGGAAATTCCACCGGCGATGGCTATATCGGCGACGAGGATAATGGCGAGCAATCCGCCTGGTATATATTCAGCGCCATGGGCTTCTATCCGGTAAGCATGGGGCGGCCGGAATATACGATTGGCGCACCTTATTTCCCGCGGATGACGGTAGCTTTGAAAAAGCCCGGAGGCGCGGAAAACACGATCACCATCAAGGCACCGGGCGTCAGTGCCGTCAATCGCTACATACAGAGCGCCAAGCTTGACGGCCAGCCGCTGACCAACAACTACATTTCCCATGCGGCAATCGCCGAAGGGGCCGTGCTTGAGTTCGAAATGGGTCCAAACCCATCGCGCTGGGGAACGGGAGAAAATGACGTCCCCTCCTCGATCACGGTCGGCGATGCCAAGCCACAACCGCTGACATCCTTGCTGCCGCCCGACACCTACGTTGTATCGGCGAGCGGTGGAGATGCGAGCACACTCCACGACAGGACGTCGGCTACAATTGTGACTCCCGCAAGCACCTGGATAGAAGCCAAAAAAACCGCGCCCAATCCCTCCGACAAGGTCGTGCTCTACACGCTGACCTCCGCAGACGTGCTGGCCAAACCGCCCACCAGTTGGACGTTGAAAGGCTCCAACGATGGAAAGGATTGGACCGTATTGGATGAACGCACGAATATAAAGTTCACCTGGCCACGGCAGACCATGCCGTTCGCGCTGAAGGCACCGGCGTCATTCTCCAGGTTCAGGTTGGAGTTCCAGGGGCAGCCGGTCGAGATTGCGGAGTTTGAACTTCTTGGACAGGAGGGCTCGGCACCTCCGAACTGAGGTCGAGGGCGTTCATGAATAGTCGGGGCCCGGCCAAGGCTGGGCTTCGGCGACCAATCGACAGCGGTCGAGTACTGAAAACAACAGGATTGTTCCAAGAGGTTAAGCCGCTTTGGGAGGAGCGGACCCTGCAGGCGTGCCTATTTTTACTGCCGCATCGCGGCGACTGGCTCAAAGAAATCCATTGGGAGGAATCATGTTTTTCAAACGTTCGCTCGTAGCCATATTGCTTGGCAGTTCGATATTGGCAGGATGCGACGAAGGGGATGCGGTCTCACCGACTACCTTCGACAATGCCGCCGAGAATCCATTGCAGCAAACGACCGCTGCTGCACCGGCACAGAAGCAGGACGATGTACCCGGCATGAGCGCTGCTCCGGGCGCAGTGGTGGAGGAAGTACCCCCTGCGCGTCAGGATGTTGCCCTGACGCAATTCGTCAATCCGCTCATCGGTTCGGGTGAGGTACCGAAATCCGATGTTCCAGGCTCCACGGAGTACCTGTTCGGCGGCTTCGTTAATCCGGGCGCGAAAGTTCCGTTCGGGATGGTGTCCTGGGGTCCGGAGACGAACACCATCGATACCATATGGTCGCCACGCGGCTATCATCACGACTCGAATGTGATTCAGGGCTTTCCGATGATCAATCTCAATGGTGTTGGCTGCGAAACGCAAGCGCCATTCAAGGTGCAGCCTATCGGCAATGTTACGGATGAGGGCGCAACGTTCAGTCACGCCAATGAAGTCGCAAAGCCGGGATATTATCGCGTCGAGTTCGACAATCACATCGAAACGGAGCTAACCGCGACGGTTCGAACCGGTTCCGGCCGGTTTACCTTTCCCGCCGGTAGCAATGCCATGCTGTGGTTCAACTATGGGAAGGCAAAGGTAGACAAGGCGGCCCGTACCATATCGGCCTCGGCAACGGGTGGCGGCTTTTGCGGTAGCGATTTTTACGAAGTTTATTTTTATGCGAAGTTCGACCAGCCATTCACCGTAAGCGACAACGACACCATTCTGACGTTCGCGCCGACGGCGGGTGCCAAGACGATGATTGGAATGAAGGCCGGTGTCTCCTATGTCAGCACCGCGAATGCCAGGGAAAACCTCGAGGCCGAATCCGCTGCGCTCAGCTTCGACGAGGTCCGGAAGAATGCCGACGCTGCCTGGAATGAACGGCTCAACTCTATTCAAGTCACCGGCGGCAGCGCGGATGAGCGGGTGAATTTTTATACGGCGCTCTACCATTCCTTCTTCGCGCCATCCGTCTACAATGATTTCAACGGGCAATATATGAGCTTCGACGGACGCGGCACGGTTGAAAAGGTCGAACCGGGGCGAACCCACTACACCACGTTTTCGAGCTGGGACTCATATCGCTCGCTCGCGCCGCTGCAATCGCTGCTTGCCCCGACCGAATCGAGCGACATGGCGCAGTCCCTGATCAATGATGCCAGGCAGTGCGGTGGTGTCTTTCCAATGTGGGTCGAGGGCAATTCCAACAGCAATATCATGCCGGGCGACGGCGCTTCGATCATCGTTGCGCAGAATTATGCCTTCGGAGCGAGGAATTTCGATACGGCGGCGGCGCGCCAGATCATGCTCGACATGGCCTTAGGCAGGAAGGCTAAATGTCGACGGGTGCAACCACTACCCCATATCGAGCAATATATCGAGCGCGGCTACCTTCGATCTGGTGAAGGCAGTATGATGTATAACAATACCGCGACGTCGAACACGTTGGAGTATGTCAGCACCGATTTCGCCATTTCGCGCTTTCTGGCGGCGCTGGACAAGCCGGGCAGCCAGTTGCTGGTCGGAAATACCTCGGGCCATGCCGCCGATCTGTTGAAGCGTTCGGGCTATTGGCGCAATCTTTTCAACCCCGGCTGGAGCAAGATAGCCGGCCAGCCCTATCCGCAATTGCAGCCGCACGACGAAGATGACAATTGGATGGGCTTCGAACTAGCGACAAACGAGTATCGCGAAGGCAATGCCGAACAATATGGCTATATGGTGCCGCATGATATTCGCGGTCTGTTTCGCATGCTGGTAAAATATCCCAAGATCAATCCTAATTCGGAAGCTGATGCCGTCGCGCGGCTCGATGAGTTCACCAAATATCTGGCGGGCGGCGAGCGGGCGCCCTATCTGTGGCTTGGCAATGAGCCCTCTTTCGCCACCCCCTTCATGTATAACTGGACCAGCCAGCCCTACAAGACGCAGGCGCTCGTCAGTCGCCTCCGGCAGACTTTGTACAAGAACAGTCCGCAAGGCCTGCCGGGCAATGAGGATGAGGGCGCGCTGTCCGGCTGGTACGTCTGGTCGGCACTCGGGCTCTATCCGGAGATACTGGCGGAGCCTGGGCTGACATTGACCAGCCCGCTATTCTCGAAGGCAGTGGTCTGGCAGGGCAAACGGAGGCTGTTCACCATCACGGCTCCCGAGGCACCGGCACCCTATGTTCAGGGCCTGCTGGTCGACGGCAAGCCGCATCACAGTACCTGGCTGCCATTCCACCCAATGAAAGGAGAACGTTCGCTGGATTTCACCCTTGGAGCCGCGCCGAGTTGCTGGGCAAGCGAACCAGCGGCAGATGGTCTGCCGCCGTCATTTGCTCCGGACGGCAGTCAGACGCCCGCACTGAAGCCTGTTGCGAGATGCGCGATGCCGTGAGGTCGGCAATCGCCGTTTCGCGCCCGCGGCGAGGGCGCGAAGCACCGCCTTTTTTGCGGTGCGGTGAAATACTGCGAAATGGCGATTCGTGGAATAGCTGCCACACAAGCGCGATAATCGTCAAATAAGCGCCTTTTTGCCCGAATCAGGCTAAGTTATCTATGGCAATCGCTGTGATGAGCACCTAAATACCGGTCTGACACGAGCCTCGGGCGCAGGCTCTGCGATTTATGGAACGAGTGTTTGGATGAAGGCTGACTATTACGAAACCCTCGGCGTAGCCAGAAGCGCTGACGAGAAAGAACTGAAAAGCGCTTTCCGCAAGCTCGCCATGCAATTCCACCCCGACAAGAATCCGGGCGATGCGGCCGCCGAACACAAATTCAAGGAAATCGGCGAAGCCTATGAAACGCTGAAAGACCCGCAAAAGCGCGCTGCCTATGACCGGTTCGGTCATGCCGCTTTCGAAAATGGCGGCATGGGCGGCGGTGGTGGTTTCGGCGGGGCAGGTGGCTTTGCCGATATTTTCGAGGACATCTTCGGCGAGATGATGGGCGGTGGCCGCCAGCGCAGGTCCGGCGGACGCGAGCGCGGCGCGGATCTGCGCTACAATATGGAAATTACCCTGGAGGAAGCCTTCACCGGTAAAACGGCACAGATACACGTGCCGACCTCCATCACCTGCGACGAATGCAATGGCAGTGGCGCCGCGCCCGGCACCCAGCCTGTGACTTGCGGCACCTGCAGCGGCTCCGGTCGCGTGCGGGCGGCGCAAGGCTTCTTTTCGATCGAACGCACCTGCCCGAGCTGCCACGGTCGCGGGCAGATCATCCAGGATCCTTGCTCGAAATGCCGCGGCCAGGGCCGTGTGACCGAGGAGCGCTCGCTCTCAGTCAACATTCCGGCAGGCATCGAGGATGGAACACGCATCCGGCTTACCGGCGAAGGCGAGGCAGGGCTGCGTGGCGGCCCGGCCGGGGACCTCTATATTTTCCTGTCGCTCAAGCCGCATGAATTCTTCCAGCGCGACGGTGCGGATCTCTATTGCAAGGTGCCGATCTCGATGACCACCGCAGCCCTTGGCGGCCAATTCGAAGTGGCGACGCTGGACGGTACGCAGACGCGGGTCAAGATCCCGGAAGGCACGCAGAATGCCAAGCAGTTCCGTCTCAAGGGCAAGGGCATGCCGGTGCTGCGTCAGGCGGCCATGGGCGACCTTTATATCCAGATCGCGATCGAGACGCCGCAGAACCTGAACAAGCGCCAGCGCGAACTGCTTGAAGAGTTCGAGCGGATTTCCTCGCAGGATAACAGCCCTCAATCGACCGGTTTCTTCGCTCGGATGAAGGAGTTCTTCGAAGGCCTGAGCGAATAATTTATGGGCAGCGCCCTGGCGGCGGACTTGCTTATGGCGCTGGATGCGGCATAAACTTATTCAAACGCGACGGAGTGCAGGCATGACAAGACCCTTGGGCAAGAAACTCGCCGAGAAATTCGACGAGGAGATCCGGTTCTTCAAAGGCTGGATGCATGGTCCCAAGGCAGTTGGCTCCATTCTCCCGACGAGTTCGGTCACGGCGCGGCGCATGGCAAGCGTCGTAAACCCGCAGTCGGGCCTTCCGGTCCTTGAGCTTGGACCGGGCACCGGCGTCATCACCAAAGCCATTTTGCAGCGCGGTGTCGCGCCTTCCGATCTTTACTGTGTCGAATATTCCTCGGAATTTGCCGAGCATCTGCGCGAGGACTTTCCGGGCGTCAATATCGTCGAGGGCGACGCTTTCGATCTCGACACCACGCTCGGAGAACAGCGCGGCCAGAAGTTCGATTCGGTGGTATCGGCTGTGCCGCTTCTGAACTTTCCCGTCAACGACCGGGTCAAGATCATCGAGGATCTGCTGCGCCGTATTCCCCATGGCCGTCCGGTCGTGCAGATCACCTATGGCCCCATGTCGCCCGTCCCTGCCGGGCGCGGCAACTACAAGATAGAACATCTCGATTTCATCATTCGCAACGTGCCTCCGGCCCGCCTCTGGGTCTATCGCCGCGCCGACTGAGCGAAGTTCGCCCTATCGCGGAGCCGGATTCTGTGCGATTGATCCGCGATCGACAGAAAAGGTGATTCAATGACCAATGCGACGTTGCGTGAGCGCCTCATCGTCGGACTTGACGTGCCGACAATCAAGCTGGCCGCGGAAGCCGTGGAAGAGCTGGGAGACGCCGTTTCCTTCTACAAGATCGGCTATCAGCTGGTATTCGCCGGAGGGCTCGACTTTGCCGGTGAACTGGTCCGCGCCGGCAAGAAGGTGTTTCTCGACATGAAGCTCCTCGATATCGACAATACGGTGGCCAAGGGCGTCGAGAATATCGCCAGGATGGGCGTATCGATGCTGACGATCCACGCCTATCCCAAGGCGATGCGGGCGGCTGTGGCGGCGGCGCAAGGGGCGGACCTTTGCCTCCTCGGGGTCACGGTGCTCACATCCATGGACGCTGGCGACCTGGTGGAGGCTGGCTATCGCGATGAGCCGCAGCGCCTCGTCGCCCGGCGCGCGCAGCAGGCGCTGGAGGCCGGCATGGGCGGAATAGTCTGTGCCGCCACCGAAGCCGCTTCCGTAAGGCGGATCGTCGGCGAAAACATGGCTATCGTAACGCCCGGTATCAGGCCGGCAGGCGCTGACAAGGGCGATCAGAAGCGCGTGATGACGCCGGCTGATGCCCTGCACGCCGGGGCAAGCCATCTTGTGGTAGGCAGGCCGATCATCGCGGCAGCCAATCGCAAGGCAGCGGCAGAAGCCGTGCTTGCCGAAATGGCCGAAGGCGCGTTGCAGGCATAGCGATCGGAACAATCGTAAGGGAGAAAGCTGATGGCCAAGGGATATTGGATTGCGCGCGTCGATGTTCGCGATCCTGAGCGCTACAAGGACTACGTGTCGACCGCCAAGCCGGCCTTCGAGAAGTTCGGTGCGAATTTCCTTGCCAGGGGCGGCCCGTACCACGCCCTCGAGGGTACCGCTCGGGGACGCAATGTGGTCATCGAGTTTCCCTCCGTGCAGCACGCGCTGGATTGTTACAACTCCCCCGAATATCAGGCGGCAAAGGCAATCCGGCAGAGTGTGGCCGAAGCCGAAATGCTCATCGTGGAAGGCGCGGGCTGACACACGCCGACCCTGGCTGTCGTTGCCCTGGATGGAGCTGCGGCTTGCTGCTGAAGCCTTGACGGTCGGCATGAACGCTGCGTCGATCAGCCATGGAGGTGAACATTTTTAACCCGGCTCGTGCTTTTGTTGCATTGCAATATGCGATAAACCAGCTAGGCTCGCTATATAAGATAGCCAGACCGCATGATCGGACGGTGAAATGTTCTACCATCTCTATGAACTGAACCATGCTGCGCTCCAACCCTACCGGGCGCTCGCCGACGCGACGAAGCTGTTTTACGACAATCCGCTCAATCCGCTGTCGCAAACGGTGGTCGGCCGGTCGATCACCGCATCCTGCGAGTTGTTCGAGCGCATGACGCGAAGCTATGCCAAGCCGAGCTTCAATCTTGCGACGACGCTGGTCGACGATACCGAAGTGGATGTGACCGAGAAGACGGTGTGGTCCAAACCATTCTGCAATCTCATCCACTTCAAGCGCAGCCTGCCGTCAAAACGTCCGCGCGACCCGAAGATACTGATCGTCGCGCCGATGTCGGGCCACTATGCCACGCTCCTGCGCGGAACCGTGGAAGCTCTTCTGCCGAGCGCCGAGGTCTATATCACCGATTGGGTCGATGCACGCACCGTGCCGCTCAGCGAGGGCAGCTTCGATCTCGACGCCTATATCGACTATGTCATCGAGATGTTTCACGCGCTGGGCGAAGATGCCCATGTGGTGGCCGTATGCCAGCCTTCGGTGCCGGTGCTGGCCGCCGTTTCCATCATGGAGGCCAATGGCGACAGGTTTGCACCGTCCAGCATGACGCTGATGGGTGGGCCGATCGATACGCGCAAGAATCCGACCGCGGTCAACAAGCTTGCCGAAGAAAAAGGCATTGAATGGTTTCGGGACAACGTCATCATGTCGGTGCCTTGGCCGCATGCCGGCTTCATGCGGGATGTCTATCCCGGCTTCCTGCAGCTTTCGGGCTTCATGAGCATGAACCTCGACCGGCATATCACGGCCCACAAGGAATTTTTTGTCCATCTGGTCAAGGAAGATGGTGATTCCGCCGACAAGCATCGCGATTTCTATGATGAATATCTGGCGGTGATGGACCTGACGGCTGAATTTTACCTTCAGACGGTGGATACGGTGTTCGTCCGGCATCTGCTGCCCAAGGGCGAAATGATGCATCGCGGCGTGCCGGTTGACCCGTCGGCTATTCGCAACGTGGCATTGCTGACCGTCGAAGGCGAGAATGACGACATATCCGGCGTCGGCCAGACCGAGGCGGCCCAGACGCTCTGCTCCAACATACCTTCGTCCATGCGGATGCATCATTTGCAGCCGAAGGTCGGTCACTATGGCGTGTTCAACGGCTCCCGCTTCCGGGCTGAAATCGCGCCCAAAATCGTCCAATTCGTTAACGACCACGCCCAGGCGCGCCGCAATTCCAACGTTTCGCCTCTGCCGAAACGCGCCTGACCCGGCCAGGCGGCACGGTCAAGGAACGTCGAGCTTGTCGCCGGAACCCCGTTGGATCGGCCTGTTTTCCGGTAGAATCGAAGCTTTGCGCGCTTTTCCAGAGGTTGAACCAACCTCCCTGACCAATCTTTCATAGCGCGGTTTCGACAGGCCATTGCTGCCATCCAGCCCACCCTTCAAATTTTAACCATATATTAACAATGGCGAGATCGTGGCGCCATTGTGATTGACTCAACTCCCCACACGCCGTTAACGTTTTGTTAAGAATGGCTGACGGGGTTTGGAGTAAGGCATGTTTGCAGCGGCATATTTCGCAAGGTCTTTGGGAGCGTCGCTCCTGATCGTTGCCGCAACGCTGTTCGGCGCCCAGGTCGAGGCCGAGGCTTCAGAAGCTTTCATGCTGACTGGCGGGCTTACCTCACAGCCGATCGGTCATTACGAGTTCTGCAAGCGGCTTCCGGCCGAATGCTCGGTCAAGGCGCGCAATGTCATGCCGGAGAAGATGTCGCATGATTTCTGGCAGCTTCTCGTTCGCGTGAATGCCGACATCAACGAGAAGATCAAGCCGCTGACCGATCTTGAAATCTATGGCGTCGATGAATATTGGGCCTATCCGGAAGCCGTCGGCGACTGCGAGGATTACGTGCTCCTGAAGCGCCGCGACCTGATGCAGTTCGGCATCTCGCCGTCGAACCTCTTGATCACCGTCGTTCGCAAGCCTGATGGCGAGGGCCATGCTGTGCTCACCGTCCGTACCGATCGCGGCGACTTCGTTCTCGATAATCTGGTCGAAAGCGTAAAAAACTGGGCGGAGACCGATTACACCTACCTGAAGCGGCAGGCGGTCAACAATACCGGCCGCTGGGTCAGCATTGAAGCGCCGAGCAACATCCTGGTCGGCTCGGTCCAGTAATCCGGATGAGTCAGGCGGCGTCCGAGAACGTATCGGACGTCACCCTGTAGGAGATGGCCTCGGCGAGGTGAATTCGCCCCACATCCTTTTGCCCTTCAAGATCTGCCAGCGTGCGTGCAACCTTCAAAACCCGATGATAGGCGCGGGCTGAGAACCGCATCTGCAGGCTGGCCTGTTCCAGAAGGGCCATTCCCGCGCGGTCAGGTCGCGCAATATCCTCGATCAAGGCAACGCCGCATTGCGCATTGGTGGTCACCGACGAAAGGCCGAGCGCCTCGAAGCGGCTTTTCTGTATGGAGCGCGCCTGGGCCACCCGGGCTGCCACGACAGAACTGCTCTCCGAGGCCGCGGGCCGGATCAGATCGACGGCATTGACCGCCGGAACCTCGATCTTGATGTCGATACGGTCGAGCAGCGGCCCCGAGATACGCGCCTGATAGTCCTGCTTGCATTTGACGCCCCGCGAACATCTGTGTCCCGGTTCGCCCGCCATGCCGCAGCGACACGGATTCATGGCGGCGATGAGCTGGATTTGCGCCGGATAGGAGATGCGGTGGTTGGCGCGCGCGATCATGCAATTGCCGGTCTCCAGCGGCTGCCTGAGCGAATCGAGCACCTGCGGCGTAAATTCGGGCAATTCGTCGAGGAAAAGCACTCCGCGATGCGCCAGGGAGACCTCACCCGGCCGCGCCCGCATGCCCCCGCCCACCATGGCGGCCATGGATGCGGAATGATGCGGCGCGCGAAAGGGACGCCTGTCCGTCAGCCGCCCGCCGACCAGTTCCCCGGCGATCGATGCCACCATCGACACCTCAAGCAATTCGCGCGGCGAAAGCGGAGGAAGTATCGAGGGCAGCCGTTGTGCCAGCATGGATTTTCCGGAGCCTGGGGGTCCGATCATCACCAGGTTGTGGCCTCCGGCTGCTGCAACTTCCAGTGCCCGCCTTGCCATCTCCTGCCCGCGTATCTCGGAAAGATCGGGCAGCGGCGCGTTGTTGGCCTGCAGCGCGGGTTCCGGCCGCGACAGCACCTGCGTGCCGCGGAAATGATTGGCGAGGGCAATGAGGCTGCGCGGCGCCAGTATATCGACATCGGCGCCGGCCCAGGCCGCTTCCGGGCCGCAGGCGGCCGGGCAGATCAGGCCCTTTTCCTGCGCATTCGCAGCGATCGCGGCCGGCAGCACCCCTGCGACCTGGGTGATGGTGCCATCAAGCGACAATTCGCCGAGCACGATGTAGGATTGGAGTGCGTCCGCCGGCATGGCACCGAGATCGGCCATGAGCCCGACGGCGATCGGAAGATCGTAGTGGCTCCCTTCTTTCGGCAGGTCCGCGGGTGCAAGATTGATCGTGACCTTCTTCGGCGGCATCGCAAGGCCAGAAGCGTGCAGCGCGGCCTGGACACGCTCGCGGCTCTCGGCCACTGCCTTGTCCGGCAGTCCGACAATGTGCATCCCCATCTTGCCAGGCGCGATCATGACCTGGACATCGACGGGCTGCGCTTGAATGCCTTGAAAGGCGACCGTCTGGACGCGGGTAACCATCAATCGTTCCTTGAAAATGCAGTGCGTAAAAAATCATTATGCCAATGCGTGGCACATCAGCACAAATCCCGCCGCATAACAAGAACAATTGGCGAACGCCAGCTCTACGCCGGACGCTCGCCCGGGCGATCAGTTCCGCTTGGCTTCGACCGCGTCCCAGAACAGCGCCGCTATGTCGGCACCGCCAAATCGCTTCACCTCGCGAACGCCGGTCGGGGAGGTGACGTTTATCTCCGTCATATAGTCGCCGATGACGTCGATGCCGACGAGGATGAAGCCGCGCTCGCGCAGCGACGGGCCGATGCGGGCGCAGATCTCCCGCTCGCGCTCGGTCAGTTCGGTCTTCTCGGCGCGCCCGCCGACATGCATGTTGGAGCGTGAATCGGTTTCGGACGGAACGCGATTGATGGCGCCGACAGGCTCGCCGTCGATCAGGATGATGCGCTTGTCCCCGGCGCGGACATCCTTCAGATAGCGCTGGGCGATGAAGGGCTCGCGGAACATCTGTCCGAACATTTCGAGGAGCGAGGTGAGATTGCGATCACCATCCGCAAGATGGAATACGCCGGCGCCGCCATTGCCATAGAGCGGCTTGAGAATGATGTCGCCGAACTCCTTGCGAAACGCCACGATCTCGGCCGGGTCCTTGGTGATCAGCGTGTCCGGCATGAGGTCGGGAAACTCGGTGACGAAGATCTTCTCGGGACTGTTGCGCACCCAGGCAGGATCGTTCACGACGAGCGTTTTCGGGTGAATGCGCTCCAGCATATGCGTCGTGGTGATATAATTCATGTCGAAGGGCGGATCCTGGCGCAGCAGCACCACATCCATCTCGGACAGGTCTCGGGGGGTCGGCTCGCCGAGGGTGAAATGATCGCCTTCGACATCGCGCACGCTCAGTTCTTCCACGCGTGCCGAAACGACACCGTCGCGCATGCTCAGCCTGTCGGGCGTATAATGGAACAGCCGATGCCCGCGCGCCTGCGCTTCAAGGCAGAGGGCGAAGGTCGTGTCTCCGCCGATCCGGATCGAATTGATGTGGTCCATCTGGACCGCGACTTTGAGTGCCATGGAACATCCCCGACTTCATCTGGACTGTTCACATGGCGCTACTGGCGGCATTGGTCAAGAAGAATGATCGCTGCCGCCCTGGTCTGGCCTAAAGCCTCGCCATGCAGATTTTGGTATGGCCGGCGCCGACAAAGCCGAGCCTGGCGGCTGCGCCCTTTGAAAGGTCGATCACCCGGCCCTTGATGAACGGTCCACGGTCGTTGATGCGCACGACGATCGATTTGCCGTTGCGCTGGTTGGTCACCTTCACCTTGGAGCCGAATGGCAGCGTCCTGTGGGCAGCGGTCAGTGCCGACGGGTTCATACGCTCGCCCGAAGCCGTTTTGGAGTGAAGGGCGTACCATGATGCGCCGCCACAGGCGGCATTGGCGGAAGCGGCACCGAACATGAGGAAAATAATGGTGGCAGTGAGTACCTTACGGATACTTGCAAATGAGAGCATGGGGAATATTCGCACTTTAACAACCCAAGGCAGGAATGCCTGAATGAAGACACACGCATATGGCGAGCTCGGGTAAGTAGATCGCCGCGTGGATGAGATGTCGCTTCTATTTTGGAGAAATGTGGCCTCGAGGTGTCGCGCGCCGGAAAGAAAGCCAAAGATCAAGAGGAAAATGGGCGCAAGTTACTCATTTTTATTGTCTTATTATGACTCAAAATGTGATGGAACTTGCTGTGCGGGCACGCGGGATATTCAGGATCGCGCAGAGACTATGGCGGAAATGTGTTGATTTATAACCGATTTATTAATGATCGCTGTCGAAACAGCGATCCAGGCGGCAGATATCGTGAAAAAGGATTAACTATTTCGAGTGAGTTGCCGCGCTGAAAAGGCACGGCAACTCAAAAAGTGATCGGCATTTTGCTTCAACGCATCGTTTTGGTCCGTTCCCGGCCGAAACGCCTATCGATTGCTCCGGGGAACGTTCTAGCGCAAGGCCGATGCATCGAGAGCGTGGATGATGCCCCGCAATTCGGCGAGACCGCGCAGGCGGCCGATCGAGGGATAGCCCGGCGTCACATCCTTGCTCAGATCGTCGAGCAGGCGCTGGCCGTGATCGGACCGGAAAATGATGCTGTTCGCCTTGTCGCGCTTGCGATCTTCCGCGAGCAGTTCGCGCAACACCGCCACCATGTCGACATCGCCTTCGAGATGCGCAGCTTCGTGGAAGCTTCTTCCATCCCCCTCGCGGGTCGTTGCACGCAGATGGGCAAAATGAATACGCCCGGCAAAACGGCGCGCAATGCTCGGCAGATCATTGTCGGCGCGAACCCCGAGACTGCCGGTGCAATAGCACATGCCATTGGCGGGCGAGGGGACGGCGTCGAACAGCGCTGCATAATCGGCCTCCGTCGATGCTATGCGCGGCAAGCCGAACAAGGGCCGGGGCGGATCATCAGGATGCAGGGTCAATTTGACGTCGAGCGCATCTGCGACTGGCGTGACGGCCTGCAGAAACTCGATCAGGTGCTGGCGCAGCCGCGCGGCATCCATGCCGGAATAGGCGTCGAGCTTGTCGCGGAAGGCCGGGATGGTCAGGGGTTCGGTCGTCGATCCGGGCAGGGCGCTGGCGATGTTGCGCGTGAGATCGGCGATTTCCTGCGCACCCATCGCTTCGTACAGCCGCGCTGCAATGGCCTGGTCCTCGCTGGAATAATCGCTCTCGGCGCCCTTGCGCTGCAGGATATGCAGGTCGAAAACCGCGAACTGATTGTGGTCGAAACGCATGGCGGTCGAGCCCGTCGGAGTGACATGGTCCAGCTCCGTCCGGCACCAGTCGACAACCGGCATGAAATTATAGCAGATGACCCGGATTCCATTGGCGGCGACTGCCTCCATGCTGGCAATCCAGGTCTCTATCTCACGTTTGGCCTTCCCGCCCGTGCGCTTCACCGCGTCCGGGATCGGTATGCTCTCGATGACAGACCAGGTCAGCGGGGTCCGCCCGTCCGGTGTCGATTCGATAAGGGATTTGCGTTCCTGGACCTGCTGCTTTGTCCAGGCTTCACCGATCGGGACGTCGTGCAACGAGGATACGATGTCCGTCGCCCCGGCCTGCCGAACATCGTCAAGCGTTACCCCAGCTTTGGGCCCAAACCATCTCCATGCCTGACGCATGCATCCTCCGTCACTATTGCGATCCCAAATCAGATGAACGATTGGGGATGGGTTCTTCTCAAGGTTTCAATATCGGGAATGACGGCATTCAAATGCTGCTTCATTGCCGTGCAGGCGGCCGCTACATCATGCTCCGCAATGGCATTGCGGATGGTCGAATGTTCGGAAAGAACCTGATCCATGCGGCCGAGCGCCGGCAGGGTCATGCGCCGCGCCCTGTCGATCTGTATCTTCGCAGGCTTGAGATAGGTCCAGATGCCGGGATGGCCGGAAATACCGGCGATCGCTTCGTGGAAGGCCTCGTCGGCCTCGTGAAAGCCATTGGTATTCATGCGGTCGGCAAAAAACCGCTGCCGTGCGAGAAGTTCGTCCAGCCATTCCACATCCTTCGCCGTGGCGCGCTCGGCGGCGCGTTCCACCGCAGCTCCTTCGAGCGCTTGCCGGATGATCACGGCCTGGGGAATGAGCGCGAGGGGAATGCGCGATACGAATGTTCCGGATTGCGGAAAGACGTCCACCAGGCCGTCCTCCACCAGCCTGATCAGCGCCTCGCGCACCGGCGTGCGGCTGACGCCAAATCGTTCCGTCAGCGCCTTCTCGTTGAGCGCCGTGCCCGGAGCCATGTCCATCGCCACGATTGCGGCATGCAGCTCGCGGTAGATCGCCGTCGCCGTCGTCATTCTTCCGACGGGCGCGCCGCGCGGCGCGATGCGATCCGGCGTGGTCTCTGACGAGGAAATTTGCGGGGCGGTCTTGTTCACGTCATACTTTCATCATTCACGGGCTGCTGCCCGCCTGCGACATTGACATACTAATATATTATTTTCTACTCTCCGCCAAGATTGATCCTTCATCCACAGGCAGTGCGAGTAGACAAGAATGGCGCTTCATCCCGACAGGCTGTTTCCAATCGAGGCCGATGCTCGCAATATTGCCCGTCGCCTCTATCGTACCGTGGAACGGCTTCCCATCATCTCGCCGCACGGTCATACCGAGCCTCGCTGGTATGCGGAAAACGAAGCCTTTCCCGATCCCGCCAGCCTGTTCGTCAAGCCGGACCATTATATTTTCCGCATGTTGTACTCGCAAGGCGTGGCGCTGGAGGATCTCGGCGTACCGCGCGTCGATGGCGGCCCGACGGAGACCGACGGCCGCAAGATCTGGCGGCTGTTCGCGCGGCATTTCCACCTGTTTCGGGGAACGCCTTCGCGCCTGTGGTTCGAACATTCGCTGGAGACGATCTTCGACATCACGGATCGCTTGTGCGAAGCCAATGCCGATGCACTCTATGACCGGATAAGCGACCGGATCGGCCAGCCCTCCATGCGTCCGCGCGCGCTGTACGAGCAGTTCGGCATCGAAGTCATCTCGACCACCGACGCTGCCACCGACGATCTTCGCTATCACGACGCAGTGTTGCAATCCGGCTGGAAGGGCAGGGTCGTTCCTGCCTATCGCCCCGATGCGGTGGTCGATGCGTCGCGGTCGGACTTTGCCGAGAACGTCGAGAAATTCACCGGACTTGCCGGTACGCCTCTCACCTATCAGGGTTATCTGGACGCCCACCGGACAAGGCGAGCCTATTTCAAGGCGCGCGGAGCGACGGCGACGGATCATGGCCATCCCAGCGCCCGCACCGCCAATCTTTCGCCCGCCGAGGCAGCAAGCCTCTTCGATCTGGTGATGAGCCGCCCGGATCCCCAGGCAGCAGAGCTTTTCCGAGCCCAGATGCTGACGGAAATGGCCGGCATGAGCGTCGAAGACGGACTTGTGATGCAGATACATCCGGGGTCGTTCCGTAATCACAATCCGCAATTGTTCGAGCGGTTCGGCGCGGACAAGGGTGCCGATATTCCCCGTGCGACGAGCTATGTCGAGGAGCTCAAGCCCTTGCTCGATGCCTATGGCAACGATCCGCGGCTGACGCTCATCCTCTTCACATTGGACGAGACGAGCTACAGCCGCGAGCTTGCGCCTCTTGCCGGGCACTATCCGGCATTGCGGCTGGGGCCGGCCTGGTGGTTCCACGACAGTCCGGAAGGCATGCGGCGGTTCCGCGAACTCACCACCGAAACAGCGGGTTTCTACAATACAGTCGGTTTCAACGACGATACCCGGGCCTATCTGTCCATACCCGCGCGGCATGATATGGCGCGGCGTGTCGATTGCGCCTTCCTGGCGCGCCTGATCGCAGACCACCGGCTCGATGAAGACGAAGGCGCCGAGATCGCCCATGACCTGGCCTATCGATTGGCCAAGAACGCCTACAAGCTCTGAAAGAAACGAGAAATAAATGTCTTCGACACCGCGCCTCTCCAATGCTTCCCTCTCGAGCCTCGATGCACAGATTCAGGTTCCGAACTATACGCGGGACGGCCTGCAAACCGGTATCGTCCACCTCGGCATCGGCGCGTTCCACCGGGCGCACCAGGCAGTCTATACGGATGATGCGATTGCCGCGGGCGACATGCGCTGGGGCATCGTCGGCGTGTCGCTGCGTAGCCCCGGCACGCGCGACGCCCTGCAGCCGCAGGATGGGCTCTATACCGTCGCTACTCGCGATGGCGGCGGCGACCGGTTCCGGGTCATCGGCAGCATCACAGGCTTGCTGGTGGCGCCGGAAGATCCCGAACGCGTCCTCGAAGTCATGGCCGAGCCCGATGTGAAGATCGTCTCGCTGACCATAACGGAAAAAGGCTATTGCTACTCGCCAGCGGCCGCAGCGCTCGACGAGGCGCATCCTGACATCATTCACGATCTGGCCAATCCGGGCGCACCGATATCCGCCATCGGCTTCGTCGTCGAGGCGCTGGCGCGCCGCCGTGAGCGCGGCATCCCGCCATTCACGCTGCTCTCCTGCGATAATCTACCGGCAAATGGCGAGACGCTGAAGAATGTGGTGACGCGGTTCGCGTCGTTGCGCGATGCCGAGCTTGGCCGATACATCACCGATGAGGTCGCCTTCCCATCAACGATGGTCGACAGGATCGTCCCCGCCACGACCGATGCAGACCGGGAATTGCTGACCAAGGCTGCGGGCGTGGTCGATGAATGGCCGATCATGACGGAGCCGTTCAGCCAGTGGGTGATCGAAGATCATTTCCCCAGCGGACGCCCGGCCTGGGAGAAGTTCGGAGCGACGTTCGTCGATGACGTCGCGGCGTTCGAACTGATGAAGCTGCGCCTCCTCAATGGCAGTCACTCGACCCTCGCCTATCTCGGCTATCTGGCCGGACATGAGACGGTGTCCGATGTCATGCGGGCGGAAGGCTTCGCCGACTTCATCGAGACAATGATGGACGAGGAGATCACGCCGACCCTGCCGCCTCTGCCCGGCTTCGACCTAGCCGCCTACAAGGCGCAATTGCGGGAGCGTTTCCGCAACCCGGCCCTGCGCCACAGGACCTGGCAGATTGCCATGGACGGCTCGCAGAAGCTGCCGCAGCGACTGCTGAACACGATCCGCAGCCGTATCGAGGCCGAGGCACCGTTCCCTCGTCTGGCAATGGGTATTGCTGCCTGGATGCGGTATGTGACCGGTACCGACGAGCGTGGACAAGCCATCGACGTGCGCGATCCCCTGGCGGAAGAGATGAAGCGCCTGACGGCGCAGAAGGCTTCGGCACCGGACATCGTGGCTGCGCTTCTCGGACTTCGCCAGGTTTTCGGCGAAGATCTGCCGGCCAATGTCATATTCAGGACGGCGGTCGAAGAAGCGCTCGGCAGGCTTCTTGAGAGCGGTGCGGCGAGAACTGTCGCCGCCACCTAATAATTTCGGCTCGGTCGGAGCCTTACATCGTTGCGCCGATCTGCCATGGCACGAACTCCGCGTCGCCATAGCCGAGCTGCTCGGATTTACTGCGTTCGCCGGAGGCGATCTTCAGGAGGTGATCGAAGATCATCTGGCCCTTTTCCTCGATGGAAACGCCGTCGAGTATGTCGCCGCAATTGATGTCCATGTCTTCGATCATCTGATTGTACATGGGCGTGTTGGTCGACAGCTTGATCGACGGCGTCGGCTTGCAGCCATAGGCCGACCCTCGGCCAGTGGTGAAGGCAAGGATATTGGCGCCGCCGGCGACCTGGCCGGTGGCCGACACGGGGTCATAGCCGGGCGTGTCCATGAAGACGAGGCCGCGTGCCGTTACGGGTTCGGCATATCCGTAAACGGCTTCCAACGGAGTCGTGCCGGATTTAGCGACGGCGCCGAGCGATTTCTCCAGGATTGTGGTCAATCCGCCCGCCTTGTTGCCGGGTGAGGGATTATTGTTCATTTCCATGTTGTTGCGGGCCGTATAGTCCTCCCACCAGGAAATGACCGATTGAAGCCGCGCAACAGCTTCGGGATTGGATGCCCGCTCGATCAGCAGGTGTTCGGCGCCGTATATTTCAGGTGTTTCCGACAGAATGGCAGTCCCGCCATGGCGCACGAGGATATCCACGGCGGCGCCCAAAGCCGGGTTGGCGGTGATGCCGGAATAGCCATCCGATCCGCCGCATTGCAAAGCGAGCATGAGTTCCGACGCCGGCACGGTTTCGCGTCTTACATTGGCAGCCGTCGGCAACATGTCGCGAACCGCCGAGATGCCTGCCTCCATCGTCTTGCGCGTACCGCCCACTTCCTGGATCGTCAGGCTGCGGAACCTGTCGCTTTCCACGATATTATAGGCCTCTTTCCAGCGCCCGATCTGGAAGCCCTCGCAACCAAGGCCGACCATCAGGACGGCGGCGATATTGGGATTTGTGGCGTAACCCCATTGAGTCCGCTTCAGGACTTCATAGCCTTCGCCCTTCACGTCCAGCGCGCAGCCACCGCCGTGAACCAGCGGAATGATCCCGTCTATCGTCGGATAATCATCCAGCAGGCCTGATTTCTGCACCGCTTCTGCGATGAAACGCGCCACCGAGGCGGAGCAGTTCACCGAGGTAAGAATGCCGATATAGTTGCGCGTTCCGACGCGGCCATTGTCGCGGCGAAAGCCTTGGAAGGTTGCCCGCTGCTCCACCGGCAGCAAGCCGCCTGCCGCCGTGATGTGGGCGGCGTCGGCTTCGCGGGTGAAATTCGTATAGTTGAGATTGTGTTCGTGCACCCATTGACCGGGCGCGATCGCTTTCGAAGCCGAACCGATGATCTGGCCAAACTTGCGCACCGGCTCCCCTTCGGCGATCGGACGCGATGCCAGCTTGTGTCCCCTCGGGACACGGTCGGCGATCATGATGTCATCGATGCGCTGGCCTGCCTGAATGGCGTCAACGGCTACGATGACATTGTCGCTGGCGTGAAGGCGCAGGTGCCGGGGTGCGGTCAGGGTATCCATGTAAATCTCCAACTGGTCAATTAATATATTAATTCCCCGGACGGCCAGTTGCAATGTGGCAGGTTGAAACAGTCGGTGCAGCGGGACTCTCTGGCAGCATATGCGTTGGAATCATGAGTCGGTAGCACAACTTATAAGTGTATTATTAATGCACATTAACCATAGAATCAGACAGTGCCGCCGGGTCTGTTGACGAAAACCGACGCGAGCAAATACCGTAAGTATCAATTATTGCTACATATTTTTCAGGCCAGCGTTCTTGAATGCCGGCAGGCTCCGTTACCATCAAAAGTTGTATTGTGAGTATTTGATATGTTTCATCCATTCCTCCGCATTTGGCGGGCACGCCGTTTACTCTCCGTGTTTCTCATTGCAGTACCCTTGCTCGCATTGTCGGTTCCGGTCTGGGCAGCGGGACTTTCCGGCGATTGGCGCGGTGCCAATCGAGCCGCGCCGCTACCTGCCGGGCCTGCCATCGCCAAGGTGGAAGCCGAACCTCTGACCAGCATCTCCTATCAGGATCTCGACATCCATTTCGGCGTGAGCGCGACGTCCCGGTCGGGCGTCAAGCCGGGTGACACGCTTACCTATCGCTTTGACTTGACCAATGTCGGAGATTTGCCGTTCCAGAATATTGCGATCGATGATGAGAGGCTGCGAGGAGCGGTCATGTGTCCGCAGAGCACTCTGGCTCCGGGCGAAAGCATGGCCTGTCACGGTGACTACAGGATCACAGAAAGCGACTATGCGGCCGCTGAAATCAGCAACAGAGCCACCGCCTCGGGTACGGCGGCAGAGTTGGCCATCACCACCGGACCGTCCTCGACCACCGACAGCCTTGAAGACCCCTCACTTGCCCTCGAGATGACAGGCCGCGCACCGGCCAAGGCCGAACCAGGCGAGTTGATCGCCTATCGTTTCATCATATCCAATAGCGGCAACGTTCCGCTCAGTGAAATTGCGATAGAGAATGCCGTGCCGGACATGTCCATCCAATGCGAAGCGGCGGAGCTCAAGCGGGGAGAGGAAGCGACGTGCGCCGGCAGTCATGTGCTCACCGCCGATGACATAGAGGCGGGATATGTCGATGCTATCGCAACGGCGAATGGCCAGACATCCTACGCAACCATGATAACCAGTACTCCGGCGAATGCGCGGGTGCAATTGCCGAGGTTACCGTCCATCGCCCTGGAGATGAAGGCCGACAAGCCGACGGCGAGCGAAGTCGGCAGCATTCTGCCCTACAGGTTCCGGATTACCAATACGGGCAATACGCCGCTGACGGGCATCCAGGTCACCGGTCTCTTGCCCGGCACCATATTGCACGGCGGCCCCATCGCGCGCCTCGAGCCCGGCGCGACGGACGAAACGACCATCTCTGCGGGCCTGCGGCTCGAACCGCAGCATTTCGGCGCTCCAGTCGAGAACCGGGCGGTAGCGCAGGGCCAGGTAGCGTCTCCAGGACTGGCACCAAGGGGAGTGAGACATGCTGTTGTCGTCGGCCCCCACGAACCATCCGATATGAGCGGTCTTGTTGTGAGCAATGAGAGCAGGACATCGGTCTCGCTCGGCGCCGAACCACGGCTGACTCTTGCGAAAAGCGGCAGGTTCAATGATGAAAACCGCGATGGATTTGCCCAGGCGGGAGAAACGATCAGCTATTGGTTCGATGTCGCCAATGTCGGCAATGTACCGCTTGAGCGGGTCATGATTGCGGATGGGGGGCCGACATTCGGCGGCCAAGCCGCAGCCGCTGGCCTCACTTTCGTTCAGCCGTCACAGGCATTGCTCGCCATACGCGCCGAGCGTCGGTTCACCGCCTCCTATACGTTGCAGCAGGAGGATATCGATCGGCTGACTTCCGAGGCTGTCGTCCTGAATGAAGCGACGGCCCGGGCGAGCTTCGCGACGCATGACCAGGGTGCAGAGGCCAGGCTGGATGTGATGTCGGATACCGCCCGGTCGCGGCTGGCTTTGCTGCCTGTCCCCGCCGATCGCGACTTTTCGCTGACCATCGAGGCCGGAGCACGCCAGATACGGCGTGGCGAGATGGCGCCCTTTACGATTACGGCGACCAACCGCAGCAAGGAAAGCGTGGTTGGCGTCACCATCAGCGACATCGTTCCGTTGGGGTTCCGTTACGTCGAAGGCTCCGCGAGTATTGATGCCGCGCCGGTTGTTCCGAACATCAGCGGGCGCGAAACGAGATTCGAGATCGATGTTTCGCCTCGCGGCAAGCGATCGATCAGGCTGGAGCTCCTTGCCCTCGGCAGCGCCGCGCCAGGCAAGCATGTCAATCGGGCGAGCGCCACATCGGATGCTGGGCCCCTCGCGCCGGAAGCAACGGCTACGATCGAGGTTCTCGCCGATCCCATATTCGACTGCGGCGATTTGATCGGCAAGGTCTTCGATGATCGCAGTGGTGACGGCCGGCAGCAGCCGGGTGAACGCGGCATGGCGGGGGTGAGGCTTGCAACGGTGCGGGGCCTGCTGGTCACGACGGACAAGAACGGCATGTTCCACGTGGCGTGTGCCGACCTGCCGGACAGTCGCATCGGATCCAACTTCATCATGAAGCTGGATCAGACGACGCTGCCTGCGGGATATGCAATGAACGGCGAAAACCCCCGCCTTGTCAGGCTGACAGCGGGCAAGATGACAAAGCTCAATTTTCCCGTTTCGCGCATCGGCACGGCAGATAATGCGCGCGACAGCAGCGCACAATCCAATCGCGACTGGTTCTACGTCGGGCTAGCCGATATGACGGTCGGCAGGCGTTCCGGAGACAGACATATCGAGGCGGTACGCCCCGGCGAATACGACGAGACCTATGCGCGCGGGCGCGTCGCTTTTTATCTGAAGGGGAAGATCAAGGGCAAATATCTGCTGACGGCGGCAGCGGACACGGGCGAGGGTGACATTTCCGGCATGTTTCGCGCAATGGATGCCAAGGATCCGAGGCAGACGCTGCGCCGCCTCGATCCTGAGGCTTTCTACCCGATCTATGGCGATGGTTCCTCCAGCATCGACGATGCGCCCACCAACGGTAAATTCTATGTCCGCCTCGAGCAGGGCGATAGCCATGTCCTCTGGGGCAATTATCGCGCTTCCATCAGCGAAACGGAATTCATGCGCACCGATCGGGCGCTCTACGGCGCGAGCGCCGTCTATAAATCAGGCAAATTGACCACATCCGGCGAGCGCCGCAGTGAGGTGCAGCTCTACGGCGCCCAGCCCGACAGCCTGCCGCAGCGCGACGAGTTTCTGGGCACCGGCGGCTCGGCCTATTTCCTGAAGCGCCAGGACGTCACGATCGGATCCGAGAGCGCCACCGTCGAGTTCCGCGATCATATGACTGGACGCGTCGTAAAGCGCAGGAAATTGCGTTTTGGCGATGATTATACGTTCGACTATCTTCAAGGCCTGCTGATCCTGAAGCGGCCGCTCTCTTCTGCCACTGCGACAAGCCGGGTCGTCCGGCAAGGAGCCTTCGGCGGCGAGAAGGCCTATCTGGTGGTCGAATACGAATTCACCCCTTCGGCTGGCGCTGTCGATGGATATGCCTATGGCGGTCGCGCCCAACATTGGCTGACGGACGGATTGCGCGTCGGCATCACGGGCATGAGCGAGGATCTGGGGCAGGCTGACCAGAATGCCTATGGCGCGGATGTTCGGCTCGAGCGATCTGAAAACACCTTTATCGACGCCGAATTCGCCCGTTCGAGCGGGCCCGGCTTCGGGGCATCGCACTCGCTCGATGGCGGCCTGTCCATCCATGAACTTGCTCCGTCGGGCGCCGGCGAGCGTTCCGCGCTCTCCTGGCGGCTGAATGGGCAGGCGGATCTCGCAGAGGCCAGCGGCGGACAGATTGCAGGCAGGATCGGCGGGTTCTATGAGGATATGGGCGCTGGTTTTGCCACTTTTTCCGCAAGAAACGCGCTCGGAAAGCGCATGTGGGGAGGATTCGCCGAGATCGGCCTGGCCGAGGATTGGGCGCTGCAGCTGAACTATGACGACTACCGGCAGGGCCTGGGTGTCGATCCCTGGATGGGCCGCACGATAGGTGGCCGGTCCAGACGGAAGGGCGATCTGGAGATCAGCTGGCAATTGAACGAATATTGGAAAGCGTCCTTCGGCGCGACTTATACCGCCCTGCATGCCCCCTGGCGCCGAACCGCCTCACGGCAGCATGACGGTTCGCGGCTCGACAGTGGCGTTCGACTGGACTACCGCGCCGATGCGGACCACGCCTATTACGTCTTCGGCCAGGGGACCTTGAGCCGTTCAGGCAATATCGCTGCCAATAATCGCATCGGCGTCGGTACCGAGTATGTCTGGTCGGAGAAGATCGATCTTGCCGCCGAGATTTCCATCGGCGATCTCGGTCTCGGTGCGGCAGCATCGCTCAATTATCATCCGACGGCCGAGAGCACCTATTATTTCGGCTACCGCCT
This sequence comes from Phyllobacterium sp. 0TCS1.6A, assembly GCF_026420825.1. Taxonomy (NCBI): domain Bacteria; kingdom Pseudomonadati; phylum Pseudomonadota; class Alphaproteobacteria; order Hyphomicrobiales; family Phyllobacteriaceae; genus Phyllobacterium; species Phyllobacterium sp. 0TCS1.6A. The sequence goes on from NZ_JAPMAB010000002.1 coordinate 588,860, forward strand.
CGATCCTGATCGCGCATTGGACGTGGACCGTGTGCACGATCTTTCGGGTCGCGACGACGGCGAGGTCGTAATCGGGGCCCGGCGGAAACTGGACGACACGCTTTCCACCTATGCGGAGCGCAATTACGATCTTTTCGGGCAGCGGACCGCGCTTACGCAGACCTACGGCGTCATTTATACGCCGGAGCGGTGGACGATTGACGGTGGCATCGAGATCGGGACGGTGGAGGACGATACTGATGAGGGCCCGGCGGGAGCGGAATTTGCCGACTTCGACAGGAAGGCCTATTCCCTGGCCATTGGTTATGAGGTGAAAGACAGCCTGAGCGCGCGCATGCGAACCGAGGCGCGGTTCGAGGATGGCGGCCTTGGCGGCGACATGGACACCTATCTCGTTTCCGGCAGGCTCAAATGGAAGGCGACGCAGGATTGGAGCGTGCTGATTGATGCCGATGCCGTCCTGTCCGCCAGTGACATGCCGGCAGCCTATCGTGACGGGCGTTATGTGGAAGCGATGCTGGGGCTCGCCTACCGGCCGACCACGCATGACAGGCTCAACGCACTTTTCAAATACGGATTTCTGCACGACATACCGGGAGCCGACCAGGTGAGCGCCGTGACGGGAGATAAAGACGGGCCGCAGCAGCGCAGCCAGATATTGTCGCTCGATGTCGATTATGAATTGCTTTCATGGCTTTCAGTCGGTGCCAAATATGGCTTTCGCATTGGCCAGACGCGGCAGCACGCGCTTGCCGATGGCGCATCCCGCCTGTGGCAGCACTCTTCGGCGCATCTCGGCATTCTGCGTGCCGATCTCGATTTCGGCCACGGGTTCAGCTTGCTCGCGGAGGGGAGGGTGTTGGGCATGCCGGAGGCCGCAACGACCGACTACGGCGCCTTGCTGGCCCTCTACAAGGGCGTGGGCAACAATTTCAAGGTGGGCGCCGGATATAATTTTGGTCGTTTTTCGGATGATCTGCGTGACCAGACGCTCGATGACCGCGGTGCCTTTATCAATCTCGTCGGCAAGTTCTGACATGACCAATCGATTAGATGCTCGAAAAGCCCCATGTTAAAGGTGAATTAGATCGGTCGAAGTAAATTACTTCATGATTTGAAATATATTGCTTTGAGTTTACAGGAATAGTTCGCAATAAAAAATTCATTTGGAATTTGTCGTAAGTTGTAGTTCATATTCGCAAATATTATGGAGCCGTTTTGCTCTGATCTCTGTTGGACGAGGACCGCCGTGGCTATAGATCAATCCCTGCTCGATCTCCTGAATGTGAATCCTGATAATGGAAAGGATCAGATCATCATTGGCAGCAATGCCGATGATACGGTCTTCGGAGGCAGCGGCAATGATTTTGTCGAGGCCAAGGGCGGTTCGGACCTCCTCATGGGAAATGAGGGGATCGATACCCTCGCCTATGCGGGTTCGTCCGAAGGGGTCATGGTTCGCCTCGGCGGCTATAATGGATCCGGCGCGCTCGGCAGCTGGAATGGCGATGCCGAGGGCGACAGGCTGGCGGTCGGCTTCGAAAACGTCGTCGGCTCGGCCTTCGACGATATCATTTCCGGAGATGCGGGCGACAATGTCCTTGTCGGTCTCGCCGGTGATGATGGCCTGTCGGGCGGTGCCGGCAATGATACCTTGGTCGGCGGCTCCGGCAATGACTGGATGGATGGCGGTTCCGGCAACGACCGGCTTCTTGGCGGCGAGGGCGAAGACCATCTCTTCGGCGGCAATGGCGACGATATCCTGGACGGTGGCGATGGAGTCGATCGTCTCGGCGGTGGCAATGGCAACGACAGATTGCTCGGCGGCAGCGGGGATGACTGGCTCAGTGGCGGCCGTGGCGACGATTATCTCAACGGCGGCGCGGGTGCCGACCATCTTCGCGGCGGCAATGGCAATGACACCCTGATCGGTGGCGACGGCGACGACCGGATCAATGGCGGTAACGGCGACGACAATATCAATGGCGGCGACGGCGATGACTATATCCTGGGCGGTCGCGGCACCAACTGGATCCTGGCTGGCAGCGGCGATGATCGCGTGGAGACCGGAGACGGTGCAAACTGGGCCTATGGCGGCGACGGTGGAGACACGCTGATCGGCGGCAGCGGCGAGGACCGTTTCAGCGGCGACGCGGGCAATGATCAATTGCTGGGCGGTGCAGGCTCCGACTGGCTCGACGGCGGCGATGGTGCGGACCATCTGCTGGGCGGCGACGGCGATGATTCCCTCGCGGGCGGCGCCGGCAACGACATCCTCAGCGGCGGCGCCGGTGAGGACATTGTCAATGGCGAAGCGGGCGATGACCTTATTTTCGCAGGCAATGGCGGCGATTGGATCGACGGCGGAGCAGGTATCGACACCGTGAGCTATGGCGAAGCGGCGGATGGAGGCACGATCGACCTGTCGACCGGCGAAAACTCCTTCGGCGATACGCTCCTCAATGTCGAGAACCTGACCGGCAGCCAATATGATGATTTCATCACCGGCAATGCCGGCAACAATGTCCTCGATGGCTATTGGGGCAATGACGTGCTGACCGGCGGCGCCGGCGCCGATCTTTTCACCTTCCATGCCGCTGAAAGAGCGTTTCAGGAAGGCGACGGTCAGAATTACGCGGACTACATCACCGATTTCAGCGCTGCCGATGGCGACAAGGTCGATCTGAGCCGTATCGACGCCAATACCAATACGGCGAGCAATGAACCGTTCCATTTCATCGGAGAAAGCGGCTTTTCGGGCACGGCTGGCGAATTGCGCGTGGTCGTGCCGGAAAATGTCTCCGAGCCGACCTATCTGCAGATCGAGGCCGACAACAATGGCGACGGCATCGCCGACCTGATCATAGCGGTCAACGATAGCGGCCATGACTGGGCGGCCGATGATTTCATCCTGTAAATGAGGAAGGGGCGGCAAAAGCCGCCCCTTTTATTCGTCATTGTACCATCTGCACCGATGAAGGCGGCTTGCCGGTCGCCTCGCCATAATCGGCCGCCGGCCCGGACGGCGGTGTCAGTGCGTCACCCGAGCCCCAATCCGTAGGCTGCGCGTCGAGGACATAAGACAGTTTTCCGCCATCCTTTATCTTGTTCAGCGGCAGCCAGCTGCCCTTATAGGCTTCGCCGTTCAGCTTCATGTCCTTGATGTAGCGGATGTCATCGATCAGGGCTTGCGCGCCCGTTTCCAGACGCAGGTTTTCGCCATTGCCCAGCCATAGCGTCATGCCGTCGAATTGCGGAGTTGAGACCGCAAAGCCAGGCTCCGAGGGGATCACGGGGTAGAGACCGAGCGCCGCCCAGACATACCAGGCAGAGGTGGCCCCCATATCGTCATTGCCCGGCAGCCCGCCCGGCCCCAACGAGAAATTCCTGTTCATGATCACTGGTATGATGTACTGGGCATATTTCGGCGCTCCGGCCCAATTATAGGCCCAGGGCGTCTGGAACGCTGGTTCGTTGCCTATATAGTACTGTTCCCAACTCTCACCTCCGTTCAGTTTCTTCCCAGTTGGCTCGTCGCTGCTGGCGAATGATTGGAACGAGAACAGCGTGTTCAGGCGTGTTATCGCTGCCGCCTTGCCGCCCAGCTTCTCGATGACAGCCGCCCAGTCATGCGCGATCGTCCAGATGTAGTTGGGCTCGGTCGATTCGTGGAAGCTACCGTCCACCCATGCGCCAGTGCTATTCTTTGCCCGGAGAGCCTTCGTCTTGTCGTCGAAAATGTTGTTCCAGTTCTTCGAACGCTCGATGAGCGAGGCGATGAGCACGGAATCGGCTTCCCTGGTCGGCAGTCTGTTCAGGAAGGCCGCTGCCGAACGGTCGCTGGTGATCATCTCCAGTGTGCTCGACGAAGCATGCCAGGCACCATCGGAGGGGATATAGCCAAGCTTCCGGTAATTATCGAGGTTAAGCTTTCCGACGCTCGGTTTATCATTGCATGCGCTCGTGGGATCGTCGACGGATTGCAATGTGAATTTGCGCGCCTTTATCAGGTCGAACTTCGTCGCGCCGAATGCATAGGAACCGGCAATGACGTTGAGCGCGTGGTCGCCTTCCATTGGCGTCGTGTCCTCGCTTCCATCCACCCAGTGCGGAAACGCTCCGCATTGCTCGGCGTCGGCGACGAGCGACTGCATCATCTCGCTGGCTTCATCCGGCGCGATCAGGGCCAGCATCTGCGCCTGGGACCGATAGGTGTCCCACATCGAGAAGCCGGAATAATGCGTGGTGTAACCGACATCCGCGCCATTCACCTTGAATTTGTAGTCTGCGACATTCCTGGTTTCCCGTGGAGGTAATTGCGATCTGTCGAACTGGAGATTGGTCTGTTTCATGCTCCGATAATCGCCGTTGACGTCGCTGAAAATCGTCGGACCGCTAAAGACGCGGTAGAAGGCCGTATAGAACTTGGTGAGATTGGTCCGCTGACTTTCTGTCAGTTGATCAGTGGGCGTCTTCGCCATATCGATCTGGATCGTATTCAGCCGGTGGTTCCAGTCTTCTGATGCCTTGGCCCTCAAGGCATCGAACGACCAGTCCTTGTTCTCGGTTTCAAGGTTCAACCGCGCATTGGCCTCGCTCACCGACGAAATGCCGATCTTGACGAGCACTGTCGTTTCGCCGGCCGGCAGGTCGAATTGCAACTGAGCTGCCTTTTTCGCCAGCTGCGAAGTCGGTTTCAGCTTCTTGTCGAAGGTCGCATGGAAGTAGACTGGCTGTTTCCACGTGCCCTCGCAGAATTCGGATGCGATAGCTTTCCCGCTGACCGACTGTCTGTCTATGTCGATCGCTATTTCGGCGACGGCAGCCACGGGACGCTTGAAGCGCTCGGACTCTAATCGGTGGTACCGGTCGATCCCGGTCTGGAACTTGTTATTTCGGGCTACATCGATGACGAGAAAGGCTTTCTGCGCCTCCTTATAGGTGAACCGCGCCATTCCTGACCGGGCAGTCGCCGTCAACTCGCTCTTGATGCCACTATTGAAGACAACGCTATAATAGCCGGGCGTGGCGCGTTCATCTGGATGCAGAAATTCGGAGCGACTGCTGTCGATGGCCCCTTCCTGGTCCATGGGCAACAGTGCTACGGCACCTTGTCCACGGCAGCCCGGCCCGTTGAGATGCGTAAGGCTGAAATGGTTAATATTCGTGTCGTCGTGATAATATCCGCCGGAGCCCTTACCCCAGCCTTCTCCGCTGCCTGTTGTGTCAGGACCGAAACTCACCATGCCGAACGGCGTCTGAGCACCCGGATTGACATTGCCCGCATGCCCGCTCCCCGTATCGCTCTCTTTGGTACCAACAAAGAGGTTGACGTAATCTGTCAACTTCATGTCGACCCGGACGGGCTTAGTCGCCGGCACTGTGGCCAAAGCCTCCTTGGTTTGAGCAGGCTGTTCCACCGCAACTACAGGCGGTTGGGTTGGCTCCGATTGCGGCGCCGGTACGGGCAGAACGCCTTGAACTGCGGCGTTTTTGTCCGTCACTGCAGCTGGAACCGGCTGTTCGGTAGCAACGGCCGGAACAGGCTTCTCTGGAGCGACAATTTGGACGACCCGTTCTATGTCCTTGGTTTGAGCGGGCTGTTCCACCGCAGCTACAGGCGGTGGGGTTGGCTCCGATTGCGGCGCCGGCACGGGCAGAACGCCTTGAACTGCGGCGTTTTTGTCCGTCACTGCAGCTGGAACCGGCTGTTCGGTAGCAACGGCCGGAACAGGCTTCTCTGGAGCGACAATTTGGACGACCCGTTCTATGTCCTTGGTTTGAGCGGGCTGTTCCACCGCAGCTACAGGCGGTTGGGTTGGCTCCGATTGCGGCGCCGGTACGGGCAGAACGCCTTGAACTGCGGCGCTTTTATCCGTCGTCGTATCGGACTCGTGGCAGCTGGCAAGCATGGTACAGCCGAGCATGGCTGTGAATATGGCATTTCTGAAATGCATCATCTCCTCCAATGGCATTTGTAAAAATCGAATAAAATATGGTCGCGTCGAAACGGCGCCCGGCCTTGCCCATATGCGAGGCCGGCTCTGATGATGATCCTCCCTGTTCATCAAGGTCAGGCGAATTATCGTTCGCAGGCTTGCTCTGTCAATTGGCCTAAAGTTTAGGCCTGAACACGCGTCGGCGCGTTCAGGCCTGCTGAGAATCTGTCCGGTTCATCCCGCCATTGCGGAAACGAAGCGTCGTTAGTCTACCGACAGGACGTCGCCGCTGCGCCGATCGATACTGACTTCGATATCGCGCCCCCTGCGGTCCATGCCCTCGACGATGTAGCGGGATCGTGTGCGCCGCACGTCATCCACCGTTCGCACGCCTTCGGCACGCGCTATCCGAACCGCCTGCCTTTCGCTGATCTCGTCGCGTCGGCTCATCCGGTCGCGGCGGTCGGGCTCGACGAGCCTCACGCCCCCTGGGCCGATCTCGACCGACTGCGCGAATGTCTGCGGAACCGCGGTCAGCGACAAGACAGCCGCAGCTCCTGCTATTACCAATTTTCTCAACATGGCCTGCTCCTCCATATTTTTCTGTCACCCGCCGATGAAGGAAACGCCCGGCGAGCAATAGCGTTCCCTCGGCGGCGTCCGGGCGCTTGCTGCGGGTGGCGCCGAAGCAACAAAAAAGCCCGCTGGCGCGGGCTCTTTGCAGTTCTGTAATATAAAGGAAATGGTGCCCAGAAGAGGACTCGAACCTCCACGCCTTGCGGCACACGGACCTGAACCGTGCGCGTCTACCAATTCCGCCATCTGGGCAGCGCGTTCCATCTAAGGGGCGGCTTCGGCCCTGTCAATCCATTTGTGACGGATTTATCGGGGAAGCCGCCTGATGATTATCCTTCGAGCACGTCTTTCGACGCAACGGTGGAATCCGCGTTCAGCTTGTAGACGATCGGAACCCCCGTCGCGAGTTCGCGCGCAACGATTTCCTCGCCGCTCAGACCCTCGAGGGCCATGATCAGGGCGCGCAGCGAATTGCCATGGGCGGCGATGAGAACGGTCTCGCCGCGGAGAACATGCGGCTGGATGACATGCAGGTAATAGGGCCAGACGCGTGCACCGGTATCACGCAGGCTTTCGCCGCCCGGAGGTGGCACGTCATAGGAGCGGCGCCAGATATGGACCTGGTCCTCACCCCATTTTGCCCGTGCATCATCCTTGTTCAAGCCTGAAAGATCGCCATAGTCGCGCTCGTTCAGCGCCTGGTCCCGCAGCGTCTCCAGTTCGGTCTGGCCGACCTCTTCCAGAATGTGCTGCAAGGTGATCTGCGCGCGCGACAGTACCGAGGTGAAGGCGATGTCGAAATGCAGTCCCTTCGCCTTCAGCCGCTTGCCGGCGTCCTTCGCTTCCTGATGGCCAAGCTCCGTCAGCGCGGGGTCGCGCCAGCCGGTGAAAAGGTTCTTCAAGTTCCATTCGCTCTGGCCATGACGGACAAGCACGAGGGTTCCGGACATTTCAATGCTCCTTTGGGATGGATTATTCGCTGAGGCCGAGGACGTCGAGCATGGAATAGAGCCCGGGCTTGCGGCCCTTCGCCCAGAGCGCAGCCTTGACGGCTCCGCGGGCGAATATGGTCCTGTCTTCGGCGTGGTGGGAGAGGGTGATGCGTTCGCCCGATCCGGCAAGGATGACGGAATGATCGCCGACGACAGAACCGCCGCGCAACGTCGCAAAACCTATGTCGCCCGCATTGCGTGGGCCCGTATGGCCTTCGCGGACCCGCACATCATGGCCGGCGAGTTCGATCCCTCTACCCGCAGCGGCGGCCTGGCCGAGAAGAAGTGCCGTCCCGGACGGCGCATCCACCTTGTACTTGTGGTGCATTTCGACGATCTCGATGTCGAAATCGTCGCCACCCAATGCGCGTGCCGCCTGCTTGACTAGGACGCCCAGCAGATTGACGCCAAGGCTCATATTGCCGGATTTGACGATGATCGCATGGCGGGCCGCAGCTCTTATCTTCGCATCGTCTTCGGCAGAACAGCCGGTCGTGCCGATGACATGGACGATGCGCGCCTGCGCCGCGAGTTCCGCAAACTCGATCGTCGCCGCCGGCGCGGTGAAATCGAGCACACCCTGAACGTTGACGAAGACCGAGAGCGCATCATCGGTGATGGGAACGCCAAGCGTGCCGACGCCGGCGACCTCGCCCGCGTCCCGCCCGATATGCGGCGAACCCGAGCGCTCGATGGCGCCCGCAAGCATTGCGCCCGGCGTCTCGACGATAGTGCGGATAAGCGTTTGACCCATGCGCCCGGCAGCACCCACCACCGCCAGCTTCATCGCCGCCTGCTCATCCGTCATTGCGCTCTTCCTGTCAGTTCGCCATCTTCGCCTGCCATGTCGATGATGGGTGAGTCCTCGCGTCCTTGCAACTGGTAGAACCTGGCGTAAGTGCCATTCGGCCGTTTCAACAGCGTTGCATGCACGCCTTCTTCGATCACGCGGCCGGCTTCCATGACGACGATATGGTCGGCGTTGACGATGGTGGAAAGGCGGTGCGCGATGACGATGGTCGTGCGGCCCTGCATGATACGGTCGAGTGCCTGCTGGACGCGTTTTTCCGATTCATTGTCCAGCGCCGACGTCGCTTCGTCCAGCAGCAATATCGGAGCGTTGCGAATGATCGCCCGTGCAATGGAAAGACGCTGCCGCTGCCCACCCGACAGGGTCGCGCCGTTCTCGCCGACTTCCGTCGCGTAGCCGTCGGGCTGCTGACGGATGAACTCGTCCGCATTGGCGAGCTTTGCCGCTTCGATCACGTCTTCGTCGGTAGCGTCCGGCCGGCCATAGCGGATATTGTCGGCGATCGTCCCTTCGAACAGATAGGGTTGCTGCGAGACATAGGCGATCGACTGGCGCAGCGTCCGCTTGCTGACATGGGCGATATCCTGACCGTCGATCAGTATCCGCCCGTCATCGAGGTCGTAGAAGCGCTGGATGAGGCCGATGAGCGTCGATTTTCCGGCACCGGAGGCCCCGACAATTGCCGTCGTCTTGCCCGCTTGCGCCGTGAAGGTCACGCCATGCAGCACCTTTGCTTCGGCGCCATAACTGAAATTCACATTGTCGAACTGCACTTCGCCGGTCGGCACGGTGAGCGGCACGGCGCCAACGCTATCTGCCTGGCGCGGCTCCACGTCGAGAATTTCGTAGATCATCCGGGAATTGACCAGCGCCCGCTCCACCCCGACCTGGACCCGCGCCAGCCGGCGCACCGGATCATAGGCCAGGAGCACGGCAGTGATGAAGCTGAACATTGCGCCGGGCGGCTCGGCATCGTTGACGGCCCTGTAGCCGGTATAGGCGATCATCGAAGCGATCGCGATGCCGGCGATGAGTTCCGTGACGGGCGTGAGCCGCTCGGACACGCGCGATATCTTGTTGGCGCGCCCCTCGGCACGCGAGATCAGGGTGCTGATCTTGTCGCGGAGCTGCCCTTCCATGGTGAAGGCCTTGACGATTGCGATGCCTTGCGTGGCTTCCTGCATCGCTCCGAGCAAATGGGAGTTGAGCGTGACGGATTCGCGGTGAATCACGCGCAGTCTTTTCGTCAGGTAGCGCACCGTCATGATAACGGGCGGGCCGATGAGCAGGGCAAAGAGAGACAAGAGCGGATCGAGCAGGATCATCGTTCCCACCAGCGACAGCAAGGTCGGGACGTCCTTGCCGATTGTCGTCACCACGATGTCGAGCAACTCGCGCACGCCGCCGATATTTTGGTTTATCCGGGCGGCAAGCTGGGCGGAGCGGGTATCCTGGTAGAAATCGAGGCCGAGCTTCATCAGGTGATCGAATATCCGGCGCTGGTAGCGCGCGACGATATTGTTGCCGACGCGGGCCATGGTGACCGACTGCACATAGGTCGCGACGCCCCGAAGGACGAATGCGCCGAAGATCGACAGGCTGATCGGCATGATCAGATCGCCGCGCCGTTCGTAGTAGATCTGGTTGATCACATCCTTGAATACATAGGCGACATAGGCGGTCGAAAACGCCACCGCGAGCATGGCAATCACGGCAATGGCGTAGGACCCGCGATATTCCCGCAGATTTTCACCAAGGACCCGACCAACGACGCGCCGCGCTTCTGTAGAATTGATCTTCTTCTTGGATGCACCATTCATCAGGGCGGCAACTCGCTACTCAAATGGATATCGGGCAATGTCTTGCCGCTCAATCCTGTCCCTATAGCCTCATTGCGGCGGCTTGGCTATCGCTTTTGCCCGCAATGATGAATCCGCACCGACCGAAGCTGCCGTAGAAAATCGTGCCGTTTCAGGCACGCCGCCACCGCCGCCCTTCCGTTGCGACGCCGAAGCGGGCCGGGGTGCGGGCGAAGGCAGACAAGCCGCTGAGCGCCGCCAGTGGATGGGTGATCACGTAGACCGGCGTTTCGCGCAGGATGCCGTTATGCGGCGCCTTGTCCTCGAAAGCCTCGCGGAATGACGGGTCCTTGAGCGGCTCCAGGATCTTCTGGACGATCCCACCGGCAAGATAAACCCCGCCGCGAGCCATGAAAGTAAGGGCGAAATCGCCGGCCAGCCGCCCGAGATAGGTGACGAAGAGCGACAGCGTCTCGGCAGCTTCCGCCGATTCGCGCGACAGTCCTGCCGCAGTGATCTCTGCGGGCGTCGTCAGCACCGGTTCGGTACCGCCGACCTTGCAGATTGCACGGTAGATATTCTGCAACCCGCGGCCGCACAGCAGTTGTTCGCCCGAGATCCTGCCTTCGATATGCTCGATATGCGGGAATATTTCGAGATCGCGCGCCGTCCGCGGTCCCATGTCGACATGGCCGCCTTCACCGGGAACCGGGACCCAGCTGTTGCGGGCGCGCACCATTCCGGCAACGCCGAGGCCGGTGCCGGGGCCAAGCACGGCGCGGCTGCCATGGGGATCGCCTGCGCCACCGCCGAGCTTTTCGAGATGCTTTGCCTCCAGCGAAACGACGGCAAGGGCCTGGGCTTCGAAATCATTGAGGACGGTTATGTCGGAAAGCCCGAGCGTTTCCATCATCTTGCGGGGCTTCACGACCCAGGGGCAGTTCGTGAGGTCGATCTCGTCGCCCTCCACCGGGCCGGCAATGGCTAGGACCGCCGAGCGTGGCTGGATCGACGTATGGTCGAGGATCGCATTCTGGATGGCATCGTCGATCGTCTGGTAATCCGCCGTCTGCAGGATGGGGAATTCCTTCGGTTCCGCATAGGCGTCGACGAGGATTGCAAAGCGCGCATTGGTGCCGCCGATATCGCCGACCAGAATTGGAAATTTCATGATGTGGTCGAGATCTGCCTGTGTCACCATTATCGCTTCCCTAACGTATTTTCCGCTGCGTCGTCCCGCAGCAAACCTCTTTTTTGCACCAGAACCTCGGCTGTGGCCCGGTTCAGCGCCATTGGTATGTCGTAGACACTTGCAAGGCGCATCAATGCCTTTACATCCACATCATGTGGTAAGGGTGACAGCGGATCGACAAAGAAGATCAGGCCGTCGATCTTGCCTTCCGCGATCAGGGCGCCGATCTGCTGGTCGCCTCCCAGCGGTCCGCTTTTCACGCGGCGTACCGTCAGGCTCGGACAGGCGTCCTGGATGAGCCCGCCCGTGGTGCCCGTTGCCACAATATCGCAAGGCGCGAGCAGCGCCTCATAGTTGCGCGTGAAGGCAACCATGTCATCCTTTTTCTGGTCGTGGGCTATCAAGGCAAGGCGAAATGGCTGTGTCATGAAACTCTATTTGGGTTTGAATCCCTAAATCGATTAAATCCCTATAGCCAATTCAAGGCAGCATGAAAAGGCCACGGCACAACAAAGCATTCACGGCCGTGGGCTCGGAACAGGCACGTCGCCTTCGGGCGCCGCAGGGCCTGCAACTGCCTGAACGGGCGCGGCGATGCGGCCGCCACCATCATAGGTCACATCATCTGCCGTCTGGGGTCCCGGGGCCCGCAATATCATGGCGCAGGCGCGCGGCAGGTCGGAGAGCATGGTGATCTTCGGCTTCACCGGCTTGGTGGGTTTGGGGGCCTTGCGCCAGGGCTCGTCGGTGAACCACCAGGCCAGTGGCTTGCCGCAGCCGTCATCGGCGCCGATCGGCTCCTGCGGCTTGCACTGCGGCGATCCGGGCTGGCATTTGATACGCACGTGAAAATGGTAGTAATGGCCCCAATAGGGACGGACCTTCGCCAGCCAGCCGCGGTCGCCCTTTACCGTGTCGCAGAGCTTCTTCTTGATGCCGGGATGCACGAATATCCGCTCGACATCGGCATAGCTTGCGGCGCGCTTGAGCAACGCGGTACGGCTCGGCGACCATTTGTCGGGGTCGACATACAATGTATCGTCCTTGAGCATCGAGGTCGCCGCTAGGTTCTCGCGCTCCTCGTAGCTGAGGGGGCGTGCGGGCATGGGCGTCAGCCAGATATCGGCATCGAGGCCGACCTGATGCGATGCATGTCCCGTCAGCATCGGCCCACCGCGAGGCTGGGAAATGTCGCCGACAAGCAGGCCCGGCCAACCATCCTTGGCGGCCGCATCGCGGGCAAGCCGCTCCAGCAGCCCGATCATGCGGGGATGGCCCCAGCGGCGGTTTCGCGACAGCCGCATCACCTGCCAGGCATCTCCATCCACCGGCAACGCGACGCCGCCGGCAAGGCAACCCTTGGCGTAGAAGCCTGCCGATACAGGCGCGCCGAGCGATGGCAGGGTCTGTGACCCGAACAATTGCTTGGCGGGGCCGTCTTCGGCCAGGGCCTGTGCACCGAACGAGATTGCAATAAGCGCGCCGAGTGCGAGACGAAGCAGCGGTTTCGATATCATCGCGATCACCCACATGGATCGACGGCGACTAATTCGCCGATAATGAGCTTAATGATGGCCAGATTCGGCCGGAAGCCGCAATATGCAAAGATGATCCGATTCGGCGGAGGACGGGAATGAAAGCAGTTATTTTTGAGCAGTTCGGGCAGGCGCCGCATCTGCGCGAGGTGCGGGATCCTTCACCCTCGCCGCTTGGCGTTGTGATCAAGGTCGAGGCGACGGGCCTTTGCCGCAGCGATTGGCATGGCTGGATGGGCCATGATCCCGATATTCGCCTGCCGCATGTTCCGGGCCACGAACTCGCGGGCACGGTGCTGGCCGTTGGAAAACATGTCACCTCCTGGCGACCGGGGCAGCGAGTGACCGTGCCATTCGTCGGTGGTTGCGGCCGCTGTTTCGAATGCAATTCGGGAAATCATCAGGTGTGCGAGAACCAGTTTCAGCCGGGCTTCACCGCGTGGGGCTCGTTCGCCGAATATGTGGCTGTGGATTTCGCCGATACGAATCTCGTCGAGCTGCCGGATATGCTCGATTTTGCCACCGCCGCCAGTCTTGGCTGTCGCTTCGTCACCTCGTTTCGGGCTGTCGTCGACCAGGCGAAGGTGAAGCCGGGCGAATGGGTCGCGGTGCATGGCTGCGGCGGCGTCGGATTGTCGGCGATCATGATCGCGGCAGCCATGGGGGCGAATGTGGTCGCGATCGATATCACGGCAGAAAAGCTCGAATTCGCCCGGACTTTCGGCGCGGTGGCAACGATCAATGGCGGCGCCGGCACCAATGTGATCGAAGCAGTTCGCGACGTCACGAAGGGCGGCGCCCATGTCTCGCTCGACGCGCTCGGCCATCCGTCCACATGCTTCAATTCCATCGCATGCCTGCGTCGGAGGGGACGGCATGTGCAGATAGGGCTGATGCTGGGCGATCATGCCCATCCGCCGATCCCGATGGACAAGGTGATTGCGCATGAGCTGGAAATCTATGGCAGCCACGGCATGCAGGCCTTCCGGTACAAGGCGCTCATGAACATGCTCGAGACGGGCCGCCTCGAGCCGCAGAAACTCATCGGGCGGCGGATTCGGCTGGATCAGGCTGCCGATGCGCTCATGGCGATGGACCGGTTCGAGGGCACCGGTATCGACGTGATCACCAGCTTCTGATGGCTTATTTCCAGCTCCCGTCGCGCCACATGGCGGCAAAGGCGGTGCCGTAATCCGGATAGCGGAAGGTGAATCCGAGTTCCTTTATCCGCTTGTTCGAGACGCGCTTGTTTTCCCCGTAGAACGATCGCGCCATCGGTGTCAGCTGCGCAGTCTCGAAATCCGCCTCTTCCGGCGGCTCTATACCCATGAGTTCGGCGGCATAGGCGACCACGTCCTGCGGCGGCGCCGGCTCGTCATCGGTGATGTTGAATATGCCGCCCTGGTTGTTCTCGCCGAGGAACAGCAGCGCCCGGGCGATATCATCGACATGAATGCGATTGAAAACCTGGCCGGTCTTGTTGAGGCGGCGCGCCGTGCCATTGGAAAGATTGATGAAGGCATTGCGCCCCGGCCCGTAGATGCCGGAAAGCCGCAATATCGCCAATGGAACCCGCCTTGCATCGGCGAGATCCTGCCAGGCGGCTTCTGCCTCCGCGCGCTCCGTGGACCGCACCGACACCGGATGGCACGGCGTGCCCTCGTCGACCCAGGCGCCGCCATGATCGCCATAGACGCCGACCGTCGACAGGTAGCCGATCCATTGCAGCTTCGGCATGTGGCGCCTGATGGTATCGCCGAATACGCCGATGACGGGATCGCCCGATTTCGCGGGGGAGGTCGAGATGACGAGGTGGGTGACAGTCTCCAGCGCGTCTTCGATCTCCTGGGAAGTATGGCTGCCAAGAAAGAGGAATGGCGTGATCCCTTCGGCCTCCAGCGCTGCGAATTTCGTCGTGTCGCGGGTAGTTCCGCCGATGAAATCAGCCTTTTTGTTCGCCAGCCTTGCAAAAACGCGGGCCGAATAGCCCGCTCCGAAAAGGAAAATACGCATTATTGATTGTTTGCCCCATTGTGCCATTCGGTCAAGACAGCGGCGTCATTTTCTTGCGCCGCATGCGCAAGGCGGAGCTGTTCGAAAGAGGCTTCGTCGAGAAGCTGGCCGAGCGCCCAGACGGCCGCTCCGCGCACCAGGGGCGAGGGATCGAGAAGCTGCTGCCGGACCTGGTCGCAAAGCTCCGGCCGTCCGGAATTGCCGCAGGCGATCAGGACATTGCGCATAAAACGGTCGCGTCCGATGCGTTTGATCGGCGATCCCGCGAAAAACTGGCGGAATGCCCCGTCGTCGAGAGTAAGGAGGAACGCAAGCGAGGGGGAATTGAGATCGTCCCGAGCCTGGAGCTTCGTCTCCCGTGCGGCCTCGGCAAATTTGTTCCAGGGGCAGACGGCAAGGCAATCGTCGCAGCCATAGATGCGATTGCCGATCGCCTTGCGAAACTCCGGCTCGATTGGCCCCTTGTGTTCGATCGTCAGATAGGAAATGCAGCGGCGCGCATCCAGCTGATAAGGCTGGGGGAAGGCCCGTGTCGGGCACGCATCGAGGCAGGCGCGGCAGGAGCCGCAATGGTCGTCGTCGCGCTCGTCCGGCGGCAGGTCCGCCGTCGTGAAGATAGTGCCGAGGAACAGCCACGAACCATGCGTCCGGCTGACGAGATTGGTGTGTTTGCCCTGCCAGCCAAGCCCTGCCGCCTCGGCAAGCGGCTTTTCCATCACCGGCGCGGTATCGACGAAGACCTTCACGTCCTCGCCGCTGGTGCGGGCGGCGAACCTGCCGGCTATGCCCTTGAGCTTGCCCTTGATGATATCGTGATAGTCCCGGTTCCTCGCATAGACCGAGATCGCGCCTTCGCCGGGCTTGTCGATCTGCGCCAGCGGGTCGGTCTCCGGGCCATAATTCATGGCGAGCACGACAATCGAGCGCACATCCGGCCATAAGTGCGCCGGGTCGGCGCGGCGATCCTCGGTCTCCAGCATCCAGTCCATGCTGGCATGCCGTCCGAGTTGCAGATATTCGTGTAAACGTTCAGCGGCGAGGGGAATGGCGTCCGGCCGGGTGATCGCAACGAGATCGAAACCGGCGGCGCGCGCCTCCTCGATTATGAACCGTTTCAGCTTCTCTTGCCTCGTGGCGTCCATCGCGCGTGAACCTCGCATGGGTTCGACAGAACTAGGCATGAAGGAAGGTATTGTCGGGCCGGATGTCAAGCGCTCGTAGCCCGGATGTCGCCACGGATGTCAAAAGTCGAGGTCGCTATAATGGGACGAAGGCGGCAGGCCGCGGACCCGGTCGCCAAGCAAGGGCCGGAAGGAGGGGCGAGATTTCATGCGCGTATACCAATCGCGCGCCGCCTTGTATTCGGCCCATTTGATCTCCCCGAGATAATCGAGGATCGAGAGCGATGCCCCTGCCGCCATGTCGGCATAGCTTGGAGCCGGGCCGGCCAGCCAGTTGCGGGTCGCCGTCAGCCAATCGATATATTTCATATGCTGCGTGATGTTGGAGCGTGCCGCACGGATGGCCGAGGAATCCGGCGCCCCGCCGCCCTGTTCCGGCGTCATATGCAGTTTGAAGATGCGCTCCCGCGCCATATGGCGGGTCACTTCATTCTCCAGTTTCACCAGGAACCATTCCACGAGGCGGCGAACCTCGGCGCGATTGAGGGAATCCTCCGGAAACAACCTGCGGCTGCGCTTGAGGGCGCCACGCGTCTCGTCGATATATTCCGCGATGACGGAGGCGCCGGCAACAGGAACGTCGCCTTCGGCAAGGAGCACCGGCAGCGTGCCGGCAGGATTGAGCGAAAGAAACTCCTTGCGGCGTGCCCAGCTGTTTTCTTCGATCAACTCCACCTCAATATCGTATTCATTGAGGATAAGCCGGGCATAACGCGACCCGGTGGACATGGGATGATGAAAAAGCGTCAACATTTTTGCGGTTAAATCTTTCGAACTGGTATTTTGTCAACCGGCGGCGTATGGCACACGGGCTTCATGGTTGCGTCATCCTATAGGCGCAACTTTAGTCCGATACAAGAATTGCACCGCCACAGCCCGCCGACCGCCGAAAGTGATATCATGGAAACACAGACGATTGTCGAAGCCCTTATGCTCGGACTGCTGGAAGGGTTAACAGAGTTTATACCGGTGTCCTCGACCGGCCATCTCCTGCTGGCGGCGCACTTCCTCGGCTTCGAAACCAGCGGCAAGACATTCGAAGTTCTCATCCAGCTCGGCGCCATCCTTGCCATTCTCAGCGTCTATTCCGCGCGGCTTTTCAAGATCGCACGCGACCTGCCGACGGATCCTGCTGCACGGCGTTTCGTGATCGGGGTGCTGATAGCCTTCCTGCCCGCCGTCATCATCGGCGTGCTTGCCCATGGCATCATCAAGGCCGTGCTTTTCGAAACGCCCATGCTGATCTGCATCATGCTGATCCTTGGCGGTCTGGTGCTGCTATGGGTGGATCGGCTCGATCTGAAGCCGCGTTATACGGATGCGATGAATTATCCGCTGCCGCTCTATTTCAAGATCGGCCTGGCCCAATGTTTCGCGATGATCCCGGGTACGTCCCGTTCGGGAGCAACCATCGTCGGTGCATTGCTGCTTGGCGCCGACAAGCGTTCGGCCGCCGAGTTTTCCTTTTTCCTGGCGATGCCGACGATGGCGGGAGCCTTTGCGCTCGATCTGTTCAAGAATCGCAACCTGCTGACGGCCGATGATCTATCGCTGATAGCGGTCGGTTTCGTCGCCGCCTTCGTAGCGGCCGTAGTCGTCGTGCGTTACCTGC
Organism: Phyllobacterium sp. 0TCS1.6A; assembly: GCF_026420825.1. NCBI lineage: Bacteria > Pseudomonadati > Pseudomonadota > Alphaproteobacteria > Hyphomicrobiales > Phyllobacteriaceae > Phyllobacterium > Phyllobacterium sp. 0TCS1.6A. The sequence goes on from NZ_JAPMAB010000002.1 coordinate 606,510, forward strand.
TCGATTACGTTTCGCGCCATGGCTATGGCCTGTTCGCCTGGTGGCGGTTGATCGTCGGAACGATCGGGCTCATCGCCCTGATCGTGATGCGCTAGATCAGGCGAAACGCGCTGCAGGCGGATCGGGGTCAGGCCGGCTTCTGGCTGGAATATTGTCCCTGGACGCGGAAGCGCCACAGATAGGATGGCAGGATCGCCTCGATGCTCTGAGGCCGGATGCCCATTCCTTCGAGCGTGCGTCCTTCGGCACTGGCTTCGTCGGAGACGATATTGTCGTGCTTGAGCTGGACGACCTGGTCGCTCGTCAGCAGCGGCTTGGGCAGGAGGCCAAGGATTGATCCCTGAATGGAAGCCAGCCAGAACGGAATCGGCAGGAACAGACGCTTGCGCCCGATCACCCGCAGCATTTCCTCCATGCACTGGCGGAAGGTCAGGACTTCGCCGCCGCCCAATTCGTAGATCGTGCCCGGCTTCAGTGTGCCATCGACCGATCGCGCGATCGCCTCGGCCACATCGCCGACATAGACGGGCTGGAACTTCGTCTTGCCGCCGCCGATGGCGGGAAGGAAGGGCGAAATCCGCGCCATTGCGGCAAATCTGTTGAAGAAGCCGTCTTCCGGGCCAAATATGATCGACGGACGCATGACGATGGTTTCAGGAAGGATTTCGCGCACCGCGTTCTCTGCCCGTCCCTTGCTGCTCGCATAGCCCGATGCCGAATTGGCATCGGCGCCGAGCGCGGAGACATGCGTGAGAGGAACGCCGGCAGCGCGCGCAGCTTCTGCCACGGCGCGAGCACCGAAATCATGAACGGCATTGAACCGCTGTCCACCGCCCTCATAGAGAATGCCCACGAGGTTGATGACGTGATCGGCGCCGGCAACAGCGCGGTCGATGGACCAGCGGTAACGCAGATTGGCCTGTACCGCCTGAATCTGGCCGACGCCGCCCAGGGGCTGCAGATGGGGTGCCAGATCGGGGCGGCGAACCGCGACGCGAACGCGATAGCCGCGCTTGGTCAGGGCCCGAACCACATGGCGGCCGACAAAGCCGGAGCCTCCAAAAACGGTAACAAGTTTGGGCTTCCTGATGGTCATGGTCGGTCTCCTGCAAGGTCCTGCGGAAATAGCGGTATTTGCATGCTGTTTACTGGGTTTTCGTCCTGCCGCAAAGTCCTCTTTTAGCGGCGCGTTGCCGCGTCGGGGCTCCGCATGAGAGTATCCCGGCAACGAAAAAGCCCGCCGGTTCGCACCGGCGGGCTTTCGATCTTCCGGTTGGAAGAAGCTTAGTTCTTCTCTTGCTTCTTCAGCGCTGCGCCGAGAATGTCGCCGAGCGACGCGCCGGAGTCGGTGGAACCGTATTGTGCAACGGCTTCCTTCTCTTCGGCGATCTCGAGAGCCTTGATGGAGACCTGCAGCTTGCGGGTCTTCTTGTCGAAGGCGATGACGCGGGCGTCAACCTTCTGGCCAACGGTGAAGCGCTCGGGACGCTGGTCGTCACGGTCGCGCGACAGGTCCGCACGGCGGATGAACGTCTCGAGATCGTGATCGACAAGACGCACTTCGATGCCGCCATCGGTGATACCGGTGACTTCGACGGTCACGACTGCATTCTTGCGCAGTTCGCCGGACGAGGCTGCTTCGCCGACCTTGTCGCCGGTGAGCTGCTTGATGCCGAGCGAGATGCGCTCCTTCTCGACGTCGACGTCGAGAACCTGCGCCTTGACCACGTCACCCTTGTTGTATTCCTCGATGACCTGTTCGCCGGGGCGATTCCAGTCGAGGTCCGAAAGGTGAACCATGCCGTCCACGTCGCCGTCGAGGCCAATGAAGAGACCGAATTCGGTCTTGTTCTTGACTTCGCCTTCGACGATCGTGCCGACCGGGAACTTGTCGGCGAAGGTCGTCCATGGATTGTCGAGCGTCTGCTTGAGACCGAGGGAGATGCGGCGCTTGACCGGATCCACTTCGAGGACAACCACTTCCACTTCCTGCGTCGTCGACAGGAGCTTGCCGGGATGCACGTTCTTCTTGGTCCACGACATTTCCGAAACGTGGATCAGGCCTTCGATGCCCGGCTCGATCTCGACGAATGCACCGTAATCGGTGATGTTCGTGACCGTACCGGTGATCTTCTTGCCGATCGGATACTTCGCGCCGATACCATCCCAGGGATCGCTTTCGAGCTGCTTCATGCCGAGCGAAATACGATGGGTTTCCTGGTTGATGCGGATGATCTGAACCTTGACCGTCTGGCCGATGCTCAGGATCTCCGAAGGATGGTTGACGCGGCGCCATGCCATGTCGGTAACGTGAAGAAGACCATCGATGCCGCCGAGATCGACGAATGCACCATAGTCGGTGATGTTCTTGACCACGCCCTCGACGACCTGACCCTCTTCGAGGTTCTGGACGATTTCGGAACGCTGTTCCGCACGGCTCTCTTCAAGGACCGTACGACGCGATACAACGATGTTGCCGCGACGCTTGTCCATCTTGAGGATTTCGAACGGCTGCGGATTGTGCATCAGCGGGGTGACGTCGCGGATCGGACGAATGTCCACCTGCGAGCGCGGAAGGAAGGCAACTGCGCCGTCGAGATCGACCGTGAAGCCGCCCTTGACCTGGTTGAAGATCACGCCGTCGACGCGTTCGCCGCGGTTGAACTTCTCTTCGAGACGGACCCAGCTCTCTTCGCGGCGTGCTTTTTCGCGCGACAATACGGCTTCGCCGAGTGCGTTTTCGATACGCTCGACATAGACTTCGACGAGATCGCCCGGCTTCAGCGAGCCGTCCTTGGCTTTCGCGCCGAATTCCTTGAGCGGAACGCGACCCTCGACCTTGAGGCCTGCATCGATGATTGCCATGTCTTTTTCAATGGCAACGACACGGCCCTTGACGACATAACCTTCGGCGAGGTCATTGGTAGCAAAGGATTCAGCGAGAAGAGCTTCGAAATCTTCGCGCGTGGGATTGGCTTCAGACATAAATACTCCTGGGCGCCCGGCTATCAGCGATAGGAAAGGGGGCGCAAGCACCGGTGGTTCGTGTTTCGGATCGTCCGCTGTGAGCCCGCCCTTGCGGGCAATCCGGTGCAGGGGCTACGGCAGACGCTGTCAGTTTGTTCGGCGCGCCAAGGCCTGGTCTATGAGGCTTTTGGCGTTAAGAAACGCGGTCTCTATATCCATTTCCGTCGTATCTATCAAGTGCGCGTCCGCCGCGGGCTTCAGCGGCGAGTCCGTGCGGTTCATGTCGCGGTCGTCGCGGCGCTTCAGATCGGCGAGCATTTCATCGAAATCGGCCGAGCCTCCGGCGGACCTTACCTCGTCAAAGCGCCGCTGCGCCCGCGCTTCCGCCGACGCCGTGATATAGAGCTTCACCTGCGCATCGGGGCAAACCACCGTTCCGATATCGCGCCCGTCTAGAACCGCGCCGGGCGGCGTCGCAGCGAAGCCTTGCTGCGCGGCGACAAGGGCCCGGCGGACAGCAGGCATGACCGCGATCTTCGAGGCTGCTTCACCCACATCATGGGCCGACAATACCGACCGGTCGAGCTTGGACAGGTCGAGCGATCGCGCTGCCTTCTCTGCCAGGAACTCGTCGTCGAGCGGCGCACCCTGGTCGAGCAGGCATTTGGCGACGGCGCGATAGGTCAGTCCGGTATCGAGATGGTGATAGCCATAGGCGGCGGCTATGCGCCGGGCGAGCGTTCCCTTGCCGGAAGCCGCAGGACCATCGATAGCGATGACGAGTTGCGGCGGCGTTGCCCGCACCTCGGCATCGCGGTCGAAAAACCATTGCCAGAGGGCGAAAAGCAGATAGGCGGCGGCGAGGACGACCGTGATGAGCGGCGTGATTCCGAGCGTGACGAGCAGGAATCCGCCAAGCGTGGTCATGATCGAATCCAGCCAGACCGGGAGATATGCCGACAGGTTCTGAAGCAGCGTATCGACCGCCAGGATCATGGCGAACTGGAACAGGAAGAGCCAGAACAGCAATGCGAACAGCCCGAAACGGACGCGCAGGCCAATACGCTCTATCGCATACAAGATGACAAGGATGGCAAACGACGCCAGAAGGAAATACATCAGCGCTTTGTCCTCGTACCCATGAAGAAACCTATGACGTAGCCAGCCAGCGATCCAACCGCCGGCGGGAGCAGCAGAAACTGATACGGCGTCCATCCGCCGGCGCCAGCGGACACGATCGAGGGCGCACTTCTACCGCCAATGGTGTTCCAGGCATAGAGCAAGATGAGCGCCAAAGGAAGGACGACACGGAAAATCGTGCTGGAAACCCCGGGCCAGGCCCGAACGCCGCTTTCGCCATGCGCCACCGTGCCGCGATAGGCGCTGCGCCCCGCCCAGACGATGAACGGCACGCTCGACATCGCATAAAGCCCATAGACGGTGATGACGGAAAACAGCGTTCCCATGGCTGAGGATCAGCTGGGCGCTGTCGATTGGCTGATTTCAGCACCCATCCCGGTCATCATGGCCATGAATTCGGGAAAGCTGGTCGCGATCATAGTGGAATCGTCGACCGTTACGGGTTTCTCGGCGACGAGGCCCATGACGAGGAAGCTCATGGCAATGCGGTGGTCGAGATGGGTTTCGACCAGGCCGCCGCCGAGCCCTTTGCCGTCGGGCCGGCCACGCACGCTCAATGTCTCCTTGCCCTCCGTGCAATCGACGCCATTTGCCTTGAGGCCATTGGCGACCGCCGACAATCTGTCGGATTCCTTGACGCGAAGTTCCTCGAGGCCGTTCATTATAGTCTCGCCCTCGGCGAAGCAGGCGGCAACCGCCAGTACGGGATATTCGTCGATCATCGATGGCGCACGCTCCGGCGGGACATTGACGCCCTTGAGCGGCGAATGGCGGACGCGAAGATCCGCCACATCCTCGCCGCCTGCCAGCCGGGCGTCGAGGATATCGATCTCGGCTCCCATTTCCTGCAAGGTCAGGATGAGGCCCGTCCTTGTCGGATTCATCAATACGTTGCGGATGGTCACGTCGGAGCCGGGCACGAGCAGCGCGGCAACCAGCGGGAAGGCCGTGGAGGAGGGGTCGCCCGGCACGTCGATGGTCTGGCCGGTAAGCTGTCCCTGCCCCTCGATCCGTATATGGCGCACATTGTCCCTGTCGGTCTCGACCTCGAGCTTCGCACCGAACCCCTGCAGCATCTTCTCCGTGTGATCGCGGGTCATGATGGGCTCGATAACTGTCGTCACGCCCGGCGTGTTCAAGCCGGCAAGAAGGACGGCGGATTTCACCTGCGCGGAGGCCATGGGCACCCGATAGGTGATCGGCGCTGCGGTCTTGGGGCCGCGCAAGGTGAGGGGCATGCGGTCGCCCTCCGAGGCTTCGACCTGCACGCCCATCTGCCGCAGCGGATCGAGCACGCGCCCCATCGGGCGCTTGGACAGCGACGCATCGCCGATGAAGCGCGTTTCCATCGCATAGGTGCCGACCAGCCCCATGGTCAGGCGCGCGCCCGTGCCGGCATTGCCGAAATCCAGCGGCGCCTCCGGCTGCAGGAGACAGCCATTGCCCGTGCCGTGGATGACCCAGACGTCGCCCTCCCTGGTCATCTTCGCGCCCATCGCCTGCATGGCGCGGCCGGTATTGATGACATCCTCGCCCTCGAGCAGCCCCGTGATGCGGGTGACGCCGGAGGCGAGGCCGCCGAACATGAAGGAGCGGTGCGAGATGGATTTGTCGCCCGGAATGCGGATATCTCCGGTCAGGGCCTTGGAGCGGCTGGCGGTCGCTGGTTTGGGGACTGAAACATGGGACATGGCGGGTCAATCGTGATGATGGAGTGGGTGGCGAAATCGTGCCGATAGGTGGCCGACCTCCTAACACAGCTTCTCTGTGCGGTCATCTTGCAAATGCAATCCAAAAACACATTCAGCGCCAAGGGATTTTTTCACTTTGACAAACGCTCAAAATTGCGTTTATGGGACCACGATTTTTTTTGATGAGCGCCAACCGCGGGGTTGCCGTTCCAATATGATGTCAGCAGAATGCAGGCTATCGCAGCAAGACGAGGCAAAACGTGGCAAATCCAAAACTTGGCACCAAGCGGGTCGATCCGGAAACCGGTCAGAAATTCTATGATCTGAACCGCGATCCGATCATCTCGCCGTACACGGGAAAAAGCTATCCGCTGAGCTATTTCGATTCCAACGCCAGCTCTGCCCTCGAGGACGAGGAAGAGGTCGAGACGGAGGAACTGGACGAGGCTCTCGAGAAACCGGAATTCGTTGCGCTTGAAGATGCGGATTCGGATGGCGATGCCGACGTTCCGGATCTGGGCGACGATGTTGAAGTCGACGATTCGGACGATGACGACACGTTCCTCGCCACGGAAGACGAAGATGAAGACGATGATGTGACCGACATTCTGGGCGGCGGCATCGGCGACGACGACGAGAATTGATAATCTGCCCCGAATGCTGAAAATAGCAGCTTTCGGGGCTTGATCTTCCCTTCGGCGGGGGCTAAGAACCCGCCCGTGCAAGCATCCAGAGCTTGCGCATTGTTAGCCGGACTATTCGGCGCGGTCGATGAGGCCGCTCGGTTTGGGGCCATAGCTCAGCTGGGAGAGCGCTTGCATGGCATGCAAGAGGTCAGCGGTTCGATCCCGCTTGGCTCCACCAAACTCTCCAAATCGTTCTACCGTCTGCCTGGTCATGCCCGCTGTATCAAGCCGCCGGTGCGTCGCGTGAGAACACCACTGCCGCAAAGGCCAGTATTCCTGCAAAGACGATGATCGAGCCGATGCCGACGAGCGGCTCGAGCGCGGCATTGCCGAGGTTCATGAAATACAGCGCCGGTATCATGATGATCAGCCCGGTCGTAAAGACGAAGAAATGCGCTTTCGGCAGAACGCCCGCCGCCTTTGCCGGATTGAGCGCATAATAGATCGCGAAGATCGCGCTGCTGACCCAACCGAGAAGATTGAGATGCGCATGTGCCGGAAAGGGTGCGTGATTTCCGGTGATCCCCATGTAAAGCCCCATGCTGACGCCCAGCACCAGGAATATCGTGGCGCTCTTGAAGAAATGTCGTGCAATCCGCGGCATGATGTTCCCCTCCCCAGCCGCTGCCGAGATTAAGGCATTTCGCTCCGGGCTTCCAGCAGGCGACCATAATCACTTCGGCGGAATGAACCGGCCCAGGCCAGGGCTGCTATCGCGCATTTTTGCGTTTTTCCGCTGGATTGCGTGCTGAAAATGTCCCAAAGCAGAGCAAAACATACCGGGAAACGTTCAATGTCCACCAATTCGGCTTCTATTGCCCCCGCTCACGACAGTTCTGCGGGTCGTACAGGCGTCCTGCTGATGCTGCTCGGCATGCTGATGTTCGCGCTCAACGATGTGATGGGCAAATGGCTGGTCTCGACCTATTCCGTCGGGCAGGTCGTGCTGATCCGCAGCGCGGCGGCGCTGATCGTCCTCGCGCCGTTCATCTGGTTCAACGGGCAGCGCAAGATCGTGGCCGTCGACCGTCCCTGGACGCAGGCGGCGCGGGTGGTACTGTCGACGGCAGAGGTGTTCGCCTTCTATTTCGCCGTGGTCTATCTGCCGCTTGCCGATGTGATGACCTATTGGCTGGCCGCCCCGATCTATGTTGCCGCCATCTCGCCCCTTGTTCTCAAGGAGCCGGTCGGCTGGCGGCGCTGGACCGCCATCATCATCGGCTTCATCGGCGTGGTGATCGCGCTCGAGCCTTCGTCCCAGGCGCTGACGCCGCAGGCGGTGATCTCGGTGCTAGGAAGCATGGCCTTCGCCTTCATGCTCCTGCTCGGACGGACGTTGCGCGGCACGCCCGATACGACCCTCGTCTTCTGGCAGATCGTCGGCGCCGGCCTTGCGGGGCTGGTTTCGGTCAGCTTTGACTGGACACCCGTGACCATGCGCGACCTGGTGCTGCTGGCGTTGCTCGGCATCGTCGCCATGCTTGCCCATGTGCTCGTAAACCGGGCACTGAAGCTCGCCGACGCGGCAACGGTGGCGCCGCTGCAATACACGCTGCTTTTCTGGGCCATCATCTTCGGCTGGCTCGTCTTCGGCGATGTTCCGCGCCTGTCCATGCTCATTGGCTCGGTTTTCATCATCGCCTCCGGTCTCTTCATCTTCTTCCGCGAGCAGCAGTTGAAGCGGCAGGGCCGGCTGCTGGCACCGGCCGAAGCGGTCGTTACCGGCTCGGGCGACACTACTTACGCCGATGGCAACAAGGACTAGACGGCGTCGTGCCGGCGATGCCCGAGTTCGGCGTCGAAATGATTGATGGCTTTTTCGAACTTGTCGCGGCAGCCGGGATTGCAGAAGCCGACCACCGACCCATTATAGAGCGTCAGGCTGTCCTCCCTGATCGGATCGCCGGACCACGGGCACGTGGTGTTTATCGCGTCACTGAGCTTGAGCTGTGTCATTGGGCCTGTCCTCCTTTGGTAGGGTCGATTCCGGTGCAGTACAAGCTTGTCAAAGCGCTACGCGAATGTCGATGGGGCAATGTGGTGCGACAGCACAGCTATTGACGTGAGTGGCCGGACGTGGAAAGTCCGCCCGAACGAAAGCATCAGGATTGTGTAACCGTGATACGCCATATCGTCTTCTTCAGCGCCCGCGACAAAGATAATGTCGAGGCAATTGTGAGCGGCTTGTGGAAACTGGGCGAGATTCCCCACTCCACCATTTTCGAAGTGATGAAGAACACCAAGACCGATCCGATTTCCGACGAGATCGACGTTGTCGTCTATGCGGAATTCAAGGACGCCGAGGCCCTGGCCGCGTACAAGGCCCATCCGACCTACGCGGCGACGACGGCGCTGGTGCGTCCGATGCGCGAACTGCGCATCTCGGCCGACGTCGTCTCCACGCTGTAGAACCGGGCGCCTCACAGGCGGATCGAGCGCAGCCGCAGCGCGTTGGCGATCACCGAGACCGATGAGAGGCTCATGGCCGCGGCGGCGATCATTGGCGACAACAGGGTTCCGAACAACGGGTAGAGCACGCCCGCCGCGACCGGAACGCCCAACACATTGTAGACAAAGGCGAAGAACAGGTTCTGCCTGATGTTGCGGAGCGTCGCCTCGGCCAGGTGCCGGGCCCGCACGATGCCGTTGAGATCGCCCTTGACCAGGGTGATGCCGGCGCTTTCCACGGCCACATCCGCGCCCGTGCCCATAGCTATGCCCACATCGGCGGCGGCGAGAGCGGGAGAGTCGTTTATGCCGTCGCCCGCCATGGCCACCCTGGCGCCTCTTGCCCGCAGGCTGTCGACCAGTTCCTTCTTCTTTTCAGGCAGCATGTCAGCCCGCGCATCGTCGATGCCCAGACGCTCGGCCACCGCCTTTGCCGTGGTGGCATTGTCCCCGGTCGCCATGATGATCCTGAGCCCGGCCCGGTGAAGGCTCTTGATGGCGTCATGCGTCGTCGACTTGATCGGATCGACCACGGCGATGATGCCGGCGGCTTTGCCGTCCACGCCGATGAACATGGCGCTCTTGCCATCGCGCCGCATTTCCTCCGCGCTCTGTTCCAGCGCCGAAACATCGATATCGGCGCCTTGCATCATGGTGCTGTTGCCGATCAGCACCGTATTGCCGGCGATAGTGCCGGATACGCCTTTTCCCGTCGCTGCCTCGAAATCGGAGACGTCACCGAGAGCAAGGCCGCGCTCCTTCGCAGCCGCCAGGATTGCTTCCGCCAGCGGATGTTCCGAGCCCTTCTCAAGGCTCGCCGCCAATGCCAGGACCTTGTTCTCATCGAAGCCTTCGGCGGTCACGATGTCGCTCAGTTTCGGCTTGCCCTCGGTCAATGTGCCCGTCTTGTCGACGATCAGCGTATCGACACCTGCAAACCTCTCCAGCGCCTCCGCATCCTTGATCAGGACGCCCGCATGGGCGCCGCGCCCCGTTGCCGTCATGATCGACATCGGCGTCGCGAGGCCGAGCGCGCAGGGGCAGGCGATGATGAGCACCGAAACGGCGGCGACAAGCCCGTGGATCATGCTCGGCTCCGGCCCGAACATGGACCAGACGATGAAGGAGAACACTGCGACGGCAACCACCGCCGGGACGAAAAAGCGGGATACGCGATCGGCGAGACCTTGAATGGGTGCCCGCGAACGCTGCGCGGAAGCCACCATGGCAACGATCCGGGAGAGCACCGTATCGGCCCCGACCTTCTCGGCGCGGACAAGAAGCGAGCCGTTGCCGTTGAGCGTGCCGCCGGTCACCTTGTCGTCCTTGATCTTCTCGACAGGCACGGGCTCCCCGGTCAGCATGGATTCGTCGACCGCCGACCGGCCCTCCAGGACGATGCCGTCCACCGGCAGCCGTTCGCCCGGCCGCACCCGGAACTGGTCGCCGGCAACGACGCTCTCGAGCGGAACGTCGAGTTCCTCCCCGTCCGGGCCGATCTTGCGTGCGGTCTTGGGCGCGAGATCGAGCAGGGCGCGGATGGCCGAACCGGTCCGCTCTCTCGCCTTCAATTCCAGGACCTGGCCGAGGAAGACCAGCGTGACGATCACTGCTGCCGCCTCGAAATAGACCGGTACGCCGCCGTCATGCATGCGGAAGGAGTGCGGAAAGATGCCCGGGAACAGCGTCGCAGTGACGCTGAAAAGATAGGCCGCGCCGACGCCGATGGCGATCAGCGTCCACATGTTCGGGCTGCGGTTGACGAAGGAGGTCCAGGCGCGCTCGAAGAATGGAATCGCCGCCCAAAGCACGACGGGCGTCGCGAGCGCGAACTCGATCCACCGGGCCAATCCTTCCCCGACCCAGGCGCCGATCGGCAGTCCGAGCATGGGACCCATTGCCATGATGAAGAGCGGGATCGAACAAAGTGCGCTCAACCGCAGGCGATGTGTGAAGTCGACCAGTTCGGGATTCGGCCCCTCCTCGCCGGTGGGGACGCCCATGGGTTCAAGCGCCATGCCGCATAGCGGGCAGGAACCCGGCCCGTCGCTGACGATTTCGGGGTGCATGGGGCAGGTATATTGCGTGCCTGCGGGGGCAGGATTCGGCTTCTCGTCGCCGAGATAGACCTGCGGCGCGACTTCGAACCGGGACATGCACCCGGCCGAACAGAAGTAGTGATTATGACCCTGGTGCCTCAGCATGTGCCGGGCGGAAGCGCGATCGACTTTCATGCCGCAGACGGGATCGCTCGCCTCGATATAGCGCTCGGGTTCGGCCTGGAACCTGTCACGGCAACCGGCGCTGCAAAAATGGAAATGCCGGCCGCCATGATCATAGGCTGGCTTGCCCGCATCAGGGTCGACCAGCATGCCGCAGACCGGATCGCGGGTGATCGTCCTGTCGTGATCCGGAGTACCGTGATGGGCGTGATGAGCGTGGTCGTGTTGGTGGGTCATGATGTACCTTTCTTCAAGCACATCGGACCTTACGCCTTCCAACCGTTGGAAGGTCAACCCCCGTTGCTGCGCCGGGAAACGAAGCCGGGATCTGGCATGCGGGCTCTAACCCGCATCGCTCAAACTGGCGCTGCCATCGCCGATCTGGCCGGCTTCCCATCCGAGAATCGCCCGTTTCCGGGTCAAGCCCCAATGATATCCGGTCAAGGCGCCGGACTTGCCCACGGCCCGGTGGCAGGGCACGACGAAGCTGACCGGATTGGCGCCGACGGCGGCGCCCACGGCTCGGGAAGCCTTGGGTGCACCAATGTCGGCCGCGATGTCGGAATAGGAGACGCATTTGCCCATCGGTATCTTCAGCAGCGCCTCCCAGACCCGGAGCTGGAAGTCGGTTCCGATCGTAACGACCTTCAGCGGCCTGTCGGCCCGCCATTCGGAAGGGTTGAAGATGCGCGCGGCATAGGGCGCCGTGGCTGTCAGATCTTCCACATAGGTGGCGTTGGGCCAGCGCCCCATCATATCGGCGAGTGCATCCCGCTCCTTGCCCGCATCGGCGAAGGCCAGCCCAGCAAGGCCGCGATCGGTGACCATGACCAGCGCGAGCCCGAATGGCGAGATCAGAAAGCCGTAGCGGATCGTCAATCCGGCGCCGCGTGTCTTGTAGTCGCCGGGCGACATGCCCTCATGCGTGACGAACAGGTCGTGCAGACGGCCGGGGCCGGACAATCCGGTCTCATAGGCGGCTTCCAGCAAGGGCATGCCCTCGTCGAGAAGCCGTCTCGCGTGATCGATCGTCACCGCTTGCAGGAAGCCCTTGGGCGACAGGCCTGCCCAGCGCGTGAACAGCTTCTGCAGGCCGGTCGGCGTCAGTCCGGTATCCCTGGCCAGTGTTTCAAGGGACGGCTGATCGCGATAGTCATTGCTGATGCGCTCGATGATATGGCTGACGATGGCATAATCGTCGCCCGTGGGCGTGATGTCCTTTTTCAGTATTGCCTGTGGTTTCATAGCGCGTACCTCTCTGCTTGAGGGACATATGGCCATGATACTACGCGTCTCGCCACCCGATTCTTGCCGTTACCGGCCCTTGGCCGTAGCCAGGGCCAGTTGGAACGCCGAGGCGAATGTTTCGCGGTCGTCCGGGTTGAGGAAGGAGCCGATGTTCACCGCTTTTCCCTGGCCCTCGACACGCATCGAGGTGATGCCGATCTCGGAATGGCGGGCCACGCGAAACCGCGCCCAGAAGGGGTTGAACTCGTGCAGTTTTGCCCGGCCGGAAGGCGCGACCTGCCTGATATTGACCGCCAACCTCGAAATGCTGACTTCCTCATGGGCCTTGGCCGAGCGGTAGTTCAGGCGGAACGCGCCATATACCAACAGGACATCGAGGCCGAAGAAACCGAAAACGGGCCAGGCGCCGAGCGAGAGGAAGAAGAGCCCGGTGATCAAACTGCTCAGGCCGAGCGTTGCCATCAGAAGCAGGAACCCCGTTCTTCCCAATGAACGATGAGGCACGAGAAGCGCGCGGAAAATCTCTTCCTCGTTCTGCCTGCTCGCGTCAAATGGTTCGATTGTCTGGTTCATGGGGTTTGAGTATAGAAGCGTCATGGAAAATCCCAAGTCGAAAATCGATCAGAATGCCGTGAATTCGGTTGCCGCGTCGCGGCCACGCCGGGTTCGCGGCACACGCTATACGGCCGCCGAGATCCATGAGATTTTCAGGCGTTTCTCCATTCAGCGCCCGGAACCGAAAGGCGAGCTCGAACACGTCAACCCGTTTACGCTGCTCGTGGCCGTGGTCCTGTCCGCCCAGGCAACCGATGCCGGTGTCAACAAGGCGACGCGCGCATTGTTCAAGGTGGCGGATACGCCGGAAAAGATGCTGGCGCTCGGCGAGGAGGAGGTGGGCTCCCATATCCGCACGATTGGACTATGGCGCAACAAGGCCAAGAATGTCATCGCGCTTTCGCGCGATCTGGTCGAGCACCATGGCAGCGTGGTGCCGAATGACAGGGACGAACTGGTGAAGTTGCCGGGTGTCGGTCGCAAGACCGCCAATGTGGTGCTCAGCATGGCCTTTGGCCAGGCGACGATGGCTGTCGATACCCACATTTTTCGGATCGGCAACCGTCTCGGCCTTGCACCGGGCAAGACTCCCGACGAGGTCGAAGCGAAGCTGATGAAGATAATCCCGGCCGAGTTCCTCTATCACGCCCACCATTGGTTGATCCTACATGGCCGATATACCTGCAAGGCACGCCGGCCGGAATGCCCGGAATGCGTCATCGCGGATCTGTGCAAGGCAGCTGTGAAAACGGCCGATATGCCCGCGCCGCTGGTTCCGCTGCCGCCGCAGATCATCGCAGCGGAGCAGGATTGACGATCTACGCCCTCCGCCCGGTCGCATCGCGGCGGGCAACCGCCTTGTGCAGGTGAACCATCATCGCCGCCGCGAAGAGGGGCGTGAGTAGGTTCAGGATCGGGATCGCCATGAAACCGGCGATGACAAGCCCGGCGAGAAAGACGGTGCCGGCATTGTTCGTCCGCAATGCCTTGGCGTCCGCTTCCGGGTGAAAACGCATGGCGGCGAACTCGAAGAATTCCCGTCCGAGCAGATAGCCATTGACCATGAAGAACGCCATGATGTTGATGCCGGGAACGAGCAGCAGGAGCAGCGCGACGATATTTCCGGCAATCACCACGCCGAAAAACTTCACCGACAGCACGAAGGACCGGACGGTCGGCAACGGCTTGCCCGGCATATCGCTCGGATAGTCCTCTTTTTCGACAAGTTCAGCCACATCATCGAGGAATATGCCGGCAATCATGGCAGTTACCGGCGCAATGAGCAAAGCCAGGCCGATGGCGAGGCCGATGCTGGCGAGAATCCCAGCAACAAGGCCGACCCAGCCTGCCCATTGCGGCAGCGAGGCGACCATCTGGTCCATGAACGGCCAGGCCAGCGCCTCGAAGATGGCCCGCAGCCCGAACCAGGCGCCGATGAGCAGCAGCAGCGTCAAACCGAGCGATTTCCACAGGACGCTGCGGAACTCGGGACGGAAGAGGTGCCCCGCCGCGGCGCGGGCGCTTGCGAAGATCATCGGCTTGATACTCCATGGTTTTTTCAGTCGTGGACATAGGCGCGGCCGACGCCGCAGACAAGATGGGTGCAGAAATCGGGGGTGGCCAATTCCGGTTTGAAAGGCTAGAGCAGATCACCAGGCTCGACCAACCGGAGTTTTCATGTCCAGCTATGACGTGCTTTGCATCGGCAATGCTATTGTCGATATTCTTGCCCGCACCGACGAGGAATTCATCGTCAAGAACGGCATCATCAAGAACGCAATGAATCTCATCGATGCCGATCGCGCCGAGTTTCTCTACGAGCGGATGGGCCCGGCAATCGAGGCATCGGGCGGCAGCGCGGGCAACACGGCGGCAGGCGTCGCCAGCCTTGGCGGGCGTGCGGCCTATTTCGGCAAGGTCGCGGACGATCAGCTGGGCCACGTGTTCACCCATGATATTCGTTCCCAGGGCGTCGCCTTCGATACGAGGGTGCTGCAGTCGCCCCCGCCGACCGCCCGTTCGCTCATATTCGTGACACCGGACGGTGACCGTTCGATGAATACCTATCTCGGCGCCTGTGTGGAGCTTGGCCCGGAGGATGTGGAGAGTTCCAAGGTTGCCGAAGCCAAGGTGACCTATTTCGAGGGTTATCTCTGGGATCCGCCCCGGGCGAAGGAAGCCATTCGCCTGGCCGCGAAGATCGCCCACGAATATGGCCGCGAAGTCTCGATGACCCTGTCGGACCCATTCTGCGTCGATCGCTATCGCGACGAATTCCTCGACCTGATGCGCTCCGGCACGGTCGATATCATCTTCGCCAATGAAGCCGAGCTGAAGTCGCTCTACCAGACCGATGATTTCGACAAGGCGCTGGACCTGGTCAGGAAGGATAGCAAGCTCGCCGCGGTGACCCGCTCCGAAAAAGGGTCGGTCGTGGTGCGCGGCGACGAGACGGTGGTTGTCCCCGCGATCGAAATTGCGGAACTGGTCGATACGACGGGCGCCGGCGATCTCTACGCGTCCGGCTTCCTGTTCGGCTACACCAATGGCCGCAGCCTCGGTGATTGCGGACGTCTCGGCTCGCTCGCCGCCGGCCTGGTGATCCAGCAGATCGGGCCGCGCCCGCAGCAAAACCTCAAGCTCGCCGCAGAGCAGGCAGGCCTAATCTGAACGGATGACGCCGTCACGCTTGAGTTCCTCGTCGTTCCGGCCGGGTCTATGGTAGTTCGGGAGCGTCCAGCCGAAATAGAGCGCACCGCCGCGCACGACGAACGCGGCGGCAAAAGCGGCAAGGGCAGCGAATGCCGGCGCCGCATCCAGCCGGAAGAGCAGCGTATAGGTGGCGGAGCCGGCAAAGGCCGCCGTGACATAGATTTCCCGCCGCAACAGCACCGATGGCTCGCCCGCGATGATATCGCGCAATATGCCGCCGAACGTCGCGGTCAATATGCCCGTGACAATGGCAATGGTGGAATCGAAGCCCAGAGCCAGCCCTTTTGCGGAGCCCATGACGCTATAGGCGGCAAGCCCCATCGCATCCAGCCATAGCAGCAGGCGATAGCGCGATTCCACGAGATTGGCGGTGAAGTAGATGAGAAGCGCGGCTGCGGCACAAACGAGAAGGCTGCGCGGGTCCTCCACCCAGAATACGGGAACGTCCAGGATCAGATCCCGCAAGGTGCCTCCGCCGACGCCGGTCGCAGCCGCCAGGAACATGAACGCGATGATGTCGAGCTGCCGGCGCGAAGCCGCGAGCGCTCCGGTGGCCGCAAAGACGAAGATGCCCGCATAATTGAGGAGCTGAATGGTCGACATCGACGTCCCCCTTGGACGAATTGCGCTCAAGCAGGATTAAGCACGGGCCTTGCGAAATGAAAAGGGCCGCGTCCCGATCCGGGATGCGGCCCTCTATCCAGATATGCGCAGATTGTCAGGCGTCTTTTTCGGCCTGCGGATTGATCGGGCCGGGCTCCGGCTGGCCCTCGGCTGCCGTCTGCTTCGGACCGCCCTTCGATACGCCGACGAGAGCCGGGCGCAGCATGCGGTCGCCAATGACAAAGCCGCTCTGTGCTACCTGCAGCACCGTATTGTGCGGCACCTCTGCATTCGGGATTTCGAACATGGCCTGATGGAAATTCGGGTCGAAGCGCTGGTTGAGCGGCTCGATCTTC
Organism: Phyllobacterium sp. 0TCS1.6A; assembly: GCF_026420825.1. NCBI lineage: Bacteria > Pseudomonadati > Pseudomonadota > Alphaproteobacteria > Hyphomicrobiales > Phyllobacteriaceae > Phyllobacterium > Phyllobacterium sp. 0TCS1.6A. The sequence goes on from NZ_JAPMAB010000002.1 coordinate 623,138, forward strand.
TTCACGCCGTGGCGTTCCAGCGCCGACATCATCGACCGCTCGGTCATTTCGACGCCCTCGGCGAGGCTCTTGAAGCCGGCCTCGCCATTTGCCAGGGCTTCGGCCGGAATGGCCTCGAGCGCGCGGCGCAGATTGTCCGAAACCGAAAGCATGTCACGGGCGAAATTGGCGACGGAATAGGAGCGGGCGTCATGAACATCGCGCGCCGTCCGCTTGCGCAGGTTCTCCATCTCGGCGGCAAGCCGCAGCAATTGATCCTTCAGATCGGAATTCTCCGCCCGCAATACATCGAGTTCGGCGCTTCCAGCCGCCTGCGCGGCTTCGTCGTCTTCCTGTGCAAGCGCGTATTCTTCCGCCTTGCGCGCTTTCAGAAAATCATCCGCCGCCCGCTTCAATGCGTCGCGATCGCGCGGATTCTTCAGGTCCCGCTGATCGAGATCGGGCGCGTCCTGATTATTCTTGTCTTCAGCCATCGATACTGTCCGTCCTTATTGCGTAAGTTGGGCTGGATATCGAGCTTTAGCCACGGAAAATCAAGTCTTAATGCCGTGGATGCGGCTTATCGCAACAGCCGGGAGACGAGCTGCGCCGTATAATCGACGACCGGGACCACACGGGCATAATTCAGGCGGGTCGGGCCGATCACGCCAAGCGCGCCGATGATCCTCTGCTCGGAATCCCGGTAGGGCGCTATGACCAGCGACGAGCCGGAGAGCGAAAACAGCTTGTTCTCCGAACCGATGAATATCCGCACGCCGGGCCCCGCTTCCGCCAGATCGAGCAGTTGCAGCGTGCCTTCCTTGGTTTCAAGATCGTCGAACAGGTGCCTCAGGCGCTCGAGATCGGCTTCCGCATGCATCGACTCCAGGAGATTGCCGCGACCGCGCACGATCAATCGCGCCGGCTGGCCGCTGCCATCGCCGCCCCATACCGCAAGCCCCTGTTCGACGAGATGTTGCGAGAGCGCATCCAGCGCCTGCTGCGTCTCCTCCTTCAGCCGCGATACTTCATGGCGCGCCTCGGTAATGGTGCGCCCCTGGATATGGGCATTGAGGAAGTTCGATGCCTCGATCAGCTGCGAGGTGGTGACGCCGGCAGGCAGTTCGATGATGCGGTTTTCCACATCCCCGCTCTGGGTGACGAGAACGGCGAGCGCCCGCGAGGGCTCCAGCCGGACGAACTCGATGTGTTTGAGCGCGCCTTCGGCCTTTGCGGCCAGGACCACGCCGGCGCCGCGCGATATGCCGGAAAGGATCTGGCTGGCCTGCGTCAACACGCTATCCGGCGTCTGCGCTTCAGCCCGGACCTGCGCTTCGATGGAATTGCGTTCCGAAGAGGTCAGGTCGCCTACTTCCATGAAAGTATCGACGAAGAACCTCAGGCCCTGCTGTGTCGGCAGCCGCCCGGCCGAAATATGCGGCGCATATACGAGGCCGAGATGTTCGAGATCGCTCATCACGTTGCGGATCGTGGCCGGCGAGAGCGCCATCGGAAGGAGACGGGAAAGGTGGCGGGAACCGACCGGTTCGCCATCGCCCAGATAGCTTTCGACGATACGCCGGAAAATGTCTCGCGATCTCTGATCGAGCGATTGCAATGCTTCCGGGGTTACAGTCTTGTTCATTCTGCCTCACGTCTATTGTCGCCCGCAGATATAAGCATTCCCGATCGAATCATCAAAGCCTTTGCTTCGAACGTCCTTTCCTCTAAAAGACCGCAACATATCAAAAAGAGGTTTTCCATGCGTCACTCCAAACGGGCTCCCGACGAAATGCGCGCAATATCCTTCGAGCGCGGTATTTCCAAACATGCAGAGGGCTCGTGCCTGGTCAAATTCGGCGACACCCATGTTCTGTGCACGGCAAGCCTCGAGGAGAAGGTGCCGGGCTGGATGCGCAACACCGGCAAGGGCTGGGTTACGGCGGAATATGGGATGCTGCCCCGCTCCACCGGCGATCGCATGCGTCGCGAAGCCTCCTCGGGCAAGCAGGGCGGTCGCACGCTGGAGATTCAGCGCCTCATCGCGCGGTCGCTCCGGGCCGTGGTGGACCTGCAGGCGCTCGGCGAAGTGCAGATCACCGTCGATTGCGACGTGATCCAGGCCGACGGCGGAACCCGCACTGCGGCGATCACCGGCGGCTGGGTGGCCCTCCATGAATGTCTGACCTGGATGGAAAATCGCCAGATGCTGAAGGTCGACAAGGTGCTGAAAGACCATGTGGCTGCCATTTCCTGCGGTATCTCCAACGGAACGCCGGTGATCGATCTGGACTATCTCGAAGATTCCACGGCGCAGACCGATGCGAACTTCGTCATGACGGGCAAGGGCGGCATCGTCGAAGTCCAGGGGACCGCCGAGGGCGAGCCATTTTCGGAACAGGAACTACTGGCCATGATGACGCTGGCGCGTGCCGGGATTTCCCGGCTCGTTTCGCTGCAGAAGATGGCTGTCAGCTGAGGCAAGACAGATGCGACCGGCCGCGATACTGGAAACAGCGCTCTACGTCACCGATATAGAGGCGGCCGCGCGGTTCTATGGCGAGGTTCTCGGTCTCGAATGCATCTTGCGCGCCGGTGACGAGTCGGTGTTCTTCCGCTGCGGCGCGGGCGTTCTCATCCTTTTCGATGCGGAAAAGCTGAAGGACCGGCCGGAGGGTGGCTTGCCCATTCCCTCGCATGGAGCCATCGGGCCCGGCCATGTCTGTTTCCGGGCCGACAGGCAGGAGATCGCACGCTGGAAGGCGCATCTCGAAGCCGAAGGCATTGCCATAGAGAGCGAGTTCGATTGGCCGAACGGCGCCCACTCGCTTTATTTCCGCGATCCGTCGGGCAATTCGATAGAATTCGCCGAGGCCGCGCTTTGGAACACAGGAACGAAATGATGCGAAAGCTCGAAAAAGGCAAACTCCTGGTCGCCAGCCACAACAAGGGCAAGATCGGCGAAATGATCGATCTGCTCGGCCCGTTCGGATTCGAGGTTGTGTCGGCGGCGCAGCTCGGCCTGCCCGAGCCCGAAGAAACCGGCACGACATTCGAGGAAAACGCCTATATCAAGGCCTTTGCCGCCGCGAAGGCGACTGGTTTGGTGGCGCTTTCGGACGATTCCGGCCTTTGTGTCGATGCGCTGCACGGAAATCCGGGCGTCTACACTGCCAACTGGGCGGAACTGCCGGACGGAACGCGCGATTTTGCCCATGGCATGCGCAAGGTTCAGGACGCATTGCAGGAGAAGAACGCACTTGATCCGGGCCAGCGTCACGGCCGGTTTGTCTCCGTCATATGCCTCGCCTGGCCTGACGGCGAGGCGAATTACTATCGCGGCGAGGTCGAAGGCGAGATCGTCTGGCCACCGCGTGGTACGGCCGGTTTCGGTTTCGATCCGGTTTTCCGCCCGCATGGCCATGATCGCACCTTCGGCGAGATGACGGCGGAGGAAAAGCATGGCTGGAGCCCGGGCAAGCCCGATGCGCTTTCCCACCGCGCCCGGGCGTTTCAACGCCTGGCACAAGACTGCCTGGAAGCCTGATGACCGACCAGGGCATTCGTCCCGATAATGGCGAGGCCGGCTTTGGTGTCTATGTCCACTGGCCGTTCTGCATGGCCAAGTGCCCCTATTGCGATTTCAACTCCCACGTGCGTCACCAGCCCGTCGATCAACCGCGTTTCGCCGCGGCTTTCGCCCGGGAAATGGCGACGATGCGTGAACGGACAGGACCGCGCAGCGTGTCCAGCATCTTTCTCGGCGGCGGAACGCCATCCCTGATGCAGCCGGAAACCGTGGCTGCAATCCTTGATCAAGTAGCCCGGCAGTGGCATGTGCCGGATGGCATCGAGATCACTTTGGAGGCCAATCCGACAAGCGTGGAGGCCGATCGGTTTCGGGGTTATCGCGCGGCAGGTGTCAATCGCGTGTCGCTCGGCGTGCAGGCGCTCAACGATCCCGATCTGCGCCGCCTCGGCCGGATGCACAATGTCGATGAGGCGCTTGCCGCCATTAGGCTGGCGCGCGAGATCTTCCCGAGACTGTCGTTCGACCTGATCTATGCGCGGCCGGACCAGAGCGTCGAAGCCTGGCGCGAGGAACTGGGCAGGGCGATCTCCTATGCGGCGGACCACCTGTCGCTGTATCAACTGACGATTGAAGAGGGCACGCCCTTTTTCAATCTATGGAAGGCAGGAAAGCTCGTGACGCCCGAACCGGATCAGGCAGCCGCACTTTTCGACGAGACGCAGAATGTCACGGCGCAGCGCGGATTGCCGGCCTATGAGGTTTCCAACCATGCTGCTCCCGGCGCGGAATCCCGGCACAATCTGGTCTACTGGCGCTATGGCGAATATGTCGGCATCGGCCCGGGCGCCCACGGCCGTTTCGTCGAGAACGGCACGCGTACGGTCACGATAACGGAGCGCCAGCCGGAGCAATGGGTGGAGACGGTCGAGCGCGCGGGGCACGGCATAGTCGAGGAGGAGCTTCTGACCAGCGAGCAGGAGGGCGATGAATTCCTGCTGATGGGCCTGCGGCTCGCCGAGGGAATCGATCTCGGCCGCTATGAAAGCCTCACCGGCCATGGCCTCAAGGAAAACCGGGTCGTGGCGCTGGCCGAACAGGGGCTGATCGAATATGTCGGCAATAGCCGGATACGCACCACGCCGGAAGGGGCGATCGTGCTCAACGCCGTCATCGCGGATCTCGCGGCATGAACGAGCGCATCACTGAAAAATCGCAGCCCAACGACCGGAATTACCAGATCGGCACGGCGTCGTTCCGCGCGCGGCCCATCGAACCCGGTCTTTATATCGTTGCGACGCCGATAGGAAACCTGGGCGACATGACATTGCGGGGCATCGAAGTGCTCGCCGCCGCCGATATCATCGCCTGCGAGGATACGCGGGTGAGCCGGGTCCTGCTCGATCGCTATGGCATTGCGCGCCGCCCCTATGCCTATCATGAACATAATGCGGAAACGGTTGGGCCGAAGCTCGTCGAGGCATTGCTCGCCGGCAAGAGCGTGGCTCTCGTCTCGGATGCCGGGACGCCGCTGATATCAGATCCTGGCGGGCGGCTGGTACCGGAGGCCAAGGCGGCGGGAATCAGGATCGTGCCCATCCCTGGGCCTTCCGCCGTTCTGGCTGCGCTGACGGCTTGCGGGCTCCTGAAAGACAGTTTCTTCTTTGCAGGGTTTTTGCCCTCGAAACAGGGCCAAAGGCGCACGAAGCTCGAACAACTCAAGCCACTGGACGCCGCATTGGTGTTTTTCGAGTCGCCCAATCGCGCCTCGAATACGCTTCTCGACATGGTCGAGGTTTTCGGCGGGTCGCGAAAGGCGGCGCTATGCCGGGAACTCACCAAGACGTTCGAAACGATCGTAACGCTACCTCTTTCCGAACTGGCGGCGGAGTTCGATAGCGAAGACAGAATCCGCGGCGAGGTCGTTCTCGTCGTCGGTCCGCCCGAAGTCGATGCCCTTGCGCCGCGCTCCGATGAAGATGTCGACAATGTCCTGCGGGCGTTGAGCCTTGAAATGTCGCCGTCAAAGGCTGCGGGAGAGGCATCCCGCATGACCGGGCGACCGAAGGCGGAGCTTTACCAGCGTCTGCTCTCCATGAAACAGGTAGGGCCATGAAGCAGTGTAGGGCCATGAATCAGGGTAGGGCCACGAAGCAGGGTAGGGAATGACTGGCTCCACGCGCCGGCGAGCCTATTTTCGCGGCCATGCTGCAGAACGGCTTGCCGCCGCCGCGCTGATGCTGAAGGGCTATCGCATTGTGGCCCGCCGCTATCGCACGCGCCTCGGCGAAATAGATATCATTGCCCGGCGCGGCAGGCTTGTTCTGATTGTCGAAGTGAAGGCGCGCGCCAATCTGGCCCAGGCGATGGATGCACTCGGCACGGCGACGATGCGCCGTATCGAAGCCGCCGCGGATCTATGGCTGGCCCGCCAGCCCGACCATGCAGCGCTTTCCATCCGCTTCGATCTCGTGGCGATCCTGCCCTGGCGCTGGCCCGTGCATGTTCCTGCCGCCTATCTTGCGTCCGACAGGCTCCGCTGAGAGGTCGGAACGAGCGAGCCAAAAATCACTCGCACCAAAAAACACTTGCAATGGAAGATAAACCCTATAAGAATAGTCGTGTATAAGTGGGCCGATCCGCGGAACCTGGGTTCCAGCGGAATGATTGGCCTGCCATGCGCGTTGTTGGAATTAAAAATTCGCGCACACCGGCTTTTTCAGAAATTCCATGCTCCCCGTTCCGATTTGACGCATTTCTGTTTCTTATAAACTTCGGCAAGATACCGGATAATCCTTCCGAGCCATCAGGATTATCCCTATATGTCTGATAAAAAACACCTTCTGTCGGTCTTTCCCGCCTTCTTCCGCGTAAGCAACGAAGTGCTCGTTGTCGTCGGCGATGGCGAGGAGGCGCTGAACAAGGCCCGTTTGCTGACGCAGACGGAGGCGACAATCCGCGTCGTATCGGCCGAACCCGAGCCGGAACTGGCTCGATTTCTCGAAAATTCACCCGTCCGGCATGTGGCGGAAGCGTTTTCGCCCCATCATCTTCATGGTGCGAAGCTCGTCTTCGCGGCGACGGGCGACGCCGATCGCGACGCTGCCATTGCCGATGAAGCGCGGCGCCAGTCGGTTCCGGTCAATGTTGTCGACCGGCCCGAACTCTGCGATTTCTTCACGCCGGCGCTGGTCAATCGCGCCCCGATCGCCATTGCCATCGGATCCGAGGGAACGGGTCCCGTCCTGACGCAACTGATCCGGGCGAAGATCGACGCGATGTTTTCGCCGCGCCTCGGCGAGCTTGCAAGGCTCGCCAATCTCTACCGCCCGGTGGTCGAGAATGCCGTGAGCAAGGGCCTGCCGCGCCGCCTGTTCTGGCGTTCCTTCTTTGCCGGCGACGTGGCCAGCAAGGTCTATAATGCCGATATTGCCGGCGCCCATGATGCAGCCGCCGATCTTCTCGGCGACCAGTCGCGGCCGCAGGGCTATGTGTGGCTGGTGGGCGCGGGCCCCGGCGCCGAAGACCTGCTGACGCTTCGCGCGCACCGGGTCCTTATGGAGGCCGATGTCATCGTCTATGATGCTCTCGTGCCAGAGGCCGTCGTCTCCATGGGCCGGCGCGATGCCGAGCGGCTCGGCGTTGGCAAGCGCAAGGGTTGCCATTCGAAAAGCCAGAGCGAGATCAATGCGCTTCTCGTGACGCTCGGGCGCCAGGGCAAGCGTGTCGTTCGGCTGAAATCGGGCGATCCCCTGGTCTATGGCCGGGCGGGCGAGGAAATGGCGGCGCTTCGGGATGCCGCGATACCTTTCGAAATCGTGCCCGGCATAACGTCGGCATTCGCCGCCGCGGCCGATATGCAGCTGCCATTGACCCTGCGCGGCGTCGCATCGTCACTCGTATTCACCACAGGCCACGACATGTCGGGCGATATCCTGCCCGACTGGGCGCGGCTTGCCATCTCTGGTGCAACGATCGCGGTCTATATGGGCCGCAGCGTTGCCGCCTCGGTTGCCGAGCGGCTCATGGAGGCGGGTCTGCATGCCGACACCGGCGTTGCCGTGATCGAGAATGCAGGACGGCCGGAAAAACGCATGTTCCATGGCACGCTCAAGGATCTGCCGTCGCTCGAACGGCGAGACGATCTGACCGGGCCCGTCATGGTGGTGATTGGAGATGCGGTGGCCGGAGCCGCCGTCGAAAAGGCCGAGGCGCTCACCGCAGCCCGGCAGGACTCGCCACGCCAGGTCCAAACCGCAGAACTGGAAGGATGAAGCACATGACAGTCAAGGTTTTAACCGCCAACCGCCTGACAGACGGCGAGGCCGTCTGGCTCGGAGCCAATGGCGAATGGCTCGATCACATCGATGGAGCGTTGATCGCGCGGCATGCCGAAGCCGTAAACGCGCTTGAGGAGGCTGGAAAGGCCGCGATCAAGTCGAACCTCGTGATCGACGTCAATGTCATCGATGTGGAAGAACGGGGTACCAGCCTTTATCCGATCCGCCTGCGCGAGCGCATTCGCCAGCTCGGCCCGACCATACGACTAGACCTTGGCAAGCAGGCCGAAAAGCCCAGCGCCAACGCCGCCTAAGACTGAAGGTTCGCATTCCATGTATCGTTATGACGAGTTTGACCACGCGTTCGTTTCTGCCCGCGTCGAGCAATTCAAGGATCAGGTAGAGCGCCGCCTGGCGGGAGAACTGACGGAAGAGCAATTTCGTCCGCTCCGGCTGATGAATGGCGTCTACCTGCAACTGCACGCCTACATGCTCCGCGTCGCCATTCCCTACGGCACCCTGTCGAGCCGGCAGATGCGCAAGCTCGCCCATATCGCCCGCCATTACGATCGCGGCTACGGCCATTTCACCACACGGCAAAACCTGCAGTACAACTGGCCGGCGCTTGCGGATATGCCCAAGGTGCTGGATGAGCTCGCATCGGTCGAGATGCATGCCTTGCAGACGTCCGGCAATTGCATTCGCAATGTCACGGCCGACCATTTCGCCGGCGCTGCTGCCGATGAGGTAGCGGACCCGCGCCCCTATGCCGAGATCCTGCGGCAATGGTCGTCAATGCATCCGGAATTTTCCTATCTTCCCCGCAAGTTCAAGATTGCCGTGACAGGCGCCGAGCGCGACCGCGCGGCGATCCAGGTGCACGATATCGGTCTGCAGCTGAAGAAGAACGAGGCCGGGGAACTCGGGTTCGCCGTCTATGTGGGTGGTGGCCAGGGCCGCACCCCGATGGTGGCGAAGAAGGTGCGGGATTTCCTGCCGGTCGAGGATCTGTTGACCTATACGACCGCGATCGTCCGCGTCTACAATCTGAACGGGCGCCGTGACAACAAGTACAAGGCGCGGATCAAGATCCTCGTCCACGAAACCGGCACCGAGGAAATCATCCGGCAGATCGAGGCGGAATGGGAAGCCATTCGCGACACGGACCTCAAAATGCCGCAGCGCGACATCGACGCGATCGACGAGTATTTCCGCGCTCCCAATCTGGCGCAGCGGCCGGAAGGCTGGTCCAAGCTGGCAAGCGAGCGCAAGGCGGATCCTGCCTTTGCCCGCTGGGTCGACCAGAATGTCACGCCGCACAAGAACCCGGACTATGGCGTCGTCACCATCTCCCTGAAGCCGATCGGCGGCATCCCAGGCGATGCGACCGATGCCCAGATGGACCTCGTGGCCGAGATTGCCGAGAAGTTCTCGCAGGACGAGATTCGCGTCAGCCATGAGCAGAACCTCGTCCTGCCACATGTCGCCATCGCCGATCTGCGCATCGTCTACGATCTCCTGTTGACCGACGGCCTGGCGACGGCCAATGCCGGCTTGATTACCGACATCATCGCCTGCCCCGGTCTCGATTATTGCGCTCTGGCCAATGCGCGCTCCATTCCCGTGGCGCAGCGCATTTCGGAGCGCTTCGGTTCGCCCGAGCGGCAGTCCGACATCGGCGAACTCAAGATCAAGATTTCCGGCTGCATCAATGCCTGCGGTCATCATCATGTCGGCCATATCGGCATTCTCGGCGTCGAGAAGAAGGGCGAGGAACTGTACCAGATCTCGCTCGGCGGCTCCGGTGATGAAATCTGCACGATCGGTGACATCACCGGCCGTGGCTTCTCGTCGGAAGAGATTGTCGATGCGGTGGAAACCATCGTCGATCGCTATCTGGAAATAAGAGCGGACAAGGAAGAGAGCTTCCTTGCCACCTACAGGCGGCTTGGCGCGGCTCCGTTCAAAAATGCGCTTTATGGCGAGACCGCAAATGCTGCTTGAACTCACCGAGGAAAGCGTGGCCGACGAGGCGCGCGCGCTTCAGGCCCGTTACGGCAATCTGGAGCCGCTCGATATCATCGAACTGGCGATAGATCACCTCTTCAACGAGGAGATCGCCGTCGTTTCGTCGTTCGGGGCGGAGTCCTCCGTATTGCTGCATCTGATCGCCAGCGTCGATCGCGCGACCCCGGTCCTGTTTCTCGATACCGGCAAGCATTTTCCGGCGACGCTGCGCTACCGGGATGATCTGATCGCCGATCTGGGCATGACCGACGTGCACAATATCCATCCGCTCCAGCAGAGCCTGAAGCAGGAAGACCCCTATGGCGCCATGTCGATGACCGACAAGGACAGATGCTGCTATCTGCGCAAGGTCGAGCCCATGGCCCGCGCCGTTGCGCCATACCGCGCATGGATGACCGGCAGGAAGCAGTTCCAGGCCGCGACACGCACGGCGTTGCCGGTATTCGAGGCGGTTGGCGAGCGTATCAGGATCAACCCCCTGGCGCATTGGAACTCGGCCGATCTCAAGGCCTATATGATCGAGAACCATCTGCCGCCGCATCCATTGGTTGCCGAGGGCTATCTTTCCATTGGATGTATGCCCTGCACCCAGCCGGTCAGGGATGGCGAAGATGCACGTTCCGGCCGTTGGGTCGGCTCGGACAAGACCGAATGCGGCATCCACCTGACCGGACTGACCGACCAATTGAGCAATATTTCACTGACGGATTCCAACCTATGACCGAGACGACAGAACAGGCGAAGGAAGGGCTCTGGGGGCGCGAAGGCTTCCGCGAGGATCCCTATGTCACGGCCGAATCGCTGGAGGATGCCGGTGATGCCGCAGCGGTCATCCTGCCACTGGCTGCGTGGCTCGCCCTGCCCGAGGATGTGCGCTTCGACACCAACCGCAAGATCGGTGTCAGCATTGCGCCGGGCGAGAAGATCGATCCGCTGTTGCCTTCGCTCGATCGCATCCCGCTTATCGCCCTGCAGTTCCCGGCCTTCAATGACGGCCGCTCCTACTCAAAGGCGGAACTGTTGAAGTGCCAGCACAATTTCAAGGGCGAACTGCGCGCCGTAGGGGATGTTCTGATCGATCAGGTCGCCTATATGCTGCGCACCGGCTTCGATACGCTGAAGGTTGCCCACGCCGTCACGCTCTCCCGCCTCGCCGCGCATAATCTTCATGACGCGCCGGTCTATTATCAACCAGGCCGGGGTTCGCACACCGTCCCCGGCGCCTATAGCTGGCGCCGCATACCGGGCGCTTGAATTCAAAGCCCAGTCGATCTCGTTGGAAAAGCACGCACATGTCCGAAATCATTGAAACAGACGTTGTTATCGTGGGCGCAGGCCCGGTAGGCCTCTTTGCCGTGTTCGAGCTTGGATTGCTCGATCTGCGCGCCCATGTCATCGACATTCTGGATCGTCCCGGTGGACAATGCGCGGAACTCTATCCGGAAAAGCCGATCTACGACATTCCGGGGCTGCCGGAGGTCACCGGCCAGCAATTGACCGACAATCTCATGAAGCAGATCGCTCCCTTCGATCCGCAATTCCACTTCTCGACCATGGTGAATTCCCTGGAACGGCTGGAAGATGGACGGTTTCGCGTGCAGACCGATGCCGATGAAGTGTTCCTGACCAAGATCATCGTCATCGCGGCTGGTGGCGGCTCCTTCCAGCCCAAGCGTCCGCCGGTGCCCGAGATCGAGCATTACGAGGGAACGAGCGTCCACTACGCCGTCCGCAAGATCGAGGCTTTCCGCGACCATGACGTGGTCATCGTCGGCGGTGGCGATTCCGCCCTGGACTGGACGCTGAACCTCGAACCGGTGGCGAAATCCGTCACCCTCGTGCACCGCCGGCCGGAATTCCGTGCCGCTCCCGATAGTGTCAACAAGATGTGGGCGCTGGAAAAGGAAGGCCGCGTCAAGTTCCGCATGGGGCAGGTTGCCGGCCTTGAGGGCGCGGATGGCCAGATCACGAAAGTCATCCTGAAGGGCAGCGATGGCGAAGAGGCGCTGGATGCCGGCCGGCTGCTGCCGTTCTTCGGCCTGACCATGAAGCTCGGCCCGATCGCCGATTGGGGGCTCAATCTCGACCAGAACCTGATCGCCGTCGATACCGAGAAGTTCGAAACCTCCGAGCCGGGCATTTTCGCCATTGGCGACATCAATACCTATCCCGGCAAGCTGAAGCTCATCCTGTCCGGCTTCCATGAAGCTGCCCTGATGTCCCAGGCGGCCAAGCGCATTATTGCGCCTGACGAACGGATCATCTTCCAGTATACGACCTCATCCACCTCCCTGCAGAAGAAATTGAAAGCGGCCTAGTGACTTCTGAAGCGTTATATATCCACGTTACCGATCAGCACGGCAAACGCCATACCCTGGAAGCGCTCGAAGGCTTCCGGGTCATGGAGGTCATCCGCGACTGGGGATTGGACATCAAGGCCGAGTGCGGCGGCGCCTGTGCCTGCGGCACATGCCATGTCTATGTGGATCAGGATTGGACGGAGAAGCTCTTTGCCCCGCTCGACGAGGAAGTCGATCAACTCGACGTGACGTTTCACGTCGAGGAGAATTCGCGCCTGTCGTGCCAGCTGATCATGACCGAAGAGCTCAACGGGCTCGAGGTTACCCTGGCGCCGGGAACACAGAAAGACAGCGTCGCCGCCTGACGCCGCCCGGTTCCGTCAGGGCAGCGTCGCTATGCGCTCGATGAGGAGGTCGAAGAAACCTTCATCATCGATGTCGCGCACATAGATCGCGTTCTTTGCGCGGTCGGTAACGCCCCACCAGTCGACAACGGTCATGCCCAGCGTCAGCTCGTTCGCTGTTTCCACCTCGACATTGCATTTACGCCAGCCATAGAGCTCCGGCCTCAGGATGTAGGCTATGACGTTGGGATCGTGCAGCGGACCGCCATCGCTGCCGTATTTTTCCTCGTCGAACCGTTCGAAGAACTCGAGCAGCGCGACGCAGGCATCGCCGCAACGGCTTTTCATTGCGCGGAACCGCTCGATTCGTGCGGCGGTGGTAAGCGCCTTGTGCGTGACGTCGAGCGGATGGATGACCACGGGGACGCCGGACTTCAAGACGAGTTGTGCGGCTTCAGGATCCACATAGATATTGAACTCGGCGGTGGGCGTAATATTGCCGCCTTCGAAGAAGCCGCCGCCCATCAGCACGATTTCCTGGATTTTCGACGCGAGCTCGGGTGCGCGGATCAGGACCTGGGCAATATTGGTGAGCGGCCCGAGCGCGCAGAGCGTAACGCTACCCGCATCTTCCGTTTGCAGTGTGTCGAGGATGAAATCGACCGCATGCTGTTCTTCGAGCAGCATGACCGGTTCCGGCAGGACCGGTCCGTCAAGCCCGGTCTTGCCATGCACATGCTCGGCGGTGATCAGCGGCCGCATCAATGGCTTGTCTGCCCCCGCGAAGACGCGAACGTCGTTTCGCCCCGCCAATTCGCAGATCTTGCGCGCATTGACCTGTGTCAGCGGCAAGGGGACATTGCCCGCGACGGCTGTGATACCGAGAACCTCGAGTTCAGGACTGGCCAGGGCCAGCATGATCGCCAGGGCATCGTCCTGGCCGGGATCCGTGTCGATTATGATTTTGCGTGTCATTTTGTACTTTCATCAGGGCGCAGTGCGGGGATCACTTGAACTCTCGGCGCAGATTGACCATATCAGAAGGCAAAGGCGGGATGCCATTGTTCGACGGGTTTCGCTTTTAGGTCGCTTTGCTAAAGGACTGCTTAAATGACACGAATGACACCGTTTTCAAGCCCGTTGCTGCTTGGCTTCGATTCGATGGAAAAAACGCTGGAACGCATCGCCAAATCCGGCGATGGCTATCCGCCCTACAATATCGAGCGCGTCCGCAGCAATAATGACCGTGAGCAGTTGAGAATCATCCTGGCCGTGGCCGGCTTTTCGAATGACGATCTCGAGGTCACGACCGAAGATAATCAGCTCATCATTCGCGGCAGGCAAGCAGGCGAAGAAGCACGCGAATATTTGCATCGCGGGATCGCTGCCCGTCAGTTCCAGAGAATATTCGTTCTCGCGGACGGCATGAGGGTAAGCGGCGCGACATTGAAGAATGGGCTTCTGTCGATCGATCTCGATCGCCCGGAACCCGAACGATTGGTCAAGCGTATCAACATAGCAGTACAGGACTGATCGTAGCTCTAACTGGACAGGGCTCGACGAGACTGTCCGATCATGGAGGCTGACATGCGTAACACAGTTGAAAAGAATCCTCTGAGCGAACTCGAATTCTCCCGTCTGGGCGCAGGGCAGGTTGCCTATCTGCGCAAGATGAAGACGGATGAACTTGCCACCAGCTTTCCGGCCCTCCCGCCGATGACGCCGGGGGTCGAGTTGTGGGCGCTCTTCGCCGCCAATGGTGATCCGATCGTTCTTTCGGACGAACGTGACAATGCGCTGGTCGGCGCCCGCGAGCATGAGCTGCAAACGGTAATGCTGCAATAGGTTTGATCCCGGGGCGGGCCTGCACGGCTCGCCCCCGATCCTAGACTTTGACGGCCTGTTCCACCCGGTCTTCCGCACCGAATATCTGCAGATATCGCTGAATCTCGGCGGGATCGCCGGTCGCCTTCTTCGGATTGTCCGAGAGTTTCACAGCCGGACGCCCATTCGCCTCGCTCACCTTGCAGACCAGTGAGATCGCATTGAGCCGGCCGTTGAAGCGCGGCGCGCAATCCTCGAAATCATTGGTCAGGTTGGTTCCCCAGCCAAAGCTCATGCGCACCCTGCCGTCGAAATGGCGGTAGGTCGCCTCGATCGTATCGACGTCGAGTCCGTCGGAAAAGACCAGCAGCTTCTCCCTGGGGTCCTTGCCCTTGGAGCGCCACCACGAAAGGATCTTTTCACCACCTTCGATCGGGGGCGCGCTGTCAGGCCGGAATCCGGTCCAGTCGGCCACCCAGTCCGGCGCATCGCGCAGGAAAGCGGCTGTCCCGAAGGCATCGGGGAGGACGATGAGCAGATTGCCGCCATAATAGCGGTTCCAGTCTTGCAGCACCTTGTACGGCGCCGCGAGCAGTTCCTCTTCGTTTGTGGCGAGTGCAGCCAGGACCATCGGCAGCTCATGCGCATTGGTGCCGAGCGCCTCCAGATCATTGTCCATGGCCATCAACACATTGCTGGTTCCGGTGAAGGCCGGCCCAATCCCTTCCTTGAGGGCCTCGACGCACCAGCGCTGCCACAGGAAGGAATGCCGCCGCCTTGTGCCGAAATCGGAAATGCGGATGTTCGGCAGCGCGCGCAGCCGCTCCACCTTGTCCCACATCTTTGCCTTTGCCCGCGCATAGAGGACATCGAGCTCGAACCGGCCCATACGCTTCATGGCGGCGCGCGAGCGCAGTTCGTTGATGATCGTCAGCACCGGGATTTCCCACATGGTCGTATACATCCAGGGACCGTGGAAATTCAGTTCATACTGGCCGTCGCGCTTGATCAACTCATAGTCCGGCAGCTGGAAATTGGCGAGCCAGGCAAGGAAATCCGGTTCGAATATCTGCTTCTTGCCGTAGAATGTATTACCGCCAAGCCAGATCATCTCCTTCTTCGAGAAGCGCACGGTCCGGGCGTGATCCAGCTGCGCCCGCAATTCTTCCTCGTCGATTTCCTCGGCCAGCCGTACCCGCGTGGTGCGGTTGATCAGGGTGAAAGTGGCGTCCACATCCGCATAGACCCCCCAGATCATCTGAAGCATGAGCAGCTTGTAGAAATCCGTATCGAGAAGGCTGCGCACGATCGGATCGAGTTTCCACGTATGGTTGAAAACGCGCCGAGCTATATCGGTTTTGGTCGCCATTCATCATGTTCCTGCGAAATTCTGCCTGCCATGTTGCACGTCAGGCCCGCTCCATCAAGAATGCTGCATCATATTCCGCATGCCATAGGGGAGCATTGCTTCCATTAAATCTTTGTAATCTAACCAACTTGTCATTACCCAGGTCATAAATGCGTTCTATTCTGCTACTAAAGGCGAGTTGCGCCGCCTGCTATTCGCAGCGCGACCGATGAGCTAGTATCGCGATGATCCCGCTCCCGCGTAGGATCACCATCTGGAGTAGTGCATGAAGGTAATGAAGCAGCTGTTTCTCGCTGTGCTGGTATTGGCCCTGGCCGGGGCCGGCTGGTTGTACTTTGCGCCCGGCGGCAGCGAGGTGCTCAAGAAGGCAGGCCTGGACACAGCGCCGACGGCTGCAACTGCACCTACGGGCAACAATGGCGGTGAACGAAGTGCGGCGCTCGTCGTCGTGCGCGCCGCCGCGGAAGCGAAGATCAACGACAGGCTGTCCGCCATCGGGACGGGCAAGGCCAAGAGTTCCGTTTCGGTCACGCCCTATGCCGCCGGTCGCCTGATGGAGCTGCTGGTCACTTCGGGGACGAAGGTCAATGCGAACGATATCATCGCGAAGCTCGATTCAGAGGCGGAGATCATTACTGCCGACAAGGCGCGGACGACGCTGAAGGACGCGGAAACAAAGCTGGCGCGGGCGAAGAACCTGCGGACGACGAATACCGTATCCGCCGTGCAGGTTTCGGATGCCGAACTCGCGGTCGAGAATGCCCGGCTGGACCTGCGGGAGGCGGAACTGGCGCTTGACCGCCGCGATATCCGCGCTCCAATCAATGGCATAGTGGGCATTCTTCCGGTCAATGCCGGCAATTATATCACCACGTCCACGCAGGTTGCGACGATCGACGATCGCTCGGAAGTGCTGGTCGATTTCTGGGTGCCGGAAAAATTCGCACCGTCCATCATGGTGGGCGCGCCGGTCTCGGCAACGTCGGTGGCGCGGCCGGGCGAAACGTTCACGGGCGAGGTCAGCGCGATCGACAACAGGGTGGACCCCGCCAGCCGCACATTGCATGTGCAGGCCCGCATCACCAATCCGAGGGATACGCTGCGCGAGGGCATGGCTTTCCAGATTTCCATGACCTTTCCAGGAAACACCTACCCGACCGTCGATCCGCTGGCGATACAATGGGGCACCGATGGCGCCTTTGTCTGGAAGATCGTCGACAACAAGGCCGAGCGCGTGCCTGTCCGCATCGTCCAGCGCAACACGACCAATGTGCTGGTAGATGCGAATATCAAGCCCGGCGATGAAATCGTAGCCGAGGGCGTGCAGTCGGTTCGCCCCGGCGGCGCGGTGCAGATCATGGGCCGGCCGCAGCAGAATACCGATGCGGGCCCGTTGGCTTCCGTCGGCGAGTCTGGTTGAGGGCCGGCCGTGAACAACGAAAAAGCCGATGCCAGCTTTACCGCTCTTTTCATCCGGCGCCCCGTCATGGCGCTGGTGCTCAATGCGCTGATCGTCGTCGCCGGCCTTGCCGCCTATTATGGCGTCGATGTGCGCGAGCTTCCCGATGTCGATCGTCCGGTGGTCACGGTCAGCACGATCTTCGAATCGGCAGCGGCCGAAACCGTCGACAGGGAATTGACCTCCGCCATCGAAGGCGCTGTCTCGCGCGTCTCGGGCGTGAAATCGATTTCGTCGAGCTCGTCCTTCGGCCAGAGCCGCGTCACCGTCGAATTCAATGATGGCGTCGATCTGAACGTGGCGGCGGCGGACATGCGCGATGCGATCAGCCGCATCACCAATACTTTGCCGGACGAAGCCGATCCGCCCCAGATCGTGAAGGCCGATGCCAATTCCGACGCCGTCATGCGTCTTGCCGTTACCTCGGATACGATGGCGGTGGAGGATATGACGGTGCTGGTCGAGGACCAGATCGAAGACGTCCTCGCCTCGGTGCCCGGGGTTGCCGACGTCCAGGTCAATGGCGACCGCAACAAGATCTTCCGCATTGACATCGATCAGGACAAGCTGGCGAGCCTCGGCATGAATGTTGCCGATGTCCGCAACGCCCTGACGACGATGGCGTTCGATACGCCGGCCGGGCAGCTCAACAGCAATACGCAGAGCATCGTCGTGCGCGCCACCGCGCCGGTGACGACGCCGGAGGAGTTCGAAGACATCTTCATCAAGGGGCAAACCCGCATCCGCGATGTCGCCACGGTGACGCTCGGCCCCGATATCGGCACGTCCAGCCTGCGCGCCAATGGCAAGACTGGTATCGGCCTCGGCATCATCCGCCAGGCGCAGTCCAATACGCTCGACATTTCCAAGGGCGTGCGTGCAGCCGTCGCGCAATTGCAGCAGACCCTGCCGGACGGCGTGGACATCCGGGTGACGAGCGACGACGCTGATTTCATCAATGGCGCCGTCCACGAGGTCGAGATCGCTCTCGGCGCCTCGGTCCTGATCATTATCCTCATCATCTATCTGTTTCTCTGGGATTTTCGCGCCACCCTCATTCCGGCGGTGAGCATGCCCGTGGCGCTGATCGGCACCGTCTCAGCCATCTACCTCGCCGGTTTCTCGGTCAATATCCTGACGCTGCTTGCCCTCGTGCTCGCCACCGGCCTCGTGGTCGACGATGCCATCGTCGTCCTAGAGAACATCGTTCGGCGGCGGAACCAGGGAATGGGACCGCGCGCCGCGGCAGTGCTCGGAACGGAAGAAGTGTTCTTCGCCGTCATCGCCACGACCGTCACCCTGGCGGCTGTGTTCGTACCGCTGTCCTTCCTGCCCGGCCAGACAGGCGGGCTCTTCCGCGAGTTCGGCTTCGTGCTGGCGATCTGCGTGCTTCTCTCGGCTGTCGTCGCCTTGACGCTCTGCCCGATGCTCGCGTCGCGTCTTCTGAGTGCCAGCGAGGCGAAACATCATGATGTCGCGCATGCGCCCGGTATCGTCGGCCGCGTCGGCGCCAGCCTCGGCAATGCCTATAAGCATATCCTGCACGCATGTCTGGCGGCGCCATGGATCGTCATTCTCGTCTCCGTCCTGTTCGCAGGGGCGGCATTCGGGGCATTTTCACTGCTGAAACAGGAATTGACGCCGACCGAGGACCGTTCGGCCGCCTTCCTGCGCATAACCGCGCCGCAAGGCGTCAGCCTCGAATATCTGACCGACGAGATGCGCCAGATCGAAACACTGATCCAGCCGCTGCGCGATTCCGGCGAGATATCCAACACTTTCTCGATTGCCGGCCAGGGCGGCAATACCAATCGCGGCTTCATGGTTCTCAGCCTCGCATCTTGGAGCGACAGGACGAGGACGCAGCAGGAAATCGTCGCGGACGTGTCCAAGCGCGTGCGGGGCATTCCGGGAATCCAGGTCTTTGCCGCCCAACCGAATTCGCTCGGCATCAGAGGCGCCGGCAACGGGCTGCAATTCGCCGTCGTAGGAACAAGCTATGCGGAACTCGGTACCGCGGCCGCCAAGATCGTCTCGGAGCTGGAGAAAGACCGGCGTTTCGACCGGCCCCGCCTCACCAACGAGCCGACCCAGCCACAGCTCGCCGTCTCCATCGACCGCGAGAAGGCCAGCGATCTCGGCATAGAGATCACCGGGCTTGCGGAAGCGCTGCAATCCGTGCTGGACGGCTACAAGATCGGCTCGGTCTATATCGAGGACCGCAGTTTCGACGTTAAGCTCGTCTCGACCACGAATCCCATCAACGACCCGACCGATCTGGAAAACGTCTTCCTGCGGACGCAGGACGGGCGGTTCGTTCCGATGTCCACCATCGCCCAGCTGAAGGAAGTGGCGGTGCCGCCGGCATTGACCCGCGAGCAGCAGATGCGTTCGGTGGCGATCACGGCCAGCCTTGCGCCTGATTTCGCCCTTGGCGATGCCTATGCCACGGCACAGGAAGTAGCCGCACCGCTGCTGCCAGCCGGTTATCGCATCATTCCGCTCGCCGAGGCGGCGACGCTCGGCGAAAACTCTTCCAGCATGATGGTGACGTTCGGTTTCGCCATCCTCGTCATTCTGCTCGTGCTTGCCGCCCAGTTCGAAAGTTTCATCAGCGCACTGATCGTCATGGCCACGGTGCCGCTTGGCCTCGCCTGTGCGGTCTTCGCCATGGTGATGACCGGGACGAGCATGAACGTCTACAGCCAGATCGGGCTTGTCCTGCTCGTCGGCATCATGGCGAAGAACGGCATCCTTATCGTGGAATTCGCCAATCATCTCCGGGATCAGGGGCGCTCCGTGCGCCAGGCGATCGAGGAAGCCGCAACGATCCGGCTGCGTCCCGTTGTGATGACCATGCTCTGCGCCATACTTGGCGGCGTGCCGCTTGTGCTCGCCAGCGGCGCGGGCGCGGAAGCGCGTATCGCGCTTGGCTGGGTCATCGTCGGCGGATTGGGCCTGGCGACCGCATCCACCCTCTTCCTGACCCCCGTCGCCTACCTGCTCCTTGCCGGCTTCACCAAGCCGAAGATCGAGGAGGAAGCGCGGCTGCAGCGGGAATTGAAGCAGGTGGCCGATCAGGCGGCGGCCCTGCCAGCCGAATAGGCTGCTGCGCCGCGCTCCATCACCGCCAATGCTCAGGCCAAGAGTGCGCCAGTTCTTGACCATTTGATAAAAAATTTGACCTTTTGAGAAAATATGCCATTCTTTTCTCAAGAGGAGCCGGACGAACCGGCCCGTCATGAAACGGTGACGATCCATGGGAACTGGACGTCACCCTCATATGGGAGATGCCATTTCATGGGATCTATGGAGTCTGGTATCCGCGACGTCAGGGCCGGCCGGCTTGCGCCTGAGGCTTATGACGATGTGTTTTCCGATCTGCATCCGCCGCTGACGCGCCACGAAGCCTTCGTGGAGGCCGATCGCTGTTACTTCTGCTACGACGCGCCCTGCATGAACGCCTGTCCGACGGGCATCGATATTCCCCTGTTCATCCGGGAGATTGCCGCCGACAACCCCACGGGATCGGCCAAGACGATCCTTGCGGAGAACATACTGGGTGGAATGTGCGCCCGCGTCTGCCCGACGGAAACGCTGTGCGAGCAGGCTTGCGTGCGCGAGGCCGCGGAAGGCAAACCGGTGAAGATCGGGCTGCTGCAGCGCTACGCCACGGATCATCTGATGGCAAATGGTCAGCATCCGTTCAAACGTGCCGCTCCCACGGGGAAAACCGTGGCGGTGGTTGGCGCTGGTCCGGCCGGGCTCGCGGCCGCTCACCGGCTGGCCATGAATGGCCATGACGTAACGATATTCGAAGCGCGGCCCAAGGGCGGCGGTCTCAACGAATTTGGCATCGCCGCCTATAAGAGCGTCGATGATTTCGCCCAGAAGGAACTCGACTTCATTCTCCAGATCGGCGGCATCACCATTCAATATGACAAGGCGCTTGGCCGCGACGTCAGCCTTGACGCGTTGCGCGCCGGTTTCGACGCGGTGTTCCTCGGCATCGGCCTGCCCGGCGTCAATGAGCTCGGACTTGAGGGCGAGGACGCGGCAGGCTGCATCGATGCGGTCGATTTCATCTCGGTATTGCGCCAGAGCAACGACCTTTCGGAGATCGCCGTCGGGCGAGACGTCGTCGTCATCGGCGGCGGCATGACCGCCATCGACGTGGCGGTCCAGACGCGGCTCCTTGGTGCTGAGAACGTCATCATCGCCTATCGGCGCGGGCCCGAACACATGAATGCCAGCGCCTATGAACAGGAGCTGGCGCTGAAACACGGCGTCATCATCCGGCATTGGTTGCAGCCGCGCGCCCTTACACGCAACGAGCGGGGCGAGGTCTGCGGCATCACCCTGGACTATACGCGATTGAAGGACGACCGTCTGGAGCTGTCCGGCGAGAGCATCACCCTCGCCAGCGACCAGATATTCAAGGCAATCGGCCAGATGCCGGCCTCCATGCTGCTTGCCGAGACCGGCATCGCCCTGTCGCGCGGCCGCATCAGCGTCGATGAAGAGGGGCGCACATCCATTCCTGGTATCTGGGCCGGAGGCGATTGCGTGGCGGGCGGCCAGGACCTGACCGTTGCGGGCGTCCAGGACGGAAAAATCGCAGCCGAATCCATCCACCGCAAGCTGACGCAGCAGGCAGAAGCGGTACCCGGTTTCGCCGAGGCCGTGATGGCGGGCGGGAGCCAGCCAGCTTCGACGCCGAAACCAGTTGCCGATCAAAGCCATGTAACTGGCTGAAGGAACGAACCATGGCCGACCTCACATCGAACTTCCTTGGCATCAAATCTCCAAACCCGTTCTGGCTGGCCTCGGCGCCGCCGACAGACAAGGCCTACAATGTCGAACGCGCCTTCAAGGCCGGTTGGGGCGGAGTCGTCTGGAAAACGCTCGGCGAGGAGGGTCCGCCGGTCGTCAACGTCAATGGGCCGCGCTATGGCGCGATTCATGGTCCCGACCGCCGTTTGCTCGGCCTGAACAATATCGAATTGATTACCGATCGGCCGCTTGAAGTGAACCTGCGGGAAATGACGGAGGTCAAGAAGAGGTGGCCCGACCGGGCGATCATCGCTTCGATCATGGTTCCGTGCGAGGAGAATGCGTGGAAGGCGATCCTTCCGCGCGTTGAAGAAACCGGCGCGGACGGCATCGAGCTCAATTTCGGCTGCCCCCATGGCATGTCCGAGCGCGGCATGGGCGCGGCGGTCGGCCAGGTGCCCGAATATATCGAGATGGTGGTGCGCTGGTGCAAGCAATATTCACGGATGCCGGTGATAACCAAGTTGACGCCGAACATTACCGATATCCGCAAGCCGGCGCGGGCTGCCCGGGCGGGCGGCACGGATGCTGTTTCCCTCATCAACACCATCAATTCCATCGTGTCGGTCGATCTCGACAATTTCTCACCGACGCCATCCATCGACGGCCGGGGTTCCCACGGCGGTTATTGCGGCCCCGCGGTCAAGCCGATCGCGCTGAACATGGTGGCGGAAATCGCCCGCGACCCTGAAACGCGGGGCCTGCCGATTTCCGGCATCGGCGGCATCACGACCTGGCGCGACGCAGCCGAGTTCATTGCTCTCGGTTGCGGCAATGTCCAGGTCTGTACGGCTGCCATGACCTACGGATTCAAGGTGGTCCAGGAGATGATCTCAGGCCTATCCGACTGGATGGATTCGCGCGGCTTGCGCACGATAGAGGATTTCCGCGGGCTGGCCGTGCCCAATGTGACGGATTGGCAGTATCTCAACCTGAACTACGTCACGAAGGCCCATATCGACCAGGACCTCTGCATCAAATGCGGCCGGTGCCATATCGCCTGTGAGGACACGTCCCACCAGGCCATTACATCGATGGTCGATGGCGTGCGGCATTTCGAAGTGATCGACGAGGAATGCGTCGGGTGCAATCTCTGCGTCAATGTATGCCCGGTGGAGAATTGCATCGACATGGTGCCGATGCTCGCCGGCGTCGATCCGCGCACCAAGCAGCCCATCACGCCCGATTACGCCAATTGGACGACGCATCCCAACAATCCGATGGCGAAGGTCGCGGCGGAGTAGTCCCGCCGCAAGCTAGCTGCGCGGCCGGATGCCGTTGAGGATGATGGTCAGGACTGCCTGCGCGGTCTGTTCGCGGAATCCCGGCCGGCCGACCTGGCTTCCCATGATCGCGCGCACCTGCACGTCGAAATCGGCATAATGCTGCGTCGTCGCCCAGATCATGAAGATGAGGTGGAAGGGATCGATCGGTGCGAGCTTGCCTGCACCGACCCAGGTGCGGATGATCGCGGCCTTTTCTTCCACCAGGGGCTTGAGGTGTTTCGTCAGGAATTCGCCGATCGCGGGCGCTCCGTGCAGGACCTCATTGGCGAATAGCCGCGATGCCTCCGGATGGCTTTCCGACATCTTGATCTTGGCGGTGATGTATTTGCGCAATTGTTCGATCGGATCGCCGTCCGCATCGATCTCCGCGAGGGGCGAGAGCCACTCCGCCAACGTCTCTTCGAGCAGCGTGACATAGATGTTCTGCTTGCGCGGAAAATAATAGAGCAGGTTGGGCTTCGACATGCCCGCCTTGTCGGCGATCTGGTCTATGGTGGTGCCGCGAAAACCATAGGTGGAAAAAATCTCCAGCGCCGCGTCCAGGATCAGGCGGCGATTTATCTCCTGGATCCGGGTCGTCTTTTCCGGCAGTTGCTCCGTTTTCCGCCTTGCAGCTTTCGCCATGCCTCAACCCCTTTTCGCCCCGCGACAAAATGGCAAATCCTCAGTGCCATGGGGCGGCGAGAAACCCATACAAAGCGCTTGACCGCCTTCATACGCTCTTCTAGCCTGCATTTTGACCAAGTAGTCAAGTTTTTGATTGCGCTCATGCTCAATCATTCGGGAACACAAAAGCGGCAACGTCCGCCTGAAGGAGGCAAGTCACATGCTGAAGTCGGCATTGGCAACGAATAATCTCGAAGCGTTCTGGATGCCGTTCTCGGCCAATCGGCAGTTCAAGCAGAACCCGCGCCTCCTCGTCAGCGCAAAGGACATGCACTACCAGTCTCAGGATGGTCGTGAAATCCTCGATGGAACGGCCGGCCTCTGGTGCTGCAATGCCGGCCACGGCCGCCCGAGGATCGTCGAAGCGGTGCAGAAACAGGTCGCCGAACTCGACTACGCGCCGGCGTTCCAGATGGGCCACCCGAAGGCTTTCGAGCTTGCAGCCCGTCTCGCCGCCATGCTGCCTTCGCCGCTCGATCATGTGTTCTTCACCAATTCAGGTTCCGAATCCGTCGATACCGCGCTCAAGATCGCGCTCGCCTATCATCGGGCCAAGGGCAATGGCACCAAGGTCAAGCTGATCGGGCGTGAACGAGGCTATCACGGCGTTGGCTTCGGCGGCATTTCCGTCGGCGGCATTTCCGGCAATCGCAAGACCTTCGGCAATGCACTCGGCGGCATCGACCATATCCGCCATACCCACGATCTGGCGCGCAATGCCTATACCCGCGGCGAGCCTGAACATGGCGTGGAGTTCGCCGACGATCTCGAGCGCGTCATTGCGCTTCACGATGCCTCGAACATCGCCGCGGTCATCGTCGAGCCCGTCGCAGGCTCGACGGGCGTGCTCATTCCGCCGAAGGGCTATCTGAAGCGGCTGCGCGAGATCTGCACCAAGAACGACATCCTGCTGATCTTCGATGAGGTCATCACCGGATTTGGCCGCCTCGGCGCGCCGTTTGCCGTGGATTATTTCGGCGTCGTTCCCGATCTTGTCACCACGGCAAAGGGCATCACCAGCGGCGTCATTCCCATGGGGGCGGTCTTCGCCTCCAGCGATATCTACAACGCCTTCATGACCGGGCCGGAAAATCTGATCGAGCTATTCCATGGCTATACCTATTCCGGCCATCCCGTCGCCTGCGCCGCCGCACTGGCGACGCTCGACACCTATGAGGAAGAAGGGTTGCTGACGCGCGCTTCGGAGCTTTCGGATTATTGGGCGGATGGGCTGCACGCGCTCAAGGGCCTGCCGCATGTCATCGATATCCGCAATCTCGGCCTTATCGGCGCCATCGAGCTTCAACCCGTCGAAGGTGCTCCGACCAAGCGGGCGTTCCAGGCGTTTCTCGATGCCTATGAGCGCGGAATACTGATCCGCACGACGGGCGACATCATCGCTCTGTCGCCGCCCTTGACGATCAGCAAAGGTCAGATCGACCATCTTTTCGACAGCCTTGCCGACGTGCTGAAAAATCTCGCTTAGCCCAGGGAAGGCGCGATATGGCTCTGACCGGAAATCTCAGGATAAACAGCGACCGTCTCTGGGACAGCCTGATGGAAATGGCCAAGATCGGCCCCGGCGCGCGTGGCGGCAATAACCGGCAGACCCTGACGGACGAGGATGGCGAAGGGCGCCGCCTTTTCCAGTCCTGGTGCGAAAAGTCCGGTTTGACCATGGGCGTCGATACCATGGGCAACATGTTCTTTACGCGTGAGGGAACGGACCGGGAAGCGTTGCCCGTCTATGTCGGCAGCCATCTCGATACGCAACCGACCGGCGGCAAATATGATGGCGTGCTCGGCGTCCTGGGCGGGCTCGAACTCGTCCGCACGCTCGATGACCTCAATATCAGGACCAAACATCCGATCGTCGTGGTCAATTGGACCAATGAGGAAGGCACGCGCTTTGCCCCCGCGATGTTGGCGTCCGGCGTTTTCGCCGGCGTCCACGAGGAAGACTGGGCCCTCGGCCGCGAGGATGCCAAGGGCAAGAAATTCGGCGACGAGCTCGAGCGCATTGGCTGGAAGGGTGCCGAGAAGGTCGGCGCACGCAAGATGCACGCGCTGTTCGAGCTTCATATCGAACAAGGGCCGATCCTCGAGGCCGAAGGCAAGGATATCGGCGTCGTCACCCACGGCCAGGGCCTTTGGTGGCTGCAGGTCACCCTCACCGGCAAGGATAGCCATACCGGCTCGACGCCCATGCCGATGCGCCGCAATGCCGGTCTCGGCCTCGCCCGCATCACCGAACTTGTGCATGAGGTGGCCATGAAGCACCAGCCGAATGCGGTGGGCGCTATCGGCCATGTCGACGTCTACCCAAACTCGCGCAATGTCATCCCGGGCAAGGTCGTCTTCACGATCGATATCCGTTCGCCCGACCTCGCGACGCTGACGGCGATGAAATCCGAAATCGAACAGAGGGCTCCCGCAATAGCCAGGGAGCTCGGTCTCGGCATCGACATCGAGGAAGCCGGTCATTTCGATCCGGTGACCTTCGATGAGGGCTGCGTCACGGCGGTGCGCAATGCCGCCGAGAGGCTGGGCTATTCCCATCGCAATATCGTCTCCGGCGCCGGCCATGACGCCTGCTGGATCAACCGCGTCGCGCCGACGGCGATGGTGATGTGCCCTTGCGTCGACGGTCTCAGCCATAATGAGGATGAGGAAATTTCCAAGGAATGGGCGGCCGCAGGCGCCGACGTTCTGCTGCACGCGGTTCTCGACAAGGCGGAGATCGTGACGTGACGGGCTGAGCTACGATCTGGCACGCGTTCGGCACAAGACCAAAAAGGGGAACGAACAATGCTCAAGCAAGTGATAAAGGGCGGGACCATCATCGCCGCGGACCGCACCTACAAGGCGGACGTCCTCATCGAGGGCGAAACGATCGCTGCCATTGGTCCCGATCTTTCGGGCGGCGACGTCATCGACGCTTCCGGCTGCTATCTGATGCCCGGCGGCATCGATCCCCACACCCATCTCGAAATGCCGTTCATGGGTACCCATTCGACCGATGATTTCGATACGGGAACCGCCGCCGCCCTTGCCGGCGGCACGACGATGGTGGTGGATTTCGTCCTGCCCGGACAGGACGGCCTGCTGGCGGCCCTGCAGGATTGGTTCCAGAAGGCGGGCAAGGCCCGGACGGATTATTCGTTCCACATGGCCATCACCGGCTGGAACCAGCAGGTGTTCGACGAGATGCCGAAAGTCGTCGAGCGGGGCATCAACACCTTCAAGCATTTCATGGCCTATAAGGGCGCCCTGATGGTCGATGACGACGAGATGTTTGCATCGTTCCTGCGCTGCGCCGAGATCGGCGCCATGCCGCTCGTTCATGCCGAGAATGGCGACGTGGTGGCGCATCTCCAGCAAAAGCTGCTGGCCGAGGGCAATACCGGACCCGAAGCACATGGCTATTCGCGGCCGCCGGAGATCGAGGGCGAGGCGACCAACCGCGCCATCATGATCGCAGACCAGGCCGGCGTACCGCTCTATGTGGTGCATGTTTCCTGCGAGCAGTCGCATGAAGCGATCCGCCGCGCCCGCGCCAAGGGCATGCGCGTCTTTGGCGAGCCGCTGATCCAGCATCTTGTCCTCGATGAGAGCGAATATCGAAACGAGGACTGGGACTATGCCGCACGGCGCGTGATGTCGCCGCCCTTCCGCGACAAGGCCAATCAGAACAGCCTTTGGGCCGGCCTTTCCTCCGGCAGTCTTCAGGTGGTGGCCACCGATCATTGCGCCTTCACGACCGAGCAGAAGCGTTTCGGCGTCGGTGATTTCACCAGGATACCGAACGGGACGGGAGGGCTGGAGGACCGGATGCCGGTACTCTGGACCAAGGGCGTCAGGACGGGGCGTCTGACGCCCAATGAGTTTGTCGCCGCGACCTCGACGAATATTGCGCAGATCCTGAATATCTACCCCAGAAAAGGCGCGATCCTGCCCGGATCGGATGCCGATATCGTCATCTGGGACCCGAATGCCACCAAAACGATCTCGGCCAGCACGCAGAAATCGGCGATCGACTACAATGTGTTCGAGGGTATCGAAGTGACAGGCCTGCCGAAGATGACGCTTTCGCGCGGCCGTATCGCCTATCGGGACGGCGAGGTCATCGCGCCGACGGGTAGCGGGCGCTTCATCGAACGCGAGGCCAATCCTTCCGCCAATCGCGCCCTGTCGGCATGGAAAGAATTGACGGCTCCACGTAAGGTGGAGCGCGATCCGAACAACATACCGGCAGGCGTATGATGGCTGTCGTTGCATTACAGCAGAAGACGAGGGCGGCGGCGGATTTGGCGAGGCGCAATGTCATCGAGGTGAAGGATTTGTCGCTGGTGTTCCAGACCAGTGACGGGCCGGTCAATGCCCTGTCGAATATCGACCTCGAGGTGGAAGCAGGGGAATTCGTCTCGTTCATCGGCCCTTCCGGCTGCGGCAAGACAACCCTGCTGCGCGTCATAGCCGATCTGGAACAGCCGACATCCGGCGCGATCACGGTCAATGGCATGAGCCCGTCCGAGGCGCGGGAAAAGCGCGCCTATGGCTATGTTTTTCAGGCGGCGGCGCTCTATCCCTGGCGCACCATCAGCGGCAATATCTCGCTGCCGCTGGAAGTGATGGGCATATCGAAGGAGGAGCGGCGCCAGCGCATTGCGCGCAATCTCGAACTCGTCAACCTGTCCGGATTCGAGAAGAAGTTTCCCTGGCAGTTGTCGGGCGGCATGCAGCAGCGGGCCTCCATCGCGCGGGCGCTTTCGTTCGATCCGGACCTGCTCCTGATGGATGAGCCTTTCGGTGCTCTGGACGAGATCGTCCGCGATCATCTCAACGAACAATTGCTGAAACTTTGGGCGAAGACGCAGAAGACAGTCATTTTCGTCACCCATTCCATCCCGGAGGCAGTCTTCCTGTCGACGAAGATCGTGGTCATGAGTCCGAGGCCGGGTCGGATCCACGAGATCATCGACTGCGATCTTGGTGCCGAGCGCCCGCTCGACATCCGCGAGACGCCTAAATTTCTGGAGATCGCGCACCGCGTCCGCGAGGGGTTGCGGCACGGCCATTCCTACGACGAGGTCCATGCGTGATGTCGAACGCGGGAACATGCAAGATCGCCGATCCATGCTCCCGCGGCGGGGTTGAGCGGATAGCGGCAAGGGGCGCCTCATGACCGAAGCGCGGGGACCCATCGTCCAGTTCTGTTTCGACAGGGTAATTCCTGTCGGTACCATTCTGCTGGTGATCATCGCCTTGTGGTACGTCTTTTCCGTCGTCCTCAACGCGCCTTTCGAGCGTGATCAGGCGGCTCGCGCCAGGACGACGATCACCACGAGCCAACTCCTGCACAATACGATGTGGCAGGAGCGGCCGGTGCTGCCGGCGCCGCATCAGGTGGCGGAGGAGATACGCAAGACCGTGTTCGATCTGCGGCCGACGTCCAAGCGCAGCCTGGTCTATCACGGCGCCGTGACCCTCTCCTCCACGCTCCTCGGTTTCGTGCTCGGGACCCTGCTCGGAATATTGCTCGCCGTCGCCATCGTCCATTCCCGCACATTGGACAAGAGCCTGATGCCATGGATCATCACTTCGCAGACCGTGCCGATCCTCGCCATCGCACCGATGATCATCGTCGTCCTCAACGCGGTCAATATTACCGGCCTCCTGCCGAAAGCGATCATTTCGACCTATCTTTCGTTTTTCCCGGTGGCCGTCGGGATGGTAAAGGGCCTGCGCTCGCCCGAAATCATGCATCTCGACCTGATGCGCACCTATAATGCTTCGCGCAGCCAGATATTCTGGAAGCTGCGCTGGCCAGCCTCGATGCCCTACCTCTTCACCTCGATGAAGATCGCCGTGGCGATCAGCCTTGTCGGCGCGATCGTCGGCGAGCTTCCAACCGGAGCGGTCGCAGGTATCGGCGCCCGTCTTCTGGCGGGCTCCTATTACGGCCAGACAGTGCAGATCTGGGCGGCCCTGATCGCAGCGGCTCTCATGGCTGCGGTGCTCGTCAGCCTGATCGGAATTGTCGGCAGTCTGGTCAACCGCCGTATGGGAGTACGCTCGTGAAACGTTCGCCGCTCGCCATCCTGTCGCTGTTGCTGGCCCTCGGCGGGCTGATCCTGCCGGCGGGTGGCGATGGCGGCGTGCTCGCGCAGATGGCGCCGACCGTGATATTCGTCGCTGCCGCGGTTGCCGTCTTCGTTGCCCGCTCGACGTTTTCGCTCGTCGCCCTGCTTCTGCTGGTACATGTCGGCGCGTTCATGCTGCTTGGCATGCTTTCCTCGTTTGCTGCAGCGCCGCCGCTGCTTGGCTATTGGTGCATGGTCGTTGCGGCATGGCTGCTGGCATGGCTCGCCGTGCAGCGCCTTGCGGAATTTACCGTTACGTCGCGGCAATTGCAGAAGCTGGTGAATCTCGCCCTGCCGCTGCTGTTCGGCGCCTGGCTGCTGATCCTCTGGGAGCTTGTCGTGCGAGGCTTTGGCGTACCGACGATCCTTCTGCCGCCGCCGTCGATGATCGCTTCACGCATTGCCGCCTCGGTTCCGACGCTCTGGGCCGATTTTCAGCAGACCTATCTGAAGGCAGCGCTCGCAGGCTATGCCATGGGCTGCGGCGCCGGGTTCGTCGCCGCCATAATCGTCGATCGGGTTCCGTTCCTGCGCAAAGGCCTGTTGCCGATCGGCAATCTGGTCGCTGCTCTTCCGGTTGTCGGCATCGCCCCGATCATGGTCATGTGGTTCGGCTCCTACTGGCAGTCAAAGGCGGCTGTCGTGGTGATCATGACCTTCTTTCCGATGCTGGTGAATACTGTCGCCGGACTTGCCGCGTCTGGCGCGATGGAGCGCGACCTGATGCGGACATACGGGTCGAGCTACTGGCAGACACTGGTGAAACTGCGCCTGCCCGCCGCGATGCCCTTCATCTTCAACGCCCTGAAGATCAATTCGACGCTCGCCCTTATCGGCGCCATCGTCGCGGAATTCTTCGGTTCGCCCATCGTCGGCATGGGGTTCCGCATTTCGGCGGAAGTCGGCCGCATGAATGTCGACATGGTCTGGGCCGAGATATTCGTTGCGGCGCTCGCCGGCTCGCTGTCCTACGGGCTGATCACGCTGGTCGAGCGTGCCGTCACCTTCTGGCATCCTTCTTACCGAACCTAAAAACAAAAACAGAGGAGAACGAAAACATGAAAAGGATAATCGGATTGTCGTCGGGGGTCGCCCTCGCCATGGTGATGGCTGCGGGCACGGCGTTTGCGGCGGACAAGCTGACATTGCAGCTGAAATGGGTCACGCAGGGCCAGTTCGCGGGCTACTATGTGGCAAAGGACAAGGGCTTCTACGAGGAGGCCGGTCTCGAGGTCGAAATCAAGCCGGGCGGCCCGGATGTCGCCCCGCCCCAGGTGATTGCCGGTGGCGGTGCCGACGTGGTCGTGGACTGGATGCCATCAGCGCTGGCCACGCGCGAAAAGGGCCTTCCGCTCGTCAACATCGCCCAGCCGTTCAAACGCTCCGGCATGATGCTGACCTGCCGCAAGGAGACCGGAATCACCAAGCCGGAAGACTTCAAGGGCAAGACGCTCGGCGTCTGGTTCGGCGGCAATGAATATCCCTTCCTGTCGTGGATGAGCCATCTCGGACTGAAGACCGATGGCGGGCCGGACGGGGTTACCGTGCTGAAGCAGGGTTTCAACGTCGACCCGCTCATTCAGAAGCAGGCGGACTGCATCTCGACCATGACCTATAATGAATATTGGCAGGTCATCGATGCGGGCATCCCGGCCGATCAGCTCGTCACGTTCAAATATGAGGACGAGAAGGTAGCGACGCTCGAGGACGGGCTCTACGTCCTGCAGAAGAGCATCGATGATCCCGCAATGGTCGAAAAGCTTGCCCGTTTCGTCAAGGCCTCGATGAAGGGCTGGGAGTATGCGCGCGCCAATCCGGACGAGGCGGCGGATATCGTGCTTGAAAACGATGCGAGCGGTGCGCAGACAGAAAAGCACCAGAAGCGCATGGTCGCCGAAATAAACAAGCTGACCGAGGGCTCGGATGGCGTGCTGGATGTCGCGGCGGCAGAACGTACGGTCGAGACCCTATTGGAAGGCGGTTCCGATCCGGTGATCACCAAGAAGCCGGAAGGCGCATGGACCACCAAGGTCACCGACGCCATCAAGTAGCGGACCGGTGCAGCCCTTCGGTTCGAGGGGCTGCATCCGTCTGATTATTCCCAATGATCGGGAATCTGGCGCACGGCGCCGCGCGCGGCACTTGTCGCCATTGCGCCATAGGCGCGCAATGCCGTCGTCACCTTGCGCTTGCGCTTTTCCGCCGGCTTCCAGGCCGCTGTTCCCTTAGCTTCCATGGCAGCGCGGCGCTCGGCAATGACCGCGTCGTCGACCGCGAGGTGGATCTTGCGGTTCGGAATGTCGATATCGATGATATCGCCTTCCTCCACCAGGCCGATCAGCCCGCCTTCCGCGGCTTCGGGAGAGACGTGACCGATGGAGAGGCCCGACGATCCACCCGAGAAACGGCCATCGGTGATCAGCGCACAGGCCTTGCCGAGGCCTTTCGATTTCAGGTAGCTCGTCGGATAGAGCATTTCCTGCATGCCGGGGCCGCCACGCGGACCCTCATAGCGGATCAGCACGATATCTCCCGGCGCTACGCCACCGTTCAATATGCCGAGGACGGCACTGTCCTGGCTTTCGAAGATGCGCGCCGGCCCGGAGAATTTGAGGATGGACTCGTCGACGCCCGCGGTCTTGACGATACAGCCATCCTCGGCAAGGTTGCCGTAGAGCACTGCCAGGCCGCCATCCTTCGAATAGGCATGTTCGGCATCGCGGATGACGCCCGTCTCGCGATTCAGATCGACAGAATCGAAGCGGCGCTCCTGACTGAAGGCGACCTGCGTCGGCACGCCGCCGGGTGCAGCCTTGTAGAAATCGTGCACCGAAGCACTCTTCGTGCGCATGACGTCCCAACGGTCGAGCGCGGCACCGAGATTTGCGGAATGGACAGAATAGACCGATGTATCCAGAAGGCCCGCACGATCGAGTTCGCCGAGGATGGCCATGATGCCGCCGGCGTGATGCACGTCTTCCATGTGGACATTGGCCACCGCGGGAGCGACCTTGCACAGCACCGGAACCCGCCGCGACAGGCGGTCGATATCGCTCATGGTGAAATCGACTTCGCCCTCATGGGCGGCGGCCAGCAGGTGCAGCACCGTATTGGTCGAGCCGCCCATGGCGATGTCGAGCGTCATGGCGTTTTCGAAGGCGGCAAAGCTGGCGATGGTCCGGGGCAGGGCCGTTTCGTCATCCTGCTCGTAATAGCGGCGGGCCAGATCGACGATGAGATGGCCGGCCTCGACGAAAAGCCGGCGCCGATCGGCATGCGTCGCCAGGGTCGACCCATTGCCCGGGAGCGAAAGGCCGAGCGCTTCCGTCAGGCAGTTCATCGAATTGGCTGTGAACATGCCGGAGCATGAGCCGCAGGTCGGGCAGGCGGAACGCTCGATGGCCGTGACTTCCTCGTCCGAGATACGGTCATCGGCAGCGGCGACCATGGCATCGACCAGGTCGAGCTTTTTCTCCTTGTCCTCCCAGACCACCTTGCCCGCTTCCATCGGGCCGCCCGAGACGAAAACGACCGGAATGTTGAGCCGCAGCGCGGCCATCAGCATGCCGGGGGTGA
Source organism: Phyllobacterium sp. 0TCS1.6A (assembly GCF_026420825.1). Taxonomy (NCBI): domain Bacteria; kingdom Pseudomonadati; phylum Pseudomonadota; class Alphaproteobacteria; order Hyphomicrobiales; family Phyllobacteriaceae; genus Phyllobacterium; species Phyllobacterium sp. 0TCS1.6A. The sequence goes on from NZ_JAPMAB010000002.1 coordinate 656,754, forward strand.
TCTTGTCGCAATTGGAGATGCAGACCATGGCATCGGCGCAGTGCGCATTGACCATATATTCGACGCTGTCGGCGATGATCTCGCGGCTCGGCAGCGAATAGAGCATGCCGTCATGGCCCATCGCGATACCGTCATCGACGGCGATCGTGTTGAACTCCTTGGCAACGCCGCCGGCGCTCTCGATCTCGCGCGCCACCAGCTGGCCGAGGTCCTTGAGATGCACGTGGCCGGGGACGAACTGCGTGAACGAATTCACCACCGCGATAATCGGCTTGCCGAAATCCCCATCTTTCATGCCGGTGGCGCGCCAGAGCCCGCGGGCTCCAGCCATATTGCGGCCGTGTGTAGTCGTTCTTGAGCGATAAGGAGGCATTTTTCGATTATCCCGATATTATCTCAGCAGCAGTTTACGCCACGGCCGTCTCTCTGGCAAAGATTGGCATTATGTTGCGCAAATGCGGTTCTTTTGTTGCACTTATTACATAAGACATCGAATGACCGCATGAAACGGGGCGTAATGTCTCGGCTGCGAATATTTCCTTCGTTCAGAAGGCGGTGAAGGTCATGGTGGTCAGCGATCGCGCAATACCCTGTATGTCCAGCACATTGTCATTGATGAATTTTCCCACGTCCTGGCCTTCGGGAATGTAGATCTTCATCAGGAGGTCGTAGTCGCCGCTGGTGGAATAGAGTTCCGACACGATCTCACGTTCGTAGAGTTCAGCCGCAACCGTGTAGGTCTTGCCGGGAAAACACTGGAGTTGCAGGAATACGGGTTTCATACTTATCTCCGACGCGAAACTATTTGCTGGTCCATTAGCCTATTTGGCTTGGAAATGCAGCGCAATCTATTGTGTTCGGGCCAATCGCCCAAATGACGTGCCGGAAACGGCAAATATTGCAGAATGCCAAGAAAAGTGATGCTGAATGCGTCGGATATTGTGGCCGCGGTGCCACAAGGGCGGCCTATGGGGCGGGCCGGCCGAGCTTTGCGGGTTGGCCCGGCACGATGCAGCATGTTATCGTTTTCTTAATGCCGAGAGGTGAATTTTAGCGACTGCAGTCTATCTGCAGTTTTTCATGGTGTTTTGCGTAGGGAATTTGCTGGTTGATGGACTTCAAGCGCCCACAGGCCAGTCTGCTTGGTGCCGTTTTGCTGGCTTGCACGGCACTTGTATCGCCCGCTACCGCGTTCGAGCTTTTCGGGATTCACCTCTGGGGTGAAAAGAAGGAGGCGGACGAAGACGCGGTCATCGCCGACCCCCAGAAATATACGGTCGAGATCGCTCCTGGCGCTCCCGAGGAAACGGTGAAATTGATCGAGGGCGCTTCCGGTCTCGCGGCCGACAAGGAAAAGCCTGCTTCGGGCGCGGCTGGCCTCCTTGCCAAGGCGCGCGGCGACTATCGGCGTATCCTTGGTGCGCTCTACGCCGATGGCCGCTATGGCGGAACGATCAGCATCAAGGTCGATGGTCGCGAGGCCAGCGACATTCCTCCGGATGCCGAGCTTTCCGACCCGGCGCCTGTCGTTATTTCCGTCGATCCCGGGCCGCAATTCCTCTTTGCCTCGGCACGTATCCGGAATGTCGCCCCGCCACCGACAGACCCCAAGGATGTCGTTGAATTGCCGCAGGACGAGGGTTATCGCCAGGGCGATGTCGCGCGCTCCACCGCCATTGTCAGGGCGGAGCGGCTTGTCGTGGACGCATGGCGCGAGCAGGGCTATCCGAAAGCCCGGATCGTTTCGCGCGACGTTACCGCCGACCATGACCGCAACACGATCGATGCCTCGATCAATGCCGATCCGGGCCGCCAGGCTGTGTTCGGACCGACCGACGTCACCGGAACCGAGCGCATGGATCCCGAATACGTGGCCTTCGTCACCGGTCTGCAGCCCGGCCGGGAATATGACCCGGACGAGATCGAACGGGCAAAGAAGCGGCTGTCGCGTCTGGAAGTCTTCCGCTCGGCCCGGATCGAGGAAGCGGAAGCCGTCACGAATGACGGTCTCCTGCCGATCACCGTTGCCGTGCAGGAGCAGAAGCTGCGCCGTGTCGGCGTAGGCGGCAGTTATTCCACGCTGGACGGCGCCGGATTCGAGACCTATTGGCTGCACCGCAATCTTTTCGGCCATGCGGAGCGCCTGCGCCTGGATGCGAAGGTCAGCGGCATAGGCGGGCAGTCCTATGATCCGCAGGACTACAATTACACCGTCGGCGTCAGCTTCACGCGGCCCGCCATCTATACGCCGGACACGGATTTCATTGCTTCCATCATTGGCGAGCGCAAGGTTCTCGACGCCTATACCCAGACGTCGGTGACGGCCGAAGCCGGCTTTACCCATATTTTCTCCGACGAGCTGACAGGCAAGCTGACCGCAAACGTATCGAAGTCGCGCTTCGAAGACGATTATTTCGGTGAGCGCGAATTCCTGACGGCGGGTCTCGTCGGCGGGCTGACCTATGACAGCCGCGACAGCAAGGTCGATGCGACGCGCGGCTATTATCTCGAGGGGCTGCTCTCCCCGTTCTATGAGTTCGAGTATGGCAGCTTCGCCACCAAGTTCACGGCGGAAGGCCGAACCTATTACGGCTTCGGCGCGGATAACCGCTTCGTCCTCGCCGGTCGCCTGAAGCTCGGCACGATCGTCGGCGCCGAGATAGCCGAACTGCCGCCGGACCAGCTGTTCTTCGCCGGTGGCGGTGGCTCGGTCCGCGGCTATGCCTATCGCAATATCGGCGTGAACGTCGACAGGGATGGCGACAGCTATGTCATCGGCGGCCGCTCATTGATCGAGAGCTCGGTTGAAGCGCGAGTCCGCATAACCGATACGATCGGCGCGGTCGGCTTTGTCGACGCCGGCTATGTCGGCGAAGAGTCGTTTCCGGATTTCGCCGAGGATCTGCGCCTCGGCGTTGGTGCGGGCATAAGATACAATACGGGACTGGGTCCGATCCGGCTTGATGTGGCCGTGCCGCTCGATCGCACCGATGACGATCCGAGTTTTGCTTTCTACGTTGGAATAGGACAGGCATTTTGACCGGCATTGTGAAACATATCGAGGAAAAATGGCTGACGGCGTTGAAGACGCTGTCGGCTCTGCTTCTGCTGGTGTTTCTCGCAGTTCCAGCTCCGGCCCAGGACAATCCGGAAGCCGAGAAGTCCTATTTCCTCAGCTTCGTGGAAGAACAGCTTTCCACGCCGAACCGGCAGATCGTCATTTCGGACATACAGGGCGTCCTCTCCTCCGAAGCCAGCATCGGCAGCATCACGATCGCGGATCGTGAAGGCGTCTGGCTGAAGATAACCAATGCGCGCATCGTCTGGAGCAGGCTCGCCCTGCTGCGTGGCAGGCTCGACATCAATACGCTCGCCGCCGACCGGATCGATATCACGCGCCGGCCGCTGCCGGATGAAAGCCTGCCCGCGCCGGAAGCAAAGGGGTTCAGCCTGCCGGAACTGCCGCTTGCGGTCATCCTGCAGCAATTGCAGATCGGCCGCATCGCCTTCGGCGAGGAAGTATTCGGCCTCAAATCGGAAATCGAGCTGGCCGGCAACATCCGGCTGGAGGATGGTTCGCTCGATTCGAACCTGCAGATCAAGCGCCTGGACGGACCGGGCGGAGAGTTCCGCATCAAAGCCGCCTATGCGAACGAGAGCCAGCAGCTCGATCTCGACGTCAATCTCAACGAGCCCGCAAACGGCATCATCGCCAATATCCTGAACATCGAGGGACGCCCGCCGGTTCAGCTGGCGCTGCAGGGCTCGGGCCCGGTAAGTGACCTGTTGTTGCAGTTGACGCTCGATGCGGCGGGCCAGCGCTCGCTGACGGGCCAAATGAAAATCGAGCGGCAGGATGCGGGCCTCGCCTTCAACACCACGCTGAATGGCGAGATCGCGCCGCTCATTCCGCCCGTGTTCCGCGATTTCTTCGGCAATGAAACCGCGCTGGTCGCTGATGGCGTCATGCGCGATGCGGGCGGCGTCGCACTCAACAGGCTGAACATAAAGAGCAATGCCTTGTCGCTGGAAGCGATGGGGGAAACCACCAATGACGGCTTTCTGCGCCGCCTGAAGATCGATGCGGCGGTTGCCGATCCGACCGGCAAGAAAGTCATCCTGCCGGTCGCCGGAGGGCAGACGACAGTGGACAAGGCTACGCTTGCCGTCGGCTTCGGCACGACCGACAACAGCGCCTGGTCTGGCACGCTGGATGTAGCCAATTTCACCAGCGACAGTGTCGCGGCGAAGACGATCAACCTCGTCGCCAAGGGGCTTGCCGAAAACATCGACAATCCTGCGACGCGCTCGATGACCTATGGTGTCAACGGCGAGGTGGCCGGGATAACCGCAAAGCGGGCGGACGTGGCCGAGGCTCTCGGTGACAAGGTGCAGCTCAAGATCGATGGAGATTGGCGTTCAGGCGAGCCGGTGAAGCTGGCGCAGGCGGTCCTGGCTGCCAATGGTCTGAGTGCGTCGCTGGCCGGAACGATCGATGACTTCATCTATCGCGGCGACATCCTGCTGAAAGCATCCAGCCTTTCGCCATTCTCCGCGCTGGCAGAGCGCGATCTGGCGGGATCGATCGATCTTGATGCCAAGGGCTCGGTGGAACTGCTCACCGCGGGCTTCGACCTGCTTCTGGATGGCCATGCGGACGGGATGCAGCTTGGCTCGGATGCCGCGGATCGGCTCTTGCAGGGGCAGACCCGGATAACCGGCGGGCTGGCGCGTGGCGCACAAGGCTTGAGTGCCCGCGACTTCCGCATTGCCAATGCCCAGACCGAGATTAGCGCCAATGGCACGTTTGCCAGCGACGCAGCCAATTTCGACTTCGGGCTGAACCTCTCCGATCTTGGGCTGATATCCGACAAGGCCGGCGGCGCGCTGAAGGCAAAGGGAAGCGCGCGCGGCCAGAACGATATCATCGCCATCGCCTTCAATGCGGCGGTTCCGGACGGGCGGCTGGTCGAACGGAAACTGGCCGAAGGCGATCTGAGCTTCAATGGGACGCTCTACAAGGGCGCGCTGGACGGCAAGGTTACCGGCCTCGCCTTCCTCGACGGGGTCCGTGCCGACCTTGCGACCGAAATCGCCATACATCGGGACGAGAAGCGGCTGACCAACCTGCAGTTCATCGCGGGTGGCACACGCCTGCGCGGTGACGTGATGCAGGACAAGAAGAGCCTGCTGCAGGGCAATCTGACCCTGGCGTCGTCGGATGTCTCCACTGCCGCAGCGCTGTTTCTGGTCAAGGCGACGGGCAAGGCCGATGCAACGATCGCGCTCTCCCACGATAGCGACAAGCAGAATGTGGATATAAAAGGTCAGATCGACAGCCTGAAAGCGGATGCCGTCGCCGTTGGAAAGGCGGACATCGCACTTGCAGCCCAGGACATCTTCAACGTTCCCTCTGCCAGCGGCACCGTTACGGCAAGGGACGTTGCTGCGTCGGGCATCGACATGACCACGCTCGATGCGAACGCTTCGCAGGATGGCAACGCGACGAATTTCGATGCGTCCGCCGCATTGAAGAATGGCGCCAGGACGTCCGTGGCCGGCTCTCTGGCGCCTGTCGATGCCGGTTTCGCCCTGTCGCTGGCGCAGGCCGAACTCAGCCGCGGCGACGTCGCGGCGCGCCTGGTCCAGCCGGCAACGATCAACGTCGCGGGTAGCAACCTGTCATTCGGCGACATACTCCTCGATGTCGGACGCGGCAGGGTCGCCATCAAGGGCGCCGTAGCCGAACAGCTGGATCTCTCGGTCTCCATCGAGAGGCTTCCGCTCGACATAGCCAATGTCGTCAAGCCGGATCTCGGCTTCGGCGGCGAAGTCAATGGCACTGCCAGAATCGCCGGCACCAAGGACAATCCCGACGTAAACTTCGACCTCAACGCCCGCGCCATCACCGCTGCTGCCCTGAAGAAGGCCGGGTTGGGCGAATTCAATCTCGACGCCAAGGGCCGCTCCACCACCGACACGCTGAACGTGGATGCGCATCTCGTCGGTGCCGGCGGCATCGACACCTATGCCAAGGGCGTGGTTCCGTTGAAGCAAGGACAGCTTGGCGTCGACGTAAACCTCGCCAATCTTCCGCTCGGCGCCCTGAATGGGCTGGTGAAAGATCAGAATCTTGCCGGCAAGGTCACCGGTACCGCGCGTGTGACGGGAACGCTGCAGAAGCCGAACGCCGAGTTCGACCTCAAGGGTGCTGGCATTTCGGCTCGGGCGCTGCAGGAATCGGGCCTTGCACCGCTGCAACTGACCGCCGCGGGGCGCTTCGCCAATGAGCGGCTCAGCCTGACATCGGCAAAGGTAGACGGTCCTCAGGGCTTCACCGCCACCGCGAGCGGCGATGTTCCTCTGTCCGGCTCGGGCCTGGGTGTAAATGTGAGCGGTACGATCCCCCTGTCGCTTGCCAATCGGTTTCTTGCCGATCGCGGCACGCAGGCAAAGGGTACCATCGACGTGACGGCGGCCGTCAGCGGCAGTATTTCCCAGCCGCAATTGCGCGGCATGTTCTCGACCAGCGGTGCGGAGATCATCGATCCCGCGGCGAATCTGCGGCTGCAGAGGATCAATCTCCTCGGTAGCATGGAAGGAACCACGATCACCATCCGCACGCTGAATGCCGGGCTCTCGACCGGCGGCACGATCAGCGCGACGGGAACCATATCGACGGATGCCGCCGCCAACTTCCCGGCCAATATCGATATTCGCCTCGACAAGGCGCGCTATGCCGACGGCAATCTCGTGGTGGCGACGGTCACCGGCGCATTGGGCGTCAATGGCCCATTGACGCGCGATCCGGTCATCTCGGGTAACATCAATATCGACCGGGCGGAGATAACCGTCCCCGAGACCTTCGGCGGTCCCGCCGCTGTTATCGATGTGAAGCACAAGGACCCTTCAAGAGGCGTACAACAGACGCTGAAGCGGGCAAAGGCCGATGAGCGCGAAGTGGCGACGCCGACGGAACGGCCGAGCGTGGTGCGGCTGGATATCAACGTAACCGCACCAAACAAGATCTTCGTGCGTGGCCGCGGGCTCGATGCGGAAATCGGTGGCTCGGTCCGGTTGACAGGACCCGCCACAAACATCCAGCCGGTCGGTGGCTTCGAACTCATTCGCGGGCGGCTCGGCATCCTGGGCCAGCGCATCACCTTCACCGAAGGTCAGGTGACGCTTGTGGGTGACCTCGACCCGGATATCAATTTCGTTGCGACCACGCAGAGCAGCGACATCACGGTGAATGTGATGGTGAAGGGCCGGGTCTCCGACCTGCAGATCACCTTCGCCTCTCAGCCGGAACTGCCGCAGGACGAGGTAATGGCACGGCTGATCTTCAATCGCTCCATCAGCGAGCTCAGTCCCATGCAGATCGCACGTCTGGCGGCCGCGGCGGCGGAACTTGCCGGCGGGTCCAATTCTTCCCTTATCGATAGTCTGCGCAAGAATACCGGACTCGACGATCTGGATGTCGTGACGGACAGCGAGGGCAATGCCGGCGTGCGTGCCGGGCGCTATATTCGCGACAATGTCTATCTTGGCGTGGAAGCGGGTGCCGGGGGCAATACCAAAGGCACCATCAATCTCGACATCACGCCCAGTCTCAAGGCCAAGGGATCTGTCGGCAGTGACGGCGATTCCGGTGCCGGGCTGTTCTTCGAAAAAGATTACTGAGCCGAGCTCGGACGGCGGGTACAAAAAAGGGCGGCATGTGCCGCCCTTTTGCTTTGTATGGTCGAACCGTCAGCCGCGCGGCTTCAGCACCGGAAGAGGTTCTGCGCGACCTACCACGAATGCGTAGTTGAACGCACCGATAACGGCGACGCCGGCAGCCATGGCGAATGACGGGACATAATTGCCGCTGAACATATCGAGCAGGAAGCCGAACAGGAACGGGCTGATGATGCCGGCAATGTTCGATGCGAAGTTCTGGATGCCGCCGATAGACGCCACATGATGGGAGCTCGGCGCGACGTCGGCCGGAAGCGACCAGATCGCCGTGGCAGCGACAGCCAGGCTGCTATAGGAGATCGCCAGGAAGAACAGCGCCGAATAGACCGACGATACCAACGCTGCGGGCAGGATGGCGGCGCCACCGAGTAGACCGCCCACCATGATCGTCTTGCGCACGAGGGTGACATCGGCGCCATTGCGGATGCGTCGGTCGGCCCAGATGCCCGCCGTCCATGCGGCAACGACGGCCGTCAATCCGGGAAGCATGCCCAGAGTGCCGAGCTCGGCGAGATTCAGGCCACGCGCATTCTTCAGATAGTCCGGGAACCAGGTCAGGAAGAAGTAGATGACGAAGTTCAGGCAGAAGAAGCCGATCATCATGCCCCAGACGGTGCGGTAGCGGAACAGGTCCCGCCAACGGATTTTGACCGCCTCGGCATCGTCATTCTCTTCCGTCCGTCCGCCATTGTCGCTGATATATTGGCGCTCGAGATCATTGGCGCGGGGATGTTCGGAAGGATCGCGGTACATCCAGAACCAGAACGCCGCCCAGACGAGACCAAGCGCACCAAGAATGATGAACGAATAGTGCCACGTCGTCAGCGCGATGATCGATGTGACGACGGGCAGGGCGAGAACCGTACCGACACGCGAACCCGAATCGATGACCGCGGTGGCGAACGCCCGCTCGCTGCTCGGAAACCAGCGGGATGCTGCCTTCGTCGCACTGGGATAGGCAGGCGCTTCACCGGCGCCGAGGGCGAAACGAACGCCGAAGAAGCCCCAGAAACTTGTTGCAAGCGGGGTCAGCGCCGTGAAGATCGACCACCAGACGGCGGCAATGGAAAATGAGCGGCGGGCGCCGACCTTGTCGGTGAACCAGCCGGCGATCAGCATCATTCCGTCATAGGCCCAGAAAAAGGCGCCGAAGATCAGGCCTTTCTCGGCATTGGTCAGCTGAAGATTCAGTTCAGCGTCGATATAAGGCAGGGCCACGCTCAGATTGGCGCGGTCCAGGTAATTCATGGTCAGGCCCAGGAAGCACATGACCAGGATGAGATAGCGAACCTTGCTGGCGCCAGCCGGCGCCTTCTGCGGGGGATGCGCAGCTTTGGTTGATGACATTGAATATCTCCTCTGCCACATGGCCAATCGGCCAGGGCATCATTCACGAATGCGCGAAAGCGCGATTATCGCTATAGACGATAATTCCTCATGGAACGAGTGTGCCGATGCAAAAGCATCGGCACGGGTCGGTTCAGCAGGTTTGTGGGTGGTTTCTAGGCCTGGACGACAGTCTGGCGCTGCTCGCCAAGACCCTCGATGCCGAGCGTGATGACATCGCCGGCCTTGAGGAACACGTTCGGCGTCTGGCCGAGGCCAACGCCGGGCGGTGTGCCGGTCGATATGATATCGCCGGGATGCAGGCTCATGAACTGCGAAAGATAGGATACGAGGTACCGAACGCCATAGACCATCGTTGCGGACGTGCCGTCCTGGTAGCGGTGGCCATTGACCTCGAGCCACATCTTGAGGTCTTGTGGATCCTTTACCTCGTCCTTGGTCACCAGCCACGGGCCGGTCGGGCCGAAAGTATCGCAGCTCTTGCCCTTGGTCCACTGGCCCTGGCGTTCTGCCTGGAATGCCCGCTCGGAAACGTCGTTGATCAGGCAATAGCCGGCAACGTAGTCCATTGCCTCGTCTTCACTGACATATTTGGCATGCTTGCCGATCACCACGCCGAGCTCGACTTCCCAGTCGGTCTTCTGCGAGCCCCTCGGGATCTCCACATCATCGTTCGGTCCGACGATGGCCGAGGTGGCCTTCATGAAAATGATGGGCTCCGGCGGCACGGTCGCGCCGGTTTCCGCCGCATGGTCGGAATAATTGAGGCCGATGCAGATGAATTTGCCCGTGCCAGCGACGCAGGGACCATAGCGGTCGACCTGCACGAGAGGCAGCGAGGAAGGGTCGATCGCAGCCAGTTTCTTCAGGCCTTCGGGCGAGATCGCTTCGCCCGCTATGTCCTTGATATGTCCCGATAGATCCCGGACATTGCCGTCCTTGTCAACAAGGCCCGGCTTCTCCTGACCCGCAGGACCATAACGCAGAAGTTTCATATGTTAACCTTCTCTTCACTGGTGGGTATCGCTAATACGTAGCACGTCCGCCGGAAATATCGAAGACCGCACCGGTCGTAAACGAACATTCTTCACTGGCTATCCAGCTTATCAGAGATGCCAGTTCATCCACCTTGCCAAAGCGCTGCATCGGAATCTTCGACAGCATGTAATCGATGAACTCAGGCTTCAATTGCTGAAGAATGGGCGTATCGACGGTTGCGGGCGTGATCGCATTGACGGTTATGCCGTCAGCGACGAGTTCCTTGCCGAGCGATTTGGTCAATCCTATGACGGCTGCCTTGGAGGCACTATAGGCGGACGCATTGGGATTGCCCTCCTTGCCGGCGATCGACGCGACATTGACGATACGCCCATAGCCGTTGCGCTGCATGATCGGCACGATGAAGCGGTTGCAGTAGAACAACCCATTGAGGTTGATGTCGAAAACCCGCTTCCACTCTTCGATGGGGTAATCGGCAAGCTTGGCATTGGGGCCGGTGATCCCCGCCGAGCAGACGAGCACATCGACCTTGCCGAAGGCCGCTTCCGTCTCCTTCGCGGCCTTCTCCACCTGTTCGGGCGACGAGACGTCCAGGCTGATACCATGGGCGGAAGGGCCGAGGGCTTGGCGCGCGGCATCGATCTTGCCGGCATCGACATCCCAGAGGGTGACGGTGCCGCCCTCCGAGATGATCCTTTCGGCCGTCCTGAACCCGATCCCGGAAGCACCGCCGGTAATGACCGCGTGCCGTCCCTCATAACGCCTGATGATATTGGCCATTGCCGTCTTCTGCCTAGTGGTTGTCGCGGGGAAGGCCCTTGGTCTGGGCAATGCGCTGATAGCCAACCGCAGGTTCGAGAGTCATACCTTCGGCCAACTGCCCTACCATGCCGCGCTGGATCTCCTGCCACGGCGTCTGGCTTGCCGGATATTTATATCCGCCGGCTGCCGTGAGCTGCTGCTTACGGGCCTTGAGCTCCGCATCGTCGATCAGGATGTTGGCCGTGCCGGCTCTCAAGTCGATCCGCAGGCGGTCGCCCGACCGGACGAGCGCCAGGCCGCCATTGACGGCCGCTTCCGGCGAGGCGTTGAGGATGGAAGGCGAGCCCGACGTGCCGGACTGGCGACCATCGCCGAGGCATGGCAGTGCATGGACGCCGCGCTTGATGAGATAGGCCGGCGGCTGCATGTTCACCACTTCTGCGGCGCCAGGATAGCCGATGGGGCCGGTGCCGCGCATGATCAAGATGCTGTGCTCGTTGAGATTGAGCGCTGGATCGTCGATACGGTGGTGATAATCCTCCGGCCCGTCGAAAACCTCGGCAACGCCCTCGAAAGCCTCCGGATCTTCCGGATTGGAAAGATAACGTTCGCGGAACTCCGGCGAAATGACGCTTGTCTTCATGATGGCGCTGTCGAACAGATTGCCCTTCAGGTTGATGAAGCCGGCCTTCGTCTTGAGTGGCGCGTCAAAGGGCTTGATGACGTCGGTGTTGAGGTTTTCAGCGGTTTCGCAATTCTCGCCTATGCTGCGTCCATTGACCGTCACTGCGCCGGGATGAGGCAGGCGTCCGGCTTTGATCAATTCGGCGACGACGGCGGGCACGCCGCCAGCGCGGTGGTAGTCTTCGCCCAGATATTCGCCTGCAGGCTGCAGATTGACCAGCAGGGGAATGTCGTGGCCGATTTCCTGCCAGTCATCATTGTCCAGCGGCACGCCCAGGTGGCGGGCAATCGCATTCAGGTGGATGGGCGCGTTGGTCGAGCCGCCAATGGCCGAATTGATGACGATCGCGTTCTCGAAGGCCGCGCGCGTCATGATGTCCGAAGGCTTCAGATCCTCCCAAACCATGTCGACGATGCGCTTTCCCGTGTCGTAGGCGATCTGGCCACGCTCGCGGTAGGGGGCAGGTATGGCCGCGCCGCCGGGCAGTTCCATGCCCAGTGCCTCGGCAAGCGAGTTCATCGTCGTCGCCGTGCCCATCGTATTGCAGTAGCCGACCGATGGTGCCGAAGACGCAACGATGTCCATGAATTCATTATAGTCGATCTCGCCAGCCGCGAGCCTCTCGCGTGATTTCCAGACGATCGTGCCGGAACCGGTCCGCTCGCCGCGATGCCAGCCATTGAGCATGGGGCCGACGGAGAGGGCGATGGCAGGAATATTGACCGTTGCCGCGCCCATCAGCATGGCCGGCGTTGTCTTGTCGCAGCCGATCGTCAGGACGACACCGTCGAGCGGGTAGCCATAGAGCAGCTCGACGAGGCCGAGATAGGCGAGGTTGCGGTCGAGCGCCGCGCCCGGCCGCTTGCCGGTCTCCTGGATCGGATGCACGGGGAACTCGAATGCGATGCCGCCGGCGGCGGTGATGCCTTCGCGGACCCGCTTCGCCAGTTCGATGTGATGGCGATTACAGGGCGAAAGATCCGAGCCGGTCTGGGCAATGCCGATGATCGGCTTGCCGGACTGCAGTTCGCCCCGGGTCAGGCCGAAGTTCAGGTAGCGCTCCAGATAGAGCGCAGTCATCCCCGGATTGTCTGGATTGTCGAACCACTCCTGAGAGCGCAATTTCTTCGGGGCCTTGGTATTTGTCATTTGGTTGTTGCTCCTGAAAGGGGCTGTAGCCCCCATATCTTATTCCTTGACCGCGCCGGTCATGGACGAAACGTAATAATCGACGAAGAACGAATAGAGGATCACGACTGGCAGCGAGCCGAACAATGCGCCGGCCATGAGCGAGCCCCATTCGAAAACATCGCCCCTCACCAATTCCGTCAGGACGCCGACTGGCACGGTCTTGTTTTCCGAGGATTGGATGAAGGTCAGTGCGTAGATGAACTCATTCCACGACAATGTGAAGGCAAAAATCCCGGCAGAGATCAGTCCCGGCACCGCCAGCGGCAATATGACCCGGACAAGGATCTGCCAGCGCGATGCGCCATCCACGAGGGCACTTTCCTCGAGCTCGAACGGGATCGACCTGAAGTAGCCCATCAGCAGCCAGGTGCAGAAAGGGATCAGGAAGGTCGGGTAGGTGAAGATGAGCGCGAGCTTCGTGTCGTAGATGCCGAACTTGAACACGATGACGGCAAGCGGAATGAACAGGATCGACGGCGGCACCAGATAGGCGAGGAAGATGAGGAGTCCGACGGATCTCGACCCGGAGAACCGGACGCGCTCGATCGCATAGGCGGCGAATACGGAAGCGGCGAGCGACAGGACGGTCGCACAGACGGACACGACGACCGTGTTCCACAGCCAGCCCGGATAGGAGGTCTCGAACAGCAGGTATTTGATATGATCCAGCGTCGGTTTCACCACCCAGAACGGGCTGTAGTTGGAGTAATCCGTCAGCTGCGAATTCGGCTTAACCGCCGTGATCGCCATCCAGTAGAATGGGAACAACAGGACGAAAACGAAGACAAGCAGCGGGAGGTAGATCACGACGATGCGCCGCGGCAGCCTGTTCAGGTAGCTCATGCCCTGTGCGTCGTCGGAGAGAGGCGCGTTCTGTTCTGCTATGCTCATGATTGGTTCCTCTCTCTCAATCCTGTCCGCCCTGCTGCCATTTGCGGCGCTGAAGGCCGAAGAAGCTGAACAGGATCGATGCGAGCAGGAATGGGATCATTGCCACGGCAATCGCCGCGCCCTCGCCAAGCTGGCCGCCGGGGATGCCGCGCTGGAACGACAATGTAGCCATCAGGTGGGTGGCGTTGACGGGTCCGCCCTTGGTCAGGACATAGATCAGCTGGAAATCGGTGAAGGTGAAGAGCACCGAGAACGTCATCACGACCGCGATGATCGGCGTGAGCATCGGCAAGGTTATGAAGCGGAAACGCTGCCAGCCCGTCGCGCCGTCCAGCGATGCCGCCTCGTGCAGCGATTGCGGTATCGTCTGCAGCCCTGCGAGCAGGGAGATGGCGACGAACGGGATGCCGCGCCAGACATTGGCGGCAATGACCGATGCTCGCGCATTGTTGGGATCGCCAAGGAAATTGATCGGTCCGTCGATCCAGCCGATCTGCATCAGGCTCCAGGAAAGGATCGAGAACTGCGCATCGTAAATCCACCAGAAGGCGAGCGCCGACAACACCGTCGGCACGACCCAGGGAAGAAGAATTATGGCACGGAAGAAGGATTTGAACGGCAGATGCTCGTTCAGGATGAGCGCAAGCCAGAGGCCGAAGCCGAATTTCAGCACCGAGGCGATGAAAGTATAGAGCACCGTATTGTAGACGGCCATCCAGAAGACGGAGTCACGCGCCAGCGCCTGGTAGTTTTCGATGCCGATGAATATGCCGTCCCGCCCGATCTTGGCGTCGGTGAAGCCGAGCCATACGCCGAGGCCAAGCGGATAAGTCAGGAAGCAAAGAAGAAATGCGGCTGCCGGCAACATGAAAAAGAGGCCGACGGCCGTATTGCTTCTCGCAAAGGAATTGGATGAGACAGCACTCATTGGGCGGATCTCCCCTTGTGCAGCAGGGCTGCGGGCAATGGACTACGATCTGGATTTGCGCAAAGGAGGTGGAACTGGACATGGCGACAGGACATCGCGGCGCGATCTGCGTCGCCGCTGATCGGGTTTGCCCGCGTGCCTGTCGCCATGTCCGTCATCCTATACGTTGTAGTAGCGGTTTGCCCGCTTCTCCGCCTGGGCGATGGCTTCTTCTGCCGTCATCTGGCCGGTGACCGCCGTTGCGTACATGTCGACGAGCACATAGTCTGCCATTACGCCGGCCGAAGCCGTGCCGAGTGGTCCTGCATAGCCGTTGGGACGCAGCGTATCGGAAGCCTTGGCATAGGCGGCGTGGATTGGATTGGACTTCCAGACCGGGTTCGCCGCAAATTCCTTCAAAGGCTGGCAGCAATAGGCGCTGGCGCCTTCGATCCAGGCGTTCATGTTGTCGGCCTGATACATGAACTGCAGGTAGGCCTTGGCTGCCTCCGGATATTTGGTGTGCTTGAAGATCGACAATGTCGATGCCTGGTGCAGTTCCACCGACTGGCCGACCGGGCCGATCGGAAGGTTGGTGGAGCGCATGTCGTCCGCAATGTCCTTCATGCCGGGATCCTTGAGCGCCGTATAATAGGCCGAGACGCCATTGGCGGTCAGCGATACCTGGCGGGCGAGGAAGGCGCGGTTGTTGTTGACATCCTGCCAGCTCTCGGTGCCGGGGATGAAGGTCTTGTAGAGTTCCTGCGCATATTTGACCGAAGCCAGCGTTTCCGGGCTGTTGATCGTGACCTTGCCGCTTTCGTCGACCATCTTGCCGCCATGGCTCCACAGCAACCAGTGAGCGTAATTGTTTCCGTCGCCGACAGCCTTGCCGTGCGGGAAGCCGGCCGGCGTACCCTTCGCCTGCAATGCCTTGCACAATTCGAGGAAGCCTGCGGTGTCCTTCGGAAACTCGCTGAACCCGGCAGCCTTCATATGGCTCTCGCGGTAGATGACGGCATTGCCGATGGCGCAAAGCGGCAGGGCGATGAACTTGCCGTCCCGCTTGGCATAGCCTTCAAGGCCGGCATACCAACCGCCATGGGCGCCGCCGAGATACTCGCCCAGTTCCGTCAGGTCGACCAGCTTGTCCGGATATTGATGCGGATCGTCGAACCAGCTCATGACCATGTCCGGTCCCGAGCCCACATTCGCCGCAACGGCGGCCTTCGGGCGCACGTCTTCCCAGCTTTCCTTGTCGATGCGGACTTCGACGCCGGTCGCTTCGGTGAACTTCTTCGTATTGGCCAGCCAGGCGGCTTCTTCGGCCGGTACGAAAGGAACCCAGCGCAGGAGGCGCAGGCTGGCGCCTTCTTCCGGCTTGTATGCCGGTGCCGCACCCTGTGCAAATGCGGGGCTCAGTCCGAAACGGTTCAGGCCCGCGGCCGCTACAAGTCCGGCCGACGCTCCCAGAAGATGTCTTCTATTGATGGTCATTGATGCTCCTCCTTTGTTAAAGGCCGCTCAAAACGCTCCCACATTTTGAAGCCCGGTCTCGGGGACTCTCGTCCGGTTGCCGCTCCCCGAATGGCGGCCGCCGTCTTGTCGGTTATACCAGTCTCTTCCCCGTCTCGGCGTCGAAGAGGTAGGTGGCTTCGGCATGGATCGACAGGCCGATCTTCTCGCCGGGTTTGGCGCTGATGCGTTGATGGAATACGCCGGTGACGAGATCGGTGCCGACACGCATGATCATCTGCGTCTCCGACCCGGTCGGCTCGATAACCACCACCTCGGCCGGAATGCCGCCCGCGGCGATCGTCATGTGCTCCGGGCGCAGGCCGTAGATGAGGTTGCGGCCCTTGGCGCTTTCCGGTGCTTTGGCGACCGGCAGCTCGACACCGCTTTCAGACTTGAATTTCAACGCACTGTCGGGATCGAGCTTGCCCTTGATCATGTTC
The DNA here is from genome assembly GCF_026420825.1 of Phyllobacterium sp. 0TCS1.6A. Lineage (NCBI taxonomy): Bacteria > Pseudomonadati > Pseudomonadota > Alphaproteobacteria > Hyphomicrobiales > Phyllobacteriaceae > Phyllobacterium > Phyllobacterium sp. 0TCS1.6A. The sequence goes on from NZ_JAPMAB010000002.1 coordinate 673,234, forward strand.
ATGGCAGGCGACCCGATGAAGCTTGCCACGAAGAGATTGGCCGGCTGGTCGTATAGTTCCAGCGGCGCCCCGATCTGCTCGACGATGCCATCATGCATCACCACGATCTTGTCGGCCATGGTCATGGCTTCGATCTGGTCGTGGGTGACATAGACGGTGGTCGTTTTCAGCCGCTGGTGCAATTCCTTGATTTCGGCGCGCATCGCCACGCGCAGCTTGGCGTCGAGATTGGAGAGCGGCTCGTCGAACAGGAACACTTGCGGGTCGCGCACGATGGCACGCCCCATGGCGACGCGCTGTCGTTGTCCGCCCGACAATTGCCGGGGAAAACGGTCGAGAAGCGGCGTCAGCCCAAGGATCTCGGCGGCAGGTTTCACCCGCTTGTCGATCTCCGATCGAGCCGCGCCTTTCAGCTTCAACGAGAACGCCATGTTGTCGGCTACCGTCATGTGCGGATAGAGCGCGTAGTTCTGGAAGACCATCGCGATGTCGCGTTCTTTCGGCGCCAGATTGTTCACCACCTGGCCGCCGATGCGTATTTCTCCGGCGGAGATGTTCTCAAGGCCGGCGAGCATGCGCAACAGGGTCGATTTCCCGCAGCCCGAGGGGCCGACGAGAATAACGAATTCGCCATCGGCGATCTCGATGTCGACGCCCTTGATGACAGGGTGCGTCCCGAATGATTTCCGTACATTGGCGAATTCAACTGATGCCATGCGTTCTCCTCCGATTATGCCTGGACTGCATCTCTCCCATGCCGTCCATTCGTTTTATCCGCGTCCCACCAGGGGCATTTTGGTAGCCATTACGGTCATTGTCAGCACATTTGCGTCAAGCGGCAGGCTTGCCATGTAGACGACCGCATCGCCGACGTGCTTTGCCGGTATCGTCGGCTCCGCTGCCGTCTCGCCATTCGCCTGTAGAATGCCCGTTGCGATCTTCGATGTCATGTCCGTTGAGGCATTGCCGATATCGATCTGGCCGCAAGCGATGTCGAATGCCCGCCCATCGAGCGCCGTCGATTTCGTCATGCCTGTCACGGCATGCTTGGTCGCGGTATAGGGCGCGGTGTTCGGGCGCGGCGTCTGCGCCGATATCGAGCCGTTATTGATGATGCGGCCACCGCGCGGCGACTGGGACTTCATCAGCTTCACCGCCTGCTGGGTGCACAGGAATACGCCAGTGAGGTTGGCGCCGACAATGGCATTCCAGTGCGTGACGTCGAGTTCGTCGATAGGAACATTCGGGACATTGACGCCGGCATTGTTGACGAGCAGGTCAAGCCGGCCGAACTCCTGCTTGATGGAAGCGAACAGCGCCGCGACCGATGCGGCGTCGCTTACATCCGCCGTCAACGCCACCACCTTGCCCTTCGTCTCGTCGGCAAGCTGCTTGGCGGCAGCGTCAAGGACATCCTTGCGCCGGCCAGAAATGACGACCGTATAGCCGACGCCGAGAAGCGCCGTGGTGATGGCCTTGCCGACGCCGGTTCCGCCGCCGGTCACGAGGGCGATCTTGCCCTTGCCTGAATCTTGAATGCTCATGCAGGAATCTTTCCGCCAAGTTCGTCCTCGATATGGGCGCGAATGATTTCATCGAAGGCGGTTTCAGCCTTGAAGCCCAGTTTTGCCGCACGGGTGGCGTCGAAATCGGTCGCCCAGCCCGCAACGATCTTCTGGATCGTCGGGTCCGGCTCCCGGCGGATGAGGCGCACGGCCTTTTCACCGGCAACGCGTTTCAAGGCTTCTATTTCTTCGCCGACGAGTGCGGAAAGGCCGGGCATCGACAGGTTGCGGCGCGGGCCGACCTTTTCGAGGTCCAGCGTCGCGGCATGGATGAAGAAGCCGACGGCCGCGCGCGGAGACGCGAACCAGTGCCGCACGCTCTCGTCGACCGGCAGAACGGCTTCCTGTCCCGACAATGGCTCGCGCAATATGTTGGAGAAGAAGCCGGATGCTGCCTTGTTGGGTTTTCCGGGACGGATGCAGATCGTCGGAAGCCTGATGCCGATACCATCGAAGAAGCCCCTGCGGCTGTAATCCGACAGCAGGAGTTCGCAGATCGCCTTCTGAGTGCCGTAGCTGGTCAGCGGCGTGGTGAAGAATTCGTCGCCGATCTTGTCGGGGAAGGGCGTGCCGAAGACCGCGATGGAAGACGCGAAGATCACGCGCGGACGGTACGGAGCCTTCCTGGATTCGAGCCGGATCGCTTCGAATATGGCGCGCGTTCCGTCCAGATTGACCCGATAGCCCTTCTCGAAATCAGCCTCGGCTTCACCTGATACGATGGCCGCCAGGTGGAATATCACGTCCGGGCGCGCCGTGATCAATTGCTCCGCGACGCCGGGATCGGCCAGATCGGCGGCCTTTGATATGCAATTGCCTGCAAATCCGGCTGGCGCGAGCGGCTCGATGACGTCGACGAGCGTCAGTTTCTCTATATCCCCGCCAAGTATTCCCGCCTCTGCGGCAAGCTTGTCGAGCAGTTTGCGGCCAACCATACCGGCTGCACCGATAACCATCACATGCATGAACGAATTTCCTCCCGGCGCGCACCACAAGTCTCGCTATGACAGCGCTGCCACAAAGTTATGCACACTGGCTAGCATTCATCAAGGGCTTTATGGTAGCGCTGTCATTATTCTTTTTTAAGGCTCTGGGTCTGTCTATGCAGCGCAAACGCAACGGGTACAACGACACGGATGTGCCGACGCTTGCCGACGTCGCGAGGCTGGCCGGAACGAGCGAAATCACCGCCTCGCGCGTCGTGCGCAACCAGGGCCCCATCGCCGATGCCACGCGGGCGCGGGTGCAGAGAGCGATCGCCGAACTCGGCTACATTCCCAATCGGGCTGCGGGGAGCCTCGCATCTGCGGCGTCGACGCTCATGGCGGTGGTTCTGCCCTCGCTGTCGAACATCGTGTTCCCCGACGTGCTGCGCGGCATTCATACCGCCATTACCGAGACGGCGTTCCAGCCGGTCATCGGCGTCACGGACTATGATCCGGTGGTCGAGGAGCGGATTCTTCTGTCCTTTCTTGCATGGAAACCAGCCGCGGTGATCGTCGCAGGGCTGCATCATACCGCCACCGCTCGGCGCTATCTTGAGCGAGGCCGTTTCCGCGTGGCCGAGGTCATGGATATCGATGGAGATCCGGTCGATATCGCAGTGGGCATGTCCCACCATGAAGCGGGCCATGCCACCGGGCGTCACCTCATCAGCCGGGGCTACCGCAATTTCGGCTATGCCGGCCATATGATCGAAACCGACGATCGGGCCAGCGCCCGCTATAACGGTCTCCGCGCGGCCCTGCAGGAGGCAGGCCTGTCGCTCGTTGCCGAACACCGCACGCCCGGCGGGAGTTCCACCAAGATCGGCCGCGACAGTCTTGAAATCCTGCTGGCGCAACATCCGGAGCTCGATGTCGTCATCTTCCCCAATGACGACATGGCGCTCGGCGGCATATTTCACTGCATGCACGCGGGAATACCGGTAAAGGAAAAGCTCGGGATCTTCGGCTTCAATGGCCTCGACATCGGCCAGGCGCTGCCCATGCCGCTTTCGACCATTTTATCGCGGCGCTTTCTCATTGGCCGAACGGCAGCGGAAAAACTCCTCGAAAGCAGGGTCAGGCCGGAGGACAAGACGATCATCAATACCGGATTCGACATTATCGAGGGTGAGACGGCCTGAAGGCGGGAAAGACGCCGCTTTCGAGTGCCGGATAATTGACACAGGGCGATTTTCGTTTTCGTATAGGTCGCGCCAAAACGAAAACGAAGGTGAATTTCATGTTCCTGCCCCCGCGACACGCCGAGATACTGGAAATGGCGAAGGAGCAGGGGCGCGTTCTCGTCGATGATCTTGCCGTTCATTTCAATGTCACGCCGCAAACGATCCGCAAGGATCTGAATGATCTGTGCGAGCAGCGCTTACTGAGCCGCATTCATGGTGGCGCACTGTTTCCTTCGGGTGTCCAGAACCTGGAATATGAAGCCCGCCGATTGATCGCAGCGGGCGAGAAGGAGGCAATCGGGCACGCGGCCGCCGATCTCATCCCCGACAATGCCTCGCTCTTCGTCAATATCGGTACGACGACAGAGGCCGTCGGCCAGGCCTTGCTCGACCGCAAAGGCCTGATGGTCATCACCAATAACATCAATGTTGCCAATAGATTAAGGTTGTATCCCGACATCGAAGTGGTGATTGCCGGCGGCGTGGTGCGCGGATCGGATGGCGGTATCGTCGGCGAGGCGGCAGTGGATTTCATACGCCAGTTCAAGGTCGATTTCGCCGTTATCGGAACTTCGGCGATCGATCATGACGGGGCCTTGCTTGATTTCGATTTTCGGGAGGTCAAGGTGGCCCAGGCGATCATGGCCAATGCGCGTCATGTCATTCTGGTTTCCGATTCGACCAAGTTCGAGCGCACCGCGCCCGTACGCATCGGCCACCTGTCGCAGGTCAATACGTTCATCACCGACCGCTGTGAAAGCGAGGGTATAAGGCAGATCTGCAGGGATGCCGATGTCCGCCTGATCGAGACCTCCGTTTAGGCACTTGTGCCCGATCTCGTTGCGAAGTATATTCGTTATAGTTTCGTATTGCTTTCGAAATTGTGGCAGTCACCTTTCGCATTTGCGAATGGATGGTGCGGTGCGAAATTACGGGAGAATGTTCAGCTTGGCGGGCGAAGTCCACGACATATTCATCATCGGTGGCGGCATAAATGGCTGCGGTATTGCCCGCGATGCTGTCGGGCGCGGATACTCCGTTTTCCTCGCCGAGATGAACGATCTGGCCAGCGGAACCTCGTCCGGATCGACCAAGCTCATCCATGGCGGGCTGCGCTACCTGGAATATTACGAGTTCCGGCTTGTGCGCGAGTCGCTCATGGAGCGGGAAGTGCTGTGGGCGTGCGCGCCCCATATCATCTGGCCCATGCGCTTCGTTCTTCCCCACCATGCGGGCTTGCGGCCGGCATGGCTGCTTCGTCTCGGGCTTTTCCTTTATGATCATATTGGCGGGCGCAAACTGCTGCCGGCCACGAAAACGCTCGATATGCGCAATGATCCGGCGGCGCGGCCGCTGAAGTCGCTCTACACCAAGGCGTTCGAATATTCCGATTGCTGGGTGAACGATGCGCGGCTCGTCGCGCTGAATGCACGCGATGCGGCCGACAAGGGCGCCATCCTGCGCACGCGCACCAAGGTCGTCGGTGCGCGCCGCGATACGGATCGCTGGACGCTGACCGTGCAGGACATGCTGAGCGGCGCGAAGGAAGAGATACAGGCGCGGCTGGTGGTCAATGCGGCCGGCCCGTGGGTGGACGATGTTCTCAGCGGCGTGGTTGGCAGCAACCAGCCGCATAATGTGCGCCTTGTCCAAGGCAGCCATATCGTCGTGCGCAAGAAATTCGACGATCCACGCGCCTATTTCTTCCAGAACACCGATGGCCGGATCATTTTCGCCATCCCTTATGAGCAGGATTTCACGCTCATAGGCACGACCGACCAGGATTATCACGGCGATCCGGCCAAGGTGACGATCAGCGACACCGAAATCGACTATCTTTGTGCCGCTGCCAGCGAGTATTTCGCGGCTCCGGTACAGCGGGAAGATGTCGTCTGGACCTATTCCGGCGTACGTCCGCTCTATGATGATGGTGCGTCGAAGGCGCAGGAGGCGACGCGCGACTACGTGCTGAAGGCCGACGGGCCGGAGGGCATGGCGCCGCTCCTCAATATTTTCGGCGGCAAGATCACGACGTTCCGGCGTCTGGCCGAACATATGCTCGAGAAGATCGAGGAACGGCTCGGAAAGCGCGGCGATCCATGGACGGCACGGGGCACTCTGCCCGGAGGCGATTTCGCCGTCGATGGATTCGATAGCGAGTTGCGCAGGCTGATGGGCGATTATCCATTTCTCGACCAGCGTCATGCTTGGCGTCTGCTGCGCCTTTACGGCACGAAGGCGCGCCTCCTTCTGGGCGAGGCAGGGGCGCTTGCCGATCTGGGGCGGCATTTCGGTTCCAATCTTTATGAAGCCGAAGTTCGCTATCTTATCGACCGGGAATGGGCGATCGTGGCGCAGGACATTCTCTGGCGCCGTACCAAGATGGGGCTGCATCTGAATGCCAGCGAAGCCGATGCCCTGGACCAGTTCATGAAAAGTGCGGTTGAGCGCCGGCGGCAGATTGCAGCGGAATGATTGAGAACGGGATCGGCGCGGTGCCGTACCGTCTCTGGGAGGAGAAGTGATGTTGGAATTGCGTGATGTTTCCAAGGTGGTCGGGGGCAAGCCCCACCTCAGCGATATTTCGCTGACCCTGGAACATGCAACATTGAACGTCCTGCTTGGCCCGACCCTGTCGGGCAAGACCAGCCTCATGCGGATCATGGCCGGTCTCGATGTGCCGACCTCGGGCTCCGTCTGGTTCGACGGCGAGAATGTGACTGGCGTCGCAGTGCAGAAGCGTTCCGTCGCGATGGTATACCAGCAGTTCATCAACTACCCGGCCTTCACCGTCTACGAGAACATCGCATCCCCCATGCGGGTGGCGGGCGTGGATGCGCGAACGGTCGATCGCGAGGTGCGCAAGGCTGCCGAACTGCTGAAGCTGACGCCGTTTCTGGACCGCACGCCGCTCAATCTTTCCGGTGGCCAGCAACAGCGCACAGCACTCGCGCGCGCCATCGTTAAAAAGGCCAAACTGGTGCTCCTTGACGAGCCGCTCGCCAATCTCGATTACAAGCTGCGCGAGGAACTGCGTCAGGAACTGCCGAAGATATTCGCGGAGACCGGAGCAATCTTCGTCTACGCCACCACCGAGCCGCATGAGGCGCTGCTGCTGGGCGGGAACACCGCTACGCTATCCGAGGGGCGGATAACGCAGTTTGGCCCGACGATCGACGTCTTCAGGCGTCCCGACGATCTGATAACCGCGCAGACATTCGCCGATCCGCCGCTGAACACGATCAGGCTCACGAAGGCCGGCAACTCGCTCCAGCTGGACGGTGAACTGCGCCTCGCCGTGCCGGCCCATCTCGGTGCGCTCGCCGATGGCAACTACACGATTGGCTTCCAGCCGCACCATGTCGGTACGTCCAGCGGCGGCTCCGACCATATCGCGCTGAGGGCCAAGGTCATCGGCACGGAAATCACCGGCTCCGAGAGTTTCGTGCACCTCGCTTTCGCCGATGCGCGCTGGACCATGCTCACCCACGGCATTCATATTTACGCCGCCGATGAAGAAATCGACATATTCATCGACCCACGCAATCTCATGCTGTTTGCCGATGACGGCCGGTCCGTCGCATCGACAGCGAAGAAAGCGGCCTAGGAACGAAGATGGCAAAGATCGACCTCAATCATATTCGCCACGCCTACGGCCCAAATCCGCAATCGCCGAAGGATTATGCGCTGCGCGAAGTGCATCACAGCTGGGACGATGGCGGCGCCTATGCCTTGCTCGGCCCCTCGGGCTGCGGCAAGACCACGCTGCTCAACATCATTTCAGGCCTGATACATCCGTCGCACGGGCAATTGCTGTTCGATGGCCAGGATGTGACCAATCTGTCGACCCAGGAACGCAATATTGCTCAGGTGTTCCAGTTTCCCGTCATCTACGACACGATGAGCGTCTACGACAATCTTGCCTTCCCCTTGCGCAATCGTGGCGTGCCGGAGGCCGATATCGATCGCAAGGTGCGCGAAACGCTGGATATGATCGATCTGGCAGATTGGGCGAAAAAGAAGGCGCGGGGCCTTACCGCGGACCAGAAGCAGAAGATCTCGCTTGGCCGAGGTCTCGTGCGTTCCGACGTCAATGCCATTCTCTTCGACGAACCATTGACGGTGATCGACCCTCACATGAAATGGATGCTGCGGTCGCAGCTCAAGCAACTGCACCGTCGCTTCGGCTATACCATGGTCTACGTCACTCACGATCAGACGGAAGCACTGACCTTCGCCCAGAAGGTCGTCGTCATGTATGAGGGCGAGATCGTGCAGATCGGCACGCCGGAAGAGTTGTTCGAGCGGCCGAAACATACTTTCGTCGGCTATTTCATTGGCTCTCCCGGCATGAATGTCATGCCGGTGAAGCTGGCTGGCGCAATCGCCAGTCTCGGCAGTCACCGGATCGAGCTTCCAGCTCCCGCCAAGCTGGGCGATGCCACGAAAGTCGAGCTTGGCATCAGGCCGGAATATGTCCGGCTCGGCCGGCAGGGCATGCCCGTTACCATCGCCAAGGTTGAAGACATCGGCCGCCACAAGATCGTCCGCGCGCGGCTGGAAGGCCAGGAACTCGCAATCATCGTCGGCGAAGGCCAGGAAATTCCGACGGAGCCGCATGTCGCCTTCGACCCGCGAGGCATCAATATCTACGCCGATAGCTGGCGGGTGGAGGGCTGATCATGGAAAAGACCTGGAATAACAAAGCTTGGTTCATGGTCCTTCCGGTGCTGTTGCTGGTCGCATTCTCCGCGGTGATACCGCTCATGACGGTGGTGAATTATTCGGTCCAGGACACGTTCGGCAATAATCAGTTCTTCTGGGCCGGTGCCGAGTGGTTCGAGGAAATCCTGCATTCGGACCGTTTTCATGCGGCGCTGGGGCGAAATCTCTTCTTTTCGCTGGTCATATTGCTGATCGAGATACCCCTTGGCATAGTCATCGCCTTGAACATGCCGCGGCGCGGATGGGGCGTTCCCGTCTGCCTCGTGCTGATGTCACTGCCGCTGCTGATCCCGTGGAACGTCGTCGGTACGATCTGGCAGGTGTTCGGCCGCGTCGATATCGGCCTGTTGGGCCGTACGCTCGAGGCATTGGGCATCAATTACAACTACGTCCAGAATCCTGTCCATGCCTGGATCACGGTCTTCATCATGGATGTGTGGCACTGGACCAGTCTCGTGGTTCTGCTGTGCTATGCCGGGCTGGTTTCCATTCCGGATGCCTTCTACCAGGCAGCCAAGATCGACGGCGCTTCGCGCTGGGCGGTGTTCCGCTACATTCAATTGCCGAAGATGAACCGCGTCCTGCTGATTGCCGTGCTGTTGCGCTTCATGGACAGTTTCATGATCTATACCGAACCGTTCGTCGTCACCGGCGGCGGCCCGGGCAATTCCACGACATTCCTGTCGATCGACCTGGTGAAGATGGCCGTCGGCCAGTTCGACCTCGGCCCGGCGGCTGCCATGTCGATCATCTACTTCCTGATCATCCTGCTGATGTCATGGGTATTCTATACCGTCATGACGAATTACGATGCGGAGCGCTGACATGAGCGAAACAGTTGCCCGCGGATCCGCCGCGACCCACACGGCAGAACAGCGCCGCATCGACAAGGCCCTGGCACGCCGCATGCGCAAGCGCGGCGACGAGTCGAAGCTGTGGTGGCTGGTGCCGACCCTCTATATCATATTCCTGATGCTTCCGATCTATTGGCTCATCAATATGAGCTTCAAGACGAACCAGGAAATCCTGGGGACTTTCTCGCTTTGGCCCCAGAACCCGACCCTGAACAATTATGCGGTCATCTTCACCGATCCGTCCTGGTACAAGGGCTACATAAATTCGATCATCTATGTGGTGATGAATACCGTCATTTCCGTACTGGTGGCGCTGCCGGCCGCCTATGCGTTCTCGCGCTATCGCTTCCTCGGCGACAAGCATCTGTTCTTCTGGCTGCTCACGAACCGGATGGCACCGCCCGCCGTATTCGCGCTGCCCTTCTTCCAGCTTTATTCGGCGTTCGGACTGATCGACACGCATATCGCGGTGGCGCTCGCGCATTGTCTTTTCAACGTTCCGCTCGCGGTCTGGATCCTTGAAGGCTTCATGTCGGGCGTGCCGAAGGAGATCGACGAGACCGCCTATATCGACGGCTACTCCTTCCCGCGCTTCTTCGTGAAGATATTCGTGCCGCTCATCGCAAGTGGCATCGGCGTCGCCGCCTTCTTCTGCTTCATGTTCTCCTGGGTCGAGCTGCTGATTGCCCGCACCTTGACGACAACGGACGCCAAGCCGATCGCCGCGATCATGACCCGCACCGTATCCGCTTCCGGCCTCGACTGGGGCGTGCTGGCGGCTGCCGGCGTGCTGACGATCATTCCGGGCGCGATCGTGATCTACTTCGTCCGAAACTATATCGCCAAGGGCTTCGCCCTGGGGAGGGTATGATGAATTTCTCATGGATGGCGTGGACATTGCCGACGGCGCTCTTCTTCCTGACGATCCTGCTGTTGCTGATCGGCATGGCGGTCTGGGAATATTTCTCCCCCGGCGGCAATCCGCGCGTCGGGGTACTGCATTTCGAAACCACGCGCGGCGACAGGCTTTTCGTGTCGCTGCTCGGCAGCGCTTTCATCCATCTCGCCTGGCTTGGCCTCGTCGGTCCCAATCTATGGTGGGCTCTTGCTCTATCGGTGGTCTACGCCATTGGCGTGTTCCGCTTCGTCTAGAATTCCACCGCCGGCAGGTGCCGGTGGTGAAAGATGCAATCGCAACTCTGGGAGGACAATCATGCGAACGCGACTATTGACGGCAACAACGGCTCTGGCGCTGCTCTTCGGCGCTGGAGGGGCCTATGCAGGCATGGATGAGGCCAAGGCCTTTCTTGACAAGGAAATCGGTGATCTCTCCTCGCTGCCGCGCGCGGACCAGGAGAAGGAGATGCAGTGGTTCATCGATGCTGCGAAGCCATTCGCCGGCATGGAGATCAAGGTGGTTTCGGAAACGATCACGACCCACGAATATGAGTCCAAGGTCCTCGCCAAGGCATTCAGTGACATCACCGGCATCAAGATCACCCATGATCTGATCGGCGAGGGTGACGTCGTCGAAAAACTGCAGACGCAGATGCAGTCGGGCGAAAACGTCTATGACGCCTATGTCAACGATTCCGACCTCATCGGCACGCATTGGCGCTACCAGCAGGCCCGCAGCCTGACGGACTGGATGGCCAATGAGGGCAAGGACGTCACCAATCCGGGTCTCGACCTCGCCGACTTTATCGGCACGAAGTTCACCACCGCGCCGGACGGCAAACTCTACCAGCTGCCGGACCAGCAATTCGCCAATCTGTACTGGTTCCGCTACGACTGGTTCAACGACGAAAAGAACAAGGCCGATTTCAAGGCCAAGTATGGCTATGATCTCGGTGTTCCGGTCAACTGGTCGGCCTATGAGGACATTGCCGAATTCTTCACCGGACGTGAAATCGACGGCAAGAAGGTCTATGGCCACATGGACTACGGCAAGAAGGACCCGTCGCTGGGCTGGCGCTTCACCGATGCCTGGCTGTCGATGGCAGGCAATGGCGACAAGGGCCTCCCCAACGGCCTGCCGGTCGACGAATGGGGCATCAAGGTCAACGAGAAGTCCCAGCCGGTCGGCTCGTGCGTTGCACGCGGCGGCGACACGAACGGACCTGCGTCGGTCTACTCCATCCAGAAATATCTCGACTGGATGAAGGCCTATGCACCGCCGGAAGCCCAGGGAATGACCTTCTCCGAATCCGGTCCCGTTCCCGCACAGGGCAATGTCGCCCAGCAGATCTTCTGGTACACGGCTTTCACCGCGGACATGGTGAAGAAGGGACTTCCCGTCATGAACGATGACGGGACGCCGAAATGGCGCATGGCTCCCTCGCCCCATGGCGTCTACTGGAAAGACGGCATGAAGCTCGGCTATCAGGACGTGGGTTCCTGGACATTGCTGAAGTCCACGCCGGACGATCGCGCCAAGGCCGCCTGGCTCTATGCGCAGTTCGTCACGTCGAAGACCGTCGACGTCAAGAAGAGCCATGTCGGCCTGACTTTGATCCGCGAAAGCTCGATCCAGCACGAAAGCTTCACCAAGCGCGCGCCTGAACTCGGCGGGTTGATAGAATTCTACCGGTCGCCGGCTCGCGTCCAGTGGTCGCCGACGGGCACCAACGTTCCGGATTATCCGAAACTTGCCCAGCTCTGGTGGCAGGCAATCGGCGACGCTTCTTCCGGCGCGAAAACACCGCAGGAAGCCATGGATTCGCTTTGCGCCGAGCAGGAAAAGGTCATGGAACGGCTCGAACGGGCTGGCATCCAGGGCGATATCGGCCCGAAACTGGCTGAAGAGCAAGATCTCGAATATTGGAACAAGGACGCCGTTGCCAAGGGCAATCTGGCTCCTCAGCTCAAGATCGAGAACGAAAAAGAAAAGCCGCAGACCATCAATTACGACGAACTGGTCAAGAGCTGGAACAAGTAAGCCCTTCGCTGGGTAAGGAAAGCGGCGCTTCGGCGCCGCTTTTTTATTCGCGCTATCATCACGCCGGAACCTCTTGCGAAGATCGTCACCTATGTTCGCACGGCGGAAACTTCCGGCGCGCAGATCCGCCATGGCGGCGAGCCGCTCGATCTCGGCATCGGGCAATATATGGCGCCGACCATCCTTTCCGCCGTGCAGCCGGATATGGCGGTGGCGCGGGAAGAGGTGTTCGGTCCCGTCCTGTCGGTGCTCACATTCGAAACGGCGGAAGAAGCAGCGACGATAGCCAATTCGATCGACTATGGCCTGTCGGCGGGTGCTGGAGCCGCGACTTCGATACGTGCCTTTGCATGGGGCGCAAGATCAGGGCCGGAACGATCTGGATGAACACGTTCATGGACGGCGCTTCGGAGCTGCCTTTCGGCGGCTACAAACAATCGGGGCTCGGACGCGAGCTCGGACGTCACGCCGTGGAGGATTATACGGAAACCAAGACGCTCAACACGCAGCTAGGTAGGCGGAAAGTAGTATGGTCAGGCGATTAAATCGATTGTATGGGTCATTCTGCATCATGTATTGATGTAGCGGACTCTGGGAAACTGCAGTCGGTTATTTTTATCATTTTTTCTTGTGGGAGGCTTGAATGAGAAATTTAATTAATACGGTTGCCGCATCGGCAATGCTGCTTGGCGTCGCTTCGGCCGCGCATGCAGCCGAGAATGTGGAAGTATTGCATTGGTGGACCTCCGGCGGCGAGGCCACGGCGCTTGAAGTATTGAAGAAAGACCTCGAATCCAAAGGCATCAGCTGGTCGGACATGCCCGTTTCGGGCGGCGGCGGCACGGAGGCCATGACGGTCCTGCGCGCTCGCGTCACCGGCGGCAATGCACCGACTGCCGTCCAGATGCTCGGCTTCGATATTCTCGATTGGGCAAAGCAGGGTTCGCTCGGCAATCTCGACGAAGTCGCCGCCAAGGAAAAATGGGATGACGTGATCCCGACGGCGCTGCAGCAATTCTCCAAATATGACGGACATTGGATCGCCGCGCCGGTGAACGTCCACTCCACCAACTGGATCTGGATCAACAAGGCCGCATTGGACAAGGCCGGCGGCAAGGAGCCGCAGAACTGGGACGAGCTCATCGCGCTTCTCGACAAGTTCAAGGAGCAGGGTATCACCCCTGTCGCCCATGGCGGCCAGCCCTGGCAGGATGCGACGATCTTCGACGCGGTCGTTCTCTCGCTCGGCAACGACTTCTACAAATCGGCGTTCATCGATCTCGATCCGGCAGCACTTGGCGGCGAGAAGATGAAGGAAGCGTTCGACCGCATGACGAAGCTGCGGACCTATGTCGACGACAATTTCTCGGGTCGTGACTGGAACCTTGCTTCCGCCATGGTGATCGAAAACAAGGCCGGTCTCCAGTTCATGGGCGATTGGGCCAAGGGCGAGTTCGTCAAGGCCAAGAAGGAGCCTGGCAAGGATTTCGTCTGCATGCGCTTCCCGGGGACGCAGGGTTCAGTAACCTTCAACTCCGATCAGTTCGCCATGTTCAAGGTGAGCGACGACAAGACCAAGGCCCAGCTCGTCATGGCATCCGCCATCGAGAATCCGGAATTCCAGTCCGCGTTCAACGTGGTCAAGGGTTCGGCCCCGGCACGCACGGACGTTCCGGACACCGCGTTCGATGCCTGCGGCAAGAAGGCGATCAAGGATCTGGCCGAGGCGAACAAGGCCGGCACGCTCTATGGTTCGATGGCGCACGGCCACGCCAACCCGGCAGCGGTGAAGAATGCGATCTATGACGTCGTTACGCGTCAGTTCAACGGCGAACTCAGCTCCGAGGACGCCGTCAAGGAACTGGTGGCAGCTGTAGACGCCGCCAAGTAATACCAGGCCCGCCCGAGCCGACAAGGCCCGGGCGGGCTCTCCGCGGGAACGCGGCAATTACAAGCATTCATATTTAAGGGGGCGAGGCTATGGATACCCGCAGCCGCATTCAGGATCTCATACCAAAGCTGGTATTGGGCCCGACATTTCTTATCGTACTCATTTTTGTCTATGGCTTCATCGTCTATACGGGCATCCTGTCCTTCACGGACAGCAAGATGCTGCCGACCTATGGTTTCGTCGGTTTCGAGAATTACCGCAAGCTCTGGGCGCTGCCGCACTGGTGGCGCGCGATCACCAATCTCGGCATCTTCGCCTCACTTTACATCATCATCTGCAGCGTCATCGGTCTCGGCCTCGCCATTCTTCTCGACCAGAAGATACGCATCGAAGGCTTTCTGCGCCCCATCTATCTTTATCCCATGGCGCTGTCCTTCATCGTGACCGGCGTTGCCTGGAAATGGTTTCTCGACCCGGGTATCGGCCTTGAAAACACGATGCACCAATGGGGTTGGGAGAGCTTCTCCTTCAACTGGATCAAGGATTCCAAGATGGCGATCTATACCGTCGTCATCGCCGCCGTCTGGCAGTCCTCCGGCTTCGTCATGGCCATGTTCCTGGCCGGGTTGCGCGGCGTGGACAATGAAATCATCAAGGCAGCGCAGATCGATGGCGCATCGACGACCATGATCTACAGGCGGATCATCATTCCGCTGATGCGCCCGGTCTTTCTTTCGGCCTTCGTCGTCCTGGCGCACCTTGCCATCAAGGCCTACGACCTGGTCATCGCGCTCACCGGCGGCGGCCCCGGCCAGGCCACGGAACTGCCTGCGACCTTCATGTATTCCTATACGTTCACCCGCAATTCCATGGGCATTGGTGCGTCGTCGGCAATCATCATGCTGATCATGATCTTCTCGATCATCATCCCCTATCTCTATTCCGAAATCAGGGGGAGCAACAAATGAGCCATCCGAACCCCGACAACGCGATCACGAGCGGCCGCCTGACCCGGGCGCTGATCTACACCGCCCTGCTGCTGTTCGCCTTCTATTACCTGCTGCCGCTCTACGTCATGGTCGTCAATTCGTTGAAGACGCTCGACGAGATACGTCGTGGCGGCATGCTTTCCCCGCCCAGCGAATGGACGATCGAGCCATGGCTCGCCGCCTGGTCGACGGCGCAGATCGGCGTGCAGCCCACCGGCTTGCGGCCCTATTTCATCAATTCGATCATCATGGTCGTGCCCGCCGTCGCCATTTCGACCATCCTCGGTGCGCTCAATGGCTACGTGCTGACGAAGTGGCGCTTCCGCGGCTCGAATATCATCTTCGGCATGCTCCTGCTGGGCTGTTTCATCCCGTTCCAGATCGTGCTCATCCCGATGGCGCGGATGCTGCGCCTCCTCGACCTTGCGGGAACCATACCCGGCCTCATCCTCGTGCATGTCATCTACGGCCTCGGGTTCACCACGCTCTATTTCCGCAATTACTACGAGAACTTTCCAACTGAGCTGGTGCGTGCGGCCCAGATCGACGGCGCCGGATTCTTCCAGATATTCCGGCGGATATTGTTGCCGTCCTCGGGGCCGATCATCGTCGTCTCCGTCATCTGGCAGTTCACCAATATCTGGAACGACTTCCTGTTCGGGGCATCCTTCTCCGGCTTCAACAGTACGCCCATGACCGTCGCGCTCAACAATCTCGTCAATTCATCGACGGGCGTGAAGGAATACAACGTGCATTTCGCCGGTGCCATTCTCGCAGCACTGCCAACACTCATCGTCTACATCGTCTCCGGGCGCTATTTCGTCCGCGGCCTCATGTCCGGCGCCGTAAAGGGATAAACCAAATGTCATTTCTCAAAATCAGCAATCTGCACAAGTCCTACGGCAATGTAGCCATCCTGAAGGATATAAATCTCGAGATCGACGAGGGCGGCTTCCTCGTTCTCGTCGGTCCTTCCGGCTGTGGCAAATCCACCTTGCTGAATACGATAGCCGGACTCGAGCCGATCACGTCCGGTGATATTTCCATCAAGGGAAACTCGATCAGCGGACTGCATCCGTCCAAGCGCGATATCGCAATGGTGTTCCAGTCCTACGCGCTTTATCCGAACATGACCGTGGCGGGAAATATCGCCTTCGGCATGGAAATCCGCGGCATACCGAAGCCGCAGCGCGAAAAGGCCATCAAACAGGTCGCGGACATGCTGCAGATCGGCCACCTGCTCGACCGCAAGCCGAGCCAGCTTTCCGGCGGTCAGCGCCAGCGCGTGGCAATGGGGCGCGCGCTGGTGCGCAATCCTCAGGTGTTTCTCTTTGACGAACCCCTGTCGAACCTCGATGCGAAGCTGCGCGTGGATATGCGGACCGAGATCAAGCGGCTGCATCAGCGTATGAAGACGACGATCGTCTATGTCACGCACGATCAGATCGAAGCCATGACGCTCGCCACCAAGATCGCCGTTCTCAAGGATGGCGTCTTGCAGCAATTCGGTACACCGGCCGAAATCTACAACAGCCCCAACAATCTCTTCGTTGCCGATTTCATGGGCTCGCCCGCGATGAACCTGCTCGAAGCCAGGATAGAGAATGGCGGTGGCGATCTGCATGTAAGGCTCGAGCGGCCCGACGCCGAGCCGCTGCGCCTGCCCATCGGTTCGACCGGCAATCTCCTCGCCGATTACGTCGGCAAGGATGTCATATTCGGTATCCGCCCGGAAGCACTGACCGATCCGGACGGTGCGGATCGTGCCGGCCTGCTGGCCGAAGGCGAGTGTCTCATCGAGGTCGTGGAACCGGCGGGCTCCGACACATTCGCGGTAACGAAACTCGGCGGCAAGGAGGTCGTAGCCCGGCTGCGTGCCGATGCGCAGATTCTGGCGGGGCAAACGGCGCGTTTGGCATTCAACCTGAACAAGGCCGTGTTCTTCGATCCGAAGTCGCAGCTGCGCATCGGCGCCTGAAGGGTCGAGCGTACGGACATGCGGGCAAGCAAGACCGCTGATATCGTCATCATCGGTTCCGGTATCGGCGGTGCGACAGCCGCCGCCGGAAAACCCCGTCCGCATCCGGCGTCATACTCAATTCGGCCTATCTACATCCCCGTTCGCGCGGCACGGTCCGGCTGAGATCGTCGAACCCGTTAGACGCGCCCCTGATCGATCCGAATTACTGGAGTGATCCGCACGACCGCAAGATGTCGATCTCGAACTGAGAGTCCGCGGATTGGAAGGGCTGCGCGTATGCGACAGTTCGGTGATGCCGCGTGTTCCTTCATGCAACACCAATGCGCCGACGATCATGATGGGAGAAAAAGGCGCTGATATCATCAGGGGGCGGGAACCATTGCCACCGGCCATCTTCGCCGATGAACGCAGCGAGAGGCGCCCGCGCGCTCGGGCGTCGATCTCCCGACAGCCGCCAACGATCCGGCGGTAAGCCGCCCGGTACGGGTAGGCGCTTGGTCAGTGCGGCTATTGCCGCAACCGGGTGTCGAGAAAAATACCAGCCTCGCGCGCCGCGGTTATGAACGCATGCCGCGCCTTGTGGGCTGGCTTCCATCCGTCGAGTGCGTCGAGGCAGGCTTGCAGGGCACGGCGATAATTCGGGCCCTTTTTCGTGGGCCAATAGCTTCGCAGGCATTCGATCGCTTCCCAGACGCTGGAAACAGCTCTTTGACCGGCAGCACCAAGGGTCACCGTCACTGGAATGGGAAAACGCTTGTCGTTCATCACTTCCTCCATATCGATGATTTGCAGGCGTGGCAGCCGCGAATCTGGAATGCACAAATAGTTACCGCAGTTCCGTGACAAGGGAATGATATTTTTGTGTCGATGGTGGGGTATCGAGCGCCGGTGGCAGCCATGACTAGCGCAGTTCCGGCGGCATGGATTCCACCTGGGCCAGCAGCCAGTCGCGGAAGAGCAGCATGGCCGGGCGCTGAGGGCGTTCCTGCGGGTAGGTCAGCCAATAGGCATGCTTGCTTACAAAGCCGAAATTTCCCGGATTGACCAGTTTTCCCGCGGCGATCTCATCGGCAATCAGGCCCCGCGGCACGAGCGCCAGCCCTTGCCCGGCAATGGCGGCGCGGATGACGAGCGCGTAATAGCCGAAATGCGTGATCCGTCCCGGCTCGAAGCTGGACAGGGCGTGCGCCTCGGCAAATTCGCTCCATCGCAGCGGCGTGTGCCGGTGATCGAGCAGGGGAAAATTGGCGATATCTGCCGGACGGACGATGCCGCCGAGCCGGGCGATGAAGCCGGGAGCACCCACCAGCGCTACCTGCCGCCCAAAGAGATAGTGCTGGACCTGCCCTTCCCAATCGCCCTCGCCGAACCGGAAGGCGGCATCTGCCTGATTGATCAGATCGCTATTGGCGAAGGTCGACAGCTCCACCTCGATCTCGGGGTGGGCTTCGGCGAAACTCGCAAAACGCGGGATGACCCAGCGATCGCCCATGATCGGCAGGATATGAAGCTTGATGGCGTTGGGAGAGCTGCCAAGGGCGGCGATGCGCAATGTGGCATTCTCCAGCGCGCCGAGGGCGGTGCGTGCCTCCGATATGTAGATGCGGCCGGCTTCCGTGGGCGAGAGTCCGTAGGGGGTGCGGCGGAAGAGGGCCGCCCCCGCCATGTCCTCGAGCGCCAGCAACTGCTTGCTGACCGCGCTCTGGGTCATGTTGAGAGCCTTGGCGCTGGCCGTCGTGCTACCCTGCTCGGCGATCATGACGATGACCTGCAGCGCGCGCGTCGAAGGATATGTGCGGTTCGAAACCATTGGGCCTATCGGGGAGCGGGTATTCCTTTTTGGAATGGATATGGGAATTCATTTCGTTTGTCGCGAAAAAAACGCGCAAATAAGCTGCCGGGAAATAAAAATGGGAACATGCCATGGCCAATGAACCTTCAGCCCGATTGTGGGGCGCCCGATTCAGGGCGAGCCCCGCGCCTGAACTCGTTGCATTCTCGCGCTCTGAAAGCAGCTATTTCCGGCTTGTCCCCTATGACCTCGCATCATCGATGGCCCATGCGCGCGAACTGGTGCGGGCAGGCATCCTGACGGAAGCCGAAGCGGAAGAAGCCTGCGCGGCGCTCCGCCAGATTGGCGAAGATTATCGGGACGGCCGCATCGTACCTTCGCCGGCGGACGAGGATATCCATACTTTTCTCGAGCGTGTTCTCGGCGAGCGAACCGGGGTCCTTGGCGGCAAGCTGCGCGCCGGGCGTTCGCGGAATGACCAGGCCGCCAATGATCTGAAGCTTTATCTGCGTGATGTCGCGCGATCGATCGGCTCGGATATGCTGGCGCTGCAGTCCGCGCTGCTGGAACAGGCTTCGCGCCACGTCGAAACCGTGACCGCTGGCTTTACACATCTGCAGCCGGCGCAGCCCGTGAGCTTCGCCCATCAGCTTCTGGCTCATGCGCAGACATTTGCGCGCGACTTCGATCGGCTGCAGGATTGGGACCGCCGTGCGGCACGTTCTCCGCTTGGCGCGGCTGCGCTCGCCGGATCGGCCATAGCCTTGCAGGCCGAACTCTCGGCTGCCGAGCTCGGCTATGATGCACCCTGCGAAAACTCCATCGATGCCGTGGGCAGCCGCGATCATGTGGCGGAGTTCCTTTTCGTCACGGCGATGTTCGGCGTGCATCTGTCGCGCCTGGCCGAAGAGCTGTTCCTCTGGTCGTCCCGCCAGTTCCGCTGGATCGAGATGGACGATGCCTATGCCACCGGCTCCTCCATCATGCCGCAGAAGAAGAACTGCGACATTGCGGAACTGACCCGGGGCAGGTCCGCCCGATTGATCGGCAGCCTCTCGACGATGCTCGTGGCGCTGAAAGGGCTGCCCTTTGCCTATAATCGCGACCTTGCCGAAGACAAGCATGCCGCGTTCGATACGGTCGATGCTTTGAAGCTGATGGTCCCGGCGATGGCCGGGCTCGTGCGGACCATGCGGGTGAACACCGAGAGAATGGCGCAGCAGTCGCTCGAAGGCTTTACCCTCGCCACCGAGGTGGCGGACTGGCTGGCGCGCAGCGGCGTGCCCTTCTCCGAAGCGCATGAGATTACGGGCGCATTGGTGCGCTATTGCGAGGATCGTTCGCTCGGACTTGAAGATCTGACGGAGGCCGATCTTGCCGCCGTCGACCCGCGCCTGTTGCCGCCGATCATGGATTGTCTCTCGGCTCGCGCCGCCATTGCAGCGCGCAGTGGCTATGGCGGCACGGCGCCGCAACGCGTATCGGAACAGATCGCGCGTCTCGCCAGCCTCTTGAACGATCAGCGCCAATGGCTGCATGATTACTCGGGGCCAAGCTTCGAAGAGGTGGCGAAATGGTGAAACCTGAGAGCGGTGCCGGCGTGGCAGCCGGCAAATATTCGATCGCGCATCTGACGCACCAGCCGCGTCGCCATTATGGCCGCTGGCTGGCCGCCACGCTGATAGTGATTGCCCTCGCCATGATCGTGAAAGCCTTCGCGCAAGGCCAGATCGCCTGGCCCGTCGTCGGGCAGTTCTTTACTGCGCCTGCGATCATTTCCGGCCTGTGGAACACAATCATGATGACGATCTGCGCCATGGCACTCGGATTGGTGCTGGGTGTCATCTTTGCCATCATGATCATGTCGCCGAACCCGGTGCTGAAATATGTGGCGGTCTTCTATATCTGGTTCTTTCGCGGAACCCCGCTGCTGCTGCAATTGCTGCTCTGGTTCAACCTGGCGCTGATCTTTCCGACGCTCGGCATACCGGGGCTGTTCGAGATGCGCACAGTGGATTTCATGACGCCGTTCATGGCCACGCTGCTGGGCCTCGGCATCAACCAGGGCGCCTATACCGCCGAAGTCGTGCGCGGCGGCATCCTGTCGGTCGATAACGGGCAGATCGAAGCGGCCAAGGTGATAGGCATGACACGCCTGACAATGCTGCGCCGTATCATATTGCCCCAGGCGATGCGCGTTATCATCCCGCCCGTCGGCAATGAAGTCATCAGCATGGTGAAGCTGACATCGGTCGCAAGCGTGATCCAGTATTCCGAAATATTGCGCAATGCGCAGGCGGTCTACTATGCCAATAACCGGGTCATGGAACTGCTCATCGTCTCGGCTATCTGGTATCTCGTCGTTGTCACCGTTCTGTCGATCGGACAGCACCTGCTCGAAAAATATTACTCGCGCAGCGAGGGGCGCCGCGGTGCCAAGCGCGTGCAAGCGGCTGCTGCGGAGGGCGCGTAACATGTGTGCAATGGTGGTCATCGCCGATATCGACAAGCATTTCGGCAACTTCCAGGCCCTGAGCAAGGTTTCGCTGGAAATCGAGCAGGGCGAGGTCCTTTGCATCATCGGCCCGTCCGGTTCGGGCAAGAGTACGCTTCTGCGCTGCATCAATCAGCTGGAGCGGATCGATGCTGGAGCGATCTGGATAGAGGATGAGCTTGTCGGCTTCCGCCAGGAGGGCAATCGCCTTTACGAGCTGACCGAGCCGCAGATTGCGCGGCAGCGTCTCGCCAGCGGCATGGTATTCCAGCGTTTCAATCTTTTTGCCCACATGACCGTCCTGGAAAATATCATCGAAGGTCCGGTGGTCGTACAGAAGCGTCCCAAGAGCGCGGTCGTACCGGAGGCGCTCGCCCTGCTGGACCAGGTCGGGCTGCGTGACAAGCGCGATGCCTATCCAAGCGAATTGTCCGGAGGGCAGCAACAGCGGATCGCCATTGCCCGCGCGCTTGCGATGAAGCCCAAGCTGATGCTCTTCGATGAACCGACGTCTGCGCTGGATCCGGAACTCGTGAGCGACGTGCTGAATGTGATGCGTGATCTCGCCAGGAGCGGCATGACCATGGTGGTCGTCACGCACGAACTCGGCTTTGCCCGGGAAGTGGCCCACCGCGTCGTCTTCATGGATCAGGGGCGCATCGTCGAAAGCGGCCCGCCGCAACAATTGCTGAGCCATCCGACCGAAAAGCGCACCCAGGATTTCATAGCGGCAGTCTTGAGCTGACCGCGCAACAAGAAGAGAGGAACTCACATGACCCGCCTTGCCACGATCGCCGCCATCGGCGCTGCCACCCTTTTCAGCCTGCCCGCCTTTGCCCAGGAACTGCCTGCGCGCATCAAGGATGCCGGAAAGATCGTCATCGCGACCATGCCGAATTACCCGCCGATCACCTTCAAGGATCCGGCCACCAACGAGCTCCAGGGCTTCGACATCGATCTTGGCGAGGCCATCGCCAAGGAGCTGGGCGTCAAGGTGGAGTGGCAGGAAATTGCATTCGCCCAGATGCTGCCTTCGCTGCAGACCGGGCGGGTCGATCTCGCCATGGCAGGCATGAGCGACAAGAAGGCGCGTCAGGAGACGGCCGACTTCGTCGATTACATGATGTCCGGTGCGCAGTTCTATACGTCGAAGGCCCTGTCGGAGGAGATCAAGACGGTGGATGACCTCTGCGGCAAGTCCGTAGGCGCCAGCCGGTCTACCGATTGGCCGGCGCAGATCACGGCCTGGAGCGAGACAAACTGCGTCGCTAAAGGCAAGGCCGCCATCAATGTCATAGGAACGGAAGGTTCCGCCGACGCCCGCACCCAGATCAAGAGCGGCCGCCTTCAGGCTGCGGCGCAGGGCAATGAAACGCTGCCCTACAATCAGAAGCTCGAACCCGATACCTATGTCGCCATTGGCACCGCCTTCAGCCAGTCGCTTGCAGGGATTCCGGTGCTGAAGACGGAGACCGAACTGCGCGATGCAGTAAAATCTGCACTCGACAAGCTGCAGGCGAACGACACCTACGATCAACTCCTGGACAAATATGGCTTGAAGGCGAACAAGCTGTCGCCGATCACCATCAACAAGGGCGAGTGATGCCTGCAGGAGAAGACGGCGCCAACCGTCTTCTCCGCCTATGGAGGTTCGGGAATTGATAAGGACGAAACTGGCCGCGGCTTCGGATCACCCGGCGCTCGCTTCGATGATGGAAGAAATGCAGGCCCATTACAATGCGGCCTGCCCGCCTCGCGAGATACTGCTGGAGCGCCTGAAAACTGCGCCGAACGGGTCGGAAATTCTGATTGCGGAAGGTCCGGAATTGTTGGGATTCGCTGCATTCTCCTCGCATTTTCCCGGTCCTGCACTGCAATCGGGACTTTTTCTCAAGGAGCTTTACGTCGGAAGAGAGCACCGGGGTCGGGGCGTCGGCACCGCCTTGATGACCGCAATGGCTGCCCTGGCGGTCGAACGCGGCCATAGCCGCGTGGACTGGACCGCCGACCGCGATGATGAGAGGCTTCGAAACTTCTACGACACGCTCGGCGGATCGGCCAAGCCGGAAAAGCTGTTCTATCGGCTGGATGGCGCAGCGCTGTTGCAGGCCGCATCGAACCGTCGCTGAAGCCTATTACTGGCCGCGGGGTCGCGCCAGCCAGCCATAAATCGCCGAGAGCCCCAGAATTGCAGACGTGCCGAGAAACACCGCCTGCATGCCGATATGGCCGCCGATGAAGCCGCCGGCCAGAGGGCCGACGACCTGGCCGGCATATTGCGATGAAGTCGCGTAGCCCAATATGTTGCCTGCCACCCGGTCGGGCACATTGTGCCTTATGACGCTGGTGATGCAGGGAAGCAGGCCGCCGAGCGAAAGTCCCATCAGGAAACGCAGCAGCACCAGTTGCCAGCCCTCGGTGACGAAAGCCTGGGGTATGAGCAGCAGCGCCGAAACGGCCAGCGCGGCCACGATCACGTTCCAATGGCCGATCGTATCCGCAAGCTTGCCGAGGCGGGACGCCGAGAGGATGCTGCCGAGCGCCGCGGCAGACATGACGATGCCGGCGACCATGGTGACTTGTGCCGGGTCGGCAACGAGTTGAGCCACATAGACCGTGATTATCGGCTCGATGGACATATTCGCCAGCATGAGCAGCATTCCGGCCAGCAGCATGAGGATGACGGGTCGCTTGTCTTCGATTGCGGACCAGCCGCCACTTTCCGCATGGCGCTGCGCGGCGGGCCGGCGTTCCTCTCGGATGAACGACATCGTGGCGAGGAAAGTAATGAAGATCACGCCGCCGGCGAGCCAGAACGTCTGTCGTATCCCGATCAGCGGCGGCAGCGCGCCTCCGATGAGCGGACCGACGAGATTGCCGGCCATGATCCCGGACGCCAGCGTGCCAAGGGCCCAGCCGGTGCGCTCCCTTGGCGTCTGGGTGGCGACGAGCACGGTGGAACCGGAGGCGTAGCCGCCAAGCAGTCCCGTCAACAGGCGCAGCGCGATCAGATGCCAGACTTCTGTCGCCATTCCCATCAGCGACATCGCAATGGCCATGCCAAGGCTGGCGCGTATCAGCATGAGCTTGCGGCCATAAAGATCGGCAAGCTTGCCCCAGAGCGGTGCGACGAGAGCGGCGGTGAAGAATGTGGCGCCGTAGGCAACGCCGGACCACTGGACGACAAGCGCATGCTCCGTTTCGCCCAATTGCTCGATGTAGAGCGGCAGGAATGGCAGGATCAGGGTCATGGCCACGATGGTTGTGAAGGAGCCGAGCAGGCAGACGACGAGGTTCTGCCGCCAGTACAAAACGTCGGGGGTATTCGTAGCTTCGCTCATTTCGCCTGTAGTTTCAGTTCGAGGACTTGCGTGCGGATTCATCTTTTCGCAACGCCGACTTGCATTGCCGGACTGAGTGAATAGGCTTCAACGCGATTCTCCGCAAACCATAAGAAGCAAATCCATGAAACTGTTTTTCGATAGCCGGCAGATGGCGCACCGCCCGACGCAATACATGATCAATGGTGTGATTACCGATCCGCTGGAAAATCCGACGCGGGCCGAAACGCTGATCAAGGCGCTCGCTGCACTCGGGCTCGAGCAGGAAAAACCGGCGGATGCGGGCCTTGCCGCCATCCATGCGGTGCACCCGGAACATTATGTGTCGTTCCTGAGCACCGCCTATGAACGCTTCATGGAACTTCCCAATCACGGGCCGGAGGTGCTGCCGAATGTAAGCGCCTATCAGGGCGCTGCGCCCGACTACGGTCCCCGCCCGCTGCCAAGACCGAGCGGCATACTCGGCCAGGCGGGCTGGTACATCAATGGCCTGTCCTGCGCCATGATGGAGCAGACCTACGATGCCGCTTATGCCTCGGCCCAGACGGCCATCGCCGCCGGCAACGAATTGCTGAACGGCGCGAGCGACGTGTTTGCGCTGTGCCGTCCGCCTGGCCATCATGCCTATGCGGACCGGGCCGCGGGCTTCTGCTACTTCAACAATGCGGCTATCGTCGCGCAGCAGTTGCGCGGCAAATATGACCGTGTCGCCATCATCGATTTCGATACGCATCATGGCGATGGCACGCAGGCGATCTTCTATACTCGCGACGACGTGTTTTTCGGCTCCACCCACACCGACCCTTCCAATTATTACCCGCATTTCAGCGGCTATGCGGATGAGACGGGCGCTGGCAAGGGAGAGGGCGCGAACCTCAATCTGCCACTGGCGGAGGGGAGTGGCGACGAGGCCTTCATCGAGGCGAACCGCAAGCTCGCCGCCGCCGTGGCCGCGCATGGTGCCCAGGCGCTGGTCATTTCTGCCGGCTGGGATGCACATCATCAGGATCCGCTGTCGAAGCTTGCCGTGACCACCGGAGCCTATGCGGAAATCGGCGCCATCTGGGGGGGTGTGCGCCTGCCGACGGCGATCGTGCAGGAGGGCGGTTATTCGTTGAGCGCGGTGGCCGAGGCGGCGCCGCGGTTTATCGCGGCCTACCGTAATCGCCGCCAGATGATTTGACAGCCAGAACAGGAGATGAGGGGATGAGTCGGATCGACGCAAAGAGGCAGCCCGTGCGCGCTGCCATAGGTGCCTTTGTCGGCACCATGATCGAATGGTACGATTTTTACATCTATGGCACCGCCGCCGCCCTGGTGTTCGGCGATGTGTTCTTTGCTTCGCAGGACCCGATCATGGGCATATTGGCATCGCTCGGCACCTTCGCGATCGGCTTTGTGGCCCGTCCCGTCGGCGCGCTGCTTTTCGGCCATTTCGGCGACAAGGTCGGCCGCAAGAAATCGCTCATCATCACGCTCCTCCTCATGGGCGCCGCGACGGTGCTGATCGGGCTTCTGCCCGGCTATCAATCCATAGGCGTCTCGGCCGCCGTCCTCCTCGTCGCGCTCCGGTTGGTACAGGGCGTCGCGGTCGGCGGCGAATGGGGCGGGGCAGTATTGATCGCGGCGGAACACGCACCGCCGCGCTGGCGCACGTTCCTCGCATCGGCGCCGCAATATGGCAGCCCCATCGGCCTTATCCTCGCAACCCTTGCCTTCCGCACGGTCTCCGACCTGCCGCAGGAGGATTTCCTCAGTTGGGGCTGGCGGGTTCCCTTCCTTCTCAGCGGAATATTGATCATCCTCGCTTTCATCATCCGCGCCGGCATCAATGAAAGCCCGGAACTTGAGGAGCGGTTGAAGGAAAGGTCGGTGCAGAACGTGATCCCGGCCAAGGAGATATTCCTGACCCGCAAGACGTCCCTGGCGCTCGGCATGGGTCTGTGCCTGCTCGGTGTGGCCGGATTCTACTTCATCACCACCCTCATGATGACCTTCACGACGACCTCGCTCGGCATCAGCCGCTCCGACATGCTGGAACTGGTTTCGTGGGTCGGCGTCATAGAACTGATTGCCTTCCCGGCGGGCTCCTACATCGCCACCCGCTTCGGCGAACGGTTCCTGCTGGTGATAACGTCCGGCGCGGCCTTGCTGTTCGCGGTGCCGATGATGATGCTGATCATCACCGGCGACCTCACCAATATCTATATCGCCGTCCTCACGGCCACGCTGTTCCTGGCCGCGCACTATGCCGTCATGGCGCCTTTCCTGACGCGGGCATTTCCCGTCCATCTGCGCTATACCGGCATTTCGCTCAGTTCGTCGTTGAGCGGTGCGATCTTCAGCGGCCTGACCCCCGTCATCGGCGTCTGGCTTGTGCATGAATTCGGCGTGCAATGGGCACCATTGGCGAGCCTCTTCATATTCATCGCCGGGGTAAGCTTCCTGTGCAGCATCTTCCTTCCCGTGGAAGACAAGGAGTCCGAATCCTTTGCGGCGCGGGCGGCGGAAAGAGCCTAGCGCCGAACAAAAGCCCGATTGCTGGTGGAGCGCTGGCAATCGGCATGTGCGGATGGGATTAGACCCCATGCGCGTGAATGCGTTCGAGATCGAGGCTTCGGGAGGAAAATCATGGTTCATCGTCGGCGTCGCATGCTTTCCGCTATCATTCTGCCGCTGTGGGCTTCGACCGCCATGGCGGCGGGCAACGGCCCGGTAAAATCCGTCACTATTTCTTCGGGAGGGCTGGTCGAGGTCGTTCGCACCGCCGATATCGATGACAGGAACGCGGTCAGCATCGACGTGCCGCTCGACCAGGTGGACGATATTCTCAAGAGCCTCATCGTCCGGGACGACAAGGGACAGGTGAAGAGCATCGTCCTTGCCGGGCCGAACCCTGTCGAAGAGACTTTCCGCACGCTGCCATTCACCGCCGACGATATCGGCGCTCTTCCGCGCCTGCTCGATGCGATCAAGGGAACGAAGGTCAGGTTGACCGGTGCCCGTGAAATCGAAGGCGTGGTGCTGGGCGTCGAGCAGCGGCCGGCAGCGGAGGGTGCGACGATCCCCATGCTTGCCATTCTGCCCGACAGCGGCGCCATGACGACGGTTCCCCTCGATAGTTCGGTCTCTGTCCAGATCGTCGATACTGCGCTGGCAGCCAGGATCAGCGACGCTGCGCTCGTCGCGGGACGGGCCGCGGCCGACCGCGCCCGCACCATCGAGATCGGTCTCGACGGCCAGGGCAGCCGGCAGGTGGACATATCCTATGTGGTGGCCGCTCCGATCTGGAAGACCAGCTATCGCATGATCACCGGCGACCAGGGGAAGGCAAGGCTCCAGGCATGGGCGGTCTTCGAAAATGCCTCCGGGGAAGATTGGCGCGATGTCGCGGTCACGCTTTCGTCAGGCAAGCCGGTGACGCTGCGCCAGAGGCTGCATCAGCGCTATTGGGCGGACCGTACGGAGGTGCCGGTCGAGGCTGGACCAGACCCGCGGTCAATGGCGGATATGGAAATGGCTGCAGCGCCAAGACCTTCGCGCCGCTCCGTGGCTGGATTTGGCGGTGCGGCGGCCGAGCCGCAGGCCGAAGCTCCCATCGAGATGGCGGGCGTGGATGCGGCGGCGATCGACGAACAGGCGGTCATCGCGAATTTCGCGCTTCCCGGCAGCTATGATGTGAAGAACGGCGATACGATATCGGTGCCGCTGATCGACAAGGAGGTGAAGGCCGAGATGGTCTCGGTGTTCCGCGTGGGGAGCGACAGCGAACATCCGACAGCTGCCGTGATGCTGGACAATGATACGGGGGTCAGCCTGCCGCGCGGCATTCTCACCGTCTATGACGATAGGTCGGGCTATATCGGCGACGCGCAGATATCGGCGGTGCCGACCGGAGAAAAACGTGCCGCGCATTTTGCCACGGACCAGAAAGTCAGCGTCGCAGTCGAGGCAAAGCCGCAGCATACCATCCTGTCGATCAAGGTGAACGACGGCATGATCCATGCCAGGACGCAGGTTCGTGATGTCTCCACCTTCAAGCTCAGCGGCGCCGGCGATGCCGACCGGACATTGATGATCGAACAGTTGAAACGGCCGGGCTGGACCTTCACGGCAGGCGATATGGATGAGCCGACCACGACACATGAGAGGATAAGGGTGGCGCTGAAGGCGGGTGAGACGAAGGAAGTCGAAACCGCGTTCGAGCAAACCCGGGACGAGACTTTCGCACTGGCCGATGCCGATCCGCAGATGATACTGAGCTGGGCCAATACCGGCGCCGACGACGAGACGCGGACGAAGCTGAAGGAACTCGGGGAAGCGCGCCAGAAACTGCTCCAAGCCCAGGACGCGCTAGAGAAGATCCAGCGGGAATACGACCAGCTTGCGGAGGCACAGGATCGCACGCGGGACAATCTCCGCGCTGTGCCGAATGGCGATCTGCAGGCGCGCTATATCCAGCAGATGGCGCGGGAGGAGGACGAACTTGCCGTCTTGCGCAAGGAGCGTGCGGATGCGCAAGAAATCATCGACAGGTTCGGAGGCAGGGTGTCCGAGATCATCAGGACCTTCTGACGAGGCGCCGGAGCGCGGCGGTCATCGCGCTGCGACGGCATGTCTTTCGACGAAGGTGGCGAGCTGTGCGCAATGGCCACGTTTTGCATCGAGTCGGATTTCCGATCGATTGGCGAAATTTGCCGAGACCCGGTGTGGCGGAACGACAACAGCTCCGCCGCGTTATGGTGATGTCGCATGCCTGCTGGCTTCGAAATGGTGCGACGGGGGTTCGGCGCCCTTAAAATGTCCCAAAGTGGACCGAACGCTGCCCCGTCTGTCCTGCGCAATTCGGACAGCCTCTGCCAATCAGGCTTCGGCACGGTGACGTCGTACGCGACGGAGTCCGGGCTGCCGTGGTTGGGGCGGCGAAATGTTAGCGGCGCATAGGTCACGACTGTAGAAGGAGAGAATTATGAAGAAGACTCTTGCGATGGCGCTTGCTGCTGCGTCTCTCGCCGTTATCGGTGGAACGGCTGCGAAGGCTGCCGACGTGCCGGTATATCGGGAGGAGCCTGACGAGCGTAATGGCGTCAGGATCGGCTATCTCGATTGCGCCATCGGTGGTGGTGTGGGCTATGTCCTGGGTTCGGCCAAGGAGGTCGATTGCGTTTTCCGTTCCACCATGGGCGGCGAGCGCGTGGATCATTACAGCGGTGCGATCAGGAAGCTGGGTGTCGACCTTGGCTTCACGACGCGTAGCCGCCTGATCTGGGCAGTCTTCGCCCCGACCGCGGGCTACCACCATGGCTCGCTCAGTGGGCTCTATCGGGGCGCCACTGCCGAGGCGACCGTTGGTGCCGGCGTTGGCACCAATGTCCTGTTCGGCGGAACCTCCGGATCGATCCATCTGCAGGCGATCAGCCTTACCGGCCAGCTTGGTCTCAATCTGGCGGCAACCGGCACATCGATGACGTTGGCTTCCACCAACTGAGTACACTATCCCGGCCACCCCTCCGTCATGGCGGGGTGGCCGTTCCATCATTCCCGCCATTGCCCCTGTGCAGCAAGTCAGGCATGTTCCGGCGACGACCAATGCGGAACGGAATGGCCTGTGGTGAAATATCTAATTGCTGGCTTGATGGCCCTCATCCTCGCCGCGTCGTCGCAATCGGCAAGCGCCGACTGGCAAGCGGTGGAAAAGATCGATCCCTATCTCATTTCCGGCACGACGCCGCCAGAACTCTACGCTTCGATCGGCGACAAGGGTCCGAAGCTCCTCGGCACGTCGAGCGCCATAGCACATACCAATTTCAAGCTGACCTGGACGCGGAAATATCAGGCGACGGATGCAGGCTGCAGCATCGTGGTTGCCAGGCCAAAGCTGATCATAACCTACACGCTGCCCAAACCTTCGCAGAAGCTCCCGCCCGACACGCAGCGCCGCTGGGATCGCTTCATTACCGGAGTCGAAGCGCATGAGCGCGTGCATGGCGACATGATCAAGGACCTGGTACGAAAGATAGAAGCCGTCAGCCTTGGCATGACGGTGCCGGACGACCCGAAGTGCAGCAAGATCAGGGCGCAGCTGACGCAGCGGCTGGCGCAACTATCCCAGGAACAGCGCCAGCGCAGCCGGGATTTCGATCGCCTGGAAATGAGTAGTGGCGGCAATATTCATCAGCTGATCCTCCAGCTTCTCAATCCGTAGAACCAATCCTGCGTTTACCGGCTCACTCTCCCCATCCTTCCACGCCGATCAGCGGCACGAAAGCCACGGCTCCAAGGTCCTCCTCGTCATATTCCGTTTCGTTTATCCGCGTGATTCGCCGCAGCCGCTGCTGGAAATCGCTTGGCCCGACGGGAATGACGAGGCGCCCGCCAAATGCCAGCTGGCGCTCGAGCGATGCCGGAGGCTCCGGCGCACCGGCGGTGACGAGTATGGCGTCGAAGGGTGCCGCCTCGGGCCATCCGAGAGTGCCGTCACCGGTTCGGTAGGAAATATTGCCGTAATGAAGGTCCTCAAGGCGTCGCCGCGCCGTTTCGAGGAGTTGTTCGTGCCGCTCGATGGTGAAGACCTGCCGCACGATCCGGCTCAGGACCGCTGCGGAGTAGCCGGAGCCGGTACCTATCTCCAGCACGCAGTTGCCGCGTTCCAGTTCCGCCGCCTCAAGCATCAGGGCGACGATGTAGGGCTGCGATATGGTCTGCCCACTGCCGATCGGCAGGGGACCGTCCTCATAGGCTTCCTCCTCGAACCCGCTTTCCACGAAAGCCTCGCGCGGCACTTCGCGCAGGGCCGCCAGTATCGCCGGAGACCCGATGCCGCGCCGTTCGATCTGCTCTCGCACCATCCTCAGGCGCAATTCCATCGCACGTTCCGGGCTGATCGCACCGTTTCTGCCAGGGTTTTTCATGGCGATGACCTCCCAGGAACGGGCAACGCGCCGCCGCCGCCGAGGGTTCCGAGAGTGGCTGAAACAGGCGCGCCGGCATGAAATGCCAGGACGCGTCGATGCTGGCGAAGGCAGATTTCCATTGACCCGGAATGACGAATGGAATGTACTGCCAGTTGCATGGTTGAGAATATTCAACCACTTGAGGGAGCGAAGCATGTCGATGATCCGAAATCTTTTATATGCTGGTGTGCTGGCTTCGGCATCCTTTGCCGTTGCGCCGGCCTATGCCTTGACCGCCAAGGAATGCAGCGTGAAGTACCAGGCTGCCAAGGAGGCGGGAACGCTTGGCGACTTGAAATGGAACGATTTCCGCAAGGCTGAATGCGCCTCGGACGATTCGCCTGCAGCCAGCACCAAGGCAACAGCTACAAAGCCGAAAACGACGGCAGCCGCCAATGATGATGATGGCGGCGGCCTCAGCATGAAAGAGTGCAGTGCCAAGTACCAGGCAGCAAAAAGCGCGGGTACGCTGGGCGGCATGAAGTGGAATGATTTCCGCAAGGCGCAATGCGCCGCGGGAACGGCGGCTGCGCCGGTGACGAAGACCAAGACGGCGAAGTCTCAAGCCAATGACAATGACGATGCGGGCGGTGGCCTGACGATGAAGGAGTGCAGCGCCAAGTACCAGGCGGCAAAGAGTGCAGGTACGCTTGGCGGCATGAAGTGGAACGATTTCCGCAAGGCCCAATGCGCCGCGGGTGCGTCGACTACAGCGGCCACGGCCGACAATGACGATGACAATTCGGGCGGCGGCCTGACCATGAAGGAGTGCAGCGCCAAGTACCAGGCGGCAAAGAGTGCCGGTACGCTTGGCGGTCTGAAGTGGAATGATTTCCGCAAGGCACAATGCTCTGCGGGCGCAACGGCTGCCAATGATGACGATGATTCGGCGCCAACCGTGGATAATGCCACCTATACGGATGATCCGCCCGCGCCCACGAGCGGGGCTCCGCGCGGCGTGGCTTTCCCGAGCGCCGTTGCTACCAAATACTCGACCGAAAGCCCGGGCAAGGCCCGGATGCATACCTGCCTCGACCAATATTATGCCAACAAGCAGAGAAATTCGCTTGGCGGCCTGAAATGGATACAAAAGGGCGGAGGATATTACAGCCTCTGCAATTCGCGGCTGAAAAGCTGATCAAAGCAGGAAAAACGGGCCGGTTTCGGCCCGTTTTTTTTGCGCGCTCGCCATATGTCAGGACGAAAGTGAATCACCTTGCCTCCGGACAGGCTCACGGTTAGAGTGTTGTCACTGACAACATAGGGTGTGGCCATGGACGCCGTAGCAGAATTCCGCAGCTTCAATCGTTTCTATACCAATGAGATCGGCCTGCTGGACAAGCACCTGCTGGCCAGCAATTTCTCCCTTGCCGAAGCGCGTGTTCTCTATGAACTCGCCCAGGGCGGGAAGCAGACGGCCGCCGCGATCGGTCGGACGCTGAAGATGGACAAGGCGCATCTCAGCCGCATCGTCGCGCGGTTCGAAGCCCGCGGCATCGTGAATGTGAGCACCAGTCCCGAACATGGCCGGCAGCGGCTGATTTCGTTGTCGGCCGCGGGGAGGGCGGCATTTTCCGCGTTGGACGAGGGATCGCAGGAACAGATCGCGGCCATGCTCCTGCCGCTCGACGATGTTGCGCAGAACCAGCTGGTCGCATCAATGCGGCAGATCAGGAAGCTGATCGGCCGTGACGACGCGGATGCGGAGCGCGTATCCTTCAGAAGCCTCCGGCCGGGCGATTGCGGCTGGATCATTCATCGCCAGACTGTGCTCTACCACACCGAATATGGCTGGGACTGGACCTATGAAGGGCTGGTCGCCGACATTCTCTCCCGCTTCATCGCCAATTACGATCCGGTCCGCGAGGATGGCTGGGTCGCCGAATATGACGGAGACGTCGTCGGATCGGTGTTCCTGATGCAAACCGCGGTCCCTTCGGTCGCAAAGCTTCGTCTGCTCTATGTCGAGCCCAGCGCGCGTGGACTTGGTATTGGCCGCAAGCTCGTCGGCAGGTGCATCGAAAGGGCGAGGCAGTTGGATTATGACCGACTGCAGCTCTGGACCAATGACGTGCTGGTATCGGCGCGCAGGATCTATCAGGCTGCCGGGTTCGAACTGGTCGGCGAGGAGAAGCATCACTCCTTCGGCAAGGACCTTGTCGGGCAGACCTGGGAACTGGCATTGAAGCCTTGATCGGCCGAACTCCGGCTGAAATTCCTATAGGATTTTTATTTCCGAACGGGGTCCATCATCTCGAATTCCTATGCGCATCGGGCGCATTATCCATCCTATCGGCGGCATGGCTACGAGCCTGCCGCCGTTTCATCCGTGCCGAAATGAAAGGCACGAGAAAAGGAGATGTCCCGATGGAGATACTCGTGCTCGCGATCGGTATTTTGTTTTTCATGCTCGCCTTGGCCTACGTCAAGATCTGCGAAATTCTCTAGGCGAAGGACGAGCCATGACCCTCGACTATATGCTTGGCGGCGCCGTGACGCTGCTCCTCATCGCCTATCTCACTTACGCCCTTATCCGCCCCGAGCGCTTCTGACGCGCTTGTGCAGGCCGAAGGCACTTCGAAAGCACTTCCATGACTCTCAATGGCTGGATCCAGATTCTCGTATTTTGCGGGATCATTGTCGTCCTTGTTAAACCCCTCGGCTGGTACATGACCCGCGTGTTCCAGGGCGAGAGGACCTTCCTTACCCCGGTGCTCCTGCCCGTGGAGCGCGCCTTCTACCGTATTGCCGGCACCGATGAGCGGGAAGAGCAGCACTGGACCACCTACACGGCGGCCATGCTGTTCTTCAGCCTCGCCGGACTGCTCCTGCTCTATCTGCTCCAGCGGCTGCAGGGTTCGCTGCCGCTCAATCCAGCGGGAATGAGCGCTGTCGAGCCGACGCTGGCGTTCAACACTGCCGTAAGCTTCGTCTCCAATACGAACTGGCAGAGCTATGGCGGCGAAAGCACCATGTCCTATCTGGTTCAGATGGCTGGGCTGACGGTGCAGAATTTCGTTTCCGCAGCCACCGGCATTGCGATCGCGATAGCGCTCATACGTGGCTTTTCGAGGACTTCCGGCAAATGCGTCGGCAATTTCTGGGTCGATCTGACGAGAAGCGTGCTTTATGTGCTGCTTCCGCTCTGTATCGTCCTCACGCTCGCCTATGTCTATATCGGCGTGCCGCAGACGCT
The DNA here is from genome assembly GCF_026420825.1 of Phyllobacterium sp. 0TCS1.6A. Lineage (NCBI taxonomy): Bacteria > Pseudomonadati > Pseudomonadota > Alphaproteobacteria > Hyphomicrobiales > Phyllobacteriaceae > Phyllobacterium > Phyllobacterium sp. 0TCS1.6A. The sequence goes on from NZ_JAPMAB010000002.1 coordinate 708,123, forward strand.
CGGGAGCTATGTCGAGGCGACGACGCTCGAAGGTGCGAAACAGACCATGGCCATCGGGCCCGTTGCGTCCCAATTGGCCATCAAGATGCTCGGCACCAATGGCGGTGGCTTCTTCAACGTCAATTCCGCGCATCCCTTCGAGAATCCGGACGCCATTTCCAATCTCATCCAGATGGTTTCGATCTTCGCGATCGGCGCCGCGTTGACGAATGTGTTTGGCCGCATGGTCGGAAACCAGCGCCAGGGTTGGGCGATCTTCGCCGCCATGGGAACTTTGTTCGTGGTAGGCGTCGCTGCCACCTACTGGAGCGAAGCCGCCGGCAATCCGCTGGTCCATGCGCTAGGGCTCGAAGGCGGCAACATGGAGGGCAAGGAGACCCGTTTCGGCATCGCGTTGTCGGCACTCTTTGCCGTCATTACGACGGCCGCCTCCTGCGGCGCGGTCAATGCCATGCACGACAGTTTCATGGCCATCGGCGGAATGCTGCCACTGATCAACATGATGCTCGGCGAAGTCATCATCGGCGGCGTGGGAGCAGGTCTCTACGGCATGTTGCTCTTCGTCATCATCGCAGTGTTCATTGCCGGCCTCATGGTGGGCAGGACGCCGGAATATCTCGGCAAGAAGATCGAGGCCAAGGAGGTCAAGATGGCCATGCTGGCCGTGCTCTGCCTGCCGCTCGCCATGCTGGGCTTCACTGCCATCAGCAGCGTGCTGCCGGCTGGCGTCTCCTCCATCGCCAATCCCGGCCCGCATGGGTTTTCCGAGATGCTCTACGCGTTCACCTCGGCAGCGGCGAACAATGGCTCGGCATTTGGCGGTCTCAGCGCCAATACCGCCTGGTACAACATCGCCCTTGGGCTAGCCATGCTGATGGGACGATTCCTTGTGATCATCCCGGTCATGGCGATCGCCGGCTCTTTGGTGGTCAAGAAAACGGTTCCCGCATCCATGGGCACCTTCCCCACCCATGGTGGCCTGTTCATCGGCCTGCTGATCGGCGTGGTCGTGGTTATCGGCGGCCTGACATTCTTCCCTGCCTTGGCTGTCGGCCCGATCGTCGAACATCTGGCAATCGGCCTCGGCCAGACGTTCTGAGCGCAGCCATGTCCCCGCTGTCACGAACGGTCAATCGAAGCATGCAAGCCGGAGCGCTTGCCGCCCTTGCATGTCTTCCAATCCATCATTGGAGCTTCCCATGAGCCAGTCCGGTTCTACAAGTCTCATCGACTCGTCCATCCTCGTGCCCGCACTCGCCGGAGCATTCAAGAAACTCAACCCCTTCGTACTGGTCAAGAACCCGGTAATGTTCGTGGTTGCCGTCGTGTCGGCGCTGACGACCGTGCTTTTCGTAAAGGACCTGATCGTCGGCAGCGGTCAAACCGGCTTTTCGCTGCAGATCATCATCTGGCTCTGGTTCACCGTCCTCTTCGCCAATTTCGCCGAGGCGGTGGCCGAAGGGCGCGGCAAGGCACAGGCCAATTCGCTGCGCAAGGCAAAAGCCGATACGCAGGCGAAGCTCCTGAAGAGTGCCGAGGCCGCGGAGTTCACACTGGTGCCCGGCGCCTCGCTGAAGGTGGGCGATATCGTTCTCGTCGAAGCCGGCGACATCATCCCCTCGGACGGCGAGGTGATCGAGGGGATTGCTTCGGTCAACGAGTCGGCGATCACTGGAGAATCCGCGCCCGTCATTCGCGAGTCCGGTGGCGATCGCTCCGCGGTGACAGGTGGGACGCAGGTCCTTTCCGACTGGTTGCGGGTGCGGATCACCGCCGCCGCGGGCGAGACGTTCATCGACCGCATGATCGCGCTCGTCGAGGGAGCGTCGCGGCAGAAGACACCCAACGAGATCGCGTTGAACATCCTCCTTGCCGGCATGACGCTCATCTTCGTGCTCGCCACGGCGACGATACCTGCCTTCGCTGCCTATGCCGGTGGCTCTGTGCCCGTGGTGGTTCTGGTCGCATTGTTCGTCACGCTCATACCGACGACGATCGGTGCGCTTCTCTCCGCCATCGGCATAGCTGGCATGGACCGCCTCATCCAGTTCAACGTGCTTGCCATGTCCGGGCGGGCCGTCGAGGCGGCAGGAGACGTGGATACGCTGCTGCTCGACAAGACCGGAACCATAACGTTCGGCAATCGCCAGGCAACCGAATTGCTGCCCATAAAGGGCGTGACCGAGCGCGAACTGGCGGATGCCGCGCAATTGGCATCGCTCGCCGACGAAACGCCCGAGGGACGCTCCATCGTCGTCCTTGCCAAGGAGAAATACGGAATCCGCGCTCGCGACATGTCGAGCCTGAATGCGGTATTCGTGCCCTTCACCGCCCAAAGCCGGATGAGCGGCGTGGATGTGGAAGGTTCCTGCATCCGCAAGGGCGCCGTCGATGCGGTGCTCGAACATGCGAGCAGTTCCACGGCGTCGTCCCGTCCCGGCGGCGAAGCGGTCAGGGAACTGCAGTCCATCGCCGACAGGATCGCCAAGGGTGGCGGCACGCCGCTCGCCGTGGTGCGGGACGGAAAGCTCCTCGGCATCGTCGGCCTCAAGGATATCGTCAAGGGCGGCATTCGCGAAAGATTTGCCGAACTGCGCCAGATGGGCATCCGCACGGTCATGATCACCGGCGACAATCCGCTGACCGCGGCCGCCATCGCCGCCGAGGCAGGCGTCGACGACTTTCTTGCCCAGGCCACGCCGGAGAACAAGCTGTCGCTCATCCGGGAAGAACAGGCGAAGGGAAAGCTTGTCGCCATGTGCGGCGACGGCACCAATGATGCTCCCGCCCTGGCGCAGGCAGATGTCGGCGTCGCCATGAATACCGGCACCGTCGCGGCTCGGGAAGCGGGCAACATGGTCGATCTCGACAGCGACCCCACCAAGCTCATCGAGATCGTCGGCATAGGCAAGCAGCTGCTCATGACGCGAGGTGCGCTGACAACCTTCTCGATCGCCAATGACATCGCCAAATATTTCGCGATCATTCCTGCGATATTCCTGGCTTTCTACCCGCAACTCGGCGCCCTGAACGTGATGGGCCTTGCGACGCCGCAAAGCGCCATTCTGTCGGCCATCATCTTCAATGCGCTCATCATCATCGCGCTCATTCCGCTCTCGCTCAAAGGCGTGCGGTACCGGGCCGTGGGAGCAGGGGCCCTGCTGCGCCGCAATCTTCTGATCTACGGCATCGGCGGCGTCATCGTTCCCTTCCTCGGCATCAAGGCCATCGACATGGTCATCACCGGCATCGGCCTCGCATAAGGATACTTCGCAATGTTAAAACAGATCAAACCGGCGATCGTCATGACGGTCTTGCTCACAGTGCTCACCGGCCTTGCCTATCCACTCGGAATGACTGGCCTCGCGCAGGCGCTCTTTCCACATCAGGCGAATGGCAGCCTCATTGTCGATCAGGGCGTCGTGACCGGCTCGCATCTCATCGGCCAGAATTTCACCAGCGACAAATATTTCCACGGCCGTCCCTCGGCCGCCGGAACCGGCTATGACGCGGCGGCCTCCAGCGGCTCCAATCTCGGACCGTCCAATGCCAAGCTGATCGACAGGATTTCCGCCGAAGCGGATGCACTGAAGGCCGCCAACGGGCAGGACGATATTCCCGTCGATCTGGTGACGACATCGGCAAGCGGCCTCGATCCGCACATCAGCCCGGAAAGCGCCTATTTCCAGATCGCCCGGGTGGCCAGAGCCCGCGGCCTGGAAGAAGCCGCGCTTCGCCGGCTGGTGGAGGGGAAAATCGAGCAACGGGAGCTCGGCTTTCTGGGCGAGCCCGTCGTCAATGTCCTGGAGTTGAACCGCATGCTGGATGGTCACTGAGCCATCGGCTGGTATATGGTCGGTGCAGTGTGCGGCCATTTGAAAGTTTTCGATGCCAGAACAAAGCCATCAGATGGATCGTAGGCCGAAGCCCGACGCCTTGCTGCAAAATGCAGGCAGCGAGGGGCGGGGACGGCTGAAAATATTCCTCGGCGCGGCGCCCGGTGTCGGCAAGACCTACGAGATGCTGACGGAAGGCAAGTCTGCTCTGGCCGAGGGGCGCGATGTCGTCATTGGAGTTGTGGAAACCCATGGCAGGAAGGAGACCGCGCAGCTTCTGAGCGGCTTCGAGATCGTGGGACGCGCTCCGATCATCTACAAGGGGCATCGTTTCGAGGAAATGGACCTCGACGGCATCATCGCGAGGCGACCGTCACTGGTGCTTGTCGATGAACTCGCCCATACCAATGCGCCCGGCAGCCGCCACCCGAAGCGATACCTCGACGTCGAGGAACTCCTGGCGCGCGGTATCGACGTCTATTCCACGGTCAACATACAGCACGTCGAGAGCCTCGGCGATGTGGTGGAACAGATCACGGGCGTTCGGGTGAGGGAAACGGTGCCGGACACGATCATCGATCGCGCCGACGAAGTGGAAGTGGTCGATCTGACGCCGGCGGACCTGATCAAGAGATTGCATGAGGGCAAGGTCTATGTCCCGTCCAATGCCAAGCGCGCCATAGATAATTACTTCTCGCCCGGCAATCTTACCGCCCTGCGCGAACTGGCATTGCGGCGCACGGCACAGCGCGTCGACGAGCAATTGCTCACCCATATGCAGGCCAATGCCATATCCGGGCCATGGGCAGCCGGCGACAGGGTCCTCATCTGCGTGGACGAGCACGCTTCCAGCGCATCGCTGGTCCGGTACGGCCGGCGCTTTGCCGACCGGTTGCGCGCTCCCTGGGTCGCCGTCCATGTGGACATGGAAGGCTTCCGCGCGCCGTCGGAAGGGTCGGTGGATACCATAGCATCCTGCCTGCGTCTTGCGGAGCAATTGGGCGGCGAGGCGGTGACATTGCTCGGCAAGAATGCAGCCGAGGAAATTGCCCGTTATGCGCGCGACAACAATGTCACCCACATCGTCGCGGGCAAGTCGGAAAAGCCGCGCTGGCGCGAATTCCTCATGGGTTCCGTCTCGCATGACCTGGTGCGCGTCGCCGGCGATATCAGCGTCCACCTGATCTCGGCAAATGATGCCGACCATGCGGCAAGGCCTGCGACGGCGGCCGCAGCGCCGCTCAATGCCAGCATGAAGCTCTCCTCCTACGCTCTGGCGGCAGGCACCGCCCTCGGCGCGCTGCTGTTCGGCCTGTTGCTCTCACGCATACTGGACGTGCGTAACATCGCGCTCGTCTTCCTGATGGCCGTCTTCACCACGGCAGTGCTTGCCGGCCTGTGGCCGGCCTTGTTTGCGTCGGTGCTTGGCGCCTTGCTGTTCAACTTCTTCTTTCTCCAGCCGCTCTATACACTCGACATCGGCGATCCGGAGAGCGTGATCGCCCTTGGTTTCTTCTTCGGTGTCGCCGTGATCGCCAGCAATCTCGCGGCGCGGGTCCAGCGCCAGGCAGCGGCGGCAAGGCAGCGCGCGAGGACGACGGAGGACCTCTACCAGTTCAGCCGGAAACTGGCCGGAACGGGCGTTCTGGACGATGTTCTATGGGCGACGGCCTTCCAGATCGCCTCGATGCTGAAATTGCGCGTGGTGCTGCTTCTGCCCGAAGACGGCACCATCGCGGTGCGCGCGGGCTATCCTCCCGATGATACTTTGGACGATGCCGACATCGCCGCTGCGCGCTGGGCCTGGGAACATGACAGGCCGGCAGGCAGGGGCGCCGATACGCTGCCGGGCGCAAAAAGGCTTTATATCCCGCTGCGCACCGGGCGCGGGGCGGTGGGTGTCATCGGCCTCGACGGTGACCGTAACGGACCATTGCTGACGCCGGACCAGCAGCGGCTGCTCGACGCCCTGGCCGATCAGGCGGCCGTGGCCATCGAGCGCACGGAACTCGCGGCCGAGGCGGACCGGGCCAAGCTCGCTGCGGAATCGGACCGTTTGAGGTCTGCGCTGCTCACTTCGATTTCGCATGACCTGAAGACTCCGCTGGCCGCAGTGCTTGGCGCGGCGGGTACGCTCAAGGATTTCGATGGGGATCTCTCGCGTGAGGCGAAGGCGGAACTCATCACCACGGTGATAGACGAATCCGAGAGATTGAATCGGTTCATCGCCAATCTCCTCGACATGACGAGGATCGAATCCGGAGCGATGCGGCCAAATCTGGCACTGCACTATCCGGGCGACGTGATCGGCTCGACCTTGAACCGCGCCAGGAAGATCACGTCCCGGCATGAACTGGAGGTCGTCCTGCCGCAGGATCTTCCGATGGTGAACATCGATCCGGTCCTGCTCGAACAGGTCCTGTTCAATCTCCTCGACAATGCCGCGAAATATTCCCCTGCGGGCACGACGATCCGCATTCAGGCGTCCGAGGACAGGGAGCATGTAACGCTGCAGATCCTCGATGAAGGCAAGGGCATACCGCAGGCCGATCTTGAGCGGGTTTTCGACATGTTCTATCGCGTCGACAAGGGTGACCGCGTTACCGCCGGCACGGGCCTTGGCCTTGCGATCGCCCGCGGCTTCATAGAGGCGATGAACGGGACGATCGCCGCGACCAGACGGCCGGGTGGCCGCGGCACGGTCTTTACGATCAAGCTGCCGGTTTCGCCGGATTGGAACGAAGTGGAACATGTTTCATGACGAATAGCGCTGTGAAGATACTGGTCGTCGATGACGAACCTCCGATAAGAAGGCTGCTGACCGTCGGGCTTTCGGCGCAGGAATATGTCGTGGTGCAGGCCGCGACGGGAGTAGAGGCCAAGGAGGCGGTCCGCTCCGCCAAGCCCGACCTCATTCTTCTCGATCTCGGCCTGCCCGATATTTCCGGGCAGGAACTGCTCGCCTCGTGGCGTGAGGAGGAACTCGGCGTTCCGATCATCATTCTTTCGAGCCGGACCGACGAAAAAGGCATCGTCGCAGCCCTGGAGATGGGCGCCGATGATTACGTGACCAAGCCTTTCGGCATGAATGAACTGGCGGCGCGGATACGCGTTGCGCTGCGGCACCGGCTCCAGCAGCAGGGCGAAAAGCCGATCTTCGAGGCCGGTGGCCTCGCGGTGGATCTCGTCAAGCGGATCGTCAGGGTCGATGGCAAGGAAGTCAAACTTTCCCCCAAGGAATATGACATCCTGCGGGTATTGGTCCAGCACGCCGGCAAGGCGCTCACCCACCGGTTCCTGCTGGCGCAGGTCTGGGGCGGCTCGACCGATGTGCAATATCTGCGCGTCTATGTCCGGCAGTTGCGGCAGAAGATCGAGAAATATCCGGACCAGCCGCAATATATCCTCACCGAGACGGGTGTCGGCTACCGGTTGCGGGAGGCCGATTCCTGACGCCGGCCCGCTATCGCACCCAGCACCAGCCGAAGACGCAACCCCGGATGACGACTTTCTGGGTTACGGCAAAGGGATGGTCCTCCGGCAACGCGATCCGGATCAGCCGGGATCGGTCGCGCGGCCGCAGCAGGTTCTGAAACTCCGCCGGAAGGGCATCGGCGATCGGCAGCACTCTTTCCACGGTCCCGGTCGAACGGTCGCTGCCGCCATGCACCTCGATTCTCGTGCCTTTGGTAAGCGGAAACAGATACTCGTCAGGCAGATAGGCGAACAAATAGGCCTTTCCTCCATTGATCTGCAGCATTTCATCGCCGAGACGCACGACCTGGCCCGGCACAGGGATCTTGGAACCTACGACGCCCGTCACCGCGGCGACTATCCTGCCATCGCCATAGATCGCCTTCATCTTGCGAACCGCGTCGGACGCAATCTGCTGCGAGGTTTCGACGACCAGAAGCTCTTTTGCGGTGACTTGCGACTCGGCTTGAAGCTGGGCGTATCGTTCCGCAGCCCGGTAATTGGCCGTCAAAGCTTCATCCCTGCGGTTTGCGAGCACAAGTCCCCGCGTCGATACCCGATCGAGACGCAGGATCGCATCATTGCTTTCACGTGCCGAGCGCTCCGCCAGCGGCAACAAGGCCTCGTTCATCGCCAGCTTTCCCTGCAGTTCGCCGGCCCGAACCGCAAGCTCGCTCGTCCGTACCGAAAGTTCGGCGATCTCCTTCACCATGTCGAACGAGGTAAGTTCGAGCAGCGGCGTCCCCTCCGGCACGCTATCGCCCTCGCTCACCAGCACCCTGTCGACGGTGGCAGGATAGCCGGCGGATACGATGTACCGCTCCGCCAGTACAATTCCATCGGCGGACAGGATGAACATGCCGCCGACAAGATAGTTTGCGAGCGAAAGCACCAGTACGCCCAGAATAAGAAGATAGATCGACCTGCTCAGCCGGCCCGATCCCTTTCTTTGCTGCCGATCCAGATTGTCGATGCGCAGGCGCTTGCGGATATACTTCATCGTTTCACCCCCTCACCATGCACGCACTTGGCGTACCTTTTCCGGCGTATAATTGTCGCGATGCGAGCCGAGGAAAAACCACTCGTCGATATAGGCCAGCAAGCGAACCGATCGCATGACGTAGGACATGAAGATCGAGTAACCCGGGAGGAACAGAAGATTGCGCCAGAAACTGGCGCGGCCCGTGGTCCAGCAAGCCAAGGCGAGCATGAACGCGTCCAGAACCAGCAGCGCGATCTGCATCGCAATCAGAATCGGAATGGCAAGCGTGCCGAAATTGATTGCGAGCCAGGCCATGTAGATGGGGAAAATCACCGCGCTGGCGACGCTGAAGGCGAGAAAATCGCACTGGTGAAAGGCTTCAGCCGCGCTGAACCTGCGGTCGAACGGATTGAGCAGCCGCCGGTGTTTCCTGAAGCGTATCCAGACCGCATCGCGCTCCCAGCGCAGCCGCTGCCTGATATAAGCGTAGAAGGTCGCCGGCACGTCCGTATAACACACGGCACCCGGAACATACCCGATGCGCCAGCCGGCCCTGCGCAACCGCAGCGTCACATCGAGGTCCTCGCCGCCACCGACATCCAGCCCGCCAACCTCGTCGAGCGCCGTCCTGCGAAAGGCGCTGAAGGCGCCGGATGCGCATGTTATCTGGCCTATCGCCGCGCTGAAACGCTTTCCGACCGAGATGGATTCCAGATACTCGATTTCCTGAAACTGGGTGACGAGACTGACCTCCGCATTGCGTGGCGCGATGTCGCCGCAGGCTGCTCCGATGCGCCCGTCGGCGAAGGGTTCGAGCAGACGTTCGATGGCGAAACGGTCGAAGGAACAGTCGCAGTCGATATTGATGATGATGTCACCGCGGGCAACCTCGCAGGCGAGGTTGGTCCCGCTCGCTTTGCCGCCGCGGATTCCCGTAGAGAGAATGCAGGTTCCGAGGCCATTCTTGACCATTTCCCTGGCGATCCTGTTCATTCCGTCCGTCGAGCCGTCGCTGACGATGACAATCTCGAAGTCGAGAAACGACTGCTCCATCAGGGAGTTTACGCATGCCCCGATCGAGTCGGCTTCGTTATGGCCGATAAGCACGACGCTGACGCTGGGTGATTTGCAACGGGCAGGGGCGCCAGCGCCGTTATCGAGACGTCGCAGGCTCACCGCGGCAATCACAAACGGCACGACATATCTCGGGATGTCGAATATCAGCGTATACCAAAAGACGGTGGCCAGGCTCGATCCGGTTTGGGCAAGTAGAAACGACAGGCCGAATTCAAGGTCGTTCACGGCAGCGCATCTTCTCGTGTGCCCCACAGGATGAGCAATGTTGGGTTCAACTTGTCCGACAGAACGGATTCGGCATGGTCGAGGGCCTCGCGCAAATAGGCGGTGAAGCCGGCGACGTCGCGTCCCGGAAACAGCACATATTCCCGCTCCGGCGAGGAATAGACGGATGCCACGTCGCCAAGGACGCCCTGGAGATTGTCCGCAAGCAGCTTGCGCATCGAAATGAGGTTGATCTCGCCGCGAGCCTTCAGCACCTGTTCGCGGCTGCCATATTGCACCTCGACGAGCATGAAATCCGCAGCCGGCCCGCTCTGGGAAGCAAGCTCGGTGATCCGCCTCTGCAGTTCCTCCGGAAGATAACGCATCTGTGTAATCGGAAACCGATTTGCATCCTCGGTATCATTGGCAAGCAGAATGTTGGCCTGATGCGACAGGGAATAGGAGAAGACGTCCGATATGCTGACCGCGTCTCCGCCGACATGCATCCCGCAATCCTGGCACAGAAAACCGATGGAGGGCTCGGAAGTGGTGTTACTGCACCGGCCGCATAGCTGAACATGCCCCGGCTTGTCGTAATCCTTGCCGTAATGGCGCAGCTGCTGGCTGCATTTGGGGCATATGAGCGCCGTCCCGCGACGGAAGCCCGCCTCGGGACTGAGCTGGGCGCAGCTATAGTGATGGATCAGATCCGCTTCCGATAGTTGCGGCGATTGGCAGGCCGGACATTCCTCCCTTACCGTCAGTCGATGGGACTGGCATCCATCGCACTTGTAGTATCGGTCGAAGAAGTTGCGCTCGAGCCAACCCTTGTTGGCAAGCGCTTCGGCCACCATCGTCGCAGAGGCTGTATTCGAGAAGCCTCTGTAGACGTAATAATAGGGCGAGTTCGGCTGCCTGATTGGCACAAGATCTTCCCCGGAGACGAAAAGATAGGCCAGCATCCGCACTGCTGGTGTGGTAGGCGACTGAAACCTGCTCGATAGCCGGGCTCGCTGGTCCCGGTATTTGCTGAGGCAACTGGCGGTTTGGACCCATGATTTGGGACTGGCCAGGTTGAAGTCCACGTCAGCAGCCAGGCACGGCTTGCCGGAAACATTCACCACCGGCACAAGAAACAAGCCCCGTGCGCTTCGAAACTTCTCAAGGCTGGACGACTGCCGCTCACTGGTCAGCAGAATCGCATCGATGTCACCATTGTCGACGACCGAGAACACATCCCGGAGGTAGCGCGAATGAGGGATGACCGTATCGGGATAGGCTGCTACCCGAGGCGTACGCAGATTGAATTGCTGCCATATCGACTGGCATCGGTCCACGACCGGATGAGGTTCTGTGAGCGGCCGGCTGTCCTGCGGCGCAGTATTTTCCAGCAGGGATATGTTGCTGTTCGACACGACACACCTTTTTATGCTTTGGCGAGCCAAAGGAAAGTATAATATGATGTATAAGCGAAACTATTCTTACTCAACTACCTTGAATAAATAAGCGCCCGCTCAAAGTCTGTGTCAAGCGGCATGTGGCAGAGTCAATATATTTGTGCATCGACTGTAGTAATTAGTCATTACGCTATTGATGATGCTTGGGTATGGTTAAATCGCGCGATTGAAATGCCAGATGAGCAAACGGCCGAGGGCACGGGAGAGAAGCCTGGAAAGCTTCTCCCCCGCTGCTTCGTTCAGTGCCAGCTGTGTCCAACTCTTGTCAGGCAAAGAGGAAATCTTCGGCCGTCAGCCCGGTCTCGTGGACCTGGATCGAGTCGTCGTCGCTCAAGGCAATCTGGGTGTAGTCATCGGTAACGGTGATCCTGCCCTCCGCTTCGAGCTGTGCGAAGCCCGAGAAGCCGTAACCGGCAATGTCGAGGACGTCGCCGCTTCCCGCCTGAAAGCCGACGACGCTGTCATTGCCGCTGCCGGAGGCGAAGACGAATTGGTCGATGCCGCCCGTGAGGTCATCGCCGCCATTGCCGGCCATCGTGTCGTCGCCGCCTCCGCCTGTCAGAATGTCGGCGCCGTTCAAACCGACCAGGATGTCGTTGCCGGCTCCCCCAACAAGAGTATCGGCTTCGTCCGAGCCGGTGAGATTGAAGCCGATGCTGGCATTGGTCGAGGCGCCGGCATCGAATGTGGCGCTGCCGTGGCTGGAGTAGACGATGGTCCGAAGGCCGGATTCCGCCAGGTCGCCGGAGACAGTGATGTGGTCGCCCTGCCCCGTGCCGTCAATGCTGATGCTCTCGATATTGCTGACGCGGGCGCCGTCGATATCGATCGAGGAACCGTTCCCCGTAATCGTGGTATTGAGGGCATATATGCTCCCAAATTCCAATTCATCGGTGCCGCCACCGCCGTCGAGCACATCCCTGCCGTCGATTGGCATCAGGACAATCCGGTCGTCTCCACCGCCGCCGAGGAAGGTGCCGTGACTATCAAAACTTGCAAATTCGATATTGACGCCGACGGCGTTGCTGGCATCCACGTCGAAGCTGGCTGGCGGAGGAGCATTGCCGCCCTCCCTGTCGATCGAGATCGTATTGACGCTTCCGAGCGAAAAGTCACCGGCGATCGTCACCCCGGCATCCTCGTGGAAAGCAAGGTCAATAACCTCGACCGATTGCAGGGTAGCTCCGTTGACAATGGTAGCCTGTCCAGCGGCAGTGATATCGAAGGGTGGAAATTGAAACGTTTCGTAATACGTGTCAGTCAGATAGCCGCCGATGACGTGATCGCCCGGGCCGACATCGTCCAGGCTGAACCGATTGATGGCCCATTGGCCGCCGATCAACGTGTCATCGCCGCCATTGCCTCCCCTCAAATGATTATGGTGAGGCTCGCCATCATTGCCGTTCAGCGTGTCGTCGCCGCCAAGGATGATATCATCGCCGTTCCCGCCGGAGAGGTCGTCAGAGCCGTCGCCGCCATCGATCGTGAAGTCGCCATAGCTGCCGTAGTTACTGGCGCCGACGTTATCGTCACCGTCGCCAGCGTATATGTGGCCGTTTGCCCATCCGCGAGTGGCTTCGCCGTCGCCGGTATAATCCCGGTGGGCGCTTACGATATCGACGTAGTCGTCGCCCGCCCCGGTGTCGATGCGGATCTCGTTGCTCCAATCACCCGTATTGCTGTCGATGCCGAGCCTGATATCGTCATCGCCGCCGCCGGTCGTCACCTCGGCCCGCTTCACACCGTCGATATCGATGTCGCGGTCGGCATCGCCAGTCAGGTGCACCCACGCATCGACGAAGTTGGAGACCCTGAGCGCCGAGCCCGTGAACTCCGAAATCTCGATGTTCTTGATGGTATTCCAGGCCCGGTTCAGCGCGATATCGACGCTGTCGTCGTCCTGCCAGTCGATGCTGATCGCCGAAGCGCCCGTGTCGGGATCTTCGCCGACCTGGGTTTCAGGAAACTCGACGAGGCCGATCTCGGTGTCGCCCGCGTCGGAATCGAAACTGCCTTCGGCCGATCGAACCGGGTTCGGATTGACCGCCGTCGTATAGGTATAGCTTGTGGCGAAATCCCTCCAATAGGCACTATGTGAAGTCTCATCGGGTATCCACCCCGGCCTCTCGGACGTTGACGACAGGTTGAGTTCTATCCTGGCCATAAAATCCTCCTCCCGAATCTGATCAAGTCAAAATCATTCCTCCGCCGCATGCCGCCAGATATCGCTGCCGTCATATCCAGCAGAAATTGGCGGCGTTTTCAAAATAAATGCGGATATCTATCCGTAGTGAACTACAAAAATCAGGATCGGCCAATCAATATCTTTATACATATATTGTCGGCAAAGTATCCATAATATGCTTTGAAATTTTATCTTGGTTGAGCTGCTGGACCTATGTCGAAATTATGAATGTGTACAATCGAGATTTCAGTGCTAACTTGATTAATCTGTAGACGCCGGTTCCATTTCACGAGCTCAATGTTCACTGAGGAGAATGAACAATGGTCGCTTTACCGAAAAATTCCCCGTCGACCGATTCCTACCTGATGGATGCCAATCCGACCGACGACCGTTGGTGGGAAGCTCAATTTGGCCTGTCATCGACCTTTGCAAGGACCGGCACTGCCGCGCCGGCTGCAATCATCGACGGCACCGAGGGAGACGACTCTCTTGTTGGCACCGCTGGCGAAGACACGATCAATGGCTTCGGCGGTGACGATTTCCTGGATGGCGGCAGTGGCGACGATGCGCTTTATGGCGGAGACGGCGACGATTGGCTTACAGGCGGACGCAATCAGGAGGGCGAGGGTGACCTGCTCGATGGTGGCGCAGGCAATGATACGATCCTTGCCGGCTATGGCACGCTCATCGGTGGTGCCGGCGACGATATCCTGATCAGCGGGCAGACGTCACTGACCGGCGGCTATATTCCGGGCAATGAGCGGGGCGCCTCTATTTCCGGTGATGAAGGCAATGATCTGATCATCGGAACTGCCGTCGATGACGAACTCGAGGGCGGGGAGGGCGATGACATTCTGCTTGCCGGCGCGGGGTATGACAATCTCGAGGGCGGCGCAGGCGCAGACGTGCTCGACGGCGGCGAAAGCGACAATGATCGCGCCATCTACAGCAACTCAACGGCGGGCGTGCGGGTCGACCTGGCGACAGGGACCGGCCACGGCGGCGACGCGGAAGGCGATTCCCTTCGCAATATCGAACGGGTGCGCGGCAGTAGCTTCGACGACACACTGATCGGCAACGACAAGGGCGTCGTTCTCGATGGTGAGGATGGCAACGACTTCATCCGCGGTGGGGCCGGTCACGACGGATTATATGGTGGATACGGGGACGATTTCATAGAAGGCGGAGCCGATGACGACCATATCGATCCCGGTGTCGGCAGCGACACGATCGACGGCGGTAGTGGCAGCGACACGATCCGGATTCTCGGCTTCTATTCGATTCCCGGCGAAGAGGCGATCCAGCATGGCGGTGTAACCGTGGATCTTGCCGCCGGCACCGTCATGCGCGGCAATTTCCTGGAAGATACGATCAGCAATGTGGAAAACGTTGATGCCACCACGTCCGTCGCTGATACACTGATCGGCAATGCGAGCGACAATACATTCTGGGGCGGCGAAGGGGCCGACTATATCGACGGCGGCGCTGGCGTGGATACAGTCCAATATTCCGGTGACTCGTATAATGAGCGTGGAGTGGTGGTGAATCTCAATAGCGGCCTCACCATGGGCGCAGACGCCGAGGGAGATATACTTGTCGGCATCGAGAATATCCTCGGTAGCCCCTTTGACTATGACAGCCTGGTGGGCACGGATGGGGCCAACTATCTCTCGGGCAATACGGGGCGTGACGAACTGACCGGACTCGGTGGGAACGACAGGTTGGAGGATTCCAATGGCGGTGACTATCTCAATGGCGGCGACGGGGCCGATACTTTCGTGTTTGCCTCCAATTGGAACAAGGTGAGCACGATTGAAGACTTTCATTCCGCCGAGGGCGACAAGATCGACCTCAGCGGCTTTTATGGTCACTACACCAATGACGAGCCTCTCGACCTGACTTTCGTCGGATATGGCGGTCTCAGCGGCAATGCCGGTGAAGTTGCCCTCGTGATAGAAAAGACCATGACCACTGTCATGATCGACGAGGACGGCGATGGCGCATCCGATTTCAATATCTGGCTCAGTTCCATCCTCGAACCGACGATCACCGAGGGCGATTTCATCTTCTGACGCCTGTCACCTCCGAGGGAGCGAGCGGTGCCGCGTCAGTTAGAGCGCGTGCCCGCTCTCATCGTCGAACACGTGGACGAGGTCCGGATCGATCGTCACCGCAAACGGCGTTCCCACCCGCAAGGCGGTGTCTCCGCTTACCAGGGCGGTAACCTTGCTTGCAGCCATGTCGAAAAGGACATGGGTGTGTGCCCCCGTGGGTTCCACCAGCAAGGTCTCGCCGCGCAAGACGCTGCCTGTGCCGGACAGCGACAAATGTTCCGGACGAAGGCCGACCTTGACCGACCGTCCGCGCGCCAGCCCTTGTTTTGCGGCCACGCCTATGACGGTTCCGTCGCTCAGGCGCACGCATGGCGCGCCGTCGACGCCCTCGACCACACCTTTCAGTACGTTCATCGAAGGCGAGCCGATGAAACCTGCGACGAAGAGGTTGGCGGGGTTGCGATAGAGGTCGATCGGAGCGCCCTGTTGTTCGATGCGCCCATGATTGAGCACGACGATCCGGTCTGCCAGGGTCATGGCTTCGATCTGGTCGTGCGTGACGTAGATCGATGTCGTCTGCACCTTCTGGTGTAGCGACTTGATTTCGGCGCGCATCTGGACGCGAAGCTTGGCGTCGAGGTTGGAAAGCGGCTCATCGAACAGAAAAACCTCGGGATCGCGCACCACGGCACGGCCCATGGCAACCCGCTGGCGCTGCCCGCCGGACAATTGGGAGGGCTTGCGGTCAAGCAGGTTTGTCAGATCGAGCATGCGCGCCGCCTCGGCCACCCGCGCGCTGATCGTCGCGGCCGATTCGCCTGACATTTTGAGGTTGAAGCCGATGTTCTGCGCCACCGTCATATGCGGATAGAGGGCGTAGGACTGGAACACCATCGCGATATTGCGCTCGCGCGGCGTCAAGCCGTTGACGATCTTGCCGCCAATCAGGACATTTCCGCTCGTGATTTCTTCAAGCCCGGCGATCATGCGAAGCAGCGTGGACTTGCCGCAGCCGGACGGGCCGACCAGCGCCACGAACTCGCTATCCTCTATCGAAAGCGAGAGGTCATGGATGACATCCAGCGTGCCGTAGGCCTTTCTGAGATTGTGAAGTTCAACGGATGCCATGGGCGATGCTCCAACGATTGTCGATCATGATTTGACGGCGCCGGCAGTGAGCCCGGCAATGATGTGCTTCTGCGCGATGAAGAAGACGATGATCGTCGGGAGGATTGTCAGCGTGATGAACGCCAGCGCGAGCTGCCAGTTCGTGCCGTACTCGCCGCGATAGACCATGATCCCGAGCGGCCACGTGTATTTGTTTTCGGAGTTCAGCATGATCAGCGGCAGGATGTAGCTGTTCCAGCTGCCAACGAACGATATGATGCCCACGGTGGCGATTATCGGCCGGGCGAGGGGCAGCGAGATGTACCAGAAGAAGCGGATATAGCCGCAGCCATCGACGAAAGCGGCCTGGAACAGTTCCTCAGGCAGGTTCCTGAAATAGTTGCGGAACAGGAGGATGCTCATGCCAAGCCCGAACGCGACCTGGGGAAGTACGACGCCCCAGTAGGAATCGAGCAGTCCTAGGTCGCGTATCCGGATAAACAGCGGCAGGATCGCGGTCGCAGCCGGGAACATCAGCCCTATCAGAAAATAGTTGAGGAGAAAGCCCGAGCCGAAGAACCGGACATGGGCGAAGGTGAAGGCCGCCATCGCCGAGACGACAAGTGTGAGAAATACGGTCAAGACGGCAATGATCAACGAGTTGACCATCTGCCGCCAGTAGCGGTCGCCGAACAGGATGTCCGTATAGTTCGACCAGTACCAGGTTGACGGCAGGCCGAACGGATTGGTGCGCAGTTCTCCGAGAGATTTGAAACCGCCGAGCGCTGTCGTGAGCAGCGGCACCAGCACGAGGACCGCAATGACCGACAATGCCACATAAAGATAGAGCTTGGTTGCCGTGCCCGGGCGTGTGGAGGAGGTAAGGTCAGTCATTGCGCATGAATATCCGTTTGTAGCCGAAGGCGAGGGTGACGCAGATGACGAAGAGGACCACGCCGACTGCGCTGCCGAGGCCGACCTGCATGCGGGTAACGCCATAGGTGTAGAGGAAGGTCACCATGGTCTGCGTGGAGTTGGATGGTCCGCCGGCCGTCAAGGGCATGATCATGTCGAACAATTGCAATGAGCCGATCACCGCGAAAAATACCGAAAGACGCACGGTCGAGCCAAGGAGCGGCAGGGTGATGTGCCGAAACTTCTGCCAGCCTGTCGCCCCGTCGATCTCCGCAGCCTCGAGCACGCTCTTGTCTATGGACTGAAGGCCGGCGATGAACAGCATCATGTGAAAGCCGAAATATTTCCACACGATGACGGCCAGAACCGCATAGATCGCGAGATTGCGGTCAGCGAGCACATAGGGCGTTGCGATGCCGAGAAATCCCGACAGGGCGGCGAACAAGCCGTAATCTCCATCATAGACAAAGCGCCAGATGAGGCCTGCCGCCACATCAGCCAGCACGTATGGCAGGAAGAAGATGAGGCGGAAGACCACGACGCCGGCAATGCGGTGGGCCAGCATCATGGCCAACCAGATCGCCAGCGGTATCTGGATCAGTACCGAGACGAGGATGATGGTGCCGTTGTTCCACAAGGCCTGCGTAAAGGCGGCATTGTTGAACAGGACCTGGAAATTGCGGAACCCGACATATTGCTGCGGGAGCCCATAACCATTCCAGCGATACAGGCTGTACCATGCCGCTTCGCCCATCGGCAGGATGACGAAGATCGTGAACAACAGGATGGCCGGCGGCAGAAACACCACGAGCACGGGCAATCGGCCGCGCGCCAGCGGGTTTGCCGCCTTTCCCGTCTTTGGCAGTGCCGCTGAAGGCAGCAATGTCGTTGATGCACTCAGTTCAGTCATGCTCATCCTACCTTTGGACATGTCGTCAGTCATGTTGCGACAGAGGGCAGATGCTGAATCAGAACTTCTCCAGTTCGAATGCGTCCTGGATCATCTGGGCGCCTTCTTCCGATGTCATCTGGCCGGAGGTGATTTCGACCGAAACGTCGTTGACGACGCGGCCGACGGACGGGCCAAGGTCTTGGTCAAAGAAGTTCTGGTGCCAGGTCGAGGCGCCCAATTGTTCTGCAGATTGCCGCACCAGCGGATTGACGACGCCGTCCTCCGCTCCTTTGGCCACGGGGATGAGCATTCCGGCCTTGGCCATGACGCGCTCATTGTCGACGTTCGTAAGGTAAGCCAGGAAATCGACGGCTTCCTGTGGTGCGTCCTTCGAAACGGCCCAACCATTGAGGCCACCAAGCGTGTCGGTTGCCGCGCCGGCGCCGCCTTCGATAACAGGAAATGCGAAGCGGCCGATGTTTTCCGGGTTAAGTCCCTTGCCATCGCCTGCATTGTTGCGCTGGTTGGCCTCGGTATTTTCGAAACCGAGGATCATCGCAGCCTTGCCGTCGCCGAAAAGGCCGAGCGCCTGCGGCCAGGTCGTGCCGAGATAGCCGGGCTGGAATGGCTCGAGCGCGCCGAGTTCGGCAAGCTGTTCGCCAGCCTTTATGATGGCGGGGTCGAGAAAGCCCTCTCCCTCGCCATTCTTGGCGGCGGTAAACACTTGCTGCCCGCCATTCCGCATGACGAGGTAGCTCCAGTAGAAATGCAGCGGCCATTTTTCGCCACCACCTCCTGCAATCGGGACGATGCCGGCGGATTTGATCTTCTTGACCGCGTCGAGCAGGTTGCTCCAGGTCTTGATGCCTGCGGCATCCACACCGGCCTTGGCGAACTTCTCCTTGTTATAGAAGAAGCTGACCGTGCCCATTTTCATGGGCACTGCCCATATCTTCTCATTGAAGGTGAGGCCCTGCACGGCGGCGGGATTATACGTCTTCTCCCAGGCGGCGTCCTCGGCCTTCATCGAGGGCGTCAAATCCTTGAGCGATCCGGTTTCGGACTGCTGCTTCAACACGCCGCCACCCCAGGTGTAGAATATTTGCGGTGCGTCTGGCGATTGCAGTAGCGTCGGCAGCTTTGCCTTGAATGCCTCGTTCTCCAGGAACTGCATCTGGATATCGACATTTGGATGTTCGGCTTCGTATTTCTTGGCGATGTCGTCCCAGATCGCCACATAGCGTGGGTCTATTTCGAGATGGAGCCACTTCACGACGGTCTGGGCGTTGGCCGCCGCGGAGGCCAAGAACAACGCCAATCCTGCTGCCGCAGCGCGCACGACTACACGCTCGCCCTTGCGGGCGATGCTGATCATCTTATTCATAACTTCTCCTCCCGAGAAATCAGATAATTTTTCCGTAGTGCGGATTAATTCAAAGCAATAGGCGTTGGTTGTCAACCTTAAATTGTCACAAATGGCTTAAACTGCTTGACAGGCAGCAGAGGGGTCCTGCTATTTATTCCGTAATGCGGCAAAAATATACCGATGCCGGATACTCCTCAACTGCCTGGTAGTTCCATGAAAACCGCCGATCCCGAACTTATGCGAGCGATCAATCGCTTCACGATATTGGATACGATTCGCCGCTTCGGACCGATATCCCGCATCGAAATCAGTGAGAGAAGCGAGCTGTCGACGACGACGGTGTCGGCGATTACGGCATCGCTCCTGGATGACGGACTCATCCTGACGCGCCATGAAGGCGATCTGCGGGATGCCGCCGTGCGTGGTCGGCCAAGGGTCATGCTCGAGCTCAATCCGGACGCAGCGCGCGTCGTGGGGGCCAAGATCGCATCGAACCGGATGACATTCGTCGTAACGAACTTCAAAGGTGAGGTGCTTTCGACATTGACGCTGGACCTGCGGGTCGATCGGCAGCCGATCGGTGTGATTGCCGACCTGATCGAGGATGGCGTAAGGCGATGCGTGGTCGATGCCGGCCTGTCGCTGGATGAGATCGATTCCGTATGTATAGGGTTGCCCGGCGTCATCGAGCATCGCACCGGCCGCGTGCTGACGAGCCCGGTGTTTCGGGATATCGATGTCGACTTCGCCTCCGAGATGACCGAGCGCTTGCGAACGGCGACCATCGTCGAAAGCGACGCCCACGCCATAACGCTTGCCCATCACTGGTTCGGCAAGGCGCGCGATCTGGACGATATGGTGCTGGTTTCGCTGGAGCGAACCCTTGGCCTCGGCGTGCTGCATGAGGGGCAATTGTTCCGGGGCGCCGGCGGTTTGAACCACAATCTCGGTGACCTTGTCGTCGGTGTCGGCCCGGGTGGACCGGTGCGATTGTCCAGCAAGGCGGGCGAAAGCGCCATTCTGGCAGCGCATCCGGCGGCAGGACGTTTTGCCGAGGCCATCCAATTGGGGCGCGGAATGCACCATGCCCAGACTCTCATAGAAGCGGAAGATGACGCACTCGTGCGTGCCGCGGCCAGCGCAGGCGAGGCCGTGGGAACGGCGCTTGCCAATATCGTCACTCTGTTCGCGCCACCGCTCATCATCGTGGTCGGGTCGAGCCTCGCATTGGGCAAGCCGTTTCTGCAGAGCCTGAGCGCCGCCTATATCCAGGCCATTCCGCCATCGCTCAAGAATGTGGCGGAACTGGTCTTCGATCATTCGCCAGAGGAAATATGGGCTCAAGGCGCCGCCGTTGTCGCGCTGTGCGAACTTTATGAATCGCCCTGGGGGACCACAGGCCCCGCGCAGGGACTCTGATCTGTTCAGTTGTATCGGGAGGATATTGAGTGAAACCCATTGGTATCGGCATTATCGGCTGCGGCAATATTTCGAGCGCCTATCTGAAGGCGATGGCGTCCTTTCCGATCCTGAAGATCGTCGGTCTGGCCGACCTCAATGAGGATCTGGCGCGCAGCCGCGGTGCGGAATTCAACATTCCTGCCACGACGGTCTCGGCATTGTTGGCGGATCCCGATGTCGAGATTGTCGTCAATCTCACCGTTCCGAAAGCGCATGTCGCGGTCGCGCTGCAAGCATTGGACGCGGGAAAGCACACCTATTCGGAAAAACCTTTGGGCATCAATTTTGCCGAGGGCAAGCGCCTCGCTGACGCTGCCAAGGCCAGGAACCTGCGTATCGGCGCGGCGCCGGACACTTTTCTTGGTGGCGCGCATCAAACTGCGCGCGCGATCCTCGATGAGGGGGCAATCGGTCAGCCGGTCGGCGGTACGGCCACCTTCATGTGCCCGGGCCATGAGCGCTGGCATCCCAATCCGGACTTTTATTACGAGGTCGGCGGTGGCCCGATGCTGGATATGGGGCCCTATTACATCACCGATCTGGTCAACCTTCTGGGGCCCATCAAGCAGGTTGCCGGCTTTGCATTCTCGCCCCGCAGCGAGCGCATCATCACCAGTGAGCCGCGCAAGGGCGAGCGCATACCGGTGCAGGTGCCGACCCATGTGGCCGGTGTCATGGCGTTTGCCAACGGCGCGATCGTGCAGATCGGCATGAGTTTCGATGTCGCCGGCCACAAGCACGTGCCGCTTGAGATCTATGGCACGGAAGGAACGTTGATCGTTCCGGATCCCAATCATTTCGGCGGGCAGATCGAATATCTGAAAAAGGGTGGAGCCTTCGAGAACAGGGATACGCAACATCCCTACTCGGATGGCAATTACCGCTCGCTCGGCGTGGCCGATATGGCGCATGCGATCCGGTCCAACCGGCCGCACAGGGCGAGCGGATCGCTGGCGCTGCATGTCCTGGAGGTCATGGAGGCGTTTGAAAGCGCTTCACAATCCGGCCAGGCGATATCGATCAGTACCACGACGGAACGCCCGGCGCCGCTCGCAGATTCATTGATCGATGGAAAGATCGCGATCTAGCATTTCAGGAGGAAACACATGCGCGAAGCACTTATTGTCTGGGGTGGATGGAGCGGCCATGAGCCGCAGGAATGCGCCGAAATCATCAGGGAAATGCTGGAGACGGATGGTTTCAAGGTCTATGTCGAGCATAGTACCGAAGCATTTGCCGACCCTTCGATTCACGACCTCAGCCTGATCGTACCCATCATGACCATGTCGAAGATAGAAAAGGAAGAAGCCAAGAACCTTGCCGAGGCGGTAGAGAAGGGCGTCGGCATAGCCGGATATCATGGCGGCGCCGGAGATGCCTTCCGCGAATGTGTCGAGTATCAATTCATCATCGGCGGCCAATGGGTCGCGCACCCCGGCAACATCATCGACTACACGGTCAATGTGACGAAGCCGGACGATCCTCTGATGCAGGGGATTGGCGATTTCCCCTACAAGTCTGAACAATATTACATGCATGTCGATCCTTCCAACGAGGTCCTCGCAACGACGACGTTCAAAGGCGATCATGCCTACTGGATCGACGGCGTCGTCATGCCTGTGGTGTGGAAGCGCAAATATGGCAAGGGCAGGGTGTTCTATTCGTCGCTCGGACACGTCGCCAAGGAGTTCGAAGTGCCCCAGATGCGAACCATATTCCAGCGCGGAGCGAACTGGGCCGCCCGCTGAAGCAGACGCAGCGATGTGTGTCGCCGGGATCCCATTTCGGCTGTGATATCAGAAGGTTGTCGGGCCAGCATGGCGCGACACGAACACAGCCGAAATATTGTCTGGCGTGGGCCTTGAATCGACCAGGTTCGGGTTGCGTGACGCTGGCGGTTCAGATAGGGAATTCTGGCTGTTATGGCGTGTGCAAAGAGGGCGATACGCCATGTCAGGCGGGACAATACGAATAAGAAGTATCGATTACAGAATATTGTTGTTCTCGCTCCCGATCATCGCTCTATTCCTGTTCTCGTTGGGTGCGGCCTCCTATCAAGGTGGTATTCTGTCGTTCACGATGTTCGGCGTCATTGCTGTGACATACGCTACAACGGCCGCAATTTGGCGCCCATCGATATTCTTGTCGATTACAGCTCTCTTTCTGTCTCTTGGCTTCATTATCAAGCTGTTTGCTTTGAATTTTTTCGACGTGGAACTGATCGAGCCCGTGGGTCAATTCAATGGTGCCACGCAGTGGGACACTGCGCTCAATTTTGCATCAGCCGGGTTGTTCGGCGGGACTTGTGCCAATTACGTCAGCAGTTTTGCCCCATCCACAAGATGGACAGCACGGCCCTCCTCCCCGATGCCAGCAACAGCGCGTCCGTTTCTTTTTTTATTGCTGGTGGTTCTGATGGTTTTTGCCGTTGCGGTCTACGGCATCAATCTGCGTTGGAATATATTGCGTATCGGCTATACGCTGGGCGTCGACTTGCCATTCCCCTTGTACCCGATCCTTGCCTTTATCATTGCCTGGGGTGCGCTCATCGGAGCGCTGACACTGGTGTGGTGGCTCCAGGATCTGGATAAGCCGGTATCGTTTGCCGCTCTTTATATTTCAGGCATTGTGGGTCTCATGGCGTCGCTTACGATGGGAAGCCGAGTTCAGTTTCTGCTGTATATACTGGCGGCAGTTCTGGTCATCGCAAGCAAAGATGGCGTCAAAGCCTTGTTCCGCACCCGTGTGCTTACTGCCTCGTTAATCTGCGGCCTCCTATTTGTCCTGTCGATTGCGGCCGTCAGCCTGCAACGCAGCTTTGATTTCACCTATCCCGTCATTGCGGTGGAAACACGCGACACAGGCATAAGGAACGAGCCAGCCGCCGGATTGACGGAGCGCGTCCCAACGGAAGAAGCAACCGGTCCCACCATGAGTGTCCGCATTCAATCCATCACCCACGAACTGAAGTCACTTCTAATTATGCGCTGGGTTGGCTTGGAAGGCGTGATGACCACCGCCGGCTCCCCTGAGCAACTCGGAATCGCTTTGTTCAGCGCAGCGTTACATGAATATCCGGCCATGGGGGCCAACGGCATATACCAGCACATGTCTGGCGACCGCTACGCCAACGTCAAAGACTATGTGTTTCTTACGCTGCCTGGTCCTATCGGTGTTGCCTCATACACCGGGAACTTAGTCCTTATTGTTGCTTTCGTCTTCGTATGTATGTTGTTGGGCCACGCGCTGGAGCTTTACTGTGCAAGCGTGACGCGCAACCTCGGCTGCACGAGCGCGGTGGGAGTTTCCTTGGCCTATCTATTCGTACAGATGGGCTTTCCCTGGACCCTGTTTATCTATTGCGTTGAACTTTTTCTGACCATTAGCGTCATTGCCCTTTTAAGACTCGCGCTGCTGAAGTTTGCAGTCAACGATAGAAAAGTCCTGCCCGCGCAAGCGTAATACAAACAGCAAGGCCGCGTTTGCTCCATAATGATTGTGGGCGGGAGATAAGAGCTTTCATGAGGCGCTTGAAGGCCGTCGATGGTCGTCCCGATTTGAAATGGATGATTGACGAAAGTAGGTTGGCATTTGCGTAAGCTGCCCTACGGTAACGGACCAAGTGCGGCTGAGAAAAAACTGACAGCGGACCACCGACAATATCCAGCGGTTCTTCAGCGCGATCAATGCTCACAGGCCTATAGCTTGCCGAGGCATCGTGAATACGAAAACAAGCCAGAGGTTCGGGCAGATGCAAAAACTTGCCAAGGGACGCCAACCTGAAAAAAAACTCCAGATCGGGCATTTGTCTCAGATCGGCTCGCCATGGCCCCACACGCTCATAGGCCGCACGCAAGAAGAATGCCCCGGGTCCGGGCAGGCAGTGCAATTGCGCATACAGCTCAATTTCTGAATAATCGGGTGGCGTCACCAGTCCGGTGGTTTCTCCCTGGGCATTCAAGATGTAAAAATCCGGATAAACAAGCACTGCGCCAGCATGGGTGAGCAACGCATCTACACTTAGTTCCACCGCCTTTGGCAATAGACGATCATCGGCGCTCAGGTAGGCCAGAATCGAACCGGAGGCAGCAGCCCAACCATTCTTCAAGGCAACACTTTGTCCCTGATTGGTTTGCCTGATGACCTGGACCCTGTCGGGAAATCCGGCCGCTATTTCATGTGAAGAATCGGTAGAGCCATCGTCAACGACGATGATCTCTACGTCGGTATAGGTTTGTTCGAGCAGGCTTGTTATCGCTTCGGCAAGATATCGTTCACAATTATAGACCGGGACCACGATACTCACTTTTGGTCCGCTCATTTAACATGCTCCGCAATCGCAACCAGATCATCGGCGATTGCACTCCAGGAATAGTTTCTCAGTACATATGCCTGCCATCGCCGGCCTTGTTGCCTGCGCTGGCTGCTTCCCAGCATTATCATCAGAGCATGCGCGATTGAAACAAGCTCGCAATTACAAATCAGGCCGGCATCGACCTCTTCAATCGCGGACAAGCCACATTGATCGGTGGCAACAACAGGGATGCCTGCCGCCCCCGCCTCCAAAGCGACGAGCGACATTGCCTCGGCACGGGACGGAACGACGAGAAAGCTCGCTCCCCGATAGAGCTCCGTACGTTGCTGTTCATTGACAAAGCCGAGGAACCGGATGCGGTTGTTCAGCCCCAATTCTCGACTGCGAGCTTCGAGCGACGCCTGGAGCCCCAAGTCGGGCCCGGCCAGCAGCAGAGTGATCTCAGGATACTGCGGTGCCACTATCCCGAAAGCTTCGACAAGAAGATCAGGTCCCTTTATATGCGCAAGACGCCCCATGTAGAGGATGTAAGGGGTCGCGGGGCTTTCCGCGGCCGGAGTTTCGGCGAGAGCAATGTTGCTGGCAATTGCACCGTTCGGCAAAACTGATACGCGGTCTGCCGGGAAGTGGAAGCGTGCTAAGAGCTGTTGTTTCTCAAGCTCGGTAATGGCAATGATTTTCGCAGCCTTACCAAGCAGTAACCAGCCAAACAGTCGGTGGAAGAGCTTCGCCACAGGGCGAGGCTCGTTTAAGAGGGCCAGCTCACCGGCAGCGCATAACAGGAACGGCCTGTTGCCTACGAAAGCGAAAAAGGCAGTCAAGACTGATAGCAGGTTCCAGTATCCCAGGATATGAACCACTTCAGCATTTCGCACCAAATTCCAAAGGCGCCACGGAGATACGAAGGGTATCGTGAACTTCAGGCGCGTTGAACCCGTCACGTAGATCGACGCTCCAATCCCCGTCAGTTCTTTGACCAGCGAACCAGAATCAACCGTCGCGATGGAGCATTGATGCCCTGCAGCAACCAAGGCTCTAGCCAATTGCCGAGTTCTTTCCGCTGTCCCCGCACCGCGCTCGCTGTCCAGTGAAACACAGGTAAGCAACAATTTCATTGGACAGCCCTGAGCGAGAGTTTCTCAAGGTACAGATCAAGCTCTGTCCCAAAATCGGGCCGCTTGATTCCAGCTCGATCCAATAGGTCGGCGGAGAAGCGTCGGCTGGGCAGGACTGTTGATTGGCCTCGCACTTTCAAAGCTAAACTTAAGCAAAATAGCGGAAGCTCGGGCACATTGCTTAAATCCGGCCTATTGCAGAAGCGCAGGATTTTTTCATTCATATACGCGAAGTTGTTGCGCTCGTCGTCGTCATCGGTGACGAGAAGCGTGCCGCTCTCGCTTGTATGCGCCAATGCATACGCCACTGCAGACAGAACGGATGCCGCGCTGACCAGATGCATGCGGCGTCGGCCATAAAGCGCTTGTCTCAATCCGAGTTTCAATAAGGGCGCTTTTTGAGCCTCGTTGAAAAATGAAACGACGTTGCGTCCTCCATCCCCGAAAACGGCACCCAATCGTAATACGGAGAGAGTGAGTGGAGATGCTCGAAGCAAATCCTCGATCTGACAGTGTTCTCGAGCGTAGGCGTTGTCCGGCATCGGCGCAGTATGCTCATCGATAAATTTGGCGGTGCTTCCGTTGTAGATATCGATGGAACTAAGATGAACCAAACGTTCGATGCCCGTCTTCGTCAGGGCGGACAGGGCAGATTTCGTGTAATCCAGGCACCAACCGCTGCCATCGGGCCGCAACATGTTGATGGCAACGTCAAGGCTTCGCATCTTCGGCAGGGCCGAAAATGTATGTTCCTCGCGAGCATCAATTATGTTGACGGAAGCAGCCTCCGCCAGCCAGTCTGGTCTCGTTCTGTGAACGAGGTAGTGCAACTCATAGCGGTCATCTGACGAGAAATGGGCAGCGAAAAGTCGCCCTAGAAACCCGGATCCTCCGAGCACGAGAATCTTGCATTTGGATGATTGGGTCATAGTGAAAAGACCCGCGCCGCGCCGCGTATAGGACGGTGTAGTCTCAGCACTGTGGGATCAATACCGAAATGCAGCCGTGCTCGATATGCAAAGGCCAGCATCTGCAGGATATTGCCTGCCGCCATAGCTGTCGCTAGGCCTCCCACGCCCAAACACTCCAATCCCAGGACGCCCAGTATAATTGTGAGAAAGCCTGCACCGAGAGTAATCCGCATGGCCGTAAGCTGTTGTCCGCCCGTCATCAGCAACACGCCCGCCGCACCACAAGCTGCGTGAATAACCTGGCCAAATCCGAGGATCGCAAAGATATAATATGCTTCTATGAAAGCGGGATTCCAAAAATAGATCAGAGGATAGCCGATCAGCAGAAAAGCGGAATAGCCAGCACCGGCCAGTAAAGCACTCGTTCTTGCCGTTGATGAAACCAGGTCGCACAATTCGCCGTTGCGCTCAGCTACCCTGTGTTCCACGGCCACCGGCGCCAAGGCGGAATTCGCAATGGCTAGTGGAAAAAGCAACAATGCGGAGATACGGGCTGCAATGCCATAGACAGCAACCTCCTGCGCGCCGTACCAGTGCGAGAGTAGGATTATATCCGCCTGCGACATCAAGAAGAGCACCAGCGAGCTCAAGAGATTGGGGAGCGACTTTGCTGTAAAGGTGACAATTCTCTTCTTATGGAATGCTTTTCTTGGAAATTTTCTGATTTTTCGGTACACCAAAAGGATAGAAAGTATAAATACACCGGTTGAACCCACCAGTCCGCAGTAAAGCACTTTTTGAATCGAAGAATGCTCTAATCCGAAATATACTATCGAAACATATATTGGCACGAACAGGCCTGATGACGTCATGATGATGTTCGCAGCGCCATATGATCGCAACGCCCGCAATATCTCACAGGAAATAGCGCTTTGAGCATTGAAGGCCGCGGTGAAGAATACACACGTCAAGATGGTATGTTCGGCTGGGCCGAGATCGCCGTAATAGAGAAAAATGGAATAGAGCCCTGTCAGTAGCGCAGATGTGAGAATTGAAACCGTAATGATTGAGGCGATAAAAAATCGTGCCTCCGCGAATTTGTTCTCTGCCACATATGCAGAGAGAAACTGCGGAACGGTGAACGTGAAACCGAGTTGAGCAATGGTGGACAAGGCTGCAATCGCGACTTGAGCTTGGAAAAATAGTCCTACGGCCGAACGCTCCAAAACCAGAGGCAACAGCAAGGAATTTGCAATTCCGCCGACAAGCAAAGCGATCCTGCTCGCAGCGACTGCTCCACGCGATTTGGTGAAGCTCAAGTCTTTCAAGCCGGCGTCGATCGCTGGGGATTTTTCTGATGTCATCGATCAGGATACTTCCACCGGCTGTACCGATTTTCGACCAGCCTCCCCGAGGATTTGTTCCAGGCGGTCCACGATGCGGGTGAAATCGAATTCAGCCTCGCTATATGCGCGCCCGGCTGCACCCATCTGCAATCGCCTGTCGCGCGGCATCGCCATGAGATTGCTAACGGCTTCGGCAAGTTTTGCGCTATTGCCGGCTGGACATGCAATCCCTGCACCGGCATCGCGAATGATACGAGCGCCCTCACCATCGAGCATTCCAAGCAAAGGCACACCAGCCGCCAGATAAGCCTGAACCTTGCTCGGAACCGTCAGCGAGAACAATGGCTGGGCCTTCAGCGAAACGAGGAGAGCATCGGCGGCGCGATAGAAGCGAGGCATCGCTTCCAAGGGATGACGACCCAGCATGCTCACCCTATGCGTCAGATGACGTTGTTCCAACTGTTGCTTCAACCAATCGGCCAATCTCCCGTCACCGACGAAATTCCAGTGCAGATCGTCACGATGGGCCAGGGACGAGATTGCATCAATTACGGTAGGGAAATCTTGTGCTTCACCGATATTGCCTAGGTAATAGACCTGAAAGACGTTCTTTCCCGCCTCTCTACCTGCATCTACGGCTCCATCCCCGGCCGGCGCCCAATTTGGCAGATAACTCACCGGCACATCGGCGGGCACTTGTTGCCTCAGGCGGGGTAGAAAGGCTTGCGATTGGCCAAGCACATGGTCCGTGTGCCGATAAACCCAGGAAAGAAAGAGATCAACCCAACGTAAGACCTTCTGCGATCGGACCACACCCATCGCCGCCAGCGTGTCCGGCCACAAATCCTGAACCCAGAACACTGTGGGCGCACGCTTCAACCATCGTAGTATGACACTTGGCAATCCGATGGTCGCTGGCGACAACTGATAGACCAATACCGCATCGAAAGGACGCCCCCGCAGCTTCCAGGCGCCGAGCATGGCTGCCGACATGGCAAAACTGAGATAGTTGGCGACGAGGCTGATCGAATGGCGACCCCGCGGCACAAGAGGCACTCTGACAATATCGACATCGCCAAGCTTGTTCCATTCATGCGGAGATTTCCGGAACCCGGCGAAAACCTTGCCGTCGGGATAGTTTGGCAGGCCGGTCAGAACGCATACGTCATGCCCCCGCCGTGCCAGTTCGACAGCGAGTTCATTGATGCGAAAATTCTCAGGCCAGAAATATTGGCTGAGGATCAGGAGGCGCATGCCTTCATCCCTTTCGCCAGACGTAGTTGTTAACATAACTCGTATAGCTGTGCAGAATGCGCAGCACCTTCTGCGAGACATTGTCCACGTCATAGTCGCGTACGAGACGTAGCGATCGCCTCTCTCCCGCGGGTTGCCGTTCCAAGATTGCCAGCCCTTGAAGCACCCGATCCAGATCCAGTCCGACCATCATGACGGTTCCTTCTTCCATGCCTTCCGGGCGCTCGTGAGCCTCACGCAGATTGAGCGACCGCAGATTGAGGAGGGAAGTTTCTTCGGTGATGGTGCCGCTGTCAGACAGGATCGCTGTCGCGTTCATCTGCAACCAGACATAATCCAAGAATCCAAGCGGCTTCAACAGGCGCACGTTTGGCGCGAATTTGAGCTCTAATTCCTCGATGCGTTTGCGCGTGCGCGGATGAGTTGAGACGATGACTTTACACCCAAGCGCCAGATGATTGAGGATTTCCGCAAGACGGACCAGTTGGCGTGGATTATCGACATTCTCTTCGCGATGCGCACTGACCAGATAGAATTCACCGGCTTGCAGGTCCAGATCCTGCAGCACGGTAGAGGCTTCTATCCCTTCGCGATAATGGTTCAGCACCTCGCCAAGCGGGCTACCTGTCTTGATGACACGGTCGGGTGGCGTGCCTTCGCGCAGAAGATACTCACGCGCAATGTCGCTATAGGTAAGATTGATATCCGAAATTTGATCGACAATCCGACGGTTGATCTCTTCGGGAACTCTTTGATCAAAACTGCGATTGCCGGCTTCCATATGGAATATCGGAATCTTGCGTCGTTTGACCGCAATGGCTGCAAGAGCACTGTTCGTATCGCCGAGAATCAAAACAGCTTCGGGCATTTCCTTCTCCAGCAACGGGTCAATCGCGGAAATCACCCGGCCTATCGTCGCCGCAGGCGTTTCGCGGGCTGCGTCAAGGAAATGATCAGGCCTTCGCAATTGTAATTGCTGGAAGAACACTTCATTCAATTCGTAATCATGATTTTGACCCGTATGCACGATAGTGTGGTCGCAGAACTCATCAAGCAGCGGAATGATGCGGGATAGTCTGATGATCTCGGGCCTGGTGCCCAGGATTGTCATCACCTTGAGTTTCTTCATTGCTACGACACCGCCTCTTCGCGAACAGCGCTGTAGTGCCGAATGTAGTCTGAATGCATGTCTGCGATCAGCTTTTCCCAGCTAGGCGGACTATAGTTCAGTTCGTGTCGAAGGGGTTCCGAGTTCAGCGAGCGGTCCAGGCGGGGATGTTCACTGCGCAAGACTTGCGTTCGACGGCCGTAGGCAGACGCAATCAATCGAAGTAAGCGGTCCTTGTCGATTGGCGCGGCACTTAGGTGATAAAGACCGCACAAATCATCATGCGGTAAAATATAATTTTGGATTATATGTGCGATCTCGATCGTGGGAAGTCCCGAAAAGACAACTTGAGCATAACCTGAAACAGGCGCCTTCGCGCCGAGGAACCAGTCCACGAGACTTAGATGATTGGTCAACTCATGCCCGATCAGCGATGTCCGTATGGTCAGATGCCTGCCGTAATTTACTTCTCCGAGATATTTGGACCGGCCGTACAGATCGTCCGCATCGGCGTGGTCGGCTTCCCGGTAATCGCCGCGATCGCCCGCAAAGACACAATCCGTCGAGAAGTGGATCAGGCGTGAACCATGTGCGTTGCACCAACCCGCCAATTGATGAGGCAACAAGGCATTGATCGCAATAGCCTCCTCCACATTCAAGGACGATTCTCGCTGCTTGATAAGGCCAACACAATTCAGAATGACATCTGGTCTTATCGCATCGAGCGTAGCCAGGAGCGTTCCGCGGTCGAGAACATCAACATGACCGTGCAAGGTGCCAACCCCATGCAAGGTCGCCGTATGGCTATCGGGCATGGTCGCACCCCCCCGGACCGTGCCATGAACCTCATATGTTGTATTCATGGCCAGGTGGCGGAAAAGTGTATGGCCGAGCATCCCACCGGCGCCCAGAACGAGAATTCTGGTCATGCAGCATCATCCATCGCTCTGAATTCACCCTTCAAAGCTTTTCTGACGACACTCAGCTTCAAAAGGAGGGACTTGGTTTCCTCCACGCTGAGTTGATCCGTGTTATCGGAACTATAGTCATCGGCACGGGTAATCTCCGAGTGCCCCTCTTCGAAGAATTTTGCATAATTCAGATCGCGGTTGTCCGGCGGGATCCGATAATATTTGCCGAGATCTTCCGCCAGGGCCATTTCCTCCCGGCTTAGAAGCGCTTCACTCCGCTTCTCGCCATGTCGCGTGCCCATTATCTTGTGCGGATAATTTGGCACGTCGAACAATTCGCACAAAGCTCGTGCGAGCGTGGCTAATGAGGCCGCCGGCGCCTTCTGCACGTAGATGTCTCCGTTCGAACCGTTCGTAAATGCGAACATGACCAGTTCGACCGCTTCTTCGAGCGTCATCATGAAGCGCGTCATGCTCGCATCGGTTAGCGTCAACGGTATTCGCCGTCGTATC
This sequence comes from Phyllobacterium sp. 0TCS1.6A, assembly GCF_026420825.1. NCBI lineage: Bacteria > Pseudomonadati > Pseudomonadota > Alphaproteobacteria > Hyphomicrobiales > Phyllobacteriaceae > Phyllobacterium > Phyllobacterium sp. 0TCS1.6A. The sequence goes on from NZ_JAPMAB010000002.1 coordinate 740,606, forward strand.
TGGTCGATAAACAGAGGAATAACTGAACCGCGCGAGCCCATGACATTCCCATAACGGGTTGTGCAGATCATTGTCGCGGAATCGCCAAGCTCTCTTGCCTTGGCGCTTGCGACCTTCTCCATCAGGGCCTTGGAGATACCCATCGCACTTACGGGGTACACCGCCTTATCCGTACTCAGACAGACTACTCTGCGTACGTTACAGGTCTGAGCGGCATTGATCATGCACTCCGTGCCCAACACGTTCGTGCGCACCGCTTCCATCGGGTAGAATTCACAGGATGGAACCTGTTTGAGAGCTGCGGCGTGAAAAACGTAGTCCACGCCCCGTAGCGCTCCTACCAGACTGCCGTAATCTCGAACATCACCCAGGTAAAACTTCAGCTTTGGGTTGGCGTACCGAAGTCTCATGTCGTTCTGCTTCTTTTCATCACGACTGAAAATTCTGATTTCACCCAGGTCGCTGTGCAGGAAGCGGTCAAGTACCGCATTGCCGAACGACCCAGTGCCCCCCGTAATCAGCAAACACTTCTCTGCTAACATCGTCGCACCGATCTTATTAGACTTTATTCCATATATTACATTGTAAAATCATGCAGTTTTATACGTCTGCTGCAATAGCGCGTAAAAGTAGAAATGGCAACTGGCATAAACAAAAAATTATATTATTACATAATATATCATAAGTTGCATTGCGTTGTGTTCACATCGTTACATTGTGGAATAGTATACTTTAGTCTAATTAGATCGAGCGTCATGACCTGGACCAATCATGGGTAGTTCGTTGAAAATAGGCTTGGTGAGGATGATCAGAAGCAAGCAATTTACCAATCCAGGCGTCGTTGATGCCGCCATCGACGGCGCCCGTACGGCGCCCGATACAGAAAATATTTCTGCCTTGCCGATAGAGTGGGGCGGCCCCTGCCTGGGGAGTGGATCGCCTCTGCGAGCATGCCCTGTCCGGCAAAATCATGGCGCACGCGGCGATCGAGGCTTGGCGAGCGGGAGACAGCTTCCTGCCTATGGCTTGATATAAATCTGTCAGGGGAAAAACTTAACTGGCGGAGAGAGCGGGATTCGAACCCGCGTTACGCTTTTGACGTAAACACACTTTCCAGGCGTGCGCCTTCAACCACTCGGCCACCTCTCCACACTTCGCTCGGCATATATTTGCCAGGCGGGTCGACTTTCGGATATCTCCGCCAAAGGAGCACCGTCAACCACGAATGCTCTTGATATAAGCACGTAAAAACATGCCGCAATGGTTAGTCGGCGGCAGCCCGTGCGGCGCGCACTATAGCCAGAACACTCAACTGTTCAACTCTTATTTCAAATATTTTTGTAAGCTCGATGGAAGCTGTGTTCCGGCGGATGGCGAGGTTGGGTAAACCGCCAAAAACCGGTTCATTCGCCATGGATGAAGCGATAGGATAGAAGGCGTTGCCGCGCGGCGGTCATCGATCGGAGAGCATCAAGTGTTGCGACTGTTTCTAAGATTCCTTGCCTATATCAGCCTGAGCCTGGCGATCATCGCCGCTGTCCTCGATGCGGCCCGCTCCGTCGGTGCCTCGCATCTGGTGGTGACGCCGCTGCAGGAGAGCTGGCTTTCCATATCGGCGCCGTCGCTGGCCCTTGTGGAAACTGCGGTCAAGACCCATCTAAGTGCCATGATCTGGGACCCGGTAATGCTGGCATTGCTGCAAGTGCCGACGGTGGCCGTTTTTGCGTTCCTTGCCCTGCTTTTCTACATGGCAGGGTATCGTCGCACCGATGGCGTCGGACGGTTTGCCCGCTAGGTCCGGTTCCATCAACCCAACGGAGGCCGTCATGTCACTACTCAGCATGTTCGACAAGAAAACAGCAATGCCGACGGCCGAACAGGCCTTGCCCGGCAGGGATACGCCGATCGCCACGGCGCAGCATCATTTCGTCAACGGCCGGCCGCTGAAGGGGCCATGGCCTGAAAATCTCGAAGTCGCCATGTTTGGAATGGGCTGCTTCTGGGGCGTGGAGCGCCTGTTCTGGCAGGTTCCGGGCGTATATGTGACGGCGGCGGGCTATGCCGGCGGCATCACCCCCAATCCGACCTATCAGGAGACCTGCACCGGCCTGACCGGGCACAATGAGGTCGTCCTTGTGGTATTCGATCCCGAAATCGTCTCCTATGACGAACTTCTGACGCTGTTCTGGGAAGAACATGATCCGACGCAGGGCATGCGGCAGGGCAATGATATCGGCACCACCTATCGCTCGGGCATCTATACGTTCAGCCCGGAGCAGCATGCGGCGGCGCTCGAAAGCCGTGATGCCTACCAGCAGGCGCTTTCGGCAAGCGGTCGTGGCCGGATCACGACCGAGGTCCTGGAAGCTCCGGAATTTTACTATGCCGAGGACTATCATCAGCAATATCTGGCGAAGAACCCCAACGGCTATTGCGGACTGCGCGGCACGGGCGTTTCCTGCCCCATCCCGCAGGGCGTGTCGCGCGCGATATGACGGGCGGCTCGCCGCCCTGACCGTTTTTTGACCGATTAGCAAAATTCCGCGTGAATTCTACACCTGGTCGTGCCAGATTGCATTCTGGCGCGAGAGCAATGGTGTGCCTCGGCTGAAATGCGATGCGAAAAGCACGCGCACTCAACAAAATGCAGAGGGGTTGCTCTCCAATGAAGCCTATTGTCCTTGGTCTCCTGGCCGCTACGGCCCTGTCTTTCCCGGCTTTCGCCGCGGATGAGAAACCCGCCGTCATCTACGATCTCGGCGGCAAATTCGATAAGTCCTTCAACGAGGCGGCATTCAACGGCGCGGAAAAATATACCGCCGATACCGGTGTGAAATATCGCGAGTTCGAGATCCAGAACGAAGCCCAGCGCGAACAGGCGTTGCGCAAGTTCGCCTCGGACGGAAATTCGCCCATCGTCATCGCCGGTTTCTCGGCCGCTGCGGCGATCGAGAAGGTGGCCGGGGAATTCCCCGAGACCAAGTTCGTCATCATCGACGCCGAAGTCGACAAGCCGAATGTACGGTCCGTCGTCTTCAAGGACAATGAAGGTTCCTACCTCGTCGGCGTCATGGCGGCGAAAGCGTCGAAATCCGGCACCGTAAGCTTTATCGGCGGCATGGACGTTCCGCTCATCCGCAATTTTGCCTGCGGCTATGTCGGCGGCGTCAAGGCGACGAATCCTGATGCTAAGGTCATCCAGAACATGACCGGCGACACGCCTGCGGCCTGGAACGATCCGGCAAAGGGCGGCGAAATCGCCAAATCACAGATGGACCAGGGTTCGGACGTGATTTTTGCGGCGGCTGGCGGCACCGGCATTGGCGTGCTGCAGGCGGCGGCCGACGCGGGCAAGCTCGGCATCGGTGTCGATTCGAACCAGAATGGTCTCCATCCGGGCAAGGTTCTCACTTCGATGCTCAAGCGGGTCGATGTTGCTACCTATAATGCCTTCAAGGATGCCGCTGACGGCAAGTTTACCGCCGGTGCGAGCTATCTCGGGGTGAAAGAGGCCGGCGTCGACTATGCCGCCGATGAAAACAATGCGCCGCTTCTGACCGATGAGATCAAGAAGGCTGTCGAAGCGGCCAAGGCGGATATCGTCTCCGGCAAGGTCCAGGTGCACAGCTATTTCACCGATAATTCCTGCCCTTACAAATAAGGTCTGGCGCGCCGCATGTCTCTTGCAGGCGGCGCGCTTTTACAGGCAGCGGCGCATGACCCACGCGCCTGCTTCCTCGGCGCCGAGTTCCTCCAAGCGCTCCCAGCCCAGTCTTTCGTAATATTCGGGCTGGCTCGAATAAAGATAAAGCACATCTTCGCCCTGTCGGCGGGCGCTGTCTTCCACGGCTCTTGCCAGCGCTGTGCCGGCTCCCATCAGGCGCATTTCCGGCGCCACGAAGAGACTGGCGAGCCAGGGACGCAGATGGCGATGCGTCTCGAGGACGCTTTCGATGAACAGGCACAGGCCGGCCGGCGCGCCGGCGACGAGTGCGACGAAGGCCTGCTCGCGGCTCGAGGAGTCGAGCATGGCCATAAAACTGTCGATCGTCTCTTCCATGCTACGGCCCGCATCCCGGCCCCATGCCTCGTAATTCCAGCGCGCGCAGAGCGGAACGAGTTCAGGGTGATTTGCCAGAAGATCGACTTTCACTAGGCCCATGGCGCTCGAACCTTCAGTAGTGGGGTGGCCGGGTGATGGGAATATCGGGCGCCGCCTGTTCCTCGAGGGCGAGAAAACGGTCGGTGAGGGCATCGAGCTTGCGCTGCATGCCTTCCAGCTGCTTCCACTGATCGGCAATCTGCCCGGACATTTCCTCGATCGTGCGCTCTTGCTCGGTCACCAGGACTTCCAGCTGCGTCAGCCGTTCGCGATCATCCGCCAATTCCCTACCTCCCTGTGCAGCGGTTGGAATTCCGCCTTTCGCACGAGTTGACACGAGTTGCGCGATAGCATCAAGAGGTGCTAGCGGCAATCGGCGAATGAGGCGAGAAGATGCCTCGGCCGGGCCTGCGCCCAATCTTTTGTTTCTTGGGTGGAAAGAAAAATATCACGTGCTAGGGTCATCGCATCTTGGATAAGAAAAAGGCTGATCTACAGCGGATGGGGAAATGAGCGTTTCTGCTATTGAACTCATTGGAGTCGATAAGCGCTTCGGGGCTGTTCACGCCAATAAAGACATTCATCTGCGCGTGGAAAAAGGCACGATCCACGGCATTATCGGTGAAAACGGCGCCGGAAAATCGACGCTCATGTCGATCCTCTACGGTTTTTACCAGGCCGATGCCGGGGAGATCCGCATCAACGGAGTGCCAGCGAAGATCGCCGATTCAAATGCTGCCATAGCGCTCGGCATCGGCATGGTGCACCAGCACTTCATGCTCGTGGACAATTTCACGGTGCTTGAAAACGTCATGCTCGGGGTCGAGGGCGCGCCCTTGCTGAAGAAGGGCATCGCCAGGACCCGCGCCGAACTCAGGCGGCTCGAGGAGGAGTATGAACTCGACGTCGATCCCGATGCGCTGATCGAGGAACTGCCGGTGGGATTGCAGCAGCGTGTCGAGATACTCAAGGCGTTGTACCGGCAGGCGGATATACTCGTGCTCGATGAGCCGACGGGCGTCTTGACCCCGGCCGAGGCCGATCATCTGTTTCGTATCCTCGTGCAGCTGCGCGACCAGGGCAAGACCATCATCCTGATCACCCATAAACTGCGGGAGATCATGGCGGTGACCGACAATGTCTCGGTGATGCGGCAGGGCGCCATCGTGGCGACGCGCAAGACCGCGGAGACTTCGGCGGAAGAGCTTGCGGAACTCATGGTCGGCCGCCGCGTCCTGCTCCGGGTCAACAAGGGCGAGGCGAAGCCCGGCGATGTCAGGCTGTCGGTGGAAAACCTGACGGTGCGCGACAGTCGCGGCGTCGTCATGGTCGACAATGCGTCGTTCCAGGTGCGCGCGGGCGAAATCGTCGGCATTGCCGGCGTGGCAGGCAATGGCCAGTCGCAGCTCATCGAAACGATCGCCGGCATCCGCACGGCGGTCTCGGGGAGGGTGCTGCTGAACGGCCAGTCGATCGATGTCACCGGCGCGGCCGATCCTGCCGAGCTGCGCGATCGTGGCCTGGCGCATGTGCCGGAGGACCGGCACCATATGGGCCTGGTGCTGGCGTTCGAGGAATATGAAAATTCCATCCTTGGCTATCATGACGATCCGCTTTATCTGAACGGACCCTTCCTCGACATCGATGCGATCCAGGCGGATGCGCGCAAGAAGATCGAAAAATACGATATCCGCCCTTCCGACCCTGAAATGAAGACCGCCAATTTCTCCGGCGGCAACCAGCAGAAGATCGTTCTCGCGCGCGAGATGGAGCGCAATCCGGATGTGCTCATCATCGGCCAACCGACGCGCGGCGTCGATGTGGGGGCGATAGAGTTCATCCATAAGCGGATCATCGAAATGCGCGATGCCGGCAAGGCCGTCCTGCTGGTATCCGTCGAACTCGATGAAATACGTTCGCTGTCGGACAGGATCCTCGTCATGTTCGCCGGACGGATCGTCGGCGAGCGCGATGCGGAGGCGGATGAGGCCGAATTGGGCTGCCTGATGGCAGGTGTTGAACAGTTGGAGGCGGCGGAATGACGACGCAGGCGTTGATCGTGATTGATGTTCAAAAGGCGATCGATGATCCGAAATGGGGCCGCCGGGGCCAGCCCGAGACGGAAGCCAATATCGGCCGTCTGCTGGCGGCTTGGCGCGCGCGGCGCTTGCCGGTCATCCATATCAGGCATGATTCAACCGACCCGTCCTCGCCCTATCGACCGGGCAGCGAAGGCAATGACTTCAAGAGCGAAGTCGAGCCCATTCTCGGTGAACCCGTGGTGGACAAGCGCACGAACAGCGCCTTCATCGGCACCGATCTCATGGATGTGCTGGACGAATTGCAGGTGCGCAGCCTCGTCGTGACAGGCGTCCTCCTCGAAAACTCGGTCGATGCGACCGTGAGGATGGCGGCCGGGCTTGGTTTCGAGGTGCTCATACCGGAGGACGCCGTCGCCAGTACCGATCGCACGGACCGGAGCGGCAAGGCCTGGAGCGCCGAGGAAGTGCACGCGCTGTTTCTTGCCGTTCTCGACGGCGAGTACGCCCGTATCACCACAGCCGATGCCGCCATCGAGGCGCTGCCATGAGCCAGCCATTCGCCAAACTGCCCGCCTGGGCCGATTACGGCCTTCTTCCGCTCATCAATCTCGTCGTAGCCTTTCTCGTTGCCGGGCTTGTGGTCCTTCTCGTCGGCGAAAGCCCGATCGACGCGGCCATACTGATGGTCAAGGGCGCATTCGGTTCCGGCGATGGCGTCGGCTATACGCTCTATTACGCCACCAATTTCATCTTCACCGGCCTTTGCGTCGCCATCGCCTTTCACTGCGGCCTGTTCAACATCGGCGGTGAGGGCCAGGCCTATATTGGCGGGCTCGGCGCGGCGCTTGTCGGCCTCAGCCTCGGCGACGTGCTGCCGTGGTGGCTTGCCTTTCCGCTGGCCATTGCCGCCTCCGCCATCGCCGGCGCCCTGTGGGCGCTGATCCCGGCATGGCTGCAGGCGAAACGCGGCTCGCACGTCGTCATCACCACCATCATGTTCAATTTCATCGCCGCCAGCATCATGGTGTCGATCGTGGTCAATTTCCTGCGGCCGGCCAATGTGCAGGCCCCCGAGACCAGGGTCTTCGGCGAAGGCGGGCAATTGCCCGGGCTTGGCTGGCTTCTCAACGGCATAGGGCTCGACATGCGGTCGGCGCCGCTCAACATCAGCTTCCTGCTGGCGCTGCTGGCGGCGTTTCTCGTCTGGGTGCTGATCTGGCGTACAAAGCTCGGCTACGAGATCCGCACGATGGGTTTCAGTCCCAAAGCGGCGCGCTATGCCGGCATCGGTGAAATGCGCATCATCATCATTGCCATGCTCATCTCTGGCGCCTTGGCCGGCATGATGGCACTCAACCCGGTCATGGGCGCCCAGCATCGCCTTCAGCTCGATTTCGTCGCCGGCGCAGGGTTCGTCGGCATTGCGGTTGCGCTCATGGGGCGCTCCCATCCGTTCGGCATCGTGCTTGCGGCCATCCTGTTCGGGATGCTCTATCAGGGCGGCGCCGAGATAGCCTTCGACATGCCCAATATCTCGCGCGACATGATCGTCATCATCCAGGGGCTGGTCATTCTGTTCGCCGGGGCGCTCGAACACATGTTCCGGCCAACGCTGCAGCGGATATTCCATGCTTTTGGACCGAAGGCGACGCCCATACAGCCCAATGCTGCCGCACCGGGGAGGCAGTGATGGAACTTTTCATCACGTTCATACAGCTTTTCGACATGACCATCCGCCTGTCGGCACCGCTGCTGCTGGCCTGCCTGGCGGGGCTTTATTCGGAGAGAGCCGGCGTATTCGACATCGGTCTTGAGGGAAAGATGCTCGCAGGCGCCTTCGCCGCGGGTGCCGTCGCCACATGGTTCGGCTCCGCGCCTCTCGCTCTGGCTGCGGCGGTCGTTGTTTCCATTGCCCTCAGCCTCGTCCACGGATTCGCGTCGATCACCCATCGCGGCAATCAGATCGTTTCGGGCGTGGCGATCAATTTCATCGCGGCAGGCACGACGGTCATCCTGGGGCAGGCCTGGTTCCACCAGGGTGGACGTACGCCTTCGCTCCCCAACAGCGCCCGTTTCACGCCGATCAATCTGCCCGGGGCGGAGGCGGTGCGCGACGTCCCGATACTCGGGCCGATCTATTTCGAGCTCATTTCCGGGCATTCGATCCTCGTCTACCTGGCATTTCTGCTCGTGCCGTTCACATGGTGGGTGTTGTTCCGCACACGGTTCGGCCTGCGGCTGCGCGCCGTCGGCGAGAATCCCGCCGCTGTAGACACGGCCGGCATCTCCGTCTCCTGGCTGCGCTATCGTGCGGTGATCTGCTGCGGGCTCCTCTGCGGTGTCGCCGGCGCCTATCTGGCTGCGGCGCAGGGCGCAGGCTTTGTCAAGGACATGACGGCCGGCAAGGGCTATATCGCACTCGCGGCATTGATCTTCGCCAAATGGCGGCCGGTGCAGGCCATGTATGCCTGCCTGCTCTTCGGCTTTCTGGATGCGCTCGGCATCAGGCTCCAGGGGCAACCCCTGCCCTTGATCGGCGAGGTGCCGGTGCAATTGATGCAGGCCTTGCCCTATGTGCTCACCATCATTCTCCTGGCGGGCTTTATCGGCAAGGCGATCCCGCCGAAAGCGGGCGGCGTGGCCTATGTGAAGGAAAGGTGATCATGAGCAAGGATCTGTTCGACGCGGCCTATGCGGCCATGCAGAAGACCCATTCTCCCTATTCGCAATTTCCGGTGGGCGCCGCCTTGCGCACGCGCGATGGCCGCGTCTATTCCGGCTGCAACATCGAAGTGATTTCCTACCCGGAAGGCTGGTGTGCCGAAACGACGGCGCTTTCGCACTTCGTCATGGGCGGTGGCGGCGAAATCACCGAGATTGCGGTCGTCGCCGAAAAGAAGGCCAAGTGCACGCCATGCGGAGGCTGCCGCCAGCGCCTGGCCGAGTTTGCCGGACCCGAAACACTGCTGCACCTTTGCGACAATGACGGCATCGTCGAAACCTTGCGTTTGCGCGATATCTTTCCCTATGGGTTCGAAGCCGACGTGCTCGGGAAAGGCGCCGCATGATTTCGGCGGCAACCGGACATCTCATACAGAAATTGAATGGACTGGCGCCCCGGATAGCATTGGTGCTTGGTTCAGGGCTGGGCTCGCTGGTCGATGCAGTGGATGATGCCGTCCGCATTCCCTATGCGGAACTGCCGGATTTTCCGCATAGCGGCGTTTCGGGTCATGCGGGCGAGGTGGTCGCCGGTTATCTTTCCGGCAAGCCGGTTCTCATGCTCGCTGGGCGCTCGCATTACTATGAAAATGGCGATGCTGCAGTCATGCGGCCGGTGATTGCCAGCCTCGCCGATCTCGGTATTGAAATGCTGCTGCTCACCAATGCGGCAGGCTCGGTGCGGCACGATCTGATGCCGGGAAGCGTCATGCTGGTTGATGACCACATCAATTATTCCGGCCGCAACCCGCTGATCGGCGAGGTGACCGACCAGCGCTTCGTCGGCATGACCACCGCCTATGACCGCAAATTGAGGGACGCGCTGTTGCTGGCCGCCGGCGATGTCGGCGAAAAGCTGGAGCAGGGCGTCTATATGTGGTTTTCGGGGCCGTCCTTCGAAACGCCGGCCGAAATCCGCATGGCCCGCATTCTCGGCGCCGATGCGGTCGGCATGTCGACCGTGCCGGAGGTGATCCTTGCCCGCTTTCACGGCCTGCGGGTTGCCGCCTGTTCGGTGATAACGAATTTTGGCGCCGGCATGACAGGCGATGAGCTCTCGCACGAGGAGACGAAGGACATGGCGCCCATTGGCGGAGCCAGACTGCAGAAGATAATCGCTGCATTCGTCCGGGACATGGGTTAGCCGCGGATGGTCCTGCCCCAGGAGATCATACGGCGCAAACGCGACGGCCATATGCTGGAGGCGAGCGCGATAGCCGCCTTTATCGAAGGGCTGGGCTCCGGCCGCGTCACGGAAGGCCAGGTTGCCGCCTTTGCCATGGCGGTGTTCTTCCAGGGCATGCGGCGCGAGGAAACGGTGGCGCTGACGCTCGCCATGTTGCGCTCCGGCGATGCGCTGGACTGGTCGCATCTGCCCGGGCCAGCGGTGGACAAGCATTCGACCGGCGGCGTCGGCGACAATGTTTCGCTGATGCTCGCACCCATTGCCGCTGCCTGCGGCGCCTATGTGCCGATGATTTCGGGCAGGGGGCTGGGGCACACCGGCGGTACGCTCGACAAGATGGATTCCATTCCCGGATATCGCAGCCAGCCCGACAATGCGCTGTTTCGCAATGTCGTGCGCGATGTCGGCTGTGCGATCATCGGCCAGACCGCCAATCTCGCTCCGGCCGACAAGCGTTTCTACGCCATCCGCGATGTAACCGCGACCGTCGAATCCATTCCGCTGATCACCGCCTCCATACTCTCGAAGAAGCTGTCGGCCGGCCTTGGCGCGCTGGTCATGGACGTCAAGGCCGGAAGCGGCGCCTTCATGGCCCGAAAGCGCGATGCCGTGACGCTCGCCGAAAGCATCGTCGCCGTCGCCGAGGGCGCCGGGCTGCCGACCACTGCCCTGCTCACGGATATGAACGAGCCACTGGCGCTTGCCGCCGGCAACGCCGTCGAGGTGCGCAATGCGGTGCGGTTCCTGACCGGCGAGCGACGCGATGCGCGACTGGAGACGGTGACGATTGCGCTGGTTGCCGAAATGCTGCTCTCGGCAGGGCTTGCATCGACGCAGCGAGACGCCTCTGCTATGGCGCAGGAGGCATTGAACAGCGGCAAGGCCGCGGAAATATTCGGCCGCATGGTCGCGGCGCTCGGCGGCCCGGCTGATTTCATCGAGCGGATGGATCATCATTTGCCACAGGCGCCGGTGCTCCAGGAGGTGAAAGCGCCTGCCGGGGGCTATGTCGCCGCCATCGATACGCGCGCTCTCGGCATGGCCGTCGTCCAACTTGGCGGTGGGCGGACCCGCCCGCAGGACCCGGTGGATCATGCGGTGGGCATCACCGCCCTCCAGCCGATCGGAGCGCGGATGGAAAAAGACGAGCCGATCGCCCTCATCCATGCGCGCAGCGAGGATGACGCCAGGCTGGCCGTTGCGAAAGTTCTTGCCGCCTATGGCTTTGCCGAGCGCAAGCCGCGATCGACCAGCCCGATCTTGCGCCGGATATCAGCGGCGACGTAGCGCTACTTCGTGCCGTACATCCTGTCGCCCGCATCGCCGAGCCCGGGGACGATATAGCCCTTCTCGTTGAGATGGCTGTCGATGGCCGCCGTGAACACCGGCACGTCCGGATGGGCCGTCGTGAAGCGCTCGATGCCTTCCGGCGCTGCCAGCAGACAGAGGAAGCGTATGTTGCTTGCGCCGCGATCCTTCAGTTTCTGGATGGCGGCGATGGCCGAATTGGCGGTCGCCAGCATCGGATCAACGACGATGATGAGGCGATTGACGATATCCTCGGGCGCCTTGAAGTAATATTCCACCGGCTGAAGCGTTTCATGGTCGCGGTAGAGGCCGATATGGGCGACGCGGGCTGCCGGCACCAGATCGAGCATGCCCTCAAGCAAGCCGTTGCCGGCGCGCAGGATGGAGGCAAAGACGAGCTTCTTGCCTTCGATGACCGGCGAATCCATCTCGACCAGCGGCGTCTGGATGCGGATATTGGTCAATTGGAGATCGCGGGTGACTTCGTAGCAGAGCAGGAGCGAGATTTCCTTGAGCAGGCGGCGAAAGCCTGCGGTCGACGTGTCCTTGTCGCGCATGATGGTGAGCTTGTGCTGCACAAGCGGGTGGGAAACGATTGTCACGCCCATTGAAAATCCCTCACTCTGAAATCAGCCCGACCTTAGCGATTGCTTGCTCCCGGCGCAAAGCATGCGTCGGCGGGACGCACAGTTTTGTCGCGCAGGAGGCAATAGCCTTCTGTTGATCAATCCTCTATGGTTCGCCGCGATAGCATTTCAGCAGGTGGAAGATGAACCAGCAACGCACCGGCGCCCATGGCGGCATGGAGACCTCGTTCGGCTTTCAGAACGTGCAGGACGGCGAAAAGCAGTCGCGCGTCAATGACGTATTCCACCGCGTGGCCAAGCGCTACGATTTGATGAACGATCTCATGTCGGGGGGGCTGCACCGCGTCTGGAAGGATTCCATGATCGCCTGGCTGTCTCCTTCGCGGACAGCGCAATGGAAGGTGCTGGACGTCGCCGGCGGTACCGGCGATATCGCCTTCAGGATCATCGAGGCATCGCAGCGAAACGCCCATGCCACGATCCTCGACATCAATGGTTCGATGCTCGAGGTCGGCCGCGACCGCGCCGAGAAGCAGGGATTGGCCGACAATACGCGCTTTGTGGAGGCGAATGCCGAAGAACTCCCGTTCGAAGACGGCATTTTCGATGCCTATACGATCGCTTTCGGCATCCGCAATGTGCCGCATATCGATCGCGCACTGGCGGAAGCCTATCGCGTGCTCAAGCCGGGCGGGCGCTTCCTCTGCCTGGAATTCTCCGAGGTCGAACTGCCTGTCCTCGACAAGATCTACGATGCCTGGTCGTTCAATGCGATCCCGAAGATCGGCAAGGCCGTGACCGGCGACGCCGACAGCTATCAATATCTCGTGGAATCCATCCGGAAGTTTCCGCGCCAGGCGGATTTCGCCGAGATGATCCGCCAGGCCGGATTCGAGCGGGTTACATGGCGTAATTTCACCGGCGGCATTGCCGCGCTGCATTCCGGCTGGAAATTGTGATCGTTGAATGAGTAGTTTCGCCGCAATGTTCCGGCTCGTGCGAGCTGGCTGGATATTGACCCGGGAAGGCGTGATCGCGGCCTTGCCCGCCGAAGGCCTGACCGGCCTGCCGGCATTCGGCCACCGCGTCGCCGGGCTCCTGGCAAGGCGCCGGGCCCGCACTGCCCGCAGGTCGGAACGTCTGTCGCGCGCGATCAACAAGCTCGGCCCGTCCTATGTCAAGCTCGGCCAGTTCCTGGCCACGCGTCCGGATGTCGTCGGTACCGAGGTCGCGGATGATCTGGCGCTGCTGCAGGACCAGCTCGATTTCTTTCCCATGGCCGCATCCGTGCGGGCCATCGAATCCTCGCTCGGGCGGCCCGCCGGCGATCTCTATGCTTCCATCGGAGATCCGATAGCGGCCGCTTCGATCGCGCAGGTTCATCCGGCTTTCATCGATACGCCGGAGGGACAGCGCAAGGTGGCGGTGAAGGTGGTACGGCCTGGCGTGCGCCAGCGCTTCACCAACGACCTCGAAAGCTTCTTCCTGGTGGCGCGCTGGCAGGAACGCTACATGCCGTCTACGCGGCGCCTGCGCCCCGTGGAAGTCACCCGGACGCTGGCGCAGACGACCCGCATCGAGATGGATTTGCGGCTCGAGGCCGCGGCGCTGTCCGAGATTGCGGAGAACACCGCCAATGATCCCGGCTTTCGCATTCCGACCGTCGATTGGGAGCGTACCGGGCGCGACGTGCTCACGCTCGAATGGATCGACGGCGTCAAGATGTCGGATATCGATGGCCTGGTCGCCGCCGGCCATGATCTGTTCAAGCTGGCGGAGACGCTCATCCAGTCATTCCTCAGGCACACATTGCGGGACGGCTTCTTCCATGCGGACATGCATCCCGGCAATCTGTTCGTCGATGCGACCGGCAATATCGTGGCCGTCGATTTCGGCATTACCGGTCGTCTTGGCAAAAAAGAACGCCGTTTCCTGGCGGAAATTCTCTACGGCTTCATCACCCGCGACTATGTGCGTGTCGCTGAAGTGCATTTCGAGGCTGGCTACGTGCCGCACCATCATGATGTGGCGAGCTTTGCCCAGGCTATCCGCGCCATAGGCGAGCCCATTCACGGCCAGCCGGCCGAAACGATCTCCATGGCCAAGCTTCTGACGCTGCTCTTTGAGGTTACCGAACTCTTCGACATGCAGACGCGGCCGGAACTCGTCATGCTGCAAAAGACGATGGTCGTGGTCGAAGGCGTTTCGCGCACGCTGAACCCGCATTTCAACATGTGGAAGGCCGCCGAACCGGTGGTTGGCGACTGGATCCGGCGCAATCTCGGCCCGCAAGGCATATATGTCGATGCGCGCGAGGGCGTCGGCGCGGTGATGCACCTGGCACGGCAGCTGCCGGAACTGGTGGCTCGGGCGGATCGCCTGTCCAAGGAACTGGACCAGATGGCGCAACATGGCCTGCGTTTCGACGCACCGACTGCCGAAGCCATCGGCCGCGCCGAGGCTCGCCATACGCGGTCGGGCCGTGTCGCGCTATGGGTGATTGCGGTTTGCAGCATCCTGATCACCTATTCGCTTTTATTCTAGGCAAATTTCCCCTAGATTGATTGCATTGATTGCATAATCGCAATCACGAGCAGGAAAGTGCAATCAATGGCCAGCATCACGATCCGAAATCTGGACCCTGCGAGCAAGGAGCGGCTGCGCCGGCGCGCCGCTGCGAATGGCCGATCCATGGAGGAAGAGGCACGGCTGGTTCTCGGCGGGCTGGAAAGCGATCCCGTTCCGGCACATGCCGTTTCGCCGGCGGCGGGCAGTCTTGCCGGCAAGCATGTTCTTCTTATCATCGGCGGCGGCATCGCGGCCTATAAATGTCTCGACCTCATTCGCCGCCTGCGCGAGAAAGGCGCACGCGTCCGGCCGGTCCTGACGAAGGCGGCACAGGAATTCGTCACGCCGCTGGCGGTTGGCGCGCTCGCGGCAGACAAGGTGTTCAGCGAGCTTTTCTCCCGCGAGGACGAACATGATGTCGGCCATATCCGGCTGTCGCGCGAGGCAGACCTCATCGTCGTCGCGCCTGCAACGGCCGATCTGATGGCCAAGATGGCCAATGGACTGGCTGACGATCTCGCAAGCGCCGTCCTGCTGGCGACGGACAAGCGCGTGCTTGTTGCACCCGCAATGAATCCGCGCATGTGGGATCACCCCGCGACACGGCGCAATCGGGCCAGGCTGGAACAGGACGGCGTGTTCTTCGTTGGGCCGAACCGCGGTGAAATGGCCGAAAGCGGCGAGCGCGGCACGGGCCGGATGGCGGAGCCGCTGGAAATTCTCGCCGCCGTCGAGAACCTGATCGAGGATCGTTCGAAACCGCTCGCCGGCATGTCCATTGTCATGACCTCGGGGCCGACGCATGAGCCGATCGATCCCGTGCGCTATATTGCGAACCGTTCGTCCGGCAAGCAGGGCCACGCCATTGCCGCCGCGCTGGCGCGTCTCGGCGCGACCGTGCATCTGGTCTCGGGCCCGGTCTCCATTCCCGACCCGCTGGGCGTGGAGGTGACGAAGGTGGAAACCGCGCGCGAGATGCGCGATGCGGTGGAGCGTTTTCTGCCGGCCGATGCCGCAATCATGGTCGCGGCCGTCGCGGATTGGCGTACGGCCGACGCCGCCGGGGAAAAGATCAAGAAACAGCCAGGCCAGGCCGCACCCGCCCTGCAAATGGTGGAGAATCCGGACATATTGGCCGGTGTCGGCCACCACAGGCAGCGTCCGCGACTGGTTGTCGGCTTTGCGGCCGAGACGCAGGACCTGTTGTCGAATGCGCGCAGGAAGCTCGACAGGAAAGGCGCCGACTGGATCGTTGCCAATGATGTCAGCCATGAGACCGGAATCATGGGAGGCGACAGGAACATGGTCCGCATCATCACCCGCACGGGCGTGGAGGAATGGCCGGATCTGAGCAAGAAGGACGTTGCCGAACGTCTGGCGGCAAGGATCGCAGAAGCGCTGCAGACGGTGGAAGTCTAGCGCGTCTTCCGGCAATGCCGATGACTTCACAGCTTTGGATATCAACTTCAGACCAGGATTGCGCCATGAAGGAAACGCCGATTATCGAGACTGAAAGGCTTGTGCTGCGCGGCCACAGGCGGGATGATCTGGAACGGCTGCACGAGCTTTGGAGCCATCCGGTCGTCTACCGTCACATCTCTGGAGAGCCATCGTCGCCCGAACGCTCCTGGGGCAGGCTGCTGCAATATATCGGCATGTGGCAGGCGATCGGCTATGGCTTCTGGGCCATGGAGGAGAAGGCGACCGGCAGATATATCGGCGATGCCGGCTTTGCCGATTTCAACCGCGTCATGGAGCCCGCCTTCGGCGAGGTTCCGGAGATGGGATGGGTGGTCTCGCCGGAGGTTCACGGCAAAGGCTATGCCGTGGAGGCCTTGACCAAGATGCTGGAATGGGGAAAGGCCAATCTTGCCGCCAGAAGTGCGCGCTGCATCATTTCTCCCGACAATTCCGCTTCCATCAAGCTCGCCCGCCGATGCGGGTTCGAACCGATCGCCGAGACGAACTATCTCGGCGAGCCGGTCCAACTGTTCGAGCGTCCTTTGGACGGCGTCCCGCTCAATCGACGATAGTCTGTCTGTATTGTGCCTCGACCTCGGCCAGTTTCTTCCAGAAGCCATCGACCTTCCGGCCGTTCAGCACGTCGATGAGGGCTGCCAGATGGCTGTGCCAGCCGCCGGATACACTGATCATCGCATCCCTGTGGGCGAGCCGGCTATGGGTGATGGTCAGCAATGTGTCCGTGCCCGAGGCGGCAAGTTCGAACGTCACCTCGGAAGGCTCGCCCTCGCCCTGGGGCCAGGTCATGCTGAGCAGATGCGGCGGTTCATAACGCAATATCCTGCACCGGTTAACGTGTTTCTCATACTGCTTGTACTTGTCCGGCACCGTCTCGTCGGATATCTCGCCATTGTGGAAGGTCAGCACGACATCGCCGCCCACATGATCCGCCATGGGTCCCTCGGCCAGCCATTTCTTCCGCTTTTCCGAATTGACGATATAAGACCACACCCGATCCACCGGTCCCGGGAGCAGCCGTTCGATGCGAACGGTGCGCGGGGCGACCACGGCACCAAGCCGGTCATTTTCAACATAAGCGTCCATCTTCTGCTCCTATTTCTTGGGGTTCTGCGGCACCTTCGGCACCGTGGCATCTTCCTCGCGCAGTAGAGCTTCGAGGTCGTCGAGGCGTTCGCTCCAGAAGCGCCTGTAGGTCGCAAGCCAGCGCTCGGCATCGGCAAGCCGGGCCGCTTCGAGTCGGCACAGATGCGTCCGCCCCTCGATCCGCCGCCGCACGAGGCCGGCGCTTTCGAGGACCTTGATGTGTTTCGACGCGCCCGCCAGCGACATGTTGAAGGGCGTCGCGAGGTCGCTGACGCTCTGCTCCCCCGGGATGAGCCGGTGCAGCATGGCTCGCCGCGTCGGATCGGCAAGCGCGTGAAAGATGACATCGAGATGAGGTGTGTTATATTCAACCATATGGTTTACTAACATGGCATCGCCAGTTAGTCAACCGTTCGGTTTAATGTTCAGACTACCAGGAAGCCGCCGCCGAGCGGATCGTCTTCTTCGACGATGAATTCCGCTTTTCCGCTGTAATAGGCGTGACCGGAGACTCGGGCGGTAATCGCATCATGGGGTCCGGCTCTGGTCGTCGAGGCAACCATGCCGACAAAGCGTGAACCGACGATGCTTTCGAAGATGCGTGCCTGGCCGTCGTAAATCTGTCGCTTGGCATTCATGGCGGCGAGGCGGGCGGTAACGCCGGAGCCTGTTGGCGAGCGGTCCAGTTGCGCATCGGCGAAGATGCAGACATTGCGCGTAGGGCCCTCGTTCCAAACGTCGTTGCCGTCGGTGAGGATCGTACCATAGAGGAAGGCGAGGTCCGCATGGTCGGGATGGTCTAGCGGCACTGCCTCCCTGACGGCTTCGGTCACGGCGGTCGCACATTCGGTAAAGGTCTTGGCCGAACCCTCGCTGAATTCGAACCCGAACTGGCGGCAATCGGCCAGCGCGTAGAAGGCCCCGCCATAGGCGACATCGACGACAATTTCACCATGGCCCGCAACGTCGACGCGTATATCTTGCGCAAACAGGAAGGCCGGCACGCTCTCGAACGAGACGCTGCCCGACTTCCCATCCGCGACGGCAACCGAGGCGACGACCATGCCGCAGGGGCATTCGATATTAACCGTCGTTACCGGTTCCACTTTCGGAACCAGACCGTTGTCGACGGCGTAGCGGCCGAGCGCAATCACCGCATGGCCGCACATGGTGGAATAGCCTTCGTTGTGCATGAACAGCACGGCAAGGTCGGCGCCGGGGAGATTGGGCTCGACCAGCAAGGCGCCATACATGTCGAAATGCCCGCGCGGTTCGAACATCAGGATCTTGCGCAGATGGTCGAGTTCCGCCTGCACATAGGCGCGTTTCTCGAGAATGGTGCCCTTCGGCAGTTCCGGATAGCCGTCGACGATGATGCGCACCGGTTCGCCGCCGGTATGCATGTCCACGACCTTGAGTGGCTTGGTCAGCATCACGCGAGGCCCAGCAGGGACGGCAGTTTGCGCATGTCGTCGAAGAGAATGCCGCCGGCCTCCGCAAGTCCTTCGCGATCGGCATGCTCGTCGCCGCAATAGGAATAGACCTTCATGCCGGCGGCGATGCCCGCATGTGTACCGGCGACGCTGTCTTCGATCACCACGCTCTGCGCCGGGGCGAAACCCATCGCGCGGGCGGCATGCAGGAAAAGATCCGGAAAGGGCTTGCCGCGCGGCACCATCGAGGCGCTGTAGAGCACGTCCTCGAAGTAGCGGATCAGCCCGGTCTTGCCGAGCGTGACATGCATCTTCTCGACATTGGCGGACGAAGCTACGCAATAGCGCAGCCCTGCGCTCCTCACGGCGCCGATCACCTCTTCGATATGGGGTATGGGCTCGACGCCGTTCTCGAACATCACCGGTATGGCATCATACCAGCGCTGGACGAAATCATCGCCAAGCTGGAAGCCCTGCGCCTCGACCTTCTCCTTCACGGCACGCATCGGCATGCCGCAATAGGACTTCCGAACCTCGGCAAAATTCGTCTCGAAGCCCCTCTCGGCAAGCATCTTGACGAGGTGGTTGTTCCCGATCGTTTCGGTATCGACGAGAACGCCGTCGCAATCGAAGATCACCAGTTCCGGCTGTGGCATGTCTAGCTGTCCCCGTTCCGGGAGAAGAGGCCCTGCAATTCCGAATAGGCCACGCCTGAGCGGTTGAATTCGAACGTACCCTTGTCCAGCATCTCGCGGGCGGCGGTGTGCAGCGCGGTGAAGGCGGCCGTCGTCAGGCGCGAGCCGAGCGAGAGGCGGCTTATACCGATCTCTGTGAGTTCAGGCACGCTGAGCCCCGCAGGCGCAATCGTGCTGACGGGTTTCGATACGGCGGCACAAAGCTCGCGCAGGCGGGCCGGATCGGAAATGCCCGGTGCGAACAGCACGTCCGCTCCGGCTCGTTCGAATGCCTGCAGGCGCTTCACCGTAGCGTCGAAATCCGTGATGCCATGCAGGAAATTCTCGCAGCGCGCCGTGAACACGAAATCGCCCTTGAGGGCGCGTGCCGCCTCGGCTGCCGCCGCGACCCGCTCCACCGCGTGGTCGAAATCATAGATCGGCTTCGCCGCGTCGCCGGAAAAGTCCTCGATTGAACATCCGGCAAGCCCGGCTGCCTCCGCGGCGAAGATCGTCTCCGCGGCGCTGTCGGCGCTGTCACCCTTGCCCTTTTCGAGATCGGCGGAAATCGGCAGGTCGGTCGCCGCAACCATCTCGCGGCAGTGCTGCATCATGGCATCGAAGGGCACGCCGCCATCGGGCAATCCGCGCGAGAAGGCAAAGCCCGCGCTCGTGGTGGCGAGGGCCTTGAAACCAAGCGACGCGAGGTATTTCGCGGTGCCCGGATCCCACGGATTTGGCATGATGAGAATATCGCGCCCCTCATGCAGGAGCCGGAACGTCTTGCCTTTGTCCATGTGGGTTCCTCCCGACGATGATATTTACGAAGTCCCCGTAGAGCCGAAGCCTCCGCTACCGCGCGCCGTGTCGCTGGCATATTGACGTTCTTCGGTCTCGAGCTGCACGACCGGGGCAAGCACGATCTGGGCGATGCGCATGCCGCGTTCGATGTAGAATTCCTCGTCGCCATGATTGATCAGCAGAACCTTCACCTCGCCGCGATAGTCGGAATCTATGGTTCCGGGCGTGTTCAGGCAGGTGATGCCGTGTTTCAGGGCAAGGCCGGAGCGAGGGCGGACCTGCGCCTCGAATCCTTCCGGAATCTCGAAAATGAGGCCGCTCGGCACCAGTGCCCGCCGTCCGGGCAGCAACAGCAGCGGCCGATCCTCGGGGACGGCGGCGCGCAGATCCATGCCTGCGGAGCCGGCGGTTTCATAGCTGGGAAGGTCGAGGCCCGCGCCGTGCGGCAGGCGGACGAGACCGAGGGGTGGGCGAGTGGAATCGTTTGGCTGGGACATGGGACGAGCTTTTTCACCAGAGAGAGTTTCGGTCAACCGGCAAGTGGGCGCAGGATCGTTCTTTGCACATAATCTCTTTTTAACCGCTGATCGCTCCGACGGCGATTCCAAAATGCGGGATTCCGTTACCGCGGCACCGGATGATTCAAAGGTCGACGCCAGCACCCCCGCCTGATAGAAGGCGCCAAACCTTTTCCCATTGATCGAGCCGCCTTCATGTCCACTGCCGAGCATCCCGTATCCCGTCGCCGTACCTTCGCAATCATCGCCCATCCCGATGCCGGCAAGACCACGCTGACTGAAAAGCTGCTGCTTTTCGGCGGAGCGATCCAGCTCGCCGGCGAGGTCAAGGCCAAGAAGGATCGTATCCAGACCCGCTCCGACTGGATGAATATCGAACGCGACCGCGGCATTTCCGTGGTCACCTCGGTCATGACCTTCGAATACAAGGATTGCATCTTCAACCTTCTCGACACGCCTGGCCATGAGGATTTCGCCGACGATACCTATCGAACGCTGACGGCCGTCGACAGCGCGGTCATGGTGATCGATGCCGCCAAGGGCATCGAAGCGCGGACGCTCAAGCTTTTCGAAGTCTGCCGCATGCGTGATATTCCGATCATCACCTTCATCAACAAGATGGACCGGGAGAGCCGCGATCCCTTCGAGATATTGGACGAGATCGAGCAGAAGCTGGCGCTGGACACCGCACCCATCAACTGGCCGATCGGCCGCGGCAAGAGCTTTGCCGGAACCTATAATCTGCAGGACAATACGGTGCGGCGCCGGGACGAGGAAGTAGCGGCGACCAAGGTCAACGGTCCGGAAGCGGATGCTGCCTCCGGCCTCCTGCCGGCCAATGAACGGGAAGCCTGGATCGAGGAAGCCACCCTCGGGCGCGACGCGTGCAATCCCTTCGACCTGCAGGCCTTCCGCGAGGGCCATCTTACACCGGTCTATTTCGGCTCGGCCCTGCGCAATTATGGCGTGCGCGAACTGATCGATGCGTTTTGCGATTACGGCCCGAGCCCGCGCGCACAGGACGCCGACACGCGCAAGGTGGAAGCCACCGAGGAGAAGATGACCGGCTTCGTGTTCAAGATTCAGGCGAACATGGACCCCAATCATCGCGACCGTATCGCATTTCTGCGTGTCTGCTCGGGCAAGCTGTCGCGGGGCATGAAGGCGAAGCTGGTGCGGACGGGCAAGCCTATGGGACTTTCGGCGCCGCAGTTCTTCTTTGCCCGCAGCCGCCAGATCGCCGACGAGGCCTGGGCCGGCGACGTGGTCGGCATTCCCAATCACGGCACGCTGCGTATCGGCGATACGCTGACGGAGGGGGAAGACCTTCTGTTCCGCGGCGTGCCCAATTTCGCGCCGGAAATCCTGCGCCGCGTTCGGCTCGATGATGCGATGAAGGCGAAGAAGCTGCGCGAGGCGCTGCAGCAGATGGCGGAAGAGGGCGTTGTCCAGCTGTTCCTGCCGGATGACGGATCGCCTGCGATCGTCGGTGTCGTCGGCGCCCTGCAGATCGACGTCCTCACCGAGCGCCTGAAGGTCGAATACACTCTGCCCGTCGGTTTCGAGCCGGCGCGCTTTACCGTGGCCCGCTGGATATCGGCGGATGATCCGGCCGAGTTGCAACGGTTCATCAACACGCATCGCGCCGACATCGCGCATGATCTCGACAATGATCCGGTGTTCCTGGCGCAGAACTCGTTCTCGCTGTCCTACGAGGCCGAGCGCTGGAAAGCCATCCGCTTCGCAGCGGTCAAGGATTATCAGGTGCGCGAAAAGGCCGCCTGAATGGGCGCATCGCTGTCCGGCAGCGATGCGCCCCAGGCCTACCGCAATTCGCGCCGGAGGATCTTGCCGACATTGCTCTTCGGCAGTTCATCGCGGAATTCCACGGCCTTGGGACGCTTGTAATTGGTCAGCCGCTCGGCGCAGAACGCCTTGACCTGTTCCTCGGTGAGGGACTTGTCCTTGCGCACGATGAAAAGCTTCACCGCCTCGCCCGAATGTTCGTTGGGAATGCCGACGGCGGCCGCCTCGGCGATGCCGGGATGTTCCATCGCCACTTCTTCGATCTCGTTCGGATAGACGTTGAAGCCGGAAACCAGGATCATGTCCTTCTTGCGGTCGACGATCTTCGTGTAGCCGCGCTCATCCATATATCCCATGTCGCCGGAGCGGAAATAGCCGTCATCGGTCATGGCGCGCGCTGTCTCGTCGGGCCGGTTCCAGTAGCCGGCCATGACCTGCGGACCCTTTATGCAGATTTCGCCCACTTCGAGCAGCGGCAACTCCCTGCCATCATCGTCGCGGATGGAAATATCGGTCGAGGGGAGCGGCAGGCCGATCGTGCCGGAGAATTCCTTGGCGTCGAGACGATTGGCCGAAGCCACTGGCGACGTTTCCGAAAGACCATAGCCCTCGGTGATGAGGCAGCCCGTGACGTCCTTCCAACGGTCGGCGACGGGCTTCTGCACCGCCATGCCGCCGCCAAGCGAAAGAATGAGGCCGGTGAAATCCAGCTTGCGGAAATCCTCATTGTTGAGCAGGCCGTTGAACAGCGTGTTGAGGCCCGGGAAGATATGGAACCTCTGCTTCTGCAAAACCTTGACGAAGCCGGGTATGTCGCGCGGATTGGGAATGAGGACGTTGTGCGCGCCGAGGTTCATGCCCATCATGGCATTCACGGTCAGCGCAAAGATATGATAGAGCGGCAGCGCGCAGATGAATGTCAGGTCACTCGGCCGGCCCTTGAGGCGGAAACCAACGTCACACCACAGGCGCATCTGCTCGACATTGGCGATGATATTGCCATGGGTGAGGATCGCGCCCTTCGATATGCCGGTCGTTCCGCCGGTATATTGCAGGAAGGCAATATCGGAGAGCCCGGTTTCGACCGGGCGCAGGCTCAGCGCCGCTCCCTTCGCCAGCACGGTCTTGAACGAGGTATGGCCGGGCAGCGACCAGGCCGGGACCATCTTCTTGACGCGGCGGACGACGAGATTGACCAGATGGCCCTTCACTCCCAGCATGTCGCCCATGGCAGTGACGATCACATGCTGCACCGGGGTCCTGGTGATTACCTTTTCCAGGGTGGAGGCAAAGTTTTCGAGGATGATGATAGCCTTGGCGCCACTGTCCTTGAGCTGGTGCTCGAGCTCGCGCGGCGTATAGAGCGGATTTATATTGACGACGGTCAGGCCGGCCTTGAGGATCGCGCCGATCGTGATCGGGTATTGCAGCACATTGGGCATCATCACCGCGACGCGGTCGCCCTTCACCAGACCACGGGACTGGAACCACGCGGCCATGTCGTTGATCCGGCGGCCGAGCTCGCGGTAACTCATCTTCTTCGACATGCAGCTGAAGGCGGTCGCATCGCCGTGTTCGACGGCACGGTCAAACAGTTGCCCGAGCGATTGGAGCCTGGGCTCTTCGATGGTGACCGGCACATCGTCCGGGTAGGATTTCAGCCATATCCTGGCATCCGCCTTCGCGGCTACGCGCTTTTTTGCCGCCGTCGCAGCCTTGGAAGTTTGGGTCTTCGCAGGCGAAGCCTTTGCAGCGGGAGCCTTGGCGGGCTTCTTCGTGGCGGGTTTTGTGACTTTTGTCGGTGCTTCGGGCGAGGCGGAAACGGTCGCGGCTTTCACAGGCTTCGCCGCGGCCTTTGCCGTGGTGCTCGCCTTTTTCGCCGGGGCCCTGGCGGTTTTCTTCGTGGCTGGTTTCGCCGCCTTTGCCGGTGCCTCCGATAAGGCTGGAGCGGCCTGCGTTTTTACCGGTTTCCTCTCCGTTGCAGCTGCTGCCTTGCGTGCTGGTGCCTTTGCCCGAGCTGTTTCTTTCGCCACGTTTACCTCCCAGTTAAGCCTATTATGGGCAACAGCCTCTCCAAACTGCCGCTCCATGCTACCCAACAATATGTACTATTGCGAGAGGCCGTGACCTTGCAAGCATTTACATTAACGTAAGCGTAAAAATTACTTTCGCCGTGGGGCGTTTATTTCACGCATTCGGCATCATCCGGGCGCAAAGTTGCCAAGGTTCGCCTCGACAAAGCGGGTCGATTCCCTTCATCCTGCCGTCCGGCTCAAACGGGTTCACCATGGAAACTATCACCGTTGTCCTGCTGATGTTGCTGGCCGTCGTCGTCAGCGACTCGATCGTGCGCATGCTGCCGCTGCCGGTGCCGCTGCCGTTGGTGCAGATCGGTCTCGGCGCGGCTATCGCGTCCGTGACCAGCGTTCGCGTGGAGCTTGATCCGGATATCTTCTTCCTGCTTTTCCTGCCGCCATTGCTGTTCCTGGACGGCTGGCGCATCCCGAAGGAGGGCCTGTTCCGCGACAAGGGCATCATCCTGGAAATGGCGCTCGGCCTGGTGATATTCACCGTTGTCGGCGTCGGCTTCCTGGTGCACTGGATGATCCCTTCGGTGCCGCTGCCGGTTGCCTTCGCGCTTGCCGCCATCGTTTCACCGACCGATCCGATCGCCGTGTCGGCCATCGCCGCTCGCGTGCCGATCCCCTCGCGCATGATGCACATACTGGAAGGCGAATCGCTGCTCAACGATGCGTCCGGCCTCGTCTGTATGCGCTTCGCCGTCGCGGCCATGCTTACGGGGACTTTTTCATTTTCCGCCGCTTTCCTGACCTTCCTGTGGCTGGCATTCGCGGGCGTCGCCATTGGCATCGGCGTCACTCTCGGCATCATGAGGGCCAAGACGTTCCTCAACCGCAGGCTTGGCGAAGAGAGCGGCTCGCAGATACTGACCAGCCTGTTGATCCCTTTCGGCGCCTATCTGCTGGCCGAGCATGTGCATGCTTCCGGCATCCTGGCCGCCGTCGCGGCCGGCATCACCATGAGCTATGCGGAGAACTCGGCGGTTTCGCTGGCGCTCACCCGCGTACGGCGGACGGCGGTATGGGATACGGCGCAATTTGCCGCCAATGGCGCGATCTTCGTGCTTCTCGGCGAACAATTGCCGGGCATCTTCTCCGGCGCGGTGGCCAATGTTCGGGTCGAAGGCGGGGCCGGCGAGTGGTGGCTCCCGGTCTATGTCGTCATCATCTATGCGGCTCTCGTCGGCCTGCGCTTCCTCTGGGTATGGGCGTCCTGGCGCATCGCGCTGGCAAGGCGTCAAGCCGCCGGCAGGCGAGCGTGCGCCCGAGTTGGCAGCTCATAGCCACCATGTCCTTCGCCGGCGTACGCGGCGCGATCACGCTGGCCGGTATTCTTACGCTGCCGCTGTTCCTCGCCGATGGCAGCCTGTTTCCGGCGCGTGACCTTGTCATATTCCTGGCGGCGGGGATTATCATCCTGTCGCTGGTCATGGCCAGTATCTGCCTGCCGCGCCTGTTGCGCAATATCGACGTGCCGGTCGAGGATACGTACCAGCGGGAGGAGGATTACGCCCGTATAGCCGCCGCGGAGGCAGCGATCATGGCCGTCGAGAAGGCGCAGCACGATCTGGCGGCGGGCAGGGCGGACGCGGACGTCTTTTCCGATGTGGCGACCCGTATCATGGAGCTCTACCGCAAGCGCATCGACGGCCGCATGCAGCTCGGTGAAGAGCGCGAACAGGTGAAGCTCAGCGAGGAGATCGAGCGACGCTTGCGCATCACCGCGCTCAATGCCGAGCGGCAGGAGATTCTCCGGCTGGTCCGGGCAAGACGGCTGGAAAGCACGGTGGCGAGCCGCATGGTCCGCGATATCGACCTGCTGGAGGCCCGCTACAGCTGATCACGGGATCAGGATCAGTTGTGGTCGGCGAGGATCAGCTCCGCCGCCTTGGCACCGACCATCATCGCGGCGGCATTGGTATTGCCTGAAATTATGTTCGGGAAGATGGAGCAATCCGCTACGCGCAGGCCGCCGATCCCGTGGACGCGCAGGCGCGGATTAACCACCGATTGCAGCGGGTCGGGGCCCATGCGGCAGGTTGAGACGGGGTGATAGACGGTTCCGCTCCGCTTGCGGAAATCCGCGATCAATTCCTGGTCGCTGCGGCAGGCGGCGCCCGGCAGCAGTTCCTCGACGATCAGCTTGCTCATGGTCGGTGTCGCCGCGATCCTGCGCAGGAACTTGACCGCATCCAGCATCTCCGCCACGTCATGATCGGTGGAAAAGGCATTCGGCACGATGCGGGGCTGCTCCGATGGTTCGGAGGAGCGGATGTGGATGCTGCCGGTGCTGGTCGGGCGGCAATTGGAGAGCCCGATCGAGAAGCCGGGCCAGGGATCGGGCGTGAGAATGGGCCGCTCGCCATTCTTCGGCACGAGTGTCGAGAATGCCTGGAAGTACAGCTGCATGTTCGGCCGGTTGCGCGATGGGTCCGTGCGAAAGAACCCGCCGCCCTGGTTCATGCTGATCGAGAGCGGGCCCGAGCGCAGCAGGAGATAATGCAGGCCTGCCCGCATCTTGCCCCACCACGGCCTCAGAAGCTCGTTGAGCGAGGGAGTGTTCGCCCGGTAGGTATAATTGATGCCGAGATGGTCCTGCAGGTGCTCGCCGACATTGTTGTTGGCGTGAACAACCGGAACGCCGCAGCGCCCTAGGACCGCCGGATCGCCAATGCCCGAGAGCTCCAGGAGTTGCGGCGTGTTGACCGAGCCGCCGCAAAGGATGATCTCCTTGGCAGCGCGCACCTGCTGCCGGCTGCCGCGGCGGGTAAACTCGACGGCGCTGGCTCTTTTTCCGTCGAATACGATGCGCGTCACCAGAGCATTGGCGAGCACCGTCACATTCGGCCGCTTCATCGCGGGCCGCAGGAAGGCCCGCGCCGCGGACATGCGGCGACCATTGCCGGTCGTCAATTGAAACGGTCCGACACCCTCCTGCGACGCACCGTTGAAATCGCCATTATAGGCGAGCCCCGCCTCCTGCGCCGCTTCGATCATGCGGTTCGCAAGCGGATGGAACAGCCGTGAACTGTCGGTAATGGTAAGTGGGCCGCCGCGCCCGAGGCTGGTCGCCGGCCCTTCGTGATTCTCGATGGAGCGGAAGACCGGCTCGACATCAGCATAGCCCCAGCCGGGATTGCCCCGGTCGCGCCATTCGTCGAAATCCTGCGCCGCGCCGCGGACATAGACCATGGCATTGATGGAACTCGAGCCGCCGAGGACCTTGCCGCGTGGCCAATAGTCGGCATTGCCGGCCAGCCCGGGGTCCGGTTCCGCCCGGTACATCCAGTTGACCGACCGGTCATAGAACGTCTTGCCGTAGCCGAGCGGCATCGTCACGTAGAAGCGGCGGTCGCTGCCCCCGGCTTCGAGGACGAGCACGCTGTGACGGCCATTGGCGGAAAGCCGGTCGGCCATGACCGATCCGGCGGACCCGGCCCCTATGATGATGAAATCGAAATCCTGCATTGCCCGACCTGGCCGCCTGTCTGTGTGCGCCCAGCATATCCGCTATGCCTGCCGGTTTCCCAAACGGCTTTCCGCCACCGCCTGTGACTATTGCGACAAGCCTTCCGTGCCGGGGGTCGCGGCGGATACGGTCTCGTTGAACCGTTCGAAGAAGCGGGTCGAGATGCGCCGTGCGGTCGAGGATATCAGCGAACTGCCATATTTGGCGATCTTGCCGCCGACATCCGCATGCACCTCGTAGACGAGCCGTGTCCGCGCGCCTTCGTCCAGCAGCGTCACATCGGCGCCGCCGCGGGCAATGCCGGCGATGCTGCCCTTGCCCTCGCAGCTGATCGTATAGGAGAATGGCGGGTTCAGATTGCTGAGATATATCGCACCGCTGAACCGGGGCTTGATAAGTCCGAGCTTAACCGCCAGTGTCGCTTCGAGTTCCGTATCGCTGACCCAATCGAGCTGCTCGCAGCCGGGAATGCAGGCTTTCAGCACATCGGCATCGTTGAGCGCATCCCATACCTCGTGGCGCGGCGCGGCTATCCATTCTTCTCCGGTCAGATTCATGTTCAGCCTTCCTGCCTTCGCTCCAGCATCGTCTATCGCGGAATTTCAATATATTCTACCTTTGTCAGATTGAACTGAAACGGTTCTGGTGGCAGGTTCCCCCATATTCGGACATCCCCCATCCTCAGGAGATTAATCATGGCGTCGGAGCAAGCGAGCGATATCAAGCGTGCGGTCCAGGCATTGAAAGCCCACCGGAAGAGCGGTGCACCGAAAAACATGCGCGAAGTCTTTGCCTCGGACAAGAAGCGGTTCTCGCGCTATTCACTCGCGCTCGACGATCTTCTGCTCGACTGGTCGAAATGCCTGGTCAACGACGAGACGCTGGCGCTGCTGCTGCAACTGGCAAAGGCTGCTGGTGTGGAGAAGCGGCGCGACGCCATGTTCGCCGGCGAGGCCATCAATACGACCGAGGGCCGCGCCGTGCTGCACATCGCGCTTCGCAATCGTTCGGGCCGCGCTATCAAGGTCGACGGCAAGGATGTGATGCCGGACGTCGGCGATGTCCTGTCGCGCATGGCAGCTTTTGCCGATGGGCTGCGCTCCGGCGAAACGAAGGGAGCGAAAGGCAAGCCGATCACCGATGTCGTCAATATCGGCATTGGCGGCTCGGATCTTGGCCCCGCCATGGCCACCAAGGCCCTGTCGCCCTATCATGACGGGCCGAAGCTTCATTTCGTGTCAAATATCGACGGCGCCGATATCGCCGATACGATAGCCGGCCTCAACCCGGCGACGACGCTCTTCATCATCGCGTCCAAGACCTTCACGACCATCGAGACGATCACCAATGCCAAGGCGGCGCGCAAATGGATCGCCGATGCACTTGGCGAAAAGGCCGTCGCAAAACACTTCGCCGCGGTCTCCACCGCGCTCGACAAGGTCGATGCCTTTGGTATCCCATCCGATCGCATCTTCGGGTTCTGGGACTGGGTCGGCGGCCGCTATTCCGTCTGGTCGGCCATCGGCCTGCCGGTGATGATCGCCATCGGTCCGGAGAATTTCGGCCGCTTCCTCGACGGCGCCCACGCCATGGACGAACATTTCCGCAAGGCTGCGCCAACCGAGAATCTTCCGTTCATGCTCGGCCTGGTCGGCTATTGGCACCGCGCCATTTCCGGCTATACCAGCCGCGCCGTCATTCCCTATGACCAGCGCCTTGGGCGCTTGCCTGCCTATCTGCAGCAGCTCGACATGGAATCGAACGGCAAGAGCGTCACCCTTGCCGGCAAGCCGGCTTCCGGCCCCACCGGTCCCGTCGTCTGGGGAGAACCCGGCACCAACGGCCAGCATGCCTTTTTCCAGCTGCTCCACCAGGGGACGGATGTCATACCGGTCGAGTTCATCGTAGCCGCCAACGGGCACGAACCGGATCTCGACAATCAGCATCAGATGCTGCTCGCCAATTGTCTTGCCCAGTCGGAAGCCCTGATGAAGGGCCGTACGCTTGAGGAGGCAAAGGCCCAGCTGGCGGCGAAGGACATGCCGCGCGCCGAGGTCAACCGCATTGCGCCGCACCGCGTCTTCTCCGGCAACCGGCCGTCGATCACCATCGTCCATGACAAGCTCGACCCGTTTGCGCTGGGCCGCCTGATCGCGCTCTATGAGCACCGTGTTTTTATTGAGGCCCAGCTTTACGGCATCAACGCCTTCGATCAATGGGGAGTCGAACTCGGTAAGGAACTGGCGACGGAATTGTTGCCGGTCGTCTCCGGCGATGCGAGTGCCGGGGACAAGGACGCTTCCACGCAAGGACTTGTCGCGCATCTTCGCAAGCGGCGCGGCATTTAAGCCTATTCAGGGCCTGGCAGGAATAATGGAAAGAGCATGATGAAAACCGAGATGATCAAGCTGGCCGGCGATGTGCCGGGCAATGAGATAGAGCTGCGCGTCCTGCGCTTCGAAGGCAAGGCGGGGAGCGCGGCGCCATCGGCCTACCTCCAGTCGTCGCTGCACGGCGCGGAACTGCCTGGCCAGGCGGCGCTGCATTTCCTCCTGCCCATGCTCCAGCAGGCCGAAGCGGATGGCCGGGTGGAGGGCAGCATCACCATTGTACCGCAAGCCAATCCGATCGGTTCGGCGCAATGGCTGGCGCATCAGCATCTCGGCCGCTTCGAATTCTTCTCGAGCACGAATTTCAACCGCTCTTTCCCGCTTCTCGACAGTCTCGATACGTCCTCGCTCATCGCGCCCGACGCGCCGAAGCCGCTTGCGGAGCGGTTGAAGGCGCAATTGCTTCGCCTTGCCCTGCCGCACGAGATCGTGCTCGATCTCCACTGCGACGATGAAAGCGAGAACTATCTCTATATCCACCAGGCCTTCCTTCCGGAAATGTATGATCTCGCCTCGGCGCTCGGCTCCACGGCGATACTTTCGTGGGACAGCACGGCCGATGCCGCCTTCGAGGAGGCTTGTGCCCATCCCGTGCTGCGCCTGCCCGACGAGGAACGCAGGAAGCGCGCGGTGACGACGGTTGAGTTCCGCGGCCTCGCCGACGTCGATATCGATACGGGAAAGGCGGATGCTGCCGGCCTTTACAAATATCTCGTGCATCGCGGTGTCGTGCGCGACGACAATACCAGGCTCGAAAGGAATTTTGCCGGCCCGGTCGTCCCGCTTGAAAATGTCGAGATGATCCGCGCGCCCCGCGGCGGCATGATCCTCTTCCATGTCGATATCGGCGCCGAGGTACAGGAGGGCGACAAGCTCGTCACCGTGGTCACCATCCCCGGCGATCCATCCGGCGACATCACCCTTGCGGCGCCGCAGGCAGGGCGCATCCTGACGCGGCGCAGCAGTCGCTATATCCGGCGCGGCGACGACCTGATGAAGCTTCTCGGCAGCCGCCGGTCCGACGGTGCCCGTCCGGGTTCGCTGGAATCCTGATGGGCAAGGTCGAACCACGCGAGATAGGCGGCATTCTCTTCGACAAGGATGGCACGCTCGTCGATTTCAACCGCACCTGGTTCGGCATCACCATGGAACTGGCGGGCCGTGCCGCCGGTGGCGACGATGCGCGCGCCCGCCAGCTTATCGAAGGCGGCGGCTATGATTGGGAGATGAAGAAGTTTCGCGGCGGATCGGTGGTGGCGGCAGGCACGATCAACGATATCGTCGATCTTTGGCACCCGGAGCTTTCGCTTGAGGAAAAGCGCCGGCTGATCCGCGAATATGATGATTATACGGTCAAGGAAGGATCGTCGCGCGCTGTGGGCATCGACGGGCTTCAGGCGACGCTGGAGGCTCTCGCCGCGCAGGGCTATGTGCTCGGCATCGCCACCAATGATTCCGAGGCCGGAGCCCGCGCCACTGCGACGGCGCTCGGCCTGTCGCATCTGTTTTCCGCGATCATCGGCTATGACTCGGTGCTGCGGGCGAAACCCTATGCCGACCAGCTGCATCTTTTCGCCGAAAAGACCGGACTGCCGCCGCGGAAGATCGCCATGGTCGGCGACAATGCGCATGATCTTGAAATGGCCCATGCCGCCGGCGCGGGCCTCGCCATCGGCGTCCTGTCCGGTAATAGCACGCTGGACGATCTGGCGCATTTGAGCGACGTCATCCTCGGCTCCATCGCCGAACTCCCGGCCTTCTTCGCAAAACGCTCCGACGGCTGATTGCCGGCAATTGCCATGATGACAAGGTTTGGCGTGTCTCCCTCGCGCCGCGGTGCTATCAAGCTTGCGACGCGACAGGAGACAAAAGCATGGATGCTCAAGCGACGACGGTCGACATGGCGGATATCGAGGCGGCAGCCGAAAGGCTCCACGGCCAGATCAGGCGGACTTCCTTCATCGAATCGCCCGTTCTGAACCAGCAATTCGGCGGTCGCATCCTGTTCAAGCCCGAATGCCTGCAGCGTACCGGCTCCTTCAAGTTCCGCGGCGCCTATAATCGCATCAGCCAGTTCACCGCCGAAGAACGGCAGCGCGGCATCGTCGCCTTTTCTTCTGGCAACCATGCCCAGGGCGTGGCGAGTTCAGCCGCCCTGTTCGGGATAAAGGCGGTGATCGTCATGCCCAAGGATGCGCCGGAGGCGAAGATCGCCAGCACACGCGCCTATGGCGCCGAGGTGGTCTTCTTCGATCGCTATACCGAGAAGCGCGAGACGGTAGCCGCGCCTTTCGTGGAACGCGGCATGGTTCTTGTCCCGCCCTTCGACGATCCGCATATCATCGCCGGCCAGGGAACGATCGGCCTCGAGATCGTCCGCGAAGCGGCGGCGGAAGGCCTCGTCATCGACGATCTCTTCGCACCCGCTGGCGGTGGCGGGCTGATCAGCGGTGTGTCCGTCGCGGTCAAGGCGCATTCGCCGGCGACGCGGATCTGGGGCGCCGAGCCGGAGCATTTCGACGATCTGCGCCGTTCGCTGATCGCGGGCCGCATCGTCGCCAATGATGCGGGTCATCGCTCGATCTGCGATGCGATCCTCACGCCGCAGCCGGGAAACCTGACATTCCCCATCAATGCGCGCAATCTTTCCGGGGCGATCGCAGTATCGGACGACGCCGTGCGCGAGGCGATGCGTCTTGCCGCGAGACATCTGAAGCTTGTCGTGGAGCCGGGCGGTTCGGTCGGCCTTGCGGCGCTGGCTTCCGGCGAGGTGGACATCAAGGGGCGCACCGCCGTCGTCGTCCTGTCCGGCGGCAATGTCGATCTTGCCGAATATGGCGCGCTGCTCGCCGCCTGACGGACAACTCGGCAAGGACTCTGGTTCGGTTCCATCGTGCCGGCATTCACTTTTGCCGGATTTCGCCTGATTGTCATATGCCCGTCATGCACAGCTTTTAGCGATCATCTGGAATGGTTCTAATCCATAGCCCAGCCACATAGCCAGAGGTCGCACCATGAACGAGCACAGCCAGATTTTCCGTACGAGCCTCCTTGAGGAGAATGACGGCCCGGGCCAGAACCCGACCGAGAATCCGACGATGGGCGAGTTGATCGCCACGCGTTTCTCGCGCCGCGGCTTCCTGAAGGGCTCGCTCGCAGTGTCGGCGATCGCCGCCACGGTCAGCCCGATGGCGCTGATGATGGCCGATGAAGCCCGCGCCGAAGGCAAGTCTGCCTTCAACTTCGAAGAGGTCGAGGCGGGCATCGATACCGGTCACCATGTGGCCGCCGGTTATGATGCGGACGTGCTCCTGCGTTGGGGCGACGCGCTATTCGCCGATTCGCCGGAATTCGATCCCGCCAACCAGACGCCCGAGGCGCAGGCCAGGCAGTTCGGCTACAATAACGACTATGTCGGCTTTATTCCGCTCGAAGGCTCGTCCGAGCACGGCCTGCTCGTCGTCAATCACGAATATACGAATGAACATCTGATGTTCCCCGGCATCGTCAAGGTCGTCGAAGGCAAGATCGAAGTCGCGCCGGCCGACAAGAAGCGCGTGGACATCGAAATGGCGGCGCATGGCGGCACCGTGGTCGAAATCCGCAAGGAAGGCGGCAAGTGGCAGGTCGTGCGCGACGGAAAGCTCAATCGCCGGATCACCGCGAATACGGAAATGCAGCTTTCGGGCCCGGTCGCCGGCCATGATCGGGTCAAGACCAATGCCGACCCATCGGGCCGAAAGGTCTTTGGCACGATCAACAATTGCGCTGGCGGCGTCACGCCATGGGGCACCTATGTCATGGCCGAGGAAAACATCCACGGCTACTTCATGGGCACGCTGCCCGAGGGCAGCAAGGAGGCCGCCAATTACAAGCGTCTCGGTGTTCCGGAAGGCGTCTATGAATGGGGCAAGTTCCACGACCGTTTCGATCTTTCCAAAGATCCGAATGAGGCCAACCGCTTCGGCTGGGTGGTCGAGGTGGATGTGAACGATCCGAACTCCATACCGAAGAAGCGCACGGCGCTTGGCCGTTTCAAGCATGAAGGCGCGGCCTCCATCGTGGCCAAGGACGGGCGCGTCGTCTTCTACCTCGGCGATGACGAGCGCTTCGACTATGTCTATAAGTTCGTCACCAGCGGCAAGTTCAATCCGGATGATCGCAGCGCCAATCTCGATCTGCTCGATGATGGCACGCTTTATGTGGCCAGGTTCGCCGCCGATGGCACGATCGAATGGCTGCCGCTCGTTCATGGCAACGGCCCGCTCACCGGCGAAAACGGCTTTGAATCGCAGGCCGACGTGCTGATCGAGACGCGCCGCGCCGGAGATCTGCTCGGCGCGACCAAGATGGACCGGCCCGAGGACATCGAGCCGAACGCCGTCAATGGCAAGGTCTATGTGATGCTGACCAACAATACCAAGCGCAAGGACGACCAGGTCGACGCTGCCAATCCGCGCGCCAAGAATGCCTTTGGCCACATCATCGAGATCGCCGAGGCCGATGGCGATTTTTCCGCTACCTCGGGCAAATGGGAAGTCCTGCTGAAATGCGGTGATCCGGCCGTCGCCGAAGTCGGCGCATCCTTTTCCACCGAAACCAGCAAGAATGGCTGGTTCGGCATGCCGGACAATTGCTCCGTCGATGCCGATGGCCGCCTGTGGGTTTCGACCGACGGCAACTCGCCGAAGGATACGGGCCGTACCGATGGCCTTTGGGCAGTGGATACGGAAGGCGAAGCCCGCGCAACGTCGAAGCTGTTCTTCCGCGTGCCGATCGGCGCTGAAATGTGCGGCCCGCTGATGCTGCCGGACATGGCGACGATGATGGTTGCCGTGCAGCACCCGGGCGATGGCGGCGAAGACTGGGAAGGCTTCGGCCGTCCCTCCTACTACGAGGACCTTTCCACCCGCTGGCCCGATTTCAAGGACGACATGCCGGTGCGCCCCTCGGTGATTGCGATCACCAAGCAGGGCGGCGGCAAGATCGGCGTTTGAGAAGGATAAACTGCATCAATCAGTAAACCCGGCCCTGAAATGTTCAGGACCGGGCTTTTGCCAGGTGGTTTTACGCTTTGCTGTTCTTAATTTTTGACAGCGACCAATCGAGGTCCGAACTGATCCCGCCCAAACGTCTGAAACTGAATATCCGCGAGGGCAACTTTGCCGCTCTCCTTAGGGAAGGTCAGTTTGAGTTCTTTCAGATTGTTCAAGTCAATTCCAGCGAACGCTTTCAGCGGTATCGCCACCATGTTGAGGAGACTTGATACGTTTCCGTCGCCAAAAGGTTTATCCCGGGGATCGTCGATCCGCGGCCTGCCTTCGCCCTTCGGTCGTGGCGCGTTATAGAGCGCATCGCTGAAATCGCTTGCTTCCACGGTTGCCGATTTCCCGGCGCCATCAGTCAGCGTCACCTCCACCTCCTGCCCGATTGGCCTGACGACAGCTATGCGGAATGTAAGGGAATCATACTTTTCTGTCGGGATGTTCGGCAGCTCGGTCACAATTGAAGCACCCGGTTTTGCCCAGGACAATTCAGCGCGGTCGGCGATCGACAACATGCCGCCGAACGGTTTGTACTCAAATCCCGCCAGCCGTTGACAGGGATCAGCTTCACCCGTTCCTAAAGGCATGGTGCAGTGTCGGGTGATATTGAAGCCAGAAAGCTTGAATTTACCGCCGAATGCGTTGCGCTCAAGGCGCTCTTCTGACCTGAAACCTTGTATCAGCTTGCGGTTCTTTTCAGGCTTTTGCACGGTGAGAACGATGCGTTCATCGCAGGGACCCTGCTCTGCAGGACACGCAGCTTCCGGCAATTGCGCATTTCCGTTCCAGTAAGCAGCAAATTTCATCTCGCCGCCAACGTGATAGCGCATAAAGGAATTTATCACGAAGAGACCGCCACGTCGCTGGTCCATATCATTCAGGCGGATGC
Source organism: Phyllobacterium sp. 0TCS1.6A (assembly GCF_026420825.1). Lineage (NCBI taxonomy): Bacteria > Pseudomonadati > Pseudomonadota > Alphaproteobacteria > Hyphomicrobiales > Phyllobacteriaceae > Phyllobacterium > Phyllobacterium sp. 0TCS1.6A. Next base: position 776,791 of record NZ_JAPMAB010000002.1, read on the forward strand.
TGTCCAGTCGGTTCGCCGAGCAGTATGATTTGTCCTTTGTGGCGTAATCATCATTAGTCCAGATCGTGTTGTAGTAGTTATGGTTGGCGCCTTTCACCATGATCTGGTAGCGCGGCGCAGTGTCGTGTACAGGACCGAAGCGGGCATGATCAAATGAGACTGCACCTTTGAGATTGCTCATGTCCCCGTCGCAGCTGGGCAGCAACACCGCCAAGGGAACATTGTTCAATCCCTGATTGCCGTAAAAATCTGTCGGTGCCAGCATGAAGGCACCCCTGAAGTCATAGGGTGCCGCCGATTCACGGCCGGCAGCGAAGAAGAGATTGTACTTGTCGAAGGCCGCTTGAATTTTTTTAACATCCCATCCCGCCGGCAAGAATTCCTTCTCCAGTTGTTCCAGTGCCATGGCCAATGTTCCTGCAGATTTCCCGTCAAGTATCGTCTCGGCAGCTCTCAACAGTATGGAGTTCTCGTATGATATTTTTTCTCTCGGGCCGGATGCACGCGGTTCGAGACCTGACGGTCCCTCTGGCTTCATATGCGTGTAAAGTCGGTCTACCTGTTCTTTGTCCAACTTGGCGAGCCGATCTGCCAGATCGGTTGCCTTTGTTGGTGCGGGCGGCGCTGGATCCACAAGCTTACCCGCCGGTTTGGTCGGCAGGAATGCCGCTGCAAGATCCGGATATCGCTGGGCAAAGGAGCCTGCATCGGCCACCAAAGCGGTTCGTAAGTCTTGGTCAGTGACCCCTACCCGGGTCTGGTTGAATTTAATTGCGTTGGAGACGCCCTGTCCGCCACGGGAATGCCCCATGATCCCGATGCGGGTAAAATCCAGTTTGCCTTTCAGCTCATTGAGCGGTCCGGCGTTTCCGTCTTTGTCGATCTGACCGCTCTTGTCGATTTGTCTCAGCCGATCCAGTGTCCCGAGAATCAATTGTCCACGGGATTGGCTTGATTTATCTCCGTTGCTGACACGAGGATCGCCGCCAGAATTGATTGCATTGGCGTCGATCGAGATTGTGACATAGCCACTTTGGGCAAGGTTCTCTGCCAGATAGTCATAGCCCTGATAGCTGGGGTCCTCCGCGGTATGGTTGCCATGTTGCATGACGATAACGGGATAGCGCGCCGTCGGTGTTGCCGTGTCATTCCGTGTTCCTGGAAACCGGATCCAGCCTTTGATCGGAGTTATGAAAATCGTGTCATCGCTGGCGCTTGTCAGGTCCTTCTGTGCAGAAGAAACCACGAGATTTCCAAGATCGTATTGATACACAGGAGATGAGGTAAAAGTCGCTCCGGCAATGGTGTCAGGTGCTATTTCAGTAAAGCGCTGAAGCTTTACTTCCTGCTTTATCGGTACCGGCACGATTTCGGCAGGCTTGCCGTAGTCGATGACGAGTTGAGGGTCGGTTGTGAGCATCCGGGCTGGTGGCCGACTATGTGTGTCAGGTGTCGTGCCGGGCACAATGGTAACATTCCCAATGACCGGTTTTTCCGCGCTGTCCGTGGAAACAGGGGGAGTCTCTGCCTTCAGCGCCACGATCGTCGGAAATGTTGACCTGCTTTCAGGCGTGGTGTCGCCGGTGTCATTGCAGCCTGCCAAAGTGGCAAGTAGCCCGCTAAATAAGCACGCGCGGCGCGCAGCTCGTTTCATCCATTGTATCATCTGGAAAAACTCCTGATCCGGCCGTCGCATTCTTGGTAGGGGGATCGGCCTTGAAAACGAAAAATTGAAAAAGTGCAGAAACAATCGTGGTTTTGGTGAGCTAGCGAAAAGCCAAGCCGACGCGCGCCCGCAACTCCCGGGTTTGTGTCGATAAACTCGCTAACTCACGCAACAAGCAAAGCAATGTCCGTGCCAGAAAGCCGAATACTAGACGAAGGTATGAGCCGCCTAACGATCCGGCCAGTCGAATGCCGGCTCGGCAAGCCGGCGCACATGGTCGCGCACATCGCCGGGCCAGGCCTCGCTCAATTCGATGAAGCGGGCATAATCGCCGGCATAGAGCGCGCGCGATGCTTCTTCGTAGTTCGGCGCATCGCCGGCAAGCACCCGCATCACATTGTCGGCAGCCTCCTGCGCACGGCGCCGGGCCTCGCGGGCGCCATTGGCATTGCGCGCCGCATCCACGAGCTTGCGCAGCGTCACCGAGGCGCCGCCCGGCTGCGCATTCAGCCACTCCCATTGGCGCGGCAGCAGCGTGACCTCGCGCGAGACGACGCCGAGCTTCGGCCGCCCGGCCTTGCGCGGTGGTTCCGGGGCCTCGCCGCCCTCGCGCAGTTCGAGTTCGACCTGCCGCCCCGTCCAATCGTCAAAAACGAGGATCGTGCCCGCTCCATGCCGGGTTTCGGCCTCGCGCACCACCGGCGCCACTTCGGCGCGACTGCCTTGCGCCAGCCGGACCACCCCGTGAAAGGCCGTCACTGTCAGTTCCTGTTGCATGTTCTGCTCCTTCGTCTATGCGCTCGTTTTACCCGGGTACAATAGCGATGTAAATATACCCGGGTAAAATAATTTGAAGCCTGAAGCGCAAGCCTTTTCCGGCGCCCTTCCAAAACGGCCGGAAATGCTCTATGTGGCGCGCATGAGCACGCCATTAGATCACATCCGCAATTTCTCCATCGTCGCCCATATCGACCATGGCAAATCCACCCTGGCCGACCGCCTGATCCAGCTGACGGGCGGGCTGGAGCAACGCGACATGAAGGAGCAGGTTCTCGACTCGATGGATATCGAGCGTGAGCGCGGCATCACCATCAAGGCGCAGACCGTCCGGCTGAACTACAGGGCCAAGAATGGCGAGGACTATGTCCTCAATCTCATCGATACGCCCGGCCATGTGGATTTCGCCTATGAGGTCTCGCGTTCGCTGTCCGCCTGCGAAGGCTCGCTCCTCGTCGTCGATGCCAGCCAGGGCGTCGAAGCGCAGACGCTCGCCAATGTCTACCAGGCGATCGACAACAATCACGAGATCGTCGTGGTGCTGAACAAGGTCGATCTCCCCGCCGCCGAGCCGGAGCGCATCCGCGAGCAGGTCGAAGAGGTGATCGGCATCGATGCCAGCCAGGCGGTGCTGATCTCCGCCAAGACCGGCCTCGGCATTCCCGATGTATTGGAAGCCATCGTCAACCAGTTGCCGCCGCCAAAGATAGGCGACCGTTCGAAGCCGCTGAAGGCGATGCTGGTCGATAGCTGGTATGATGCCTATCTCGGCGTCATCGTGCTGGTCCGCATCATCGATGGCGTTCTGAAAAAGGGCCAGACCATCCGCATGATGGGCACGGGCGCCAAATATCCGGTGGAACGCACCGGTGTGTTCACGCCCAAGATGGTTGCCGTCGAAGAGCTCGGCCCGGGTGAATTCGGCTTCATCACCGCTTCGATCAAGGAAGTGGCCGATACGCGCGTCGGCGATACGATCACCGAGGACAGGCGCCAGACGGACAAGGCGCTGCCGGGCTTCAAGCCGGCGCAACCGGTGGTGTTCTGCGGCCTCTTCCCCGTCGATGCGGCGGATTTCGAGGATTTGCGGGCAGCCATGGGCAAGCTCCGGCTCAACGATGCCTCGTTCTCCTTCGAAATGGAAACGTCCGCCGCGCTCGGCTTCGGCTTCCGCTGCGGCTTCCTCGGCCTGCTTCATCTCGAGATCATCCAGGAACGGCTGGAGCGCGAGTTCAATCTCGATCTCATCGCCACCGCGCCGAGCGTCGTCTACCGGATGGTCATGACCGATGGCGAGGTGAAGGAGCTGCATAATCCCGCCGACATGCCGGATGTGGTCAAGATCACCCATATCGAGGAGCCATGGATCCGCGCGACGATCCTTACCCCCGACGAATATCTCGGTGGCATCCTGAAACTCTGCCAGGACCGGCGTGGCATCCAGGCCGATCTTTCCTATGTCGGCAAGCGCGCCATGCTGGTCTATGACCTGCCGCTCAACGAGGTGGTGTTCGACTTCTACGATCGGCTGAAATCGATCTCCAAGGGCTATGCGTCCTTCGACTATCACATCACCGATTACCGCGAGGGCGACCTCGTGAAGATGTCGATCCTCGTCAATGACGAGCCGGTGGATGCGCTCTCGATGCTGGTGCACCGCACCGCCGCCGAAAAGCGCGGTCGGGTGATGTGCGAAAAGCTGAAGGAGCTCATCCCGCAGCACATGTTCAAGATCCCGATCCAGGCGGCGATCGGCGGGCGCATTGTCGCGCGCGAAACGATCTCGGCGCTGCGCAAGGACGTGACGGCCAAGTGCTATGGCGGCGACGTGACGCGCAAGCGCAAGCTTCTGGAAAAGCAGAAGGAAGGCAAGAAGCGCATGCGCCAGTTCGGCAAGGTCGAAATCCCGCAGGAAGCCTTCATCCAGGCGCTCAAAATGGGCGATAGCTGAGGGAGCCGTCCTGTTGCTCTTCCATAGCACCGGGCAAGGCCGGGAATCGATGCCGTCTCTCAGCACCATTCTCGCAGGCTGCAAGCCTGTCGTGGCACTTCTGCTTTGCGGGCTGCTGGTCCTGCCTGCGGCCTGCACCACGACACGCCCGGGCGCCGACCCGACCGCAAGCGAGATTGAGCGTCCCGAACCTCTCGACCCCAGGATCAAGCCCCTGACGGTCGAGCAGGAAGAGGGCGTGGCCGGGCTCTAGCCCACCACAAGTCGGATAGAGGTCGGATGCGTTCTACTGCCGCTCGTCGGTAGCGGCGTGCCGCCGCATAGCTCCCATTCCGCAATTGCACTGCATGTTTGGCGGGTCCGGCCGTATAATCCAACCAACAAAACGTGGTGCCGGAGACGTGCAAATGAGCTTTATTTTCGATTTCGCGACGCGCGGGCGTCGCCGCAAAGACCAGGAATTTCGCAATGCCATGGCTCTGCTGAATGCGATGAGTCCGGCCGACCGTGCCGATATCGGCATAAAACAGGCCGATTTCAGCCGTATTGCCCGCGAGATGACCCGCCGCTGATAAAACCTGTCCTGTCCCTCTTGGCATGCTGCATTTTGCACCCCGTCCTTTCCACGGGAGCTGCTTCCGGAGCCGTTCGAAAGTGGGGAAGGGCGGCAGGGGTAAAAGCGTCAACGAGCGGTTTTCGAACCAATACACTACCGACGACAAAAGGGCGTTTCGACGACTGCCCGTCCCCCACCGCAATGGCCAGACGCGACAGCGGATGTAGCAGCGGATAATGCTGCCGTCGGCCGCTGAACCTGCTTACATCGCGGGCGGGAAATGATAGAACGGGTCATGACGACAAAACCGAACATCACCATCACCTATTGCACGCAATGCAGCTGGCTCCTGCGCTCGGCCTGGATGGCCCAGGAACTGCTTTCCACCTTTGGCGCCGATCTTGGCAGCGTTGCGCTGGTGCCCGGCACCGGCGGCATCTTCCAGATCGAGGTCGATGGCGCACTTGTCTGGGAGCGCAAGCGCGACGGTGGCTTTCCCGAAGCCAAGGTGCTGAAACAGAAGGTGCGCGACATCGTCTGGCCCGAGCGTGACCTCGGCCACTCGGATGGCCACAAGGCCAAAGCCGCAGGTGACCATAAGGGTACAGCCGAGCATGGCTAAGCCGGACGTCACCTCGACCCGGCTCGATGATGCGGCGCGGGCCGGCTGGCTCTATTATGTCGCTGGCAATACCCAGGACGAGATCGCCGTCAAGCTCGGCATATCGCGGCAATCGGCGCAGCGTATGGTTTCGCTCGCCGTATCGGAGGGCCTGGTCAAGGTGCGGCTCGATCACCCGATCGCCCATTGCCTCGATCTTGCCGAACAGCTCAAGCAGCGCTTCGGTCTGAAGATGGCGGAAGTGGTGCCGACTGATCCCGCCTCCACCTCGACGACGCTGGGCGTGGCCGATGCGGCGGCGGCGGAAATGACGCGCTGGCTGAAATCTGAAGCGCCGATCGTGCTCGGTATCGGCACGGGGCGGACGTTGAAGGCTGCGATCGAGCAGCTTTCGCCGATCGAATGTCCGCAGCACAAGGTCGTGTCGCTGACAGGCAATATCTCGCCCGACGGATCTGCCGCCTATTACAACGTCATCTTCAACATTGCCGACAAGATCAAGGCGCGCAGCTTTCCCATGCCGCTGCCGGTCATCGCGTCTTCGCCGGAGGAGCGCGAACTGCTGCACAGCCAGGCGATGATCCGCTCCGTGCTGGAACTCGCGGCGCAGGCCAATGTCGCCTTCGTCGGCATCGGCGACCTCGACGACGATGCGCCGCTGTACATTGACGGTTTCATCTCGCGCGATGAATTGCTGGCGCTGCGCCGCGCCGGCGCGGTGTGCGAGATCACCGGCCGTGCCTATGATCGCGACGGTGTGCCCATTGCCGGGCTGACCAATGACCGCGTCGCCAGCGCCCCGATGCCGTTTCACGAGTCGGCATTCGTCATTGCCATCGCCAAGGGGGAGCGCAAGATGCCGGGCATCGCGGCCGCCATCAAGGGCAGGCTGATCAATGGCTTGATTACCGACGAGCAAACGGCAGAACGCCTGCTGGCACCCTGACATCCCGATTTATGCTGCACTGCAACAACGAATCCCCCTTGACTCATTGTGGCCATATGTGAGTATTTGCCCATAACACTAGCAATTGCTCATAACATTCGGGAGGAATGAAATGTCATTTAGAACGCTGCTGCTCGGCGCCGTTTCGACGCTCGCCTTGGCAGGTCTTGCCCATGCGGAAACGCTGACCATCGCCACGGTCAACAATGGCGACATGGTGCGTATGCAGAAATTGGCCGAAGATTTCACCAAGAAGAATCCCGACATTCAGCTCGAATGGGTGACCTTGGAAGAAAATGTGCTGCGCCAGCGCGTAACGACCGATATCGCCACCAAGGGCGGCCAGTATGACGTGATGACGATCGGCACCTATGAAGTGCCGATCTGGGCCAAGCAGGGCTGGCTGCTGCCGCTCGACGGGCTCGCTTCGGATTATGACGCCGACGATTTGCTGCCCGCCATCAAGGATGCCGTGTCCTATGAGGGCAAGCTCTACGCCTCGCCATTCTACGGCGAAAGCGCCATGGTGATGTATCGCAAGGACCTCGCTGAAAAGGCCGGCGTGACAATCCCCGAAAAGCCGACCTGGGACCAGATCGCCGAAGCGGCGAAGAAGATGACCGACAAGTCCACCGAGACCTATGGCATCTGCCTGCGCGGCAAGGCCGGCTGGGGCGAGAACATGGCGCTGCTAACCGCCATGGCCAATTCGTTCGGTGCGCGCTGGTTCGACGAGAAATGGACGCCGCAATTCGACCAGCCGGAATGGAAGAAGGCGCTGACCTTCTATACCGACCTGATGAAGGAAGCGGGGCCGGCCGGCGCTTCGTCCAACGGCTTCAACGAAAACCTCGCTCTGTTCCAGACCGGCAAATGCGGTATCTGGATCGATGCCACGGTGGCCGCATCCTTCGTGACCAACCCGAAGGAATCGAAGGTCGCCGACCAGGTAGGCTTTGCGCTGTTCCCGACGGGCGGCGTCGAGAACCATGGCAACTGGCTCTGGGCGTGGAACCTCGGCATCCCGGCCGGCACGCAAAAGGCTGAGGCAGCGCAGAAATTCGTGTCCTGGGCAACCGACAAGGCCTATACGGAACTTGTCGCCAGCAAGGAAGGCTGGGCGAATGTCCCGCCCGGAACGCGCAAGTCGCTCTACGCCAATCCCGAATATGAGAAGGCCGCGCCCTTCGCCAAGATCACGCTCCAGGCGATGAATGCGGCCGACACCAGCAAGCCGACGGTCAAGCCGGTCCCCTATACGGGCGGCCAGTTCGTCGCCGTGCCGGAGTTCCAGGGCATCGGCACCGCGGTCGGCCAGCAGTTCTCGGCGGCACTGGCCGGGTCGATCAAGGTGGATCAGGCCCTGCAAAGCGCTCAGCAGCTGACCACCCGCGAAATGACCAAGGGCGGCTACATCAAGTGAGATCCTCCTGGCCCGGGCGGTGCTCCGACGCGAATGTCGGCGCCGCCCGGTCCTCCCCGAGGTGACACCCTTCAAACGATCGCAACTTCGGAAACCCGACCATGGCAACGCTCCAGACACGCGCAACCGCCCGGCTCATGATGTCGCCAGCCGTCATCCTGCTGTTCCTGTGGATGATCGTGCCGCTCGCCATGACGCTGTATTTCTCGTTCCTGCGCTACAATCTGCTGATGCCGGGAACGGAAGAATATATAGGCGTCGTCAACTACCAGTATTTTCTCACCGATCCCGCCTTCTTCACCGCCTTGGGCAACACGCTGATGCTGGTCGGCGGCACATTGCTGATCACCGTCATCGGCGGCATATTGCTGGCGCTGGTGCTCGACCAGCCGTTCTTCGGCCAGGGCATCGTGCGACTGCTGGTCATCGCCCCGTTCTTCGTCATGCCGACCGTTTCGGCGCTGGTGTGGAAGAACATGCTGATGCATCCGGTGAACGGACTATTCGCCTGGATCGCGCGGACGTTCGGCTTCCAGCCGATCGACTGGTTCGCGCAATTGCCGCTGTTTTCCATCATTCTCATCGTCGCCTGGCAGTGGCTGCCCTTCGCCACGCTCATCCTGCTCACCGCATTGCAGTCGCTTGACGGCGAGCAGATCGAGGCAGCCGAAATGGACGGCGCCGGGGTGTTTTCGCGCTTCTATTACCTGGTTCTGCCGCATCTTTCCCGCGCCATCACCGTGGTGATCCTGATCCAGACGATCTTCCTGCTCAGCGTCTTCGCCGAAATACTGGTGACGACCAATGGCGGTCCGGGCATCCAGACGACCAACATCACCTACCTCATCTACATGCAGGCATTGCTGCAATTCGACGTCGGCGGCGCCTCGGCCGGCGGTATCGTCGCGGTCGTCCTTGCCAATATCGTCGCCTTTTTCCTCATCCGCCTCATCGGCAAGAACCTGGAGCGCTGATATGGCCCGGGCAGTCAAGACGCGTACGAAACTCACCTTCACCATCATCGGCTGGACGATCGGCTTCCTGATCTTCTTTCCGATCCTCTGGACCTTCCTGACCAGCTTCAAGAGCGAGGGCACGGCGATAGCGACGCCGCCGCAATTCCTCTTCTTCGACTGGACGCTCGAAAATTATCACGAGGTGCAGAGCCGGTCCGACTATGGCAAGCATGTGATGAACTCCATCGTCATTTCAGTCGGCTCCACGTTGCTCGGTCTGCTGCTGGCCATCCCTGCTGCCTGGGCCATGGCCTTTTCGCCGACGAAACGCACCAAGGACATATTGATGTGGATGCTGTCGACGAAGATGATGCCCGCCGTCGGCGTTCTCGTGCCGCTCTACCTGATCTTCCGCGACTGGGGCCTGCTCGACACCCGTATCGGCCTCGTCGCCGTGCTGACCATGATCAATCTGCCGATCATCGTCTGGATGCTCTACACATATTTCAAGGAGATACCCGGCGAGATCCTTGAGGCGGCCCGCATGGATGGCGCATCGCTTGCCAAGGAGATCGTCTATGTGCTGACGCCGATGGCCGTGCCGGGAATAGCTTCCACCATGTTGCTCAACATCATCCTGGCCTGGAACGAAGCCTTCTGGACGCTCAATCTGACGGCTGCCAATGCGGCGCCGCTGACTGCCTTCATCGCCTCCTATTCGAGCCCCGAGGGCCTGTTCTGGGCCAAGCTTTCGGCCGCATCGACGATGGCGATCGCGCCGATCCTGGTCATGGGCTGGTTTTCGCAAAAGCAGCTTGTCCGCGGCCTGACCTTCGGTGCCGTCAAATAAACAGGCCCCGTGGCGCGGCCAATGAAGATGGGAAACGTATCATGGGTAGCATAACGCTAGAAAAAGTGTCCAAGTCGTTCGGTACGACGACGGTCATTCCCGAAATCGACCTCGAGATCGACAATGGCGAGTTCGTCGTCTTCGTCGGGCCTTCCGGCTGCGGAAAATCGACGCTCCTGCGCATGATCGCCGGCCTCGAAGACCTGTCGGCGGGGCGCATCGTCATCGACGGCAAGGACATGTCGAACGAAGCGCCGGCGCATCGCGGCCTTTCCATGGTATTCCAGTCCTATGCGCTCTATCCGCATATGAGCGTCTACCAGAATATCGCCTTTCCGCTGAAAATGGACGGGCAGGACAAGGCCACCATCGACAAGAAGGTGCGGGACGCCGCGAATATCCTCAATCTTGCAAATTATCTCGACCGCCGCCCCGGCCAGCTCTCCGGCGGCCAGCGCCAGCGCGTTGCCATCGGTCGCGCGATCGTCCGCCAGCCGAAGGCGTTCCTCTTCGACGAGCCGCTGTCGAACCTCGATGCGGCCCTGCGCGGCAATATGCGGCTGGAAATCAGCGACCTGCACCATCAACTGCAAACCACCATGATCTACGTCACCCACGATCAGGTCGAGGCCATGACGATGGCCGACAAGATCGTCGTGCTCAATGCCGGAAGGATAGAGCAGGTGGGCTCGCCGCTCGATCTCTATCGCAGCCCGCGCAATGTCTTCGTCGCCGGTTTCATCGGCTCCCCGCGCATGAACCTGATCGAGGGGCCGGAAGCCGCCCGCCACGACGCGGCGACGCTCGGCGTGCGGCCGGAGCATGTGAAGATATCCACCACCGAAGGGGCGTGGAAAGGCACCGTCGGTGTCAGCGAGCATCTCGGCTCCGATACGTTCATCCACGTCCAGACGGAAAGCGCCGGCAAGATCACCGTGCGGACCGATGGCGACTTCACCGCCGAACACGGGCAACCGGTCTATCTGACGCCCGACGCCCCGCGCATGCACAGGTTCGGCGCCGATGGCCAGGCCATCCAGAGGACGTAAGGCAATATGGACAGACTGGCAGGAAAGACGGCCCTCATCACCGGATCGGCGGTCTTTCTCGCCAGCAGCGAGAGCGATTACGTCGTGGCGCAGACATACAATGTCGACGGCGGCAACTGGATGAGCTGACCGCCCGCCCGAAAGGCGGACGGATAAGCGGTATGAAGCATGAGAGGTCGAATCCGATGACTGTCAAACTTTCCCAGGCTGGGCTGAACCGGCTCCCGGCAAATGTCGGCGTTCCCGCCTATGGCAGGTCCGACCTTTCCGCCGGCATCGTCCATTTCGGCATCGGCAATTTTCACCGGGCCCACCAGGCGGTCTATCTCGACGCCCTGTTCAATGCGGGCGTCGACCGCGACTGGGGGATCATCGGGGCCGGCGTCCTGCCGTCCGACGAGACCATGCGCCAGAAGCTCAAGGAACAGGACTGGCTGACCACGGTGGTGGAGCAGGATAGCGGGCACAGGGTGGCGCATGTCACGGGCGCGATGATCGACTATCTCGAACCCGGCAATGAAGAGAACACCATTGCCCGCCTCGCCGATCCCGCCATCCGCATCGTGTCGATGACGATTACCGAAGGCGGCTACTTCATCGATCCGGCATCCGGCCACTTCAATCCGCAGCACCCAGCCATCGTGGCGGATGCGCAGGCGATCGACCGCCCGAAGACCGTGTTCGGCCTGATCCTCGCCGGCCTCATCCGCCGGCGCAACGACAACACGCCGCCTTTCACGGTGATGTCCTGCGACAATATCCCCGGCAATGGCCATGTGACCTGTGACGCGGTCAGCGGGCTCGCCGAGCTCGTCGACGGCAATCTGGCGGAATGGGTTCGGGAACATGTCGCTTTCCCGAACAGCATGGTCGATCGCATCACGCCTGCGACCTCCGACCGCGAACGCCAGTTGCTGCAGAGCGAATTCGGCATCGAGGATAATTGGCCGGTATTCTGCGAACCCTTCAAGCAATGGGTGCTGGAAGATCATTTCCCCATCGGGCGCCCCTCGCTCGACCGGGTGGGCGTGACCTTCGTCAAGGATGTCGCCCCGTACGAACTGATGAAGATCCGCATTCTCAATGGCGGCCATGCGGCGATCGCCTATCCGGCGGCGCTGATGGACATCCATTTCGTGCATGAGGCGATGGAAGAGCCACTGATCCGCGATTTCCTCACCAAGCTCGAGACCGAAGAGATCATCCCGGTCCTGCCGCCCGTGCCGGACATGCCTTTCGACGAATATTTCGATCTTATAGTGCGTCGATTCTCCAACCCCAAGATCGGCGACACGATCCAGAGACTGTGCCAGGACGGATCGAACCGTCAACCGAAGTTCATATTGCCGACGACGGCGGATCGGCTGAAGGCCGGAAGGAGCATAACCGGCCTGTCGCTGGTTTCGGCCCTGTGGTGCCGCTTCTGCGCCGGCACGACCGATAGCGGCCAGCCCACGAATTATCTTGACGCCAGCGCCGAGCGCCTCAAGGTGGAAGCACTCAAGGCCAAGGACGACCCCAAGGCATTCCTTGCCATGACCGATATTTTCGGCGAAGTAGGAACGACGCCGGTTTTTGTCGAATCGTTCTCGCGCATACTCCGCACGCTGTGGCAGGAAGGCGCGCGGGAAACGCTGAAGCTCTATCTGGACGATAGGCTCTGACCGGCAGGTCAGGGGGCGTTGCAGGACAATGAACGGCAATTCGGACAGTGCAAAAATGACAATACCCTCCCTGGTCATCTTCGATTGTGACGGTGTGCTCGTCGACAGCGAGCCGATCTCCATCGCCGTCCTGCTCGAAATGATCGGCAAGAGCGGTGTCAGCATGACCGAGGACGAGGCCTATGACCGCTTCCTTGGGCGCAGCATGGCCACGATCAGCAAGGTTCTGCACGAGGATTACGGCTTTGCCGCCAGCGAGGCGGACCTCGAGGAAATGCGCAAGAACCTCTATGGCCGGTTCGAGCTGGACCTGAAGCCTATCCCCGGCATTGCCGAGGCGCTGCGCCGCATCGATGTGCCGCGCTGCGTGGCGTCGTCGAGCCAGCCCGAGCGCATCAGGCTGTCGCTCACCTTGACCGGCCTCATCGATCTGCTCGATCCGCATATCTTCAGCGCCACGATGGTCAAGAACGGCAAGCCCGCGCCGGACCTCTTCCTTTTCGCGGCCAAGACGATGAATGTCGATCCGCGCGAATGTGTCGTTATCGAGGATAGCCCGGCAGGAATCGCTGCCGCCAAGAGCGCCGGAATGCGGGTATTCGCATTCACCGGAGGCACCCATTCCCGTGGCGGACGGCTGGAGGAGACGCTTGCGTCTCTCGGACCAGACTGTATATTCGCCGACATGTTGGAATTGCCTGATTTGCTCACGCAGCAGAAGGCCAAGCTGAAAGTTCCTTGATGCCTGAATATGTCTGCGCCGTCGATGTCGGTACAGGAAGCGCCCGCGCGGGCATAGTTCATAAGAGCGGCAGGCTGGCCGGCAGGGTCGAACATCCGATCGTGATGAACAAGCCTGCCACCGATCACGCCGAGCAGGACTCCGAAGACATATGGAAAGCCGTGTGCATCGCGGTCCGCGGCGCGCTCAAGGCCGCGGGCATCGCCGCCTCGGAAGTGGCCGGCATCAGCTTCGATGCCACCTGTTCGCTGGTCGTCAGGGATCGGCAGGGTGATCCTCTCACGGTCTCCACCACGGGCGACAATCGCTGGGATACGGTCGTCTGGCTCGATCATCGCGCGCTCGAGGAGGCTGATGAATGTTCGGCCACGGGGCACAAGGTGCTTGAATATCTCGGCGGCGCCATGTCGCCCGAGATGCAGACGCCGAAGCTTATGTGGCTGAAGCGGCATCTGCCCGAGACGTGGGACAAGGCTGGCTATTTCTTCGATCTGGCAGATTATCTCAGCTGGCGTGCATCCGGCTCGCTTGAGCGCTCGCAATGCACGCTGACGTGCAAATGGACTTATCTCGCCCATGAGGAACGTGGCTGGCAGCCGGATTATCTGCAGGAAATCGGGCTCGACGACATGGTGGCAAAGGGCAATCTGCCGGAAAAGGCCAGCCCCGTCGGAACCGATGTCGGACGGCTCACTCCCGACGCGGCTGCCGCGCTCGGCCTCACCACCGATTGCCATGTCGGCGCCGGCCTGATCGATGCCTATGCGGGAGCGCTCGGCGTCCTCGGCGGGTTTGCCTGCGACCTCTCGCAGATCGACCGGCATCTGGCGTTGATCGCCGGCACGTCGAGCTGCCTGATGGCGCTTTCGCCCGATCCCATTCTTATCAGTGGCGGCTGGGGGCCCTATTACGGCGTGGCCCTGCCGGATATCTGGCTCAGCGAAGGCGGTCAGTCGGTGACGGGCGCGCTTCTCGATCATATCATCCGCCTGCATGGTTCGGTCGGCGAGCCGGATGGCGAGTTGCATGGCAAGATCGCGCAGCGCATCAATGAATTGCGCAGCCAGGAGCCCGATCTTGCCAACCGGCTGCATGTCCTGCCCGACTTCCACGGCAACCGTTCGCCGTTGGCCGATCCCCACGCCGTCGGCGTCATAAGCGGGCTCAATCTCGATGCGTCCTTCGACAGCCTGTGCCGGCTCTACTGGCGCACTTCAGTGGCCATTGCGCTCGGCGTGCGTCACGTTCTCGATGCCTTCAATGAGAAGGGCTATGCGATCGACACGATGCATGTGACCGGCGGCCATACCAAGAGCCCGTTGCTGATGGAGCTCTATGCCGATGCCACCGGCTGCACCGTCATCACCTCCGCCGCCGAGGATGCGGTCCTCCTCGGAACGGCCATGGTTGCGGCGACGGCGGCGGGCTTCTATCCCGATCTGCCATCGGCCTGCGTTGCGATGAAGCAGGGCGGGCGCGAAAGGCTGCCCAATCCCGACGCCCGCAAGCGGCTCGACCGGGATTATCGCATTTTCCTTGAGATGCACGCCCAGCGGCGGGTGCTCGACGCGATCCAATAGACCGGGCCAAATGCCCTTTGGCCAATGGCCCTGAAGACCGCTGCCGTCAGTGCGCCTCGTCCCAATTATGGGCGGCGCGGGCATCGACTTGCAACGGCACCGACAGGGAGACGGCCGGCATCGCGGCATTCTCCATCACCTGCCGGATGATCGGCAGCGTCGCCTCGACCTCGTCTTCCGCCGTCTCGAACACCAGTTCGTCATGGACCTGCAGCAGCATGCGGGCTGAAAGCCGCGCATCCGCCAGTGCCGCATCCATCCGCACCATGGCGCGGCGGATGATATCGGCGGCCGAGCCCTGTATCGGCGCATTGATGGCGGCTCGTTCGTTGAAAGCGCGCAATTGCGGGTTCGAGGAGCGGATCTCCGGATAATGCGCCCGCCGGCCGAAGATGGTTTCCACATAGCCGTGCTGGCGGGCGAAAGCCTTCGTCGCCTCCATGTAGTCGCGGATGCCGGGGAAGCGCTCGAAATAGGTGCGGATATAGAGGCTGGCCTCTTCGCGCCCGATCGACAGCTGATTGGCGAGGCCGAAGGCCGAAATGCCGTAGATGATGCCGAAATTGATCGCCTTGGCCCGCCGCCGCACTTCCGACGGCATGCCTTCCACCGGCACTCCGAACATTTCCGAGGCGGTCATGGCGTGAATGTCGATGCCATCGGCAAAGGCCTGCGTCAGCTGCGGGATTTCCGCCACATGCGCCAGCACGCGAAGCTCGATCTGGCTGTAATCGGCCGAAATCAGCTTGTTGCCGGGACTGGCGATGAACGCAGTCCGGATCTTGCGACCCTCGCTGGTGCGGATGGGAATATTCTGCAGGTTCGGTTCCGAGGAGGAGAGCCGCCCGGTCGAAGTGGCGGCCATGGCATAGGAAGTGTGGACGCGCTGCGTGCGTGGGTTGATATAGCCGGGCAGGGCATCCGTATAGGTTGATTTGAGCTTGGTCAGCTGGCGCCAGTCGACGATCTTGCGCGGCAGTTCATGCCCCTCTGCGGCGAGGTCCTCGAGCAGTTGCGCCGAAGTCGACCACTGGCCGGTCTTGGTCTTGCTGCCGCCCGGCAATCCCATCTTGCCGAAGAGTATGTCGCCCATCTGCTTCGGCGAGCCGATATTGATCCGCTCGCCGGCCAGCTTGTAGATATCCTCTTCGATGGCGGCGGCCGATTGGGCGAGATCGCCCGAAAGCCGCGACAGAATCTGCCGATCGACCGAAATTCCCCGCTCTTCCATACGCGCCAGAACGGGAATGAGCGGCCGCTCCAGCCTCTCATAGACAGAGACGAGCCCATCGGCGACGAGTCGCGGCTTCAGTAGGCGCCACAGCCGCAGCGTGACGTCGGCATCTTCCGCCGCATACTCGGCAGCACGCTCGATCTCGACCTTGTCGAAGGTGAGCGTCGACTTGCCGGAACCGACGATCTCCTTGAAGGATAGCGGCTTGTGGCCAAGCCAGCGATCGCACAGGCTGTCCATGCTGTGGCTGCCTTCGCCCGCATCGAGCACATAGGAAATCAGCATCGTGTCGTCGACCGGATGAAGATCGATGCCGTGGCGATGCATGATCAGCCATTCGAATTTCATGCCATGGGCGACCTTGAGCACCGACGGGTCTTCCAGCAGCGGCTTCAACCGGCTGAAGACGTCCTTCTCCGGTATCTGGTGCTCGAGCAGGCCGCCGCCGAGGAGATCGCCGTCGCGGCTCTTGTGCCCGATGGGAATATAGGCGGCGCGTCCCGGCCGCGTTGCCAGGGATATGCCGACGACATCCGCCTGCATGGGGTCCGAGGAACTCGTTTCGGTGTCGAAGGCCAGCAGCCCGGAAGCCATCGCCTCGTCGATCCAGATTTCAAGGCTCGCGACATCGCGGATGGTCGTATAGGTGCTGCGGTCGATCCGCGCGCCTAGCGACTCGTCCGTGCGCGCCTTGACGAGTTCGGCCGGAGTAAAGACCGCGTTGAGGTTGGACGGCTTCACCGCCTCTTCGGCGCCGGTGCTCTCGGCTGCCTCGATCGCATCGAGGTCCGGCCCGCGTGCTTCGGCAACGGCGACGACCTTGACGTCGACCGGATCGACGGCGCCGGCATCGACGCCCGTGGCTTCAGCTGCCCGCCGGGTCAGCGAATTGAATTCCATCGCTTTCAGGAAGGCGATCAGCTTGGGGCCGTTCTGCGGCTCGAGCCGAAACTCGTCGAGCCCGACATCGATGGGCGTATCGGTCTTCAAGGTCACGAGCTGGCGCGATATCCGCGCCTGTTCGGCATATTGAATTATGTTTTCGCGCCGCTTCTGCTGCTTGATCTCGGATGCGCGCGCCAGCAATGTGTCGAGATCGCCGAATTCCTCCAGCAATTGCGCCGCGGTCTTCGGCCCGATGCCGGGAATGCCGGGCACATTGTCGGTGGAATCGCCGGTCAATGCCTGCAGGTCGATCATCTTTTCCGGCGGCACGCCCCATTTTTCGACGACGTCCGGAATACCGATCTGCTTGTCCTTCATGCTGTCATACATCGACACCAGCGGCGTCACGAGCTGCATGAGGTCCTTGTCGGAAGAAATGATGGTCACTTCCGCCCCGGCTTGCTCGGCCATGCGGGCATAGGTGGCGATGAGATCGTCCGCCTCATAGCCTTCCTTCTCGATGCAGGGGAGGTTGAAGGCCTTCGTCGCCTGCCGGATCAGACCGAATTGCGGAACGAGATCTTCCGGCGGGGCAGAACGGTTCGCCTTGTAATCCGCATAGATCTCCTTGCGGAACGTGGTGGAGGAATAGTCGAAGATGACGGCGAAATGCGTCGGCGTATCACGCACGGACGTATCGCGCGCCTCACGCAGGAGCTTCCACAACATGTTGCAGAAACCCGAGACGGCGCCGACCGGCAGGCCATCGGATTTACGGGTGAGCGGGGGGAGTGCGTGATAGGCCCGGAAAATATATCCGGAGCCATCGACTAGAAACAGATGATCGCCTTTGTTCATGAGCGATAGGATTAAAGGATGACCTGCAAAAAGGAAATGCCATGCCGCGTTGTTTCACAGGCTGCTGACATTCGCGCCAGGCCATTCGCCAGCGCATCGGTGCGGCGCCATATGGTCACGGCTTTGTTACAAAGATGTAATCTTTTTCGCCCTTGAATTGCCACGGTTGCTCCCCCAAATCCAGGCTGTCGACGTTAGATCGATGTCCGGTCTGCAAGGCTCGTCCCCCGCCTTGTTTCCGGTCTGCAACCACCCCCATCCCCCCTCTCCAGGGCTGGTTGTAATGAGTGTAGTGATCTGGTCGCCTGTGGTCCCCCCGCCACGGCGGCCATTTCTTTTGTGGCGGCAGGTCGTCCCATTTTTTTGTGCCACTGCCGGCAAAATGGGCTAAGAAGAGCTCCCTCATAGTCTCGCCCAACATTCAGGAAATCCCATGTCTGAACTCGCCCCCGTCCTCGATGCGCTCGACTCCAATCTCGACAAGAGCCTTGAGCGGCTATTCGATCTCCTGAGGATCAAGTCGATTTCTACCGATCCCGCCTTCAAGCCGGATTGCCGGAAGGCAGCCGAATGGCTGGTGGCAGACCTCAAGACCATCGGCTTCGATGCGAGCCTGCGCGACACGCCGGGCCATCCCATGGTCGTCGCGCATCATGACGGTCCGGATGCTTCCGCGCCGCATGTGCTGTTCTACGGTCATTATGACGTCCAGCCGGTCGATCCGCTCGAACTCTGGGAGAACGATCCGTTCGCGCCCGCCGTCAAGGACCTCGGCAATGGCCGCAAGGTTCTGACCGGCCGCGGCACCTCCGACGACAAGGGACAGTTGATGACGTTCGTCGAAGCCTGCCGCGCCTACAAGGCGGTGCATGGCAAGCTGCCGGTGCGGGTGACGCTGCTTTTCGAGGGCGAGGAAGAATCCGGCTCACCATCGCTGAAGCCCTTTCTCGAAGCACACAAGGATGAATTGAAGGCGGATTTCGCTCTCGTTTGCGATACCGGCATGTGGGACCCGCAGACGCCGGCGATCTCGGTCGGCCTGCGCGGGCTGGTCGGCGAGGAGATCGTCGTCAAGGCCGCCGATCGCGACCTGCATTCCGGCTTCTTCGGCGGCGCAGCCGCCAATCCGATCCGTATCCTGGCCAGGGTGCTCGCGGACATCCATGACGAGAACGGCCGCGTCACCATTCCGGGCTTCTATGAGGGCGTTGAGGAAACGCCGACGCAGATCCTGCAGATGTGGGAAGGGCTTGGCAGGACCGCCGAGAGCTTCCTCGGCCCCATCGGCCTGTCGGAACCTTCGGGCGAGAAGGGCCGCTCCGTCCTCGAGCTGACATGGGCAAGGCCGACGGCCGAGTTCAACGGCATCACCGGCGGCTATACGGGCGAGGGCTTCAAGACGGTGATCGCCGCGCAAGCCTCGGCCAAGGTCTCGTTCCGCCTCGTCCACAAGCAGGACCCGGCGAAGATCCGCGAAGCGTTCCGCGCCTTCGTGCGTGAGCGCATCCCCGCCGATTGCTCGGTGGAATTCCACGAACATGGCGGTTCGCCAGCGATCCAGCTCTCCTATGACTCGCCGCTACTCGCCAAGGCCAAGGATGCCCTCAGCGACGAATGGCCGAAGCCCGCTGTCCTGATCGCCATGGGCGGGTCGATCCCGATCGTCGGCGATTTCCAGAACATGCTCGGCATGGAATCCCTGCTGGTCGGCTTCGGCCTGGAGGACGATCGCATTCATTCGCCCAACGAGAAATATGAGCTGAACTCCTTCCACAAGGGGCAACGCTCCTGGGCACGCATCCTCGATGCGCTCGCCAAATAATCGGAACCGACCATGACAATTCGCTTTCACCGCAATGATCTACCCAATCTCGACAATTACCAGGTCGATGCCGTCGCCATCGACACGGAGACGCTGGGGCTCAATCCACATCGCGACCGGCTCTGCGTGGTGCAGATTTCGCCCGGCGATGGGACGGCCGATGTCATCCAGATCGACAAGGGCCAGATCGCCGCGCCGAACCTCGTCAGGCTGCTTGGCAATGACGGCATCACCAAGATTTTCCACTTCGGCAGGTTCGATCTTGCCGTGCTGTTCCACACGTTCGGCGTGATGCCGCGGCCGGTGTTCTGCACCAAGATCGCGTCGCGGCTGGTCAGAACCTATACGGACCGGCATGGCCTGAAGGAATTGTGCAGCGAACTGCTCGAGATCAACCTGTCCAAGCAGCAGCAATCCTCGGACTGGGCGGCGCCGCATCTGTCGCAGGCTCAGCTCGAATATGCCGCTTCGGACGTGCTCTATCTCCACCGGCTGCGCACGATCCTGCAGGAGCGGCTGGAACGCGACGGGCGGGCGCAGGAAGCTGCCGCCTGTTTCGAATTTCTCCCGACGCGCTCGCGGCTCGACCTCATGGGCTGGGACGAACAGGATATATTCGCCCATAGCTGATCCAGGGCGCGGTGGTGCCTAAGGCGCGGTGGCGGAAAGCTCTCCACTGCCGCGCGGACGCTCGATCTTCGCCCATTCCGGCCGGTTGAAAAGAAACCGTCCGTAGCCTGTGAGCTGGATCAGCCCGAACAGCACGACCGGGCCGAGCACGCCGCAGATGAGCGTCAGCAGCGAGATCGTGCCGATATCGGCGATGATGCCGGTCTTGAGCAGGATGGTGCGCGCCACAGCCATCGGCAGGAAGAAGGCAAGGTAGATCACGATCGAATGCGCCCCGAGCCATTCCAGCGCCCGGACGATACTGCTGCGCCTGGCCGAGGCCAGCAGCGAGGATATCGAGACGATCGCGAGCGCACCGGCGCCTCCGGCGGCGAGCGAGATCACCGGAACGGTCGCCCAACCGCCGAGCCCGCCTGAAACATAACTTTCCGGCGGGATGAAAGCGGCCAGGGATGGCGGCGCGGGGGTGAAGACCAGCCAGGCATTGATCAGGGCCCATGCAAGCAGAATGGCGAGCGCAACGAGACGATGTGCGCTCAGCCGTTCCGCCAGCCGGAAGATGAGGGGGGCAAGGGCATAGCCCGCATAGAAATAGACGAAGCGGCTGCAGAACTCATCGATGACGAGCCAGCCGGTATGAACCGGCAGCGTTTCGAGAATGGCGGCTGCGACGAGCACGAGCCAGGGGTTCATATTCTTCAGCATGCGGGTGACGAGGAAGAACACCGGCAGCAGATAGATGAACCATAATGTGCCGAATGGCTGGATGAAGGCCAAGGCATAGGCGCCGATCACGCCCGCAATGCCGGTTTCGGCGGCAATGGCGGGCGCCTTGAACACGAACTGGATGGTGAGCCACAGCACGTAGAAATAGGCGAAATGCACGACCTTGCGATCAATATAGCGGATCCACGGCCGGTCGATGACAATGCCGAGGAAGAGTCCCGAGATCAGGAAAAAGTCCGGCATGCGGAAGGGTTGGGCGAATGCGACGACCGCGTGCATCCATCCGGTCGCGCCCGCTTCCGCCTCGACACCGAGTACGGAATGCATCATCACCACGAAGATGATGCACAGCCCCTTGGCGATATCCACCCAGCCGACCCTGGACTTTTCCACGCTGCTCATGACTTCCCCCGACCCCATTGCCCTCATCCCATGCAATTCTATTCCTGGAAAGTAAAAAACGGGTGATGGTCCGCGGGATGGCTCCCCGGCTGACAGGGAACATCGCGGCTTGGTGCTGGCCACAAAAAAGCCGGGCAATATGCCCGGCGAATTGTGAACGCAATAGCGTCCAGAGGGGAACACGCAACGAACGAAAAATGGGAGGAGAACCGTTCGTTACGCAAGAGTAAAAGTAGACCTCGGAGGACCAATTATCAAGGGCTTGCCAAGAATATTCTTTTGCTATTGCGCAGGCGTGGCCGGACCCTCGAATTCCTGCATGTCCTTGCACACGCCGTGCCCCCGCAGCTGACAGCCGCCAAGGCGGTATTGCGCCTCGTTCGGATGGTTCGGATTGAGTCGCTGGAAGGCGCCGCCGCCGCAGCCGGTCACCAGCAAGGCCAGGGATGCAAGAACGATGAGTCGCATATGCCGCTCCACGGGTTCAGCTTGACGAGAAGCCCCTATCGTAGAGCCTTTCGCCCCCGGTTTGAAGGGCCCATGGCAGATGCGGGCGCCGCCGGCAGGCACGCTGGCGCGTTGATGATGAAGACCTGCGCGAAATTTAACGGCCCCTTAAATTGCCGCAATTACTCTGCAACGCGTGGGCAGTGTCTCATCACGCCCTTTGATTGATTGAGGTTACGGCCCTAATGGCACCACGCGACAGAGGCAGGCAGCGCATCGAACCGTCCTTCGGCTCCGGGCGTCGGTCCGGCGATGATCTGCGTGCCGATCCGGAGGACAGACCGCTGGCAAAACGCAAGACGGCAGCACGCAAATCGCCCAAGACCAGGCGGAGCCGCGCAACGCGCCGCAAGAGCGGCGGCGGGCTCGTCTCGGCGCTGCGCCGTGCGGTATACTGGTCGCTGGTTCTCTGCCTCTGGGGCGGCATCGCGATGGCGGGGACCGTCATCTACTTCGCCGCCAAGATGCCGCAAACGACGAGCTGGAGCATTCCCGACCGCCCGCCCAATGTGAAGATCGTATCGGTGGAGGGCGATCTCATCGCGAATCGGGGGGCTTCCGGCGGCGAGGCGATCGATTTGACCGAAATGTCGCCCTACATTCCTGAAGCCGTGGTGGCCATCGAGGACCGCCGGTTCTTCTCGCATTTCGGCGTCGATCCCATCGGCTTTGCCCGCGCCATGGTGACAAATGTCATGTCCGGGCGTCTCGTCCAGGGCGGCTCCACCATCACGCAGCAGCTCGCCAAGAACCTGTTCCTGACGCCGGACCGCACCATCGAGCGCAAGGTGCAGGAAGTGCTCCTCGCGCTCTGGCTCGAGCAGAAATATACGAAGAAGCAGATACTCGAAATGTATCTGAACCGGGTCTATCTCGGTTCCGGATCATACGGTGTCGCCGCAGCCTCGCGGCGTTATTTCAACAAGTCGGCCAAGGAAGTCACCCTGCCCGAGGCAGCGCTGCTTGCCGGACTTCTCAAGGCGCCGTCGCGTCTCTCTCCGGCACGCGATCCGAAGGCGGCCCGCGAGCGGTCGCAGCTTGTGCTTGCCGCCATGCGCGAGCAGGGCGTGATCGGCGACAAGGAGCTGACCTTCGCGATGAAGCAGCCCGCCTCGCGCGTCTCGTCCTACTGGACCGGATCGGAGCAATATGTGGCGGATCGCGTCATGGAGGAATTGCCCGAGCTCATCGGCGAGGTTCGGTCCGACGTCGTGGTGGATACGACGGTCGATCTCGGGCTGCAGAAGCTCGGCGAAGCCTCGATCCGCGATCTGATCAGCGAGAATGGCGACAAGCTGAAGGTGTCGCAGGGCGCGCTGGTCTCCATCGACGGCACCGGCGCCGTCCGCGCGCTCGTCGGCGGCTATGATTATGCCAACAGCCAGTTCGACCGTGCCAGCGAGGCGCGCCGCCAACCAGGCTCGACCTTCAAGCCCTTCGTCTATCTCTCGGCGCTCGAAGCGGGCTTCACACCGGATTCCGTGCGCAATGACGCTCCGATCCGCATCGGCAAGTGGACGCCGGGAAACTATAACGGCAAATATTACGGCAAGGTCACGCTTGCCGAGGCGCTGGCGCGGTCGCTCAACTCGGTCTCGGCGCAGCTGGTGATGGAGGTCGGCCCGGCAACGGTAGTTTCCACCGCCCACCGGCTGGGCATCGAATCGGACCTCACCTCCAACGCCTCGCTCGCCCTCGGCACTTCGGAGGTGACCTTGCTGGAACTGACGGATTCCTTCGTTCCCTTCGCCAATGGCGGCTACAAGGCGCCGATCCATATCATCCGGCGGGTCAGGACGACGGGCGGCAAGCTGCTCTATGAGTACAAGGCGCCAGCGCCGAGCCGCGTCATCGAGGCGCGCAATGTCGGCATGATGAATGCGATGCTCAGCCAGACGATCGAGCGCGGCACGGCGACCAGGGCCAGGTTCGGCTGGCCGGCGGCCGGCAAGACCGGCACCAGCCAGAATTTCCGCGACGCCTGGTTCGTGGGCTATACGTCGAACCTGACGACCGGCGTCTGGTTCGGCAATGACAATGGCAAGCCGACCAAGCTGACCGGCGGTTCCCTGCCGGCGATCGCCTGGAAGGATTTCATGGTCGCGGCCCATAAGGGCGTGCCCGTTGCCGCATTGCCCGGCAATTATCGGCTCAACGAGCAGGTCGAGGATGGCAACGACATCTTGCCGGCCTCCGGCGCGGATGGCGGCGCGCCTTCGGCCCAGCTCGACGGCGGTGCGCCGATGCCGCCGGTCGATATCACCGGCCAGACGGGGTCGACCCGTCCGGTGCCGCCTGGCGACGTAGGCGGTTCCGGACAGAAGCGCGGGAAGACCACGCTGTTCGACCTGATCATGGGCAATTGAAGCCGCCCGGCAACTGCCGTTGCCTCAACTCGTCAATGTGCGGCGAACGGCTGCCTTCCAGCCGGCGATCTTCCTCTTGCGGGTCTTCTCGTCCATCTTTGGCGTGAAGCGCGTGTCGCGCTCCCAGGTCTTGGCGAATTCCCGCCGGTTCGGCCAGATGCCTGCCTTTGATCCCGCCAGCCATGCCGCGCCGAGTGCCGTCGTCTCCAATATTGTGGGGCGATCGACCGGCGCGTCGAGTATGTCGGCCAGCCGCTGCATGGTCCAGTCGGATGCCACCATGCCGCCATCGACGCGCAGCACGGTCTTGGCATCCGCCGATTTCCAGTCCTTGCGCATTGCGTCCAGGAGATCGCGGGTCTGGTAGGAGACCGCTTCGAGCGCCGCGCGGGCAAATTCCGCCGGACCGGAATTGCGGGTCAGCCCGTAGATGGCGCCGCGCGCTTCGGCGTCCCAATGGGGCGCTCCGAGGCCGACGAAGGCGGGTACGAGATAGACTTCCTGGCTCGGGTCGGCCTGGTCGGCAAGCTTGCCGGTCTCAGGCGCCGAGCCGATGATCTTCAGGCCGTCGCGCAGCCATTGCACGGCAGCGCCGGCGATGAAGATCGAGCCTTCCAGGGCGTAGGTGGTCTTGCCGTTCAGGCGGTAGGCAATGGTCGTCAGCAGCCGGTTCTTCGACAGGACCATGTCGCTCCCGGTGTTCAGGACGGCGAAGCAGCCGGTTCCATAGGTCGATTTGAACATGCCCGGCTCGAAACAGGCCTGGCCGATGGTTGCCGCATGCTGGTCGCCGGCGACGCCGAGAATGGGTATGGCGGCGCCGAATAGCGAGGCGGCGGCGGAACCGTAATTGGCGGCGCAATCCTTGACCTCGGGGAGCATGGCGCGCGGTATCCGCAGGATATCCAGGAGTTCGTCGTCCCACTCGTTCCTGGCGATGTTGAACAGCAGCGTGCGCGAGGCATTTGTGGCGTCGGTGGCATGCACCTTTCCCTCGGTCAGTCGCCAGATGAGGAAGCTGTCGATTGTTCCGAACAGCAGTTCGCCATTTGCCGCGCGCTTGCGTGCACCCGGAACCTTGTCGAGGATCCAGGCAAGCTTGGTTCCGGAGAAATACGGGTCGAGCAACAGGCCGGTCTTCCGGGTAAAGCGTTTTTCCAGTCCCTGCTTCTTCAGTTTCTGGCATGTGGCCGCCGTGCGCCGGTCCTGCCAGACGATGGCATTGTGCACGGGGCGGCCGGTGGCCTTGTCCCAGACGATAACGGTTTCGCGCTGATTGGTGATGCCGATGGCAGCCACTTCGCCGGCCTCGATCCTGGCGTTGTCGATGGCGATCTGGCACGTGCCCACCACGGATTGCCAGATTTCTTCCGGATCATGTTCCACCCAGCCCGACTGTGGATAGATCTGCTGGAACTCGCGCTGGCTCGTGCCCACGACCTTGCGATTCTTGTCGAAAATGATCGCTCGGGTCGAAGTCGTTCCCTGATCGATGGCCAGGACATAACCGTTCATGCTTGCTCCCCCTCTTCTGCGGCGGTCAACTTATTGCCTTCGCCTTCCTTGATCAATGAGCGCGAAAACTTATGCCTCGATATTCCTGATGCTTTCGTCTATGGCTGGGACGGAGACCTAAATCATGACCGCTGATCAACCTCGCAAAGTCCTCGTTCTGACCGGCGCAAGCCGTGGCATCGGCCATGCCACAGTCAAACGTTTTTCCCAAGCCGGATGGCGCGTCATTACCTGTTCGCGCCAGGGTTTCGCCGATAATTGCCCATGGCCGGCAGGGCCGGAAGATCACATCAAGGTCGATCTTGCCGATCCTGTCGATGTCGAACATGCGGTGGCGGAGATAAGGCAGCGGCTGGCGAGCGAGGGCGGGCGCCTGAATGCGCTGGTCAACAATGCCGGTATCTCCCCGAAGAATGGCAAGGGCGAGCGTCTCGATTCGATCGCGACGCCGATGGACACGTGGATGAACGTCTTCCGCGTCAATTTCTTCGCACCCATCATGCTGGCTCGCGGGCTTTTCGCGGAGCTCGAAGCAGCCAAGGGATCGGTGGTGAACGTGACGTCGATCGCCGGCAGCCGGGTGCATCCCTTCGCCGGTACGGCCTATGCGACGTCCAAGGCAGCGCTGGCCTCGCTGACACGCGAGATGGCATCGGATTTCGGACCGCACGGCATTCGCGTCAATGCGATTGCACCGGGCGAGATCGACACCGCCATTCTATCGCCGGGTACGGACAAGCTGGTGGAGCATCTGCCGCTGCGCCGCCTCGGCAAGACGGCGGAAGTGGCGGAGACGATCTATTTCCTCTGCAGCGAAGCCTCGTCCTATGTCACGGGCTCCGAAATCCACATCAATGGCGGCCAGCACGTCTGAGCCCTGCGGGCATCGCTGGCACGGAAAATGCGACATCGTGCCTGATAAAGAAGCGGGCGACAGAAGCACCGGAACCATGTCCCGGCCCTTCTTGCCGCCCGCTTTGGATTCACGTCGATCCGAACGCCAGCGTCAGACGTAGCGGTTGGCGATATTCTCCAGATATTCCTGGCGGCCGGATTTGGGCTTCGGCTGGAGATTGCTGCTTTCCACCTTGGCGGCGATTTCCTCGAGCGACAATTTGCCGGAAAGCATCGCCTGTGCCTCGGGCTTGGACCAGCCGGCATAGCGGTCTTCGACGAAGCCGGAAAGGACCTTGTCCTCGAACATCGCCGCCGCTGCCTTCAGGCCGCGCGCGCAAGTGTCCATGCCGCCAATATGGGCGATCAGCAGGTCCTGCGGGTCGAGCGACTGCCGGCGAAGCTTGGAGTCGAAATTGGTGCCGCCGGTGGTAAAGCCGCCCGCCTTCAATATCTCGTAATAGGCGAGGGCGACTTCCGGAACATTGTTCGGGAACTGGTCCGTGTCCCAGCCGGACTGGTAGTCGTTGCGGTTCATGTCGATCGAACCGAAGACGCCCAATGCAGCCGCCGTGGCAAGCTCATGCTCGAAGGAGTGGCCGGCAAGGATGGCGTGGCCCTGTTCGAGGTTGAGCTTCACCTCGTTTTCGAGGCCGAACCGCTTGAGGAAGCCGTAGACGGTGGCTGCATCATAATCATATTGATGCTTGGTCGGCTCCTGCGGCTTCGGCTCGATCAGGATGGTGCCCTTGAAGCCGATCTTGTGCTTGTAATCGACCACGAGGCTGAGGAAGCGGCCCATCTGGTCGAGCTCGCGCTTCATGTCGGTGTTGAGCAGGGTCTCGTAGCCCTCGCGGCCGCCCCACAGCACATAGTTCTCGCCGTTCAGCTTCTGCGTGACGTCCATGCAGGTTTTGACCGTCGCTGCGGAGTAGGCGAAGACATCCGGATCGGGATTCGTCGCTGCACCCGCCATGTAGCGCCGGTTGGAGAACAGGTTCGCTGTTCCCCAGAGCAGTTTCGTGCCGGTCTTTTCCATCTTGGCCGCGAAATAATCGGCGATTTCATGCAGGCGCTTATTGCTTTCGGCAATCGTCTCGCCCTCGGGGCGAACATCGGCATCGTGAAAGCAGAAATAGGGCGCGCCGAGAAGGCTGAACATCTCGAAGGCCACATCGGCCTTGAGCTTCGCGCCATCCATGGTCTCGTTGAACCATGGCCGCTCGAACGTCTGCCCGCCGAAGGGATCGCCGCCCGGCCAGACGAAGGAATGCCAATAGGCAACCGCAAAGCGGAGATGGTCTTCAAGACGCTTGCCGAGAACGATCTCGTCCGGATTGTAGAAACGGTAGGCTAGTGGATTGGTGCTGTCCGGTCCCTCGTATTTAACCGGGGTGACATCACCGAAAAATCCGCTGCTCATGATTGAACTCCTTTTAGTGCTGGATATAGGGCGTGATAATGTTGATAGGCGGCATCGAAGGCCGGTTTCAGTGCAAGATCCGGCTCGATCGTTGCTTCGATGGCGGGTGCGCTGCAGATTTCCATGGGCTCGGCATTCTCCGCGGCGATCAGGCCGAGGCGGGCTGCGCCGAAGGCTGCGCCGAAATCCCCGTCCGCCGGCACGTCGACCGGCAGGCCGAGGGCCGTCGCTATGGTCTTGAGCCAGTATTGCGACCGCGAGCCGCCGCCGACGGCAGTCACGCGATCGAGCTTCGTGCCGGCAGCGGCGAGCGCCTGAAGGCAGTCGCGGAAGGCGAAGGCAACGCCTTCGAGCACCGCCTGGGTCAGCGCCGCGCGGTCGCTGGCATGTTCGAGGCCATGGAACGAGCCCCTGATGCTGGAATCGTTCAGCGGCGTGCGCTCGCCGGAGAGATAGGGGAGGAACCTCACGCGCGACGGCTCGCGCAAGGCCGCGCCAAGCTCTTCCGTCAGCTCCGCCGGCTTGCAGGAGGTGATCCCCGCATACCAGTTGAGGGCATCGGTGGCCGAAAGGATGACGCCCATCTGGTGCCATGTGGCCGGCAGCGCGTGACAGAAGGCATGGACGGCACTTTCGGGATTGGGAAGATAGGCGCGATTGGCCGCAAAGAGGACGCCGGACGTGCCGAGCGAAACGAAGGCATGGCCCTCGCCGACGGTCCCCATGCCGCAGGCCGAGGCCGCATTGTCGCCGGCGCCGCCGGCAACCACGACATTCCTGCCCATGCCCCAGCGCGCCGCAAGTTCTGGCTTGAGCGTCCCCGAAACCTCGGTGCCCTCGACGAGGGATGGCATGGCATCGAGTCCGAGTTCCGTGGCTTCGAGCAGCTCAGCCGACCATGCCCGTTCGCGTACGTTCAGCCATGAGGTGCCGGAAGCATCGGACATGTCGGATGCATATTCGCCGGTCAGCCACAACCGCAGATAATCTTTCGGCAGGAGCACGCGACGCAGCCTGGCGAACAGCTCCGCCTCGTGCCGCCGCACCCAGGCAACCTTCGGCGCCGTGAAGCCCGGAAAGACGATGTTGCCGGTCAGCTCGCGGAAGCGCGGATCGCCGTCGAGTTCCGCCGCTTCGACATGGCTGCGCGTATCGTTCCACAACATGCAGGGACGAAGCACGTTGTCGCTCTCGTCCAGAAGCGTCGCGCCGTGCATCTGACCCGAAAGGCCGATGCCCTTCACGGCGGCCAGCTCGCGCGGATGGTCGCGCTTCAGCGCATCCAGCGCGTCCTCGACAGCCCGGATCCATTCGGCCGGATCCTGTTCCGACCAGCCGGAATGGGGGCGGGAGACGTCCAGCGAGCCATTGCCGGAACCGATGATTGCCTGGTTGGCGTCGATGAGCAGCGCCTTGACGCCCGACGTGCCCAGATCAAGCCCGAGATACATGAAATCCTCCTGATATTACGCTGGAATGTCCCGCCTGACGGGCGCTTCTCCCGGCGCGAAATGATGGGTATCGAGATGTAGCAGGGATGTCATCATGCAGCCCTGCAGGATGAGCGGATGTTCATCCGGATAGCAGCGGATGGTGAGATCGTGCCCGGCACCCCACCCGGACGTGTCGGAAACGACCGCACGAAGTTCCTCTTCGATCAGGTCGAAGACGCCCGCGCCCGGACCGACGAGGGCGACGGGCACTGGATCGATGAGGGAAAACAGGCTGCGCAGGCCCGAGCCGATGGCCTGTCCTGCCTTGCGGAAGGCCTCCCGCTCGCTGCCCTCGGCAAGCCTTGCCCGTTCGGCCACCATGTAGAAGGCGGCAGGCTCGACATCGGGCGCGGGCAGGGCATCTTCGCCTTGCCCCGAAACGCGCCGCAATATGGCGTAGTCGCTGGCATAGGCCTCGATGCAGCCACGCCGGCCACAACGGCACAGGGCACCTTTCGGTGCGTGCAGCATGTGGCCGAATTCCGCCGCGGAGGAATAGGCGCCGAGAAACGGCTTGCCCTTGAGATAGAGTCCCATGCCGATGCCGTGGGAAAGCAGGATCGCGGCGAAATCTTCCGTATAATGCCCCGGATCGGTCCAGCGCAGCGCCTCGGCGATCATGCTGCAATCATTGGCGACGGAGACCGCCACGCCATACCGTTTGCTGAGCGCGTCGCCAAAGCCGATATTGCCGTCCGGCGTGATCGGCGACCACAGCATGGAAGAGCTCCCCGCATCGGTGACGCCCTGTACCCCCATGGAAATGTGCAGCAGCGGTCCCGCATCGGCCGGCCTCGCCTCCAGCAGCCGGTCCAGCATGGCGCACATCATGCGCGTCAGGTCCAGCGTCGTCGCATCGAGCGTCGGTGTACGCCGGTGCTCCTCGCCGATCACGTCGCCGCGATAGTCGAAGAGCACGACATGGACGAGGTTGAGCGCGAGTTCGATCGTCGCCACGGTCGCCGCGCCTGAGTTCAACGAAAGCGCGATCTGTGGCCGGCCACGCCGGTTGGCGGCCGGATCGCCATCGGGATTGTGCCCGATGATGCCTTCCGAAATCAGCGCCGTCGTGATGGCCGAAACCGTCGAAGGGCTGAGCCCGGTACGCGCGGCGATGTCTGTCCGCGATGCCGAACCATGTTGCCGCAAAGAGCTCAGCACGAGGCGCCTGTTCTGGCGCCTTACATCGTCCGGCCGTGCGATCTCCTCCAGCAACAAATCGACCTCCTCCCGAAATCTTTTTTGTGCATCGCAAAAATTATTGTTGCATTGCAATAGGTTACGTTTCCAAAATGCAAGTTGACACGGAATTCGTTTTAAGTCACTATTTTTTTCGAGCCTCGAAATAAAGAGGTTTGATGCGGAAGCCGGAGGCAAAAGGCGCCGCGCAGGGTCAACGTGCCACGTGCACCTGGGAGGGTTACATGAAGAAATTTGCAACCGCAGTGGCGGGAGCGGCGATACTCGCTGCCTCGTTTTCAGCGCCTGTGTTGGCCAAGGACAAGGTGATCGGCGTATCCTGGTCGAATTTCCAGGAAGAGCGTTGGAAGACCGACGAAGCAGCCATCAAGAAGGCGCTCGAGGCCAATGGCGACAAGTACATCTCCGCTGATGCGCAATCTTCCGCATCCAAGCAATTGACCGATGTGGAAAGCCTGATCTCGCAGGGCGCCAATGCCCTCATCATCCTCGCGCAGGATTCGAGCGCCATCGGGCCGGCAGTCGAGAAAGCTGTCGCCGAAGGCATTCCGGTCGTCGGCTATGATCGCCTGATCGAGAACAAGGACGCGTTCTACATCACCTTCGACAACAAGGAAGTCGGCCGCATGCAGGCCCGCGCCGTATTCGCCGTGAAGCCCGAGGGTAATTATGCCTTCATCAAGGGCAGCTCGGCCGATCCGAACGCGGATTTCCTGTTTTCGGGCGCGCAGGAGGTCCTGAAGGAGGCAATCGACTCCGGCAAGATCAAGAATGCCGGCGAGGCCTATACGGATGGCTGGCTTCCTGCCAATGCCCAGAAGAACATGGAGCAGTTCCTGACCGCCAATGACAACAAGATCGATGCTGTCGTTGCGGCCAATGACGGTACTGCCGGCGGCGCCATCGCCGCGCTGCAGGCCCAGGGCCTGGCCGGTTCCGTACCGGTTTCCGGACAGGATGCCGATTTCGCGGCGCTGAACCGCGTTGCGCTCGGCACGCAGACCGTCACGATCTGGAAGGACTCGCGTGAACTCGGTACGCAGGCCGCGGGCATTGCTTCCGCCCTTGCCGATGGCAAGAAGATGGAAGAGATTCCGAACGTCCAGAAGTTCGCGGGCGGCGCCAACAAGGTCGAGGTCAATGCCGTATTCCTCACGCCCGTACCGGTCACCAAGGACAATCTCAATGTCGTCATCGATGCCGGCTGGGTCGGCAAGGATGTGGTGTGCCAGGGCGTGAAGCCGGATACCGTCGCCGCTTGCAAATAAGACAAGATCGCCGAACATCATGCGCCGCTGGTCCCTTGGGCCAGCGGCGTTTAACGAACAAGACCCCGGGGAGAACCCAATGACCGATTCGTCTCTTGGCGTGGACCGTGCGCGCGCTTCCGAACTCGGCGCTGTTGCCCGCTTCTTCAAGGCGACCGAGCTCGACACACGCCTTCTCGGCATGATCGGTGCGCTGGTCATCATCTGGCTGGCCTTCCAGTTCCTGTCGGGCGGGCAGTTCCTGACGCCCCGCAACCTGTGGAACCTGTCGGTGCAGACTTCCTCCGTGGCCATCATGGCGACCGGCATGGTGCTCATCATCGTCACCCGCAATATCGATCTGTCGGTCGGCTCGATCCTCGGTTTCGTCGGCATGATCATGGGTGTCGCGCAGGTGGAAATCCTGCCGAAGCTCATCGGTTTCGAACATCCTGCCACCTGGCTCATCGCGCTGGGCGTCGGCATCGTCGCCGGTGGCTTCATCGGCGCGTTCCAGGGCTTCGTCATTGCCTTTCTCGGCGTTCCCGCTTTCATCGTGACGCTCGGCGGCCTCCTTGTCTGGCGCGGCGCCGCATGGTGGGTCACGTCCGGCCGGACGGTCGCGCCGATGGATTCCACCTTCCGCCTCATGGGCGGCGGGCCGGATGGTTCGATCGGGTCCACATGGAGCTGGGTGGTTGCGGTCATCGCCTGCGTTGCGATCGTCGTCATGGTCCTCAACAGCCGCCGCCAGCGCAAGCGCTTCAACTTCCCGCGCCGCCCCATCTGGGCCGAGACGCTGATGACCGCCATCGGCTGTGGCCTCGTTCTCGGCGCGGTGGCGCTCGCCAATGCCTATTACTGGCCGATCGGCATCGTCCGCCGCTATGCGGAGGCCAACAATATCACCATCCCCGAAGGGGGAATCTTCATCTCGCACGGTATCGCCGTGCCGGTCCTGATAGCGGTGGCGACCGGCCTGGTGATGACGTTCGTCACGACCCGCACACGCTTCGGCCGCTATGTCTTCGCGATGGGCGGCAATCCGGAGGCGGCCGACCTCGCAGGCATCAATACCCGCTGGGTCACGATGAAGATATTCATCATCATGGGCGTGCTCTGCGCCATCGCCAGCGCCGTTTCGACGGCCCGGCTCAATGCGGCCACCAATGCGCAGGGAACACTCGACGAATTGCTGACGATCGCCGCTGCCGTCATCGGCGGAACATCGCTGGCCGGTGGTGTCGGCACGATCGCCGGGGCCATGATCGGTGCGCTGCTCATGCAGTCGCTGAGCTCCGGCATGGTGCTTCTCGGCCTCGATACGCCGCTGCAGAACATTGTCGTCGGCGTGGTGCTCGTCATCGCCGTCTGGCTCGACACGATCTATCGGCGCCGCACGGCTTGAGGGAGAAATAGACATGGCAGATACGCAAACAGCTCTCATCGAGATGGAAAACATCTCCATCGCGTTTGGCGGCATCCGGGCCGTGGACGGCGCTTCGGTGGATCTCTATCCCGGCGAGGTCGTTGCCCTTCTCGGCCATAACGGCGCGGGAAAATCGACCCTCATCAAGATATTGTCGGGTGCATACAAGCGCGACAGCGGCACAATACGCGTCAATGGCGAGGAAGCGTCGATCAGCAATCCGCGCGATGCGAAGGCCTATGGCATCGAAACGATCTACCAGACGCTGGCGCTGGCAGACAATGTCGATACCGCCGCCAATCTCTATCTCGGCCGCGAGCTGATGACCCCCTGGGGCACGCTCGACGACGTCGCCATGGAGCACAGCGCGCGTGAGGTGATGGGCCGGCTCAACCCGCGGTTCCAGCGTTTCAAGGACCCGGTGAAGGCGCTCTCCGGCGGCCAGAGGCAATCGGTGGCCATTGCGCGGGCGATCCTGTTCAATGCGCGCATCCTGATCATGGATGAGCCGACGGCAGCCCTCGGGCCGCAGGAGACGGCGCAGGTAGGCGAATTGATCAAGCAGCTGAAGAGCGAGGGGCTCGGCATCTTCCTCATCAGCCACGACATCCACGATGTCTTCCACCTCGCGGATCGCGTGGCTGTCATGAAGAATGGCCAGGTCGTCGGCACCGCCAAGGTCGGCGACGTCAATGAGGACGAGGTGCTGGGGATGATTATCCTCGGCAAATGCCCGCCCGGCGCCATACCCGGCCCGGGGGCGGTGAACTGACAAGAAAAAGGCCGCACAAGCGGCCTTTTTTCATTCGAGGATCGGCGCGATCAGATCGCTTCGACCTGCTGCACTTCCGGGACGAAATGCTTCAGCAGGTTCTGGATGCCGTGCTTGAGCGTCGCGGTGGAAGACGGGCAGCCGGAGCACGCGCCGCGCATGTGCAGGAAAACGGTGCCGTTCTCATAGCCGCGGAAGGTGATGTCGCCGCCATCCTGCGCAACCGCAGGGCGGACGCGGGTCTCGAGCAGTTCCTTGATCGTATCGACGATTTCCGTATCCGCCGTGTCGAAGAACTCGCCATCCTCGCCCTCATGGGCGCTGGCAGCGGCTGCCGCGGCATTGGCCATGACTGGCGCGCCGGACATGAAATGCTCCATGATGGCGCCGAGGATCGCCGGCTTCAGGTGCTGCCATTCCGGCCCTTCCGTCTTGGTGACGGTGACAAAATCATATCCGAAGAACACGCCCGTCACGCCGGGGACGGCGAAGAT
Source organism: Phyllobacterium sp. 0TCS1.6A (assembly GCF_026420825.1). Taxonomy (NCBI): domain Bacteria; kingdom Pseudomonadati; phylum Pseudomonadota; class Alphaproteobacteria; order Hyphomicrobiales; family Phyllobacteriaceae; genus Phyllobacterium; species Phyllobacterium sp. 0TCS1.6A. The sequence continues at coordinate 811,470 of NZ_JAPMAB010000002.1, forward strand.
CTTGGCGGCGAGCGGCGAAGTCTCGCTGGCGCTGGCCGCGTCACGGAAATCGGCGGTGCCTTCTTCCAGAACCACTTTGCCTGGCAGGAATTTCAGGGTCGCAGGATTGGGCGTCGCTTCGGTCTGGATAAACATGGCGCGTCTCGCATCTAGTTTAGAATAATTCAAAGACGGATATAGGCCTTTAAACCATTCTCTTCAAGTCAAGATTAGCATGAAACGCGATCAGGTGATCGCGTCTATGTCCTCGTCTGACAGATTGTAGGGAACGACGGTGACGGGAATGGAAAAACCGTCCTTTCCGGCCAGCGATTGCACCAGTGGTCCCGGGCCTTCCTTGCCGGAGCCCGCCGCCAGCACGAGGATGGCGATGTCCTGGTCTTCCTCGATCTGTTTCTGGATTTCCTCGGAGGTGACGCCCTCGCGCACGACGAGCTCGGATTCGATGCCGATTTCCTCGCGCACCTTCGCCGCGAACTTGCTGAGCGTCGAATGCGCCGTTTCCTGTGCCTCGGCACGCATGATCTGCTCGACACCGAGAAAGGCCTGGAAATCGGCCGTATCGATGACGAACAGCAGCAACAGCGTGCCGCCCGTCGTCTTGGCTCTGCGCGCGGCATAGGCGACCGCCCGCTCGCATTCGGGCGTTTCGTCAATGATGGCCAGGAATTTGCGCCTGTGGCCCTCTTCGCGACTGAGACGTCTGGATACCATGGTTTCGACCTGTCCTTGGCTTTATCCCGGGCTTAGTCCTGCAGGAAGCCGACAATATCGCGAACATTGCGCATTGTCGCCTCCGCCAGCACGCTTGCACGTTCGCCGCCCTGCTTCAAGACCGCGTCGACATAGCCGGGATCGGCGGAAATACGGCGCATTTCGCTGGCGATCGGGCCGAGTTTGGCCACGGCGAGATCGGCGAGGGCGGGCTTGAACACGGAAAATTGTTGGCCGCCGAAATCGCGCAGGACGCTTTCCTTGTCCGTATCGGTCAGGGCTGCATAGATGCCGACGAGATTGTCTGCCTCGGGGCGGGCGGCGAGGCCCTCTACATCGGATGGCAGTGGTTCGGAATCGGTCTTGGCCTTGCGGATCTTCTTCGAGATCGTGTCGGGATCGTCGATGAGGTTGATGCGCGACAGATCTGATGGATCGGATTTCGACATCTTCTTGGTGCCGTCGCGCAGGCTCATCAGCCGCGCCGCCGGTCCGCCGATCACCGGCTCCGTGAGCGGGAAATAGCTGGAGATGGTCTCGTCACCGGATTTCGTCTCCATGCCAAGGCCGAGTTCGGCGATGCGATCGGAGAAATCGACGTTGAATTTCTGCGCGATGTCGCGGGTCAGCTCCAGGTGCTGCTTCTGGTCTTCGCCCACCGGCACATGGGTGGCGCGGTAGACCAGGATGTCGGCGGCCATCAGGTTGGGATAGGTGAAAAGCCCAACGGAGGCATTCTCGCGATCCTTGCCCGCCTTGTCCTTGAACTGGGTCATCCGGCTCAGCCAGCCCATGCGGGCAACGCAGTTGAACACCCAGGCAAGCTCCGCATGCTGCCGCACACGGCTCTGGTTGAAGACGATGTGCTTCTGCGGATCGACGCCGGCGGCGAGGAAGGCCGCGGCCACCTCGCGCGTATTGCGCATGAGTTCCGCTGGCCCGCCCCACACCGACATTGCCTGCGTGATCGCATGCTGGTCGACCACGCAATAGATGCAATTATTGTTTTCCTGCAGGGCGACCCAGCGCTTGATGGCGCCGAGATAATTGCCGAGATGCAGATTTCCGGTGGGCTGTACGCCGGAGAAAACGAGCGGTTCGAACATGCTCATGGATCGTCCCTTGGATAGATATGGCCAGCCATCATGGCCGGTATTGTCGCGGTTTCTGGCAGAGCAGGACACAAGGTTCAAGCCCCTGCACCCTTAGAGCGTTTCCGGATCAGATGGAAGCGGTCCGCGTGAGCAAATCGCACGGTACGCGCAAGAGGCCGGTCCGCGCCCTCATTCCGGACCGTCCTTCGGTGTCGCGGCCTTGCCGCCGCGCCTGATATTGCGCCGGATCATGCCGAGGCTTGCCCCGCCGGTGCCGAAGGCAAGGGCGAAATAGAGGATCATGGCAATGACGATGAGCCCCAGCACGCCCGCCGCCTGCATGTGCAGCGGCGCGGTGGATGCGATATAGGGCGCGGCATAATCGATGGCATAGGACAATGCGACTGCCATGATCGCCGCTGCAATGACGAGGCGGGGTATGCGCGACACCAGCGCGATATCGCGACCCCAGTGGCCGCGCCAGAGCAGGGTGGCGAAAAGCAGCATGGCGTTGACCCAGCCGGCAGTCACCTCCGCCGTGGCAATGCCGGATTCGGCCATATAGGGGAACAGCGTGATTGCCATCGCCACATTGATCACGACCGACACGGCCGCATAGATCATTGGCGTCTTCGTGTCCTCGCGGGCGAAGAAACCGGGAATGAACGCCTTGATGAGGACGAAGGCGGGCAGGCCAAGTCCGTAGACGGCAAGGATATTGGCGACGCGGCGCGTCGATTCGGCGGTGAACTCGCCGCGCTCGAGCAGCAGGCGGATGATCGGCTCGGACATGACGAGGAGTGCGGCGGCGGCGGGCAGCGTCAGGAACAGGATGAATTCGACCGAACGGTTCTGGAGATTTCCGGCTTCCGTCAGATTGCCCGAGCGCAGCGCACGCGCAAGTTCCGGCAGAAGCACGGTCGCGACGGCAATGCCGACGACGCCGAGCGGCAGCTGGTAGACCCGGTCCGCATTGGCGAGCGCAGTCACCGCGCCGCTGCTTCCCGAGGCGATAGCGGTATTCACGAGAAGATTGATCTGGGTGATGCCGCCGGTGATCGCCGCGGGCAGCGCCAGCACCAGCAGCCGCTTGACGTTGGCAGTCAGGCGCGGACGCCGGAAGCCGATGGAAATGCCCGCATGGCGCACGGCGAACCACACGATGGCGAGTTGCACCAGCCCCGCAGCCATCACGCCCCAGGAAAGCCCATAGCCGATCGCGATCGGATCATGACCCGCATACCAGGCATAGGCCAGTACGGCGATCAGGATGATGTTGAGAAAGACCGGGGCGACGGCGGCGGCGAAATAGCGGTGCAGCGAATTCAGCATGCCGCCCATCATGGCCGCCAGCGACATGCAGGCGAGATAGGGGAACATGATGATCGCCATCGATACCGTATTGTCGAATTTCGACGGGTCGTCGGCAAAGCCCGGCGCGATCACCAGTCGCACGAGCAGGGGCATTGCGAGCTCCATGAGGATCGTCAGCGCCATCAACACGCTGAACAGGACCCCGAATACCTCCTCGGAGAAGCGTTTTGCCCCGTCAAGGCCATTGGCCTCGATCTCCTTGGCGAAAAGCGGGACGAAGGCGGCGTTGAACGCGCCCTCGGCGAAGAGCCGCCGGAACGTGTTGGGGAAGCGGAACGCGGCGTTGAAGGCATCGGCCACGGGGCCGGTTCCGAGCGCCGCCGCCATCATCATTTCCCGGGTGAGCCCGAAGATCCGACTCATCAGGGTGCCGGACGCCACCGTCGCGAATTTCTTGACAAGGCTCATGCTAATCTGCCGACACGAGGATATTGCCGCGCTGCGGCTGCGCGGTGATGATATCGCCCTCGCCGAAGAGGGCGAGCAGCTTCTTGCGGATGCGGCCCTGACGCGCGGTATTGGTCACCTGATGGCCGACCAGATCGGTGACGTAGAACACATCGATCACTTTCTCGCCGAAGGTGGTCACGTGGGCGGAGGCGATGTCGAGCGAAAGATCGGAGATCGTACCGGTGATCTCGGAAAGAAGCCCGGGCCGATCCAGCCCCTCCACTTCGATGACGGTGAATTTATGCGACAGCGAATTGTGGATTTCGACGCGCGGCGTGATGGTGAAGGCCTTGGCGGCGCGCTTGGGCTTGGTGCGTGCCGCAAGCATTTCCGGCAGGTAGGATTTGCCCGAAAGCACGTCCTCGATGAGGCGGCCAACGCGCGTCGCCCGCCGTCTCTCATCGTCGTCGGTCGGGAATTCGCGGCTGATCAGGATCGTGTCGAGCGCCCGCCCGTCGCTGGTGGTGAAGATCTGCGCATCGACGATATTGGCCCCGGCCGCGGCGCAGGCTCCCGCTATGATGGAGAGCAGCCGTGGATGATCGGGCGACAATACGGTGATTTCCGTCACGCCCTCGAAATCATGCGTCTTGACCATGGTGGCGAGCGTCTTTCCAGCCGCATCGGAATCGCGGACGAAACCGGCATGGCGCAGCTGGTCGTCGACGCTCACGGTCAGGAGATAGTTCTGGTAATGCAGGGCGAGATAGGCCTGCTTCTCCGCCTGCGGCCAGGATGACAAAGCATGTTCGAGCCGCGCCCGCGCATGGTCGGTGCGCTCCTTGCGCGAAACTTCCGAGAAGCCGCCGGTCAGCAGCAGTTCGGTCTCGTAGAACAGGTTGCGCAGCAGCTGCCCTTTCCAGCCGTTCCACACGCCCGGGCCCACCGCCTTGATATCGCAGATGGTGAGGATCAGCAGCAGCTTCATGCGGTCGAGCGTCTGGACGATCTCGGCGAAATCCTCGATCGTCTTGCGGTCGTTGAGGTCGCGCGACTGGGCGACCATGCTCATGGTGAGATGATGTTCGACCAGCCAGGAAACGGTCTGCGTATCGGCTTTCGACAGGCCGAGTCGCGGGCACAGCCGCTTGGCGATGCGCGCGCCGGCAATGGAATGATCCTCAGGCCTGCCCTTGGCGATATCGTGCAGGAGGAGGGCGACGTAGATCAGCCTGCGGTCCTTCTTGAGGCCGGGCATGATCTGGTTGGCAAGCGGATGTTCCTGTTCGAGATCGCCATGCTCGATCTCGGAAAGAACCGCGATGCAGCGCAGCAGATGCTCGTCCACCGTATAATGGTGATACATGTTGAACTGCATCATGGCGACGATCTTGCCGAAGTCCGGGATGAACTTGCCGAGCACGCCGGATTCGTTCATCCGCCGCAGGATAAGCTCCGGATTGCGCTCCGAAGTCAGGACTTCGAGGAAGAGTTCGTTCGCCTCGGGATTGTCGCGCAGGTCCGACTTTATCAGTGACAGGGAGCGGGTAACGAGCTGCATCGCATCCGGGTGAAACTCCAGGCCGTGCTTGTCCGCAAGGTGGAACAGGCGGATGATGTTCACAGGGTCCTTCTGGAACACCCCATCATTGGCGATCGTAATGCGGTGATTGTCGACGACGAAATCGCTCGTCCCGGCGAGCTTGCGCTTGCGTCGCGAGAATGTGAGGAAAATCCGGTTGAAACCTGGAACATGTTTCGCCTGTTCCTCCTCCAGCGCCGCGCAGATGATGCGGGTGAGGTCGCCGACATTCTTGGCGACGAGGAAGTAGTGCTTCATGAAGCGCTCGACGTCGCGCTGGCCGGGATGCGCCGTATAGCCGAGACGGCGCGCGATCTCGCTCTGTATGTCGAAGGACAGGCGTTCCTCGGCCTTGCCGGTCAGGAAGTGCATGTGGCACCGCACCGCCCACAGGAGATCCTCGGCCTTGCGGAAGATATTGTGCTCGGCGCGCGAAAGGACCCCGAGCTTGACCAGTTCGTCGCTCGTCTTCACGCGGTAATAATATTTGGCGATCCAGAACAGCGTGTGCAGATCGCGCTGGCCGCCCTTGCCCTCTTTCACATTGGGCTCGACGAGATAGCGCGTCGCGCCGGACTTGCGGTGGCGGGCATCCCTTTCGGCGAGCTTTGCCTCGATGAAGGCAGGCCCGGTGCCCTCCACCACTTCTTCGTCGAAGCGCTTCACCAGCGTGTCGAAGAGTTCGCGATTACCGCAGACATAGCGCGCTTCGAGAATGCTGGTGCGGATCGTCATGTCCGAATGGGAGAGGCGGATGCACTCATCGAGATTGCGCGTGGCGTGGCCGATCTTCAGGCCCGTGTCCCAGAGCAGATAGAGGATATATTCGACCACCTGCTCGCCCCATGGCGTCTGCTTGTAGGGCAGCAGGAAGAGCAGGTCGATGTCCGATCCGGGCGCGAGACCGCCGCGGCCATAGCCGCCGACGGCCACCACCGTCATCCGCTCCGCCGTCGAAGGATTTATCGCGGGATAGACGTGGGCGATGGCGAAATCGTAGAGCGCGGTGATCAGCTGGTCCATGAGGAAGGAAAGCCGGACGGAGCAGCTTGTGCCATGCGCATCCTGCATCAGCATGGTTTCGGCCGATTTCCTGCCGGCTTCCAGCGTCTGCTTGATGAGCTGCAGCACGTCGTTGCGATCCACCGCTGCCTTGCCCTGCGCGGCTGCGGATTTTACCAGTTCCTCAAACTGCCGGCGCAATTTGGCCGGATTGACGATCTGTTCCAGTTTAAGGTCTGAGGCGCTCATGAACACGTTCTTATGAATGATGGCGCACGCTATAGCGCGAATTGGCGACAAACGAAACGATTACATTCGCGGGCGCCGCCCCGATACTTCAGGTCGTGCTTCAGGTCGCGCCTCAGGATGTCGGTGCGCCGGCGAGGCCTTTCAAGCGATAGAGCACTTCCAGCGCCTCGCGCGGCGTAAGTTCGTCCGGATTGACGGCGGAAAGCTCCGTCAGCACCGGCGCTTCGCGATTGGCCGGCTTCGGTAGCGGCTTCTGTTTCACCTCGACCGAGAAAAGCGGAAGGTCGTCGATGAGCTTGTCGGCCTTGCCCGAGTTGCCACCTTGTTCCAGCTGGTGCAGGACGTCCCTCGCCCGGTCCACCACGGCTTCCGGCAGGCCCGCAAGCCGCGCCACCTGCACGCCATAGGAGCGGTCGGCCGCGCCCTTGGCCACTTCATGCAGGAAGACGACATCGCCATCCCATTCCTTGACCCGCATCGTCACATTGCTGAGCCGCTCCAGCTTTTCCGACAGCGCGGTCATTTCGTGGAAATGCGTGGCGAAAATCGCCCGGCAGCCGTTTTTCTCGTGCAGGTATTCAACCGTGGCCCAGGCAATGGACAGTCCGTCGAACGTCGCAGTGCCACGGCCGATCTCGTCGAGAATGACCAGCGAACGCTCGCTCGCCTGGTTGAGGATCGCCGCCGTTTCCACCATTTCGACCATGAAGGTCGAACGCCCGCGCGCGAGATCGTCGGAAGCGCCGACGCGCGAGAACAGCCTGTCGACGATGCCGATATGAGCCGAGCCCGCCGGAACGAAGGAGCCCATCTGCGCCAGGATCGCGATCAGCGCATTCTGGCGCAGGAACGTCGATTTACCGCCCATATTCGGGCCGGTCAGCAGCCAGATCGCGCCGTTTCCGCTGTCTTTCGGCGAAAGATCGCAATCATTTGCCACGAATGGATTGGCCGCCTGCCTGCGAAGCGACTGCTCGACGACCGGGTGACGCCCGGCGACGATCTCGAAGGCGAGGCTGTCATCGACGCGCGGCCGGCAATAGCCCTGTTCCTCTGCAAGTTCGGCCAGCGCCGCAGCAACGTCAAGCGCCGCGAGCGCACTGGCGCCGGCGCGAATGGCGTCCGCATGGGCGATGGTTTCCTGAACCAGCGCGTCGAAAATGCCGAGCTCGATGGAAAGCGCCCGGTCGGCGGCGTTTGCGATCTTCGATTCGAGCTCCGCAAGCTCGGTCGTGGTGAAGCGCATGGCATTGGCGATCGTCTGCCGATGGATGAACTTGGCCTTGGCGTCAGCCGTATCGGTCATTACCGAGGCGTTGTTGGCCGTCACTTCGATGAAGTAGCCAAGCACATTATTGTGCTTGATCTTCAGGGTGCGAATGCCGGTCAGCTCCATATAGTCGGCCTGAAGACCGGCAATGACCCGGCGCGAATGATCGCGCAAGGCGCGCATCTCGTCGAGTTCCGCCTGGTAGGCAGGGCGGACGAAGCCGCCGTCGCGCTTGAGCAGCGGAAGCTCGTCCGCCAGGGCGCGGTCCAGATGCCCGGCGAAATCCACCGGCAGGCTGGCGAGGCAGTCACGCACGGAATTTAATTCCGTCGGCAGGTCCTGGCCCGCAAGAAGGCCGGCGATTTCAGCGGCTGCCTGCAGCCCGCGGGCGAGCGCTCCGAGATCGCGCGGCCCGCCGCGGCCGACGGCCAGCCGGGATAGCGCCCGCGGCGTGTCCGGCACGCCTTTCAGCGCCTCGCGGACAAGCTCCGCCAACTGCTGCTGCGACAGGAAAAACGATATGGAATCAAGCCTTGCGGCAATGGCCTGCACATCGGTCAGCGGCGACGTCAGCCGCTCGGCGAGCAGCCGCGCTCCGCCGCCGGTCGTGGTGCGGTCGATAGCCTTGAGCAGGCTGCCATCGCGCTTGCCGGACAGGGTGCGCAGCAGCTCGAGGTTTGCCCGTGTCGCCGGGTCGATGAAAAGCGTCGAGCCCTCGGATTCCCGCTCGGGTCGCATCAGCGGCGGCCGCTCGGCGAACTGGGTCTTTTCCACATAGGCGATGGCGCCGGAAATGGCGGCCAGTTCGGCGCGGGAAAACTGGCCGAAGCCATCGAGCGTGCTGACATTGAAATAGCGCTGGACCCGGTTTTCCGCCGTGGCGCTATCGAACAGGCTTGGCGGCTGCGGGGTGACGACACGGCCGAGAACATCGAAGACGCCGCGCAGCTCGGGATCGTGGAATACCGTATCGGCGACGATGAGTTCGCGGGGATCGATGCGCAATATGTCCGCCAGCAATCGCGACGGCTCGGTTTCGCCGACGCGGAACATGCCGGTCGAAATATCGATCCAGGCCAGGGCGAACTGGCCCTGTTCGGCGCCCTTCACCCGGCCGAGTGTCATCAGGTAATTGGCTTGCGATGGATCGAGCAGCTTCTCCTCGGTGATCGTACCGGGGGTCACCAGGCGGATGACATCGCGCTTGACGACGGATTTGGCGCCGCGTTTCCTTGCCTCCGCCGGGTCTTCTACCTGTTCGCAGACGGCGACGCGGAAGCCAAGCCCGATCAGCTTCTGCAGGTAGTCGTCGGCCGCATGCACCGGCACGCCGCACATCGGGATGTCCTGGCCGAGATGCTTGCCGCGCTTGGTCAGGGTGATGCCGAGCGCCCGCGATGCCTCCACGGCGTCGTCGAAGAACAATTCGTAGAAGTCGCCCATGCGGTAGAAGAGCAGACTGTCGGAATTGGTCGCCTTGATCTCGATATATTGCTCCATCATCGGCGTCGGGCGTGCCGACGGCTCGGAATCATACGTTGCTTGCGGCTCGATGATGGGTGTCAAGTCGTCCAAAACCTTCTCCTGAACCCTGAGGCGTTCAGGCGCAATTTAGCGCTCTTTGCCCAAGAGCACACCTCTGCAGGCTTCGAACCCCGCCTTCTCCACAGCTGATAATGGGCCGCAGGGTCTGGATCGCCGTCAGGCGAAGCGCTTCGCCTCGGCAGCGTAATGATTGATGTAGCGCTCGGAAATGCGGCTGACCGGAAGGATGATCAGCACGTCCGTGGTGCCGAAATCGCCATCCACCACCGCTCCGTCGCCGATCATCGCGCCAAGCCGCAGATAGCCCTTGATGAGCGGCGGCATCGCAAACAGCGCGACTTTCGGATTGATGGCCTCATTGGGCACGAGATCCATCGGCTGGTAAAGCGCCGGAAGCGCGCGCACGTCCCAGTCCGGCGTAGCGCGGCAATTGTGATGCAGGAAGGAAAGCGGCAGGGCATGCGCGGCCGGCACGGTGCCCTGGAACGAGGCACAGCCGAACATGACGCCGATGGAATGGTGGCGGCAATAGGTCCATATGCCTTGCCAGAGCAACTCGACGGTCCGCTTGGAACGATATTCCGGCAGTACGCAGGAGCGCCCGAGTTCGAGGAACCGCAGTTCCGGCTTGGCGGCGACGAGCCGCTCTATGTCATATTCGCCGGCGGAGTAGAAACCGCCGGTCTCGAAGGCCTTTTCCGACCGCAACAGCCGATAGGTGCCGACGATCTGCTTGTGCTTCGGCCCCGGGATGGCGGTGTCATAGACGAGGAGATGATCGCAGAACGGGTCGAAACGGTCGGCGTCCCGCTGTTCCAGCGTCGCGGAGCCGCGCGCGCCGAGCTCGTCGAAGAATACCTTGAAACGCAGCTGCTGGGACGATGCCACTTCATCCTCGGTTTGCGCCAGACACACTTCCAGCGTACCGATGCGGCCAAGCACCGATCCGAGCTGTATTGCCTTCAAGGGCGAAGGCGTTGAATCAACCTGCGACATCATCCCTTGATCTTTAGAGATTGAAGCAGGTTCAAGCAAGGCGATGTCCATGACGATTCGCTCTCTCAAGCAGTTGATTGCTGATGTACTTTGGCCTGAATACTACGGATCGATGACGACAGCATGACGCTGCCGACGCGCCTACTCGCCGCTGCGTGCGCGTCGCTCGCGCAGCCATACGGCCAGTTCCTCGAGGATCACCAGCGCCGCGCCTATGGAAATATAGGCATCCGCGAGGTTGAAGACCGCAAACGACCAGCTCGGCAGGTGGAACAGGACATAGTCGATCACATAGCCATGAAGGCTCCGGTCGATGAGGTTTCCGAGCGCCCCGCCAATGATCAGGGCAAAGCCGGCGCGGGAGATCCAGCGGGCGGTAGCCGTCGTCCACCACAGATAGCTGACGAAACCTATGACCGCCAATGTCAGCACGATCAGCGCCGTATCATGCAGATCGCTCAGCATCGAGAAGGCAATTCCATCATTATGGACGCGGAATAGCGCGAGAAATGGCAGGATATCGATCTGCTGGCGGTAATCCATGCCGGTTTCGACCAGATATTTGACGATCTGGTCGCTGGCGACCGCAAGCACGAGGATGAGCGCGAGGCTCTGGAAGCGATTGTCCTTCATGATGGGTCAGTCAGCCTTGTCGAGGGTGAGGGCGCCGCGCCTGATCTCGAACAGCATGACCCCGGTGGCGATCGCCAGATTGAGCGAATCGGCGCGTCCCTGCTGCGGAATGCGCGCCAGCCTGTCACAATTCTTTGCCAGCGTGTCGGGCAATCCCTGCTGTTCATTGCCCATCAGCAGGATCACCGGGCGGCCGGCATAATCGATCTTGCGGTAGTCGACGGCGCCCTTCAGATGCGTACCGACGACGAGCCCGCGGAAATCCTTGCGCCAGGCGAGGAATTCCTCCTCGCTGACCCGGGTGATCGGCATCGCGAATACGGAACCCATCGTTGCCCGCACCGTCTCCAGCGAAAACGGATCGGTCGTGTCGCCGATGAGGATGAGGCCTTTCGCACCCACGGCGTCCGCCGTGCGCAGGATCGTGCCGAGATTGCCCGGATCGCGCACCCGATCGAGCGCGATATAGACATCGTCGCCCTTCGGCTCGATGGCCGCCAGAGGCTGCAGTTTCTGCTGGAAGACGCCGACGACCATTTGCGGATTGTCGCGCCGGGTTATGGCGCCGATCACCTTTTCGCTCACTTCGAGCACGTCGCCGCCCTTGGCGATGGTCCGTGCGGCAACCTGTTCGACAGCCGCATTGCCCTTGCCGGCCTTGGAATAGACCAGCGTCCTGATCGTCCAGCCGAGATCCAGCGCGTCGATGACGAGCTTGAGGCCTTCCGCCAGGAACACCCGCTGCTGGTCGCGATATTTCTTCAGCGCCAGCGACCGCAATTCCTTGACGATGGGGTTGGTCAGGCTGGTGACTTCCTTGACCTTTCCGGGGCGGGCAATGCCCGGCTGCTGGTCGTCGATGCGGTTCATTTGGCGCTCCAGCGGCTGAAGAGTGAGGTAGACAGGGCGCGGCCGGCGGACCGTTCGCGCAGGATGAGTTCGCCGGATTGAAGATTGCCGCCAAGCCCGGTGAAGACGTCCCGCATCAGTTCGTGAATGGCGAAGAACGACGCCCGGATCGAATAGGCGGTGAGGACGACGGCGAGCGGCTGCGGCGTGAGGATGGAGCGGCACAGATCGACCATGTCGGGCAGATTGTCGAACAATTGCCAGACCTCGCCATTCGGGCCGCGGCCATAGGCGGGCGGATCGAGCAGGATGATGTCGTAGAAGCTGCCGCGGCGTTCCTCCCGCGCGACGAATTTCATGGCGTCTTCGCAGATCCAGCGTATCGGTTTGCCGCCGAGCCCTGCCATTTCCTGGTTTTCGCGGGCCCAGCCTATGGCTTTCCTGGAGGCATCCACATGGGTGACCTCGGCCCCGGCCCGGGCTGCCACCAGCGAGGCAACACCCGTATAGCCGAAGAGATTGAGGACGCGCACGGTTCGCCCGGCATTGCGGATGAGCGTCTCCATATGGTTCCAGTGCGTGCCCTGTTCCGGAAAGACGCCCACATGGCGGAACGAGGTGAAGCGCCCGAGAAACGGCATGCCCTCATGGGCGAGCGGCCATGTCTCTCCGAGTGGAACCTTGGGGAAGTGCCAGCGGCCGACCCCTTCCTCATCGGTATTGCCGGTGAATATGGCGTCTGCCTTGTCCCATTCGCGTCTGTCCCAGGCGGGCAGCCAGATGGCCTGTCCTTCCGGCCTCACGATGCGCAAGGGGCCGTATTGTTCGAGCTTGAGGCCGTTGCCGCTGTCGAGCAGCGCATAATCGGCCGATGGCTCGGTCTCGAGGATGATCGCCGTCTGCTCGCTCGGGCGCGGCCCCGTCCTGCGGGTGGTCAGCCGGGGAGCGGCATTCTCCGCCTGTACTGCCGCGCGCGCCGGAGCCGACTCGGACTGCGAGAGCTTGGCAAATTGCGGACGCGGGCGGCTCGATGGCGCACGGAAGGGCTTTGCATCCTTCGGCGCGCCGGTTTTCCCGCCGCTCGCCTTGGCCTTCCTGTTTTTCCCGCCGGCTGGTTTCAAGTCACGGTCCTTCGCAAATCTGTTCGAAGGTTCCTAAGCCAAGAGCATCGATGACGGAAGCAAAAATGTTCAGGAGCCGGCGGAGTTGGACTTTTCATAGACGAGAATGCCCGCGGCCAGATCCTCCAGCGCTGCGCCGACCGATTTGAACAGCGTGATCTCATCGGATGAGCCGCGTCCGTCGATCGTGCCCCGGGTGAGGTCGTAGAGGTCGCCGACGACATGGTTCTCGTCGATGATCCCCGCCTTGATCGGCTGCACGATGTCACCGCCCTCCTTGAGCGCACCTTCCCTCGTGTCGACGAAAACCCGCGCACGCTTGACGCATTCGTCATCGCTTTCGCGCATATGGGGCGTGAACGCGCCGATCAGGTCGATATGTGTGCCGGGCCGGACATGCCTGCCGAGGATCAGCGGTTCGGTGGACAGCGTGCCGGCCGAAATTATATCGGCCTCCGCCACGGCCTGTTCCTTGTCCTCGACGGCGCTGGCATCGAAGCCCTCGGCAGCGAGCGTCGAAGCGATCTTCTCCGCGCCGGCCAGGTTCCTGTTCCAGATCGATATGCGCTTGATCGGTCGCACCGCGCTGTGCGCCCGCGCGAGGAACGCCGACAGCGCCCCGGCGCCCAGAACCAGGAGATGCTCCGCATCCTCCCTCGCGAGATAGCGCGCAGCAAGGGCGGAAGCGCCCGCCGTGCGCCAGAGCGTCAGCCTTTGCCCGTCGACGATCGCCTTCGGCTCGCCGGTCTTGCCGTCGAGGAGCAGGTAGACGCCCATGACCGCAGGCTTGGCAACGAGGCCGTTATCGGGGGAGACTGTGACGATCTTCACGCCCATATAGCCCTTGGCGGAATCCCCGAGGGCATCGAAATCGGACCATGCGGGCATGAGCAGCAGCGTCGAGGCGGCGCCGTCGGGTCGATCGACCGTATGGTGATGGCGCACCGGCTGGATCATGCCCTGGCGGAAGGCGTCGCCGATCGCATCGACCATGTCAGGCCAGGTCAAAAGCTGGTCGACCTCGGCGGGGGAGATGATTTTCATGATTGATTCCCGAATGAAGGCTACGGATTGCCGGGCGCCGACGATGCCCGGAATATCCTGAGGCAGGGCGTTCTAGTGAAGAGACGGAAGGTTCGGCGTCGATCCGGTTTCGGCGGAGGCCCGCCGGGCTTCCTTGCGCAGCATCTCCGCTTCGAGCCTGCGCTGGCGCGCCGCCTTGCGGTACCTGCCCTGATTGTACCAGGTCGCGAGGCTGCCGATGACAAGGCCGAGCATGAGCGCGGCGAACAGCCAGACGAAGAGCGGCGCGTTATAGGAAAGCGCCGGATTGCCCGGATTGAACGGATCGATCGTAAAGGAAACCGTGCTCCTGTTCGCGACCGACAGGGCGATCAGGATGATCGCCAGGGGTATCAGGATCACGACGACGACAATTCGATTGATCATGGACAATTCCCGGATCCGTTCCGTTCAAGCCATTTCAGCTATTGTTGGCGTTCAGCCGGTCACGCAGTTCCTTGCCCGTCTTGAAGAATGGAACCCATTTCTCCTCGACCTCGACGCTTTCGCCGGTGCGCGGGTTGCGTCCGCTGCGTGCAGGGCGGTTCTTGACCGAAAACGCTCCGAAGCCACGCAGTTCGACCCGGTTGCCCTCCGCCAGCGCGTCGGTGATCTCATCGAAGATGGCGCCGACTATATTTTCAACGTCGCGCTGAAACAAATGCGGATTGCGGTTGGCGATAATCTGCACAAGCTCGGATTTGATCACGGTGAGGTCCCTTCCGGTTCTGTGATCAGCAACATTCCATTATTATGAAATGCCGATATGTCACTGATCTTATGTATTATCTTATTGCCCCCCAACAGGCTTTCCGTCAACGTGCCAAACCGAAACAAGTCCGTCAAGAAAGATGCGCTTGCCCGTCACTTCTTCGAGTACGCCGGCGCTCTCCTGCGGAATGCCGAGATATTGCGCGATCATTTTCAGTGCCGATCGGGAAAAGAACATGCCCAGCGACGATTTCTCCGCCGGCTTCCATTCCAGCACCTTCAGATTGTCGGCGACGCCCTTCGTTTTCAGCCACGCCACGGCGGTGTCCTCGCCGCCGAGTTCATCGACGAGCTTGTTGGCCACGGCCTGACGGCCAGTGAACACCGAGCCATCGGCGAGCGCCAGCGTCTGCTCCCGGTTGAAATTCCGCCGTTCCTGGACGAGGCCGACGAACCAGTCGTAGGAATCGATGATCATCCGGTGGATCATCGCCTTGGCTTCGTCGCTGGCGGGATTGAAGAAATTCGGCTCTGCCTTGAGCGGGCTGGATTTGATCGTCTCGACCTTGACGCCGATCTTGGTCAGCAATTGCGAAACGTCCGGATACTGGAACAGCACGCCGATGGAGCCGATGATCGAGGACTGGCGCGCCACCACATGGTCCGAGGCGATCGCAATCATATATCCGGCCGAGGCCGCCAGCGTGCCTACCTGCGATACGACGGGCTTCTTGGCGGCGACCCGGCGCACCGCCTCATAGATCGCCTCGCCGCCGGCCGTGGTGCCGCCCGGTGAATCGATCGTCAGGATGACGCCCTTGACCGCATCCGATTCTTCGACCTCACGCAGACGCTTCAGCAATTCCTCGTCTTCGAGGATCGTTCCTTCGATGCGTACCTTGGCGATGTGCGGTGTCGAGCGGCCGGAATAGCCATCCGGGCCGCCGCTCATCACCGACAGCACGACGAGGCCGAGCGCTACCAGGCAAAGCGTCAAGACGCGCCAGAAAGTGAGTTTCCGACGCATTTTCCGCCTGTCGATTATCGCCTCTGCTGTATCTGCCATGCTCGTTCATCCATCTTGCCGAATAGCCGTCATCTGTTCTGCGACATGCTGGAGCGGAAGTCCATACTGCGCGGATGCAGGAAGAGCCTCGTCGATTTGGTCTTGTAACGCACCCGTGGAAAGCATAGGTAAGGCCATTATTGGAGTTCGCAACGTTAAGCGCGGGTTCATCGAAAAATAACCATAATAGCGGCAGTATAGCTAGTTTACTCTATTCGGTAAAAGCAACCAGACCATGTCCACTCAGAGAATGCCCATCGATGCGGCGCCCAAAGAGGTTGCCAGTGCCGACCACCATGCCGAGGTGGCGCGGCAATTTGCGGGCTCGGACAAGGATTCCGCCATATTCAAGGCCGCCGAGCGCCATTCCCGCCGTGTCCGCCTGCTGAAAATCGCATTGCCGGTCGTCGCCATCATCAGCGCGGTGGTGTTCTCCTGGTTCACCTTCTTCTCGGCAACGGGCCTTCCCAGCAATATCTCGCTCGACAAGGCGGACATCGAAGACGGCAAGCTCGTGATGACGAATCCAAAGCTCGATGGCTTCACGAAAGACAAATTGCCATATAAAATGAGCGCCTTGCGTGCCCTGCAGCAGGTTGGAAACAGTTCGGTCGTCTCGCTCGAAGGCATAGATGCCGAAATTCCGCTTGGAGACGAGCTGCGGGCACAGGTGAAGGCGCGGACGGGCGTGTTCGACAATGCCAATCGGCAGTTGACGCTCGACAGCGACATACGGCTGGTAACGTCGGACGGTATGACGGCTGAGCTCAAATCGGCCAATATCGATATTGCCGGCAATACGATGTCCACCAACGATCCGGTGAGCATCACGAGCAAGGACGGCAGCATAGTCGCGGGCAGCATGCAGGTGGGCGAGGGCGGCAAGGTAGTGACCTTTGAGAAGCGCGTAAGGCTTGTCATTCAGCCCACAAAGCTGCAAGAAGGTGAAAAACCAGCCGCTTCGCCCGGATAGTATCGGGCGGACGCGGTTTCAACTTATTTCTCGGGTTAGGAGAGAGACGATGTCGTCTGGGGTTAGACTGTTCAGCATTTCGTCGCTTGCATTGGGCTTGGCCTTCGCCCTGGCGATGCCGGCGACCGCACAGCAGAATACGACCACGGCGCCCGGCGGCATCAAGCTTTCCGGCGACCAGCCGATCCAGATCGATTCAGACAAGGTCGTCCTCAACAATGACGCAGCCACCGCGACATTCACCGGCAATGTGACCGTGACGCAGGGCCCGACCCTGCTCAAGGCCGGCACGATGGTCGTCTACTACATCAAGAAGAAGGAAGGCGAGCCCAAGCAGGCTTCCGGAGAGCAGGCATCATCGGGTGTGGGCGCCGCCGGCTCGCAGGACATCGACCATCTCGAGGTCAGCGACAAGGTCTATGTGAAATCCGAGGATCAGGTTGCCACGGGCGACAAGGGCACGTTCGACATGAAGACCGAAGTGCTGGTGCTGACCGGCAGCAAGGTCGTCCTGTCGCAGGGCGACAATGTCGCCGTCGGCTGCAAGTTGACCGCCCAGTTGAAGACCGGGCAGGCCCAGCTTGAAAGCTGCAAGAGCGGCCAGACCGGACGAGTCTCGATCGTCGTGGCGCCGAATAATGACCAGAAAAACTGAGCCGCTGGAAATCCTTTAGTGTCCTTGTTCTCACGCTCACCCAACAAGGTTCAGGCGCGCACTGAATCGACTGTGACCCAGGAAATGCGGCCCGCCAGCAGCACGGCGGCGGATCGCATGAAGGGCACGCTGGTCGCCCGCGGCATCACCAAGAGCTATAATGGCCGCCAGGTGGTCAACGGCGTTTCGTTCGGCGTGCGCGCCGGCGAGGCCGTCGGCATTCTTGGCCCCAACGGCGCCGGCAAGACCACCTGCTTCTACATGGTGACCGGACTGGTGCCGGTGGACAGCGGCACCATCGAGATCGACGGTTTCGACGTCACCACCATGCCGATGTATCGCCGCTCGCGCCTCGGCATCGGCTATCTTCCCCAGGAAGCCTCCATTTTCCGTGGCCTTTCGGTGGAAAACAACATCAAGGCAGTGCTTGAGGTTGTCGAAAAGGACCGGCATGCGCGCGCGCAGGAGCTCGATTCCCTGCTTGAGGAGTTCCACATAGCCCATCTGCGCAAGGCGCCCGCAATTTCGCTGTCGGGCGGTGAGCGCCGGCGGCTCGAGATTGCCCGCGCCCTGGCGTCGCGCCCGAATTTCATGCTGCTCGACGAGCCCTTCGCCGGCGTGGATCCGATCGCCGTTGCCGATATCCAGCAATTGGTCCGGCACCTGACCGGACGCGGCATCGGCGTCCTGATCACCGATCACAATGTTCGCGAGACGTTGAAGCTGATCGACCGCGCCTATATCATCCATGCCGGCCAGGTGCTGACGCATGGGCGACCGGACGAAATCATCGCCAATCCCGATGTCCGCCGGCTCTATCTCGGCGACGAATTCCGACTCTGACCGCAATATTGGCGCGAAGCAGCGGTTATTCTGCAATCTTAGGTCGAAAAGCTGCTGATTTGATCGGAAACTGCCGCTCGATGGCAGTTTTTGTTTGACAAGCAAGGTTTGGGCCAGTTCTGTTTCCGGAGTAAATTTTCTTCGGAGTTTCTTCGGCCGCCATGGCTCTTTCGCCAAAACTCGACCTCAGGCAGACCCAAAGTCTGGTGATGACGCCGCAATTGATGCAGTCGATCCGGCTGCTTCAATTGACGCATGTCGAGCTTGAAAGCTTCATCGACCAGGAGATCGAGAAAAATCCGCTGCTGGAGCGCGCGCAGGCTGACGAGCCCTTTGGCGGCGAAGTCGAGCCGGATGGCCGCGATGCGATGGACCTTGCCGAGCCGCAGGACGGCAGTGAGGAATGGCTGCCGGAATCGCCGGATCTTTCGGCCATGGCGGATACGTTCGACAGTTCGCTTGAGAACGTCTTCCCCGACGAGCCCGGCACGCGGGATTTTATCGGCGACAGTCTCGCCTCGCAGTGGAAATCGTCGGCCGGCGACGGTTATGTCTCGACAGGGGATGAGAACTTCAATCTGGAACTGGTCACGCCGGCGGCTATCACGCTGCGCGATCATGTGACGGAACAGGTCGCCTTCGCCTTCCGCGATACGTCCGAGCGTCTCCTCGCCCATGAACTTGCCGAACATCTCGATGAATCGGGCTATTTCCGCGGCGATCTTGCCGAAATCGGTGAAAGATTGGGTGCCGGCCGCGCGGATATCGAGCGCGTTCTTTCAACCCTGCAGGGTTTCGATCCCGCCGGCCTGTTCGCGCGCGATCTTGCCGAATGCCTCGTCCTGCAGATGCGGGCGCGGGGCAGGTCGACGCCGGCGATGGAAATCCTGCTGGCGAATCTGGAATTGCTGGCAAAACGGGATTTTCACAGCCTGAAACGGTTGTGCCGTGTCAGCGAAGCGGAAATCCTCGCCATGCTGCGCGAGGTGCAGGGCCTTGATCCGAAGCCCGGCGCCGCCTTTGCATCCGATGTCGCCGACAGCATCGTTCCCGACATCCATGTCCGCCGCGATTCTGCCGGAGCCTGGCAGATCGAGCTCAATCCCGAGGCGCTGCCGCGCGTGCTGGTCAACAACAGCTATTATGCGCAGGTGATGCAGGGAAAAGTGTCTCCCGGCGACAAATCCTTCCTCGGAGAGTGCCTGCAGAATGCCAATTGGCTGACGCGAAGCCTCGACCAGCGGGCGCAGACCATCCTCAAGGTGGCAGGCGAGATCGTCCGGCGCCAGGAACAGTTCCTGCTGCATGGCGTAACGCAGCTCAAGCCGCTCAATCTGCGCGCCGTCGCCGATGCGATCGGCATGCATGAATCGACCGTCAGCCGGGTCACCGCCAACAAATACATGCTGACCGAGCGCGGCGTCTTCGAACTGCGCTATTTCTTCACCGCTGCCATCGCCGCCAATGACGGCCAAGACAATCATTCATCGCAATCCGTTCGCCACCAGATCAAGCAGCTCATCGACGCCGAAACGGCCGATGCGGTGCTTTCTGACGATACGATTGTGGATATCTTGAAAGCCCAGAATATCGACATCGCGCGCCGAACCGTGGCCAAATATCGGGAATCGATGAACATTGCCTCCTCGGTGCAGCGGCGGCGCGAGAAAAAAGCCCAGGCGGGAACGCGCGGTGCCAATCTCGGCTCTGGATTCATCACCCGGTCGAGTGTAGGATTGGAGCCAGTGGGCAAATAGACCGGGCCAAAAGAAGTCCGGCAGGGGAGAAAGCGCTGGTACCTGCGGCAATGAGCGAGAGCGCGCCTTTAAATGGAAACTCAGAGAACAGGATAATGTGATGGCCGTCTCTTCTGGAGACTGCGGGACGTCTTTGCTCGACCCTCAACACAGTGTAGATTGAATCGGGCAATGAAAAATCACAATGAAGGTGAGGTATCATGAGTCTGCGTGTATCTGGAAAACATATGGACATCGGCGATGCCTTTCGGGTCCGCATCGAAGAGCGCATATCCGAAACGGTTTCGAAATATTTCGACGGCGGCTTTTCCGGCCACGTGACGGTGGAAAAGCAGGGTTCACGCTTCATATCCGACTGCCTCATCCGGCTTGATACCGGTACGGTGCTTCAGGCTGCCGGCGAGGCCCAGGATCCGCAACTCGCCTTCGATGCCGCCTCCGAACGTATCGACAAGCGGCTGCGCCGCTACAAGCGCCGCCTGAAGTCGCACCAGGCGCCGGGCTCGAACGGCGTGTTCGACGATGTTTCCTATCGCGTCATGGCGCCCGTGCCGGACGATGACGAGGACATTCCGGAGGATTATGCGCCGACCATCGTCGCCGAAACCTCCGTGGCGCTCAGGAGCATGAGCGTCGCTTCGGCTGTCGTTGAGCTCGACCTGAAAGATAGTCCTGTGGTTGTGTTCCGCAACGCTGGCAGTACGCAGGTTAATATCGTATACCGCCGCCCTGATGGAAACATCGGCTGGATCGATCCCTCGGCGGTTCCCGGTCAGAATGCCTCCCGCTGAGATTGGGTAAGGCAAATTGAAATACCGTTCGCGCACGGCGCGCGGGCGGTAACTGGAAGGAATAGAAATAATGGATCTGGGTGATCTCATTCAGCCCGACGCTGTCCTGCCTGCAGTGAAAGTGAACTCCAAGAAGCAACTTTTGCAGATCATGTCCGAAAAAGCGGCCGCTTTGACTGGATTGAGCGAGCGTGAGATTTTCGACACGGTCCTGCAGCGGGAGCGGCTTGGCTCGACGGGCGTCGGAAACGGCATTGCTATTCCGCACGGCAAGCTGAACAGCGTCAAGCGGATCGCCGGCGTTTTCGCGCAGCTGGAGACACCTGTCGATTTCGAGGCGCTCGACGATCAGCCCGTCGATATCGTGTTCCTGCTTCTCGCACCCGAAAATGCAGGCGCGGATCATCTGAAGGCGCTTTCGCGCATCGCGCGCATGTTGCGCGACCCGGAGCGCATCGCGAAGTTGCGCACGGCCCATGATGCGACGCTGCTTTATGATCTGCTGACGTCCCAGCCGACGTCCAACGCTGCGTGAGTGCCACTCCGCAGCCGCAGCGATAAGGCCTGATCATACCAATCAGGCTTTGGCTTTCTTGATCTTTCTTCCATACAATTCGAGACGATGATGGACGATGTCATACCCGAGAGATCGGGCGATTTCGTCCTGGAGACGTTCGATCTTGTCGGACTGAAACTCGATGACCGCACCGCTGTCGATATCGATCAGGTGATCATGGTGCTCGCCATGGGCCTGTTCGAAGCGTGACGGCCCGCCATTGAAGGCATGGCGGTGGATGGCGCCCATCTCTTCAAGCAGGTTCATCGTCCGGTAGACGGTGGAAAGCGAGATGCTGTCGTCGATATCGATGGCGCGATGGAATATCTTCATCGCATCGGGATGGTCTTCCGTCGATGTCAGGATATCGAGGATGACCCGCCGCTGCCGGGTGATCCGCACGCCGGCCCGGCGCAGCTCTTTCTCGTAATCCGGTTTGTTGCCACTCGCATTTGCCATGGTGCAACTATGCTCCAGATTGGCGCCAGTTGCAAAGATTCTCAACTGAGCATGGAGAAGAACGGCCTTCTATGAACAGAAATGGCGCCCATGCCCCCTGAATACGGGATGCGCTGCCGGACGTCAGGCATAGCCGACCCAGCCCTTGAAGCTGAGGCCGGCATAGAACAGGCTGACGCCGGTAAAGCCGGCTTCGCATAATAGCTTTTCGTCCTCCTCGGGCGACAGAATGGTCAGCCGGCTCGCAATGATGCGCTCCGCCTCCCTGGCGTTTGCAGTGCCGGCGAATGCGACGTGCCGCTTGATCCACATGGAACGTTCGGACGGGCTTTGCGGCAAGCTGACATGGGCAACGATGAACGGCGCGCCGGGCTTGAGGCGGCGGTGGATCTGGCTGAGTGTCTCCAGTCGCTCGGCGCGGGGGACGAAATGAAGCGTCAGCAGGCAGGTGCCGCCGTCAAAAGGCCCAGGCGGCGCAGCATCGACGTAGCCTTGATGCAGGCGTATCCGTTCCGAATGTGCGCTGGTCAAAGTCGCGGCTGCCTGCAGCATGTCCGCCGATGGATCGATGCCGTCGAGGGTCCAGGCCGGATGATCGTCTGCCAGTGCCTTCAGTTCCAGGCCACCGCCAGCGCCAACCACCAATATGCGCCCATGCGGTGGGACGCGCTCGGCCAGCAGCATCGAAGTCATGCGGTGGAGATCGGCAAAGCCCGGTACCTGCCGGCGCGGCCCTTGCGCGTAATTCTGCGCATGGGCTGCGCCGAAGGCGTTCGCCTTGCTATCGGTCATGCCGGTTGATCGCGGAAATCTATCATGTAACTATTATTGTTACATGCGTCTGTCCTGTCAACCGGCCACGACCGCAGCCATCATTTCTCAGCCGGAGGCTGCTTCCCCGACCGCGACAGCGCCGGCCGCTCTCTCGTCGAGCAGGATGCCGTCTTCCGGCTTGGCCAGCTTCTTGCCGTTGACCGTGATCGTCACCCCGCCCTTGGCAGTTGCCTTGACCACGATGGCATAGCTCGCGCCGCCATGGCGCAGCGTGAAGCTGAAACCCTCCCAGGCCGAGGGCAGCGCCGGCTTGATGAAGAGACGGTCGCCGCTGCGGCTGATGCCGAGAATGCCTTCCGTCGCCACGCGGTAGAGCCAGCCGGCCGAGCCGGTATACCAGGTCCAGCCGCCGCGGCCGCGCATGGGATCGACCGAATAGACGTCGGCAGCCACGACATAGGGTTCGACGCGGTAGGATTCGGCCTGTTCGGCATCCAGCGAGTGGTTGACGGGATTGAGCATGCTGAACCAGCGATATGCTTCATCGGCATTGCCGAGCTTTGCCATCGCCAGAACCGCCCAGGTCGCCGCATGGGTGTATTGGCCGCCATTCTCGCGCACGCCGACCGGATAACCCTTGATATAGCCCGGATCGTGATGCGTCTTGTTGAAGGGCGGCGTGAACAGCCTGATCAACTTCGCCTCGTCATCGACCAGATGCGTCGAAACCGACTGCATGGCCTGCCTCGAACGTTCCGGATCGCCAAAGCCCGAGATGACGCTCCAGGACTGGGCAATCGAGTCGATCTTGCATTCGTCGCTCTGCTTCGAGCCGAGCGGAGCGCCATCGTCGAAATAGCCGCGGCGATACCATTCGCCGTCCCAGCCGTTCTTCTCCAGCGCCTCTTTCAGGCTTTCGATATGGGCGCTCCAGCGCTTGGCGCGCTCGCTATCGTTGCGCCGCTCCGCAATCGGAACGACATCGCGCAGGGTGCTGATCAGGAACCAGCCGAGCCAGATGCTTTCGCCTTTCCCTTCTTCGCCGACGCGGTTCATGCCGTCGTTCCAGTCGCCCGTCAGCATCAGCGGCAAGCCGTGCTGGCCCGTCCGTTCGACCGCAAGATCGAGCGCGCGGGCCGCATGTTCATAGACGCTGACCACTTCCTCGGAGATGGTCGGCTGGTAGAAGGCATCGTGCTCGCCTTCCTCCAAGGCACGTCCCTCGATGAAGGGAACGGTTTCGTCGAGGATGGTAAAATCGCCGGTCACATCGGTGTAATGGGCTATGGCATAGCCCAGCCACACCACGTCGTCGGAGATGCGGGTCCGCACGCCGGCGCCCGTCGTCGGCAGCCACCAATGCTGAAGGTCGCCCTCGGTGAACTGCCGCGCCGAGACATTGAGGATCTGCTTGCGCGCCAGCGTCGGATCGAGGATCAGCATCGACAGCGAATCCTGCAACTGGTCGCGGCAGCCGAAGGCACCGCTGGCCTGGTAGAAGGCCGAGCGCGCCCAGATCCGGCAGGCAAGGCTCTGGTAGGGCAGCCAACGATTGACCAGCACGTTGAATGCCTCGTCCGGCGTTTCCACCTGAAGGCCGCCGAGGAAATCGCTCCAGACATGCTTCGACGCCGCGAGCGTCTCCTCGAAGGGCTTCGCGGCATGGTCGGTGACGATCTGCACCGCCTCTTCCATGCTCGTTGCATCGCCGGTGTAGAACACGACTTCCTTCGTTTCGCCGGCGGCAAGCGTGAGGTCGACCGCCAGCGCGGAGCAGGGGTCGCCCCCGGCCTCGACGCTGTTGGAAAGCGCCTTCGCTTCGAGGACCGCTGCCGGACGTTCGACCGTACCGAGGTTTCCGAAGAACTCGGCACGGTCGGCGGTGACACTGGCAGGCTTGTCGCTGCAGGCGAAGAAGGCGATCTGGTCACGGCGCTCGATGCCATAGGGGTTGCGCGCGAAGAGCACGCCCTTGCCGGCATCGTAGGACGGCACGATGAAGGGTGCCGTCTTCGACCTGGCGCTGCCGAGCATCCATTCGATGAAGCCATAGGCGCGCAGCTTCCTGCCGGCATTGCCGTGATTGGTAATCTTCAGGCGCGATAGCCGGACCGGCTGCTCCGGATCCACCGTATGGATCAGTTCGAGCCCGATGCTCCCGTGTCGCGACGAGAAGATCGAATAACCCTGCCCGTGCCGCGCTTCATAGACCACGGAGGGGTCGCGCAGGACGGAGGCAGTCGGGGCGAACGCCGTTCCATTGTCGAGGTCGGCGACATAGATCGCCTCGCCGGAGCGATTGACGACCGGATCGTTCGACCATTGCGTCAGCTGATAATCGCGGCTGTTGCCCGACCAGGTGAAGCCGGCGCCTTCGGCCGAAACATGGAAGCCGAAACCGGGATTGGAGATGACGTTGATCCAAGGCTGCGGTGTCGCGGCCGTACCGGCGAGGCGCACCACATATTCGCCGCTGGCGAGATCGAAGCCGCCAAAGCCGTTCCAGAACTCCAGGCCTTCGCCCGACGGCGAGGCAGCGGACTTCGAAATCAGTTGCAAGGGCGCGGGCTGGGCCACGCGCAGCTCCTCCGTTTCCGTCTCCGCCGATTGTCTGGCGATCACGGGCGTGCTTTCCGCGGTGAGTTCCTCGTTGCGGTTCAGCTGTTCGGAGAGCGAGCCGTTCTGGGCGTGCAGCACGATGCGGGCCGAGGCCAGCAGCGTATTGTAGCTCGCATCGCTCATCTGGTCGCGGCGCACGGTGAAGATATGCACGCGCGGACCCATCTGCGCACCGCGGGCGCGGCTGTTTTCGCAGATCGCCTCCAGGCCACGCTGGAAATCCTGGGCGTAGGAGAACGAGCGCTCATTGATGACCACGACATCGACCACGAGGCCCTTGGCCCGCCAATATTCATGGGCTTTCAATATGTTCTTCAGCGTCTCCATATCCGCCTCGTCGTCGATGCGAAGGGCAAGGATCGGGAAATCGCCAGAGATCGACATGGGCCAGAGTTCCGACTGGCTGCCGAGCCCGCTGGCAATGCTTTCCGGCGGCAGGCGCAATGTCTTGTCCGGATAGATGAGGTTGGTGGCGACACGCTGGAACACCGCGGCTTCGTCCGGATTGATGCCGATATGGTGCAGCCGCACCTGCGAACTCGTCCAGGACAGCGAGAATTCCCGCGCGAAGCAATCCGGATGCCGGAACCGCGCAACGATGTCCTTGAGTTCCTTGCGGTCCTGGTGCACCAGCGTCCAGAACACAAGCGTGACCTTCTTGTGGGCAGGAACGCGGACGCGGCAGCGCAGCGAAGCGATGGGATCGAGCACGAAGCCATGGCTGCCGCTCAGCTTGGCATTCTCGTCGAAGGCGGCAGGATTGCGCAGCGAGCGGCCACGGCCGATGAAGCTGCGCCGGTCGGTTTCCGTCTCCACTTCGCGCATGGCGCCCGAGCCGTCGCTCACCAGATGGGCGACGTGGATGTCGGGATCGTCCGAGCCGCGTTTGCGGCGGGTCGCGTAGATCGTATCGCCGCGCTCGTCCGTTTCGGTCTCGACGAACATCTTTGCGAATGCCGGATGGGCCATGTCCGTCTGCTCGCTCGTCAGGACGAGCTCCGCATAGGACGTAACCTCCAGGACCCGGTCCTTGGAGCCCGTATTGGTGATGACGATACGCCGTCCCTCGCCATCGGAATCCGACGCGACGATGGTCTCGACCGTGCTGTGGATGGTGCCGACTTCCTTGATGAACTCCGCCTTGTAGTCGGTGAAGATCGTGGTGCTCTTCTCGCCGGCGATGCGCAATGGATCGCCGGTGGCCGACCACCAGTCGCCATTGTCGAGATCGCGCAGGAACAGGAAGGTGCCATAGCCGCTTTCGAGCGGGTCCGGCTGGAACCGCGTGATGGCGAGGCCGTTCCAGCGGCTGTAGCCGCCGCCATTGGCGGTGACCATGACCGAATAGCGCCCGTTCGACATGACTTGCGTGGCGCGCGGCGCCGACAGCGGATTGGGCACGTAGCGGATCGAGGCTGGCTCCTCGGAGCTCTCGACCGCCTTGCGCATCGGATTGTCGGCCTTGGCCTGCAATACGGGGATTTCGCGCGGCGCCTTTTCCTGCAGCAGCAGTTCGGCTGCCTCGATCACCGGATCGGCATGGAAGCGCTCGCGCATCCGCCCCTCGAACACGACATTGTTCACCGCCACGATCGACATGCCGTGATGGTGCGCCATGTAATTGCGCACGACCGCATATTGCTGGTCTTCCGGCACGCGCGACTTGGTGAAGTCCACGGCGTCGTAGAAGCCGTATTTGCCGAGCGCACCCATGGCGCGCAGCCGTTGCAGGTTCTGCACGGCTGCAGCCGGCTGATACTGGCTGGCCATGATGCTGGCATAGGGCGCGACGACGTAATTCTTCGACAGGCCGCGCTTCAGGCCGAGCGTCGGCACGCCGAAATTGGTGTACTGATAGTTCATCTCGGGGTCGCGGGCATTGTAGGCCGCTTCCGAAATGCCCCATGGCAGGCCCTTCGACTCGCCATATTCGATCTGGCGCTGGACGATGAGCTTGTTCGTCTGATCCAGCATGCTGCCGAGCGGCTCTATCATGACGAGCGGCGGCATGAGATATTCGAACATCGATCCCGACCAGGAGATCAGCGCTCCGCGCCAGCCCACCGGCACCAGCAGCCGCCCGAGCTTGAACCAGTGATCGACGGGAATGTCGCCCTTGGCGATGGCGAAGAGGCTGGCAAGACGCGCCTCGGAGGCCAGCAGATCGTAGCAGCTGGCATCGAGCTCATTGGTTTCGACGCGGAAGCCGATCGAGAGCAGCCGGCGTTCCTTGCGCTCGAGGAAGGTGAAGTCCATGTCGAAGGCAAGCTGCCGCGCCCGCGTGGCAAGCGTCACCAGCCGGTCGCGCAGCACGTCCGTGGCTTCGTGGGTGCCGATCGCGTCGTCGGTATGGCCCTGGCAGGTCTTGACCAGCAGCAGCGCCCATTCATTGGCGGCCTCGCTGACGCCAAGCGCAAGTTCGGCGTTCAGCTCCTCGGTAAGGCGCTGGATGTCGCTGGCAAAGAGCGAGAGATTGATCGTGCGCAGGGAAGCGGTTTCCGGTTCTTCCTTGATCGTCTTGATCGCGCGGCGGAAATTGGCCACCCGCTCCTCGAGCCGGCGCCGGAGCGGGCGCAGGACACGGCGATCGTCCGGAATCTCGGCGATCGCCTCTTCGAGGATGTCGCTGACGTCGAGAATGCCGTCGAGCTCGCTCTGCAGATAGACCGAAGGCGCCTCGGCCCATTTTTCCAGCGCCGAAGACAGCGCCACGAGATGGCCGGCGAGATTGCCGCTGTCCACCGCCGAAACATAGAGCGGCAGCAGGGGGCGAAGCGTGGTCGTCTCGTACCAATTGTAGAGATGGCCGCGATATTTCTCCATCTTTTCCAGCGTTTCGAGCGTATCGTCGATGCGGGTCAGCGTTTCGTTGAAGCTGATCCAGCCGAAATCGCGCGCGGCGACCGTCGACAGCAGGTACATGCCGATATTGGTCGGCGAGGTGCGCGTGGCGATGACCGGATGCGGGTCCTCCTGGAAGTTGTCCGGAGGAATGAAGTTCTGCTCCTTGGTGACGAAAGTGTCGTAATAGTGCCAGGTGCGCCGGGCGAAACGGCGCAGCTCGCCCATGTCCGACGAGCGCACGATGAGATCGTCCAGCGGCTTGGCCGAGCGGCTGACGAGCCAGGCAATGACCGGCGAGAAGAACCAGATCAGCGCGAACGGAACCGCCAGCATCCAGGCGCGGCTTTCATTGACGAGCGGCAGCGCAATGGCGACCAGCGCGACGATGACGGCCGGCCACATCAGCCGGACGTAATAGTTGAGCGTGTCCGGCGCGCTGGCCTTCGCCTGGGCCGCCGCACGCCATTCGAGCAGGTGGCGGCGCGAGACGAAGAGCCTGTAGAGCGTGCGCGCGATGGCATCCGCCATCAGGCAGGCCATGTTGGCAAGGAAGGTGATGCGCAGCGCTATATCGGCCGCGCCGGCGAATATATCCGTCAGGATCGTCTGGAAATGCCCCTTCAGGGACAGGTTCATGTCCGTCGGCACCAGATTGGTGAACAGGATCATCGTCGGGACGATGAACATGCTGAAGATCATGAAGAACTGCCACAGCGCCGCTATGCCTGGCGGGAGCAGGGTCCATGCGGCGATCGAGGCGACGATCCAGAAGATCGGCGTCAGCGAGCGGCGCAGATTGTCCACCATCTTCCAGCGCGTGACTGCGGTTACGCCGGGCTTGTTGCTGAAAAGGTAGGGCAGAAGCTGCCAGTCGCCGCGCGTCCAGCGATGGTGACGTGAAATATCGACATTGTATCCGGTCGGATAATCTTCCACGACCTCCACATCGCTGACGAGCGCGCTGCGCGCATAACCGCCTTCGAGAAGGTCATGGCTGAGAATGGAGTTTTCGCCGATCTTGCCTTCAAGCGCATGTTCGAAGAAATCGACGTCGTAAAGCCCCTTGCCGGTGAAGGTGCCTTCGCCGACGAGGTCCTGATAAACGTCCGAGACCGCAAAGACATAAGGGTCGATGCCGCGGTTGACCGAGAACACCCGTTGCAGGAACGAGGCATCGTCGCCGGTGGTGAGCGAAGGCGTCACGCGCGGCTGCAGGATCGCATAGCCGCTGACGACGCGGCCGGATTTCGGATTGTAGAT
Source organism: Phyllobacterium sp. 0TCS1.6A (assembly GCF_026420825.1). Lineage (NCBI taxonomy): Bacteria > Pseudomonadati > Pseudomonadota > Alphaproteobacteria > Hyphomicrobiales > Phyllobacteriaceae > Phyllobacterium > Phyllobacterium sp. 0TCS1.6A. The sequence goes on from NZ_JAPMAB010000002.1 coordinate 840,659, forward strand.
CGGGCGGTTCAACGGATGGCTGAGCTTGCCGGCCAGCCTGTTGACGGAATCCGGCGTCAGGCGCGTATCGGAGTCGAGCGTCATGACGAATTTGATGTCGCCGGGAAGCTCCTCGTTCGAAGGGAAATAGGTTGTATCCTTGTCGCCGCGCAACAGCAGGTTGAGCTCATGCAGCTTGCCGCGCTTGCGCTCCCAGCCCATCCAGCAATTTTCCTGGGCATTGAACAGCCGCTTGCGATGCAGAAGGAAGAAGCGCGGATTGCTCTGGGTGTAATGCTCGTTCAGCGCGGTGATCTTTTCGCGCGCATAGTCCAGGATGTCGAGGTCGTCGTCGGTCTGCTCGACCTTGCTGTCCGCCCAGTCCGTCAGAAGCGCGAAATAGACTTCGCCGCGCGGATTGGTCAGGTAATGCACTTCGAGATTGCGGATATGCTCATCCACGGAATCGCGCGACGTGATCAGCGTCGGCACGGCGACCAGCGTCTTCGCTTCCAGCGGCAGGCCGTTCTTGTATTCGAAGCCGATCAGCCGCGTCGGCGGCATGAACATCGGAATGATCCAGTTCACGAGGCCATTGGCCGTCTCCATGGCCGGGAAGACAGCGAGAAGGGTCAGGAGCAGCACCAGGCCATCGGAAAGGCCGGCGCGCGAAAGCCAGTAATGAACGAGGAACAGGATCGCGATCGAGAAGATCGAGGCCGGCACCCAGAGGCCGGCAAGGCCGAGGCTTCGGTAGAAACGCACCCAGCGCAATCCCGGCGGCGGCGTATATCCGCATTTCTCCTCGAGTTCCGGCCTTCCATCGCCGGCGAGATAGTAACCGACATCGCGCTTGCGCTGCTCGGTCACGCCGCCTTCCGTCCCGGTTTCCTCGGCGCTCTTGCGGGCGAGCTCGAGCGCGACCTGGGTAACGTCGTTTTCGTTCTTGCCGGCGCGGCGGGCGATTTTCTCGATCGCGACGCGGTAGGCGTTGCGCGAATGGAAATCCAGCGCGTCGAAATTCGAATTCTCGCGCAGCACCGCATCGACGCCGCTGACGGTCTCGAACCAGGTGATCCAGTCGACGTCGTCAATGGCCTTGAGGCTGCGGATGAGATTGCCCATGGTGACGCCGCCGGTGGATTGGCGCGTATGTTCCTGGATGATGGCGCTCTCGGCGTCGCTGCCGTTCTTCTCGAGTTCCTCTTCCAGCCAGGCAACCGCGGCGCCCGAATGCATGGCGCCGCCGCGCAGCCGGTAGAGAAGGTGGGTCGCGAAAGTGCTGTCCTTCGCCGCCGTCGCATATTGCGCCAGCAATTGCGGCAGCGCGTCCTTCTCGGCGTTCAGGGTGATCTCGTCGGCGACGCTGTTGGCATAGGCGCGCATGCCGCGCGCACGCTCGACGCGCAGCGACAGGCGCCGCGCATTTTCGATCAGGATGAAGCGCACCGCCGAAGGCAGCGCCCACAATTCGCCGATGTGGAGCGGCTCGATCGCCTGGAAGCCCTCGACGATGGCGCTGAGGCTGTTGAGCGAGAACTGGCTGTCCGTATGGGCGACATAAAGCCAGGCGAGGGCCATGACGCGCGGGATTTCCGGGCGGCCGTGCAGGGTGGGCAATTGGCGGATGAATTTCTTCGGCAGATCGCGCTCGACCTGCTGGATGTTCTGGTCGACGAGATAGTAATTGTCGAGAAGCCATTGCGCCGCCGGGGTGATGGTCTCGCCCTTGCGGGCCGCCGCATCCGACGAGCGGTAGACGTGAAGTATCAGCTTCGCATTCTCGACCGTGCGCTGCTCGAAGGTCAGCGGTTCGTAGTCGGGAAGATGGACATTCTCCCCCTTGGCAACCATTCCGCCGAGAACCCGGAGATCGTCGATCGACTTGTAGTGCGCCCGGATAGGATTGGGCTGCACGGCGAAAATCTGACTGACCGTTTTCTTCTGAGATGCGAAGGCTGGAAGAAAGCTTAACAACGCCATTTGCTTCTTTTCGGTTGGAAGAAGGACATTCTTCGGATTGCAGTATTGCTGAGGTTTGGCCTCAGTTTGATGATCTAATCGGTTAACAGCAATGAAGCTATCACCACTTTTGCTGATAGCGATCAGTTTTGATGAAAATGAGTCAGATTGCCATGGAAGATTTGCATTGCAAATGCCGCGGCCGCCATTTGGCGGCCGCGTGATGGAGGGATGCAAATGTCAGAATCGGGCCACTAGGCCTTCGGAAAGGCCCGCCAGTGCTTTGGCCGGAAAGCTATGTGGTCGCCGACATTGGCGGGATGTTCCGCATCGATGCCGATCTCGACAAGGGTGTCGCTGCCGTCGATCGCGAGTTCCGCCCTGCGGCTTGCGCCGACACGCCGGCTGGCCACCACCGTGCCGGCCAGCGCGGCGCTGCCGTCGGTGACGATCTCGACGTCATGCGGCCGGAAATAGAGCACGGTCGCGCCATCCGCCTCGCCGCCGGCAAGCCCGATGGGTTTCCCTGCCAGGCGCAATTCGCCTTTCGCCGCCTCCAGTTCAAGCGAGCTGGACTCGCCGATGAAACTATAGACGAAGGGAGAATTCGGCCGATCATAGACCTCGTCGGGCGTGCCGATCTGTTCGATGCGGCCCTGGCTCATGACGACGACCCGGTCCGCGAGCTCGAGCGCTTCGTCCTGGTCATGCGTCACGAAGACGGTCGTATGCTTGGTCTTGTCGTGCAGCTCGCGCAGCCAGCGCCGCAATTCCTTGCGCACCTTGGCATCGAGCGCGCCGAACGGTTCGTCGAGCAGCAGGACGCGCGGCTCGATGGCCATGGCGCGGGCGAGGGCCACGCGCTGGCGCTGGCCGCCGGAAAGCTGGGCCGGATAGCGTTTTTCCAGGCCGGAAAGCTGAACGAAATCCAGAAGCTCGGCCGAGCGCCGGCGGATTTCCTCCTTGCTTGGCCGCGTCGCACCCGGCCGCACCTTGAGACCGAAACCGACATTGTCGAGCACGGTCATATGCCGGAACAGGGCGTAATGCTGGAAGACGAAGCCGACATTGCGCTCCTGCACCGATTTCAGCGATGCGTCTTCGTCGCCGAAGAAGACCTTGCCTTCCGTCGGCACTTCGAGGCCGGCGATCAGGCGCAGCAAGGTCGTCTTGCCGGAACCGGACGGGCCGAGCAATGCGATCAACTCGCCCGAATCTATATCCAGAGATACATCATGCAAGGCCGGAAACCGGTCGAACTCCTTACGCACCCCACTTACGCGAACTTCCATATTCAGTCCCTTCAATGCCCGCCGGCGGCCCGCAATTCCGACCCATACCGCAACTCGAGCAGAGTCTTGAGTATGAGCGTCACCAGCGCCAGAAGCGCCAGAAGCGATGCCACGGCAAAGGCAGCAACAAAATTATATTCATTATAGAGAATTTCGACGTGCAGCGGCATCGTGTTCGTCAGCCCGCGAATATGACCGGACACCACCGAAACAGCGCCGAATTCTCCCATTGCCCGGGCGTTGCACAAAAGCACGCCATAGAGCAAGCCCCATTTCATGTTCGGCAGCGTCACATAGCGGAATGTCTGCCAGCCATTGGCGCCGAGCGAAAGCGCCGCTTCCTCGTCGGCCGTGCCCTGGTCCTGCATCAGCGGAATGAGCTCGCGGGCCACGAAGGGAAAGGTGACGAATACTGTCGCAAGAACAATGCCCGGCACGGCGAAGAGCACCTCGACCCCATGCGATTTCAGCCAGGGGCCGAGCACGCTGTTCGCGCCGAAAAGCAGGACGTAGACGAGGCCCGATATGACCGGCGAGACGGAGAAGGGCAGGTCGATCAGCGTGGTGAGAAACGCCTTGCCCTTGAACTCGAACTTGGCGATGGCCCAGGCGGCGGCAACGCCGAACAGCACGTTCAGCGGCACCGCGATGGCCGCGACCAGCAGCGTCAGCCGGATGGCGGCCAGCGCATCGGGTTCGGCAAAGGCCGCGAGATATTCCGCCGGGCCCTTGCGCAGCGCCTCGACGAAGACGGAGATCAGCGGCAGCACCAGGAACAGGCCGAGAAAGGCCAGGGTGACGCCGATCAGTATATAGCGGGCGGTGCGGCTTTCCGTGGTCGCGGGGTGCCAGTTGCCGGCTGCGGCGTGCGGTTCATGTGCCATAGCCATACCTCCTGCGGCTCCATGCCTGGATCAGGTTGATCACCAGCAGCATGAGGAACGAGATGCCGAGCATGATGGTGGCGATGGCCGTCGCTCCCTTGTAGTCGAATTCCTCGAGCCGGATCACGATCAGCAGCGGGGCGATTTCGGAGACGTAGGGCAGGTTCCCCGCAATGAAGATCACCGAGCCATATTCGCCGACCGCCCGCGCAAAGGCCAGGGCGAAACCGGTCAGGATCGCCGGCTGGAGCCCCGGCAGCAACACCCGCGTGATCGTCTGGAAGCGCGATGCGCCGAGCGTCGCCGCTGCCTCTTCCACTTCCTTGCGGATCTCCTCCATCACCGGTTGCACGGTGCGCACGACGAAGGGAAGGCCGATGAAGATGAGGGCGATGATGATGCCGACGGGCGTGAAAGCGACCTTCACCCCAAGCGGTTCCAGCCATTGGCCGAGCCAGCCATTGCGGGCATAGAGCGCGGTGAGGGCGATGCCCGCCACCGCGGTCGGCAGCGCGAAGGGCAGGTCGACGATGGCGTCGATGATCCGCCTGCCGGGGAAGCGATAGCGCACCAGGACCCAGGCGACGATGACGCCGAAGACCACGTTGACGAGAGCGGCTATGAACGAGGCGCCGAAGCTGATCTTCAGCGCATTGACGGTTCGCGGGTCGAGCGCGACAGCCGAAAAGCCGGACCATCCGAGGCCGGCCGAACGCCAGACGAGCCCGGCCAATGGAATGAGGACGATAAGGACCAGGTAGGCAAGTGTGAAGCCGAGTGTCAGTCCAAATCCTGGAATGACGCTCGGCCTCTTGAACCGCCAACCTGCATTCGCGCGGTTGGAAATCATGTCTCGTTACTGTTTCGGCTTGTAAATCTGGTCAAATGTGCCGCCATCTCCAAAGTGGTAGGGCTGCGCTTTGGCCCATCCGCCGAAGATTGGATCATCTATCGTCACCAGTTTCAACTCCGGAAGCTTCTTGATGAGTTCGGCCGGAACGAGACTGGGCTCGGCGGGGCGATAATAATGTTTCGCTGCAAGGGTTTGCCCCTCCTGCGAATAAAGATATTGCAGATAGGCTTCCGCCGCCTTGCGGGTGCCCTTCGCATCGACATTGGCATCGACGACGGCGACCGGCGGCTCTGCCAGGATCGACTGCGGCGGAACCACGATGTCGAAATTGTCTTCGCCGAACTCGGCCAGCGACAGATAGGCCTCGTTTTCCCAGGCGAGCAGCACGTCGCCGAGCTGGCGCTGGGCGAATGTGGTGGTCGAACCGCGCGCGCCGGTATCGAGCACCGGCACGTGCTGGAACAGCGTGCCGATATATTCCTTGATCTTGGCTTCGTCACCGCCGAACTGGCCATGCGCCCAGGCCCAGGCGGCGAGATAGTTCCAGCGCGCGCCGCCGGAGGTCTTGGGGTTCGGGGTAATGACTTCGACACCGTCCTTGATCAGGTCACCCCAATCCTTGATCCCTTTCGGGTTGCCCTTGCGGACGAGGAAAACGATCGTCGACGTGTAGGGCGCGGAATTGTGCGGGAACTTGCTGCGCCAATCCGGATTGATTTTCTTCGTATTGTCGACGATTGCGGCAATATCGCTTTCCAGCGCCAGCGTGACGACATCCGCGTCGAGCCCGTCGATCACCGCGCGGGCCTGCTTGCCGGAACCGCCATGCGATGCCTGCACGGTAAGCGTTTCGCCGGTGTCGGTCTTCCACTTGGCCGCGAAGGCAGCATTGAATTCCTTGTAGAATTCACGCGTCGGGTCATAGGAAACATTGAGCAAGGTCGTGTCGGCCATGGCGGCGGACATGATGCTATTGGTGCCTGCCGTTGCAAAGAGCAGCGTCGCCGCTACGGCCAGTATCAGTCTGGAACTTTTCATGCCTGCCTCCGTGTCGTTGTAACCGAAGCGTAGCAGAGGCGCCCGAAAGAAGGGCGTTAGAAAGAATTCCTTTTATCCCGAAAAGATAGAATATTCTACCCGGACGCTATACCTTACTGAAATTGTCGTCTAACCAGAGCCTGTGCTGGCCGTGGATGGCGAATGAGCTTCTCACAGGCTCCCCGCCATCATTTGCGAATGGTCAGCGCGGTTTCGGCATAGGCGAGGTGCACTACGACCGGTTTCAGGTCGGCGATCGGTGCGTGCTGGTACGGTGTTTTCAGCGGAATGACGAAGATCGCCGCCGTGAGCAGCAAGGTTGCCGCTATGGAAAGCTGGCGCTCGGTGCGTGATGTGATTGCCATGATTCGGTTCCCTTTTCAGTGATATTTGGCCCGCAAAGGGCGAGAAATTATGTCATCGATGGCGAACCTCGGGATCGGCAGCAATATCTGGTCCATTTCCGCCAGCGTTTCGGCAAAGCCGATGGCCGCGTTCTCCAGTTCTTCGCTCGACGCAGGACATGCCATGGCATTGAGGCAGGTTCTTGCCGCAACCATGTCGCAATTTTGAAGCCCCGCGATCAGCCCCAGCGTCAGGCACTCCTCGCGGCAGACATGATGCGAACCGAACGGAAATGTCTTCAGCGGCACCAGTGCCTTGTGGCGCAGCGTGCGCACGAAGAAGGACAGGTCTGCGAGGGCGCGATTGCCGTTCCGGCTTCCGAGTATCTCGCTATAGAGCCCATAGGCCATCTCCCAGGCTACGACGGACCCGGTTTCGAAGCCGGCGATCCAGCGGCGATAGCCCTCGAGCACGAGTTTTTCCGGCGCGCGGTCGAAATAGCAGCCCGTGCCTGCATTGGTCTCAGACATGTGCGGAAACATCGCTGCTCCCATCGTCACAGAGGTTTCGATGAATGGCCAATGGCAAGCCGCGCGCGACTGTCGTCGGTAAGCCACGCGCGACTGTCGTCGTCGGTCGGCTGCGGGTGACGAGGCCGGCAAGGAAAGGCGACTCCTGGCCATGCAATAGTGAAACCACGCGTCGGCGTGGCATAAAAAGACCTATCATAGGGTCCTCCAATCGAACGGGTTCAAGGCCCGGGCATCAAAGGCTGCGCTTGGCGCTATCGCATAAATGCTCGACCGGGAGGCAATGTCAAACATTAAATTTCAAAACAGGTAAAAATATCAATAGCTTAGAATGATTCTAGAAAATTATGAGTATTTTGGTATACAAATGTTCGATCCAGGGCAATTTTGTTTCGTTCCGCCCCGCCACATCCCGCCCCGCCTTGCCGCCCCGCCACGTCCGGGCGAGGCGAAAGCGTATGGGCGAGGCGGAAACGAATTCATCCTGCGATCAGCAGGCGCAGTTTCTTCAGGGCGACGTCCGGGCTCTCCTTGTAGTCGATGGTGCTTTTCAGCTTTCCGTCGCGATCGATCAGCATCACCGATGCGGTGTGATCCATGGTATAGCTGCCGTCGTCGGTCGGCACCTTCTTGGCATAGATGCGCCAGCTCTTGACCAGTTTCGTCACGTCCTCGGGCTTGCCGGTGATGCCGGTGATCCGGCTGGTGAAGCCGGACGTATAATTCTTCATCACTTCGGGCGTGTCCCTTTCCGGGTCGACGGTGATGAAGAACACGCGCAGGTCCTTGCCTTCATCGCCGAGCTGGTCCAGCCAGCCGGCCATTTCGAACAGCGTGGTCGGGCAGACCTCGGGGCAGTGGGTGAAGCCGAAGAAGAGCGCGCTGGGATGGCCCGTCAACGCGGCCTCGGTGATCGGCGCGCCGTTCTGGTCGGTGAGGGTGAAGGGGCTGCCGAGCTGCACCGGATCGGGGCGCCGGCTCTGGCCCGCATAGAAATAAGTATAGACCAGGAAGGCAACGAGGACGGCGATTGCACCCCAGAGCCCCAGTCGTACGGCACGATAATTCATCATTTATGCTCCATTCCCGCGCCATTGGCCGGTCCAACCATGAATTCCAGCTCGACCTTGCCGGATTTTTCGAATTCGAGCGTAACCGGCAGCATTTCGCCTTCCTTCAGGGGTTGCTTCAGCCCCATCAGCATCAGGTGCAGGCCGCCCGGTGCCAGCTGGACAGTTTCGCCCGCCGGAATGGCAAGGCCTTCCTTCAATTTTCGCATCTGCATGATATTGCCGTCCATCTTCATCTCATGCACCTCGACATGGGAGGCAACGGCCGTGGAGCCGCCAAGCAGCCGGTCCGCCTCGCTCCCGGTATTGGCAATGGTGACATAGGCCCCGCCCACCTTGGCGCCCGGCAGGGTGGCCCGGGCAAAGGCATTGCCGATCGTCAGTTCGCCGGCCCTGGTATCGCCCATCTCATGGCCTTCCGTGGCGGCGGGTTCGGCGCCGGTCATGGCGGAATGATCATGGGCGAAGGCGGCAGGCGGCATCTGGGCAAGAAGCAATGCCATGGCTGCGGCTGAAAGAATGTTCTTCATCGTAAGCTCCATCAGGAAGAGAAAATGCGTTGCAGGGGGGAAGCGGCCCGGCCGACCAGCTGGTCCGCGACCAGCATGGCGAGTATGGCGAAGCCGGTGAGGGGAAATGCGATGCCGAAAGCCAGGATCACGGCCGTCAGCGTGGCGAATACGCGCTTGCGCGCCGGCATGGGCGGCACGCCCAACCGGCCCGAGGGACGGCGTTTCCACCACATGACGATCGCCGAAGTGCAGGCAAGCACGATGGCGAGGCAGGTGATGAGCATGACGATCTGGTTGGCGAGGCCGAAATACTGGCCGAGATGCACGCCGACGCCGAATTCGATCAGCTTTCCGCCGGCGCCATAGTCGGCGAACCTGATGTCCGCCAGCGGCTGGCCGCTATAGCGGTCATAATGGATGGTTCGCTGCCTGGCTATGTCGTCGGGGAAGATGGCGGCCGTATAGACGCCCGACTTTCCCGAGGGCATCGAGACTTCGAAGCCGGCAGTCATGCCCGCCGCCGTTGCGGCAGCCACGATGTCGTCAAGCTGTGGCGCCGTTTTGCCGGGCCGGGCGACGGATGCCGGAACCGGCGCATTTTCCATGGTCCAGGCGGCATCCGGGACGACGGTTTTCAGCGGCGCCGACGATGCCGGGACCTCGTCCCACAGCGCGGTCGGGTAGCCGAGGCCGGCATTCGAGATGAGTTGATTGGCCTTGCCGCCCCAATAGCCCGACCATGGCATGCCGGAAATGGCGAGGAAGAAGATCAGGGCGCCGGCCCCGGCGCCGGTCACCGCATGGATATCGCGCCAGAACACGCGCTTCGACGCCGTACCGCGGATACTGACGACCCCGCCGGTCTGCTGGCGCGGCCACCAGAGATAGAAGCCGGTGACGACGAGGATCAGCGCCAGGCCGCCGACCGCTTCGACGATGCGGTTGAAGCTGACGCCGAAATATTCGAGGCTGTGGATCTTCTTGACCACCCAGTTGAACTCGTTCTTCTCCGCCACGCTGCCGAGCACCGCGCCGCTGTAGGGGTCGAGAAAGACCAGCAGATTGCCTCCGGGCGTCGCCATCGTGACACGCGCGGAATGGTGCGCATCGGCGGGCGTCCTGTAGCGGACGAGCTTTGCGCCGGGCGTCGCGGCCCTGGCATTTTCGACGAGCACCGAGGGCGGCAGCGGTTCGCCCCGCACCTGCACGATGTTGCGGCCGGCGAAGACCGTATTGTCGATCTCGTCCTTGAACAGATAGAGCGAGCCGGTCACCGCGAGGTTGATCATGAAAGGCACGACCAGCAGGCCGGCGAGGAAATGCCAGCGCCAGATGGCCCTGTAGAGGGAGATGCTTGCTTCTTTGGGCTGCCGGGCAGCCGCACTTGAAATGGACATGATTGCTCCATTCGTCTGACGGATTTCGGCCCGTGGGCGGGCCGTCAATTGGCGCGGAAGCGCCGAGGCTGTCAGGCGAAGGGCGGTGCGTGCGGTGGTGCCGCGGGTGGATAGGCGCTGCGTGCGATCAGCGCGGCTTCGCGCTTGACGTTCAGCGATGGCAGGGGAACGACCGACAGATCGTTCGCCTTCGGCGGCACCGGCAAGATGAACGATGCCGAAAGACGGCAGGCCTCGCAACCCGTGCCGTGCCAGGACGATTTATGGTCGTCGTCGCTGCCCTGGTCGGTCAGGCAAAGCGTCGGCAGCGTCCCGTCGGGAAGCGCATAGGCGGCGAGATCGATGGGAGCGGGGTCGGCGATGGCAACCGGCTTATGGGCAAAAGCGACGAGCACGAGCGCCAATGCGCATAGAATGCGCACCGTCTGCCGCCAATGGTCCCATGCTCCAAGCATATCCGCCTCATCCTGCTCCATGCTGATTTAAACCAGCGCGCGGCAAAAATCCATGCGGCAAAGAGGATGAGCCGGCAATATGTACCGCAACCGGCACCGGCAGGTTGCATATTGATCATGAATGCCATTGGCGTTTCCGGGCAACTGCATTATCTCAGTCGTGTGAACGACAGGATTGGAAATGCGATGACAGGCGTGACGAAAGATCAGGTGCTGGACCGGTTGAAGACGGTCACGGGTCCCGATTTCAACAGCAACATAGTCGAACTCGGTCTCGTTTCGGATATTTTCATAGCGGATGGCAAGGTTTTCTTCTCGATAACAGTGCCCGCCGACCGGGCGCAGGAACTGGAGCCGCTGCGCGCGGCAGCCGAACGGGTGGTGAAGTCCATGCCCGGCGTTGCTGGCGCGGTGGTTGCCCTGACGGCCGAGAAGCGCGGCGGGCCGACCAGCGATGACGCGCCGCCGCGCCCGGCCGCCCGTCCTGCCCAGAGTCCAGCCGCCCACGCCCATCCGGCCCAGCGCCCGGCCCAGCGTCCGGCCCCGGCAGGTGCGGTGCCGCCGCAACGCGTGCCGGCGGCAGCGGCGCATCAACATGCCCCGTCATCCGCCAAGGCCGGCGTGCCCGGCGTCGGTGCCATCATCGCCGTCGCATCGGGCAAGGGCGGCGTCGGCAAGTCGACCACCGCCGTCAATCTGGCGCTGGGGTTGAGCGCCAATGGTCAGAGGGTCGGCATATTGGATGCGGACATTTACGGGCCTTCCCTGCCGCGCCTGATGCATCTTTCGGGCAGGCCGGAGGTGATTTCCGGACGCACCCTCAAGCCGATGGAGGGCTATGGGCTCAAGGTCATGTCGATCGGTTTCCTCGTCGAGGAAGAGACGCCGATGATCTGGCGTGGCCCGATGGTCATGTCGGCGCTGACGCAGATGCTGCGCGAGGTGCAATGGGGCGAACTCGACGTACTGGTGGTCGACATGCCGCCCGGCACCGGCGATGCGCAGCTGACCATGGCGCAGCAGGTGCCGCTTGCCGGCGCCGTCATCGTCTCCACCCCGCAGGATCTGGCGCTGATCGATGCCCGCAAGGGCCTCAACATGTTCAGGAAGGTCGATGTGCCGCTGCTCGGCATCGTCGAGAACATGAGCTATTTCATCGCCCCGGATACGGGTGCCCGCTACGATATATTCGGCCATGGCGGCGCGCGGTCCGAGGCGGAGCGGCTTGGCGTTCCCTTCCTCGGCGAGGTGCCGCTGGTCATGGAAATCAGGGAAACCTCGGATGCCGGAACGCCGGTCGTCGTCAGCAATCCGGATGGCGAACAGGCAAGGGTCTATCGCGAGATCGCCGCAAAGGTCTGGGAGCAATTGAGCTCAGGCAAGGGCGGCCGCTCCGCACCGGCGATCGTTTTCGAATGATCGTTCGGCAGGGCTGATGCTGGCTTGAGCCAAGCTCAGCATGAGGGAATTGGGTGTTTGGCAGGGGGATAATTCTGCGAGGTTTCCAACCTGGGCTCCCTGCTTTTCTGCAATCAA
>NZ_JAPMAB010000003.1:0-553582 GCF_026420825.1 Phyllobacterium sp. 0TCS1.6A
TTTGTGCAGAATACCCCGGCTTCAAACAGGGGGGATAAGTTTTTTTGCGTGCCGGAAGGAAGAATGAGCGAAATCAGTAGCTTGCAGGGCAAAATATTTTTTGAGGCCGAAAATCTATCCCACCACGTGGGCCGGTTGTGCCCATGTTCAATGGGTATCAGCCCCAGCCATGGGCGGCGAGCCCATAGATCCAGGGTTCGGCGGGCTTGCGGTTGAGAAAGGGTCTTCCCTTGGACATTGTCGTGACGGTTCCATACACGCCAAGCCGGCACTGCGCCAGGAAGTCGGCAAAAAGCCCGTCCTTTTCCCGCGTATCGACACGAACGAATTCGCCCTTGAGTTTCTGCAGGTGGATCGCGGCGAGGTGGACCGCGTCGCGGTCGCTGGAGGCGACTATGGGTCCGATGACCTTGCCGCGGCCGAAATCGCGGCAGCAGGAATAGCCGGCGAGCTTGCCGTCGCGCTTCAGGACGACGATGTCCGCCTTGCGGGTGATGATGTCGAGGAGATCGCCGCGATCGACACCGAAGGCGCGGGCGTCGAGATCCGCGATATCGCCCAGCATCCCGGCGGATATGGGGGCAAGCTCGCCGTCGAGCGGCGGCAATGGCGGCAATGTCAGCGCTGCCTCGCCCTGGCACTGATAGACGACAGCCTCGTCCCGGAAGTCCAGCGAAAGATAGAGCGCATGGGCCGCATGCGTCGCGTTGAGGCTCAGATATCGGCCCTTGCAGCGACCCAGCACCTGATCCATCAGCCAGCGGCCATTGCCCTGCGCCTGCGCGCGCGGCGTGGTGATCACCATGCCGATCGTCGCGAAATCGTCGCCGTGCGGAAACCACATCGCACTTCCGAACACGCGCCCGATACCATCGACGGCAACGATGCCCGGTCCCGTCTGCAGCAGCTGTTCCCAATCCGTGGGCCGGTGCGGCCAGCCGACGCCCAGCGACAGGGCATGGAGCGAGGCGATATCCGCCTCTGCGATGTCGCGCGCAACCAGCTCGAACGATTGCAATTGCAATGAATTCCGCATCTCGGCCTATTCGCTCCCTCCCGCAGGCATATCCTGCCGCATCATCGCATGGTAACTCCGGCAGGACTTGCTTCCTGGCGCGGGCAATTCGCAATCTTCGTCCGAAGCGCCGCCGTATTCGGCATGGAACGCTGCCCGGGCGGGCTATGCTGCCATATCGAAGATTGCTCTTACAATGTGGCAGCCCATGCAGGTCGAAGAAATTCTGGCAAAGCTGATCGGATTTCCGTCTGTCGTCGGATCGCCAAACCACGCGATCGCCGATTGGATCGCCGCCTATGCGCGCGCGGCAGGCGCCGAGGTAGCCGTGCTTCCGGGGCCGGAAGGAGACAGGAGCAACCTGTTCATCTCCGTCGGCCCGCGCGAGACACCCGGCTATGTTCTTTCAGGCCACATGGATGTGGTGCCGGCGGGCGAGGCGGGCTGGCAGGGCGATCCGTTCGCTCTGCGGCGGGATGGCGACAGGCTCCATGGCCGCGGCACCACCGACATGAAGGGGTTCCTCGCCTGTGCGCTGGCCGCCCTGCCAAAGCTTGCCGCGAGCCGGCTGGCGCGGCCGGTTCATCTCGCCTTCTCCTATGACGAGGAGGCGGGTTGCCGCGGCGTGCCGCATCTCCTTGCTGCGCTGCCCGGTCTTTGCGCCAGGCCTCTCGGCGCCATCATCGGCGAGCCGAGCGGGATGCAGCCCGTGCTGGCGCATAAGGGGAAAGCCGCGGCCAGGCTCGAAGTGATCGGCCGGCCGGGCCATTCGTCGAGGCCGGACCTCGGATTGAACGCCGTCCATGCCATGGCCGTCATCGTCGCGCAGGCGGCACTCCATGGGCAGGCGCTTGCGAACGGTCCGCTCGATGCGAATTTCGAACCGCCTTATTCGTCCTTGCAGTTCGGCGTGATCGCGGGCGGCCAGGCGATCAACATCATCCCGGACCGCTGCACGGCGGAGGTCGAGGCGCGCGCCATCGCGGGCGTTTCGCCGGCATCATTGCTCCAGCCGGTGAAGCAGCAGCTGCTTGCCCTGCGCGAGCAGGGTTATGGAACCGCCTGGGATGACATGAGCGCCTATCCGGCATTGTGGCTGCCCGCCGAACATGCGCTCGCCGGGCTGATGGTCGAGCTGACGGGGGAGAAGGCGCTTGCTGCGGTCAGTTACGGCACCGAAGCTGGACTCTATCAGCATGCCGGCATCGACGCGATCATCTGTGGCCCCGGCAATATCGACCGGGCTCACCGTCCCAATGAATATATCGAAACCCGGGAACTCGCCGCATGCCAGCAGATGATTGCCGGCCTCGCGGCGCGTCTCATATCGTAGCGCGGCGCCATGGCTTTTCTCTTCAATTCCGATGCGGCGCGCGGCGCCATCTTTCGCGAGGCTTTTGCCTGGGAGCTGCCGGATATCGAGTTCTTTCAGGCCGGCGAGAGCGTCGAGCCCGAAAGGATCCGCTATCTGATCAGCTGGACGGCGCCGGAGGACATCGCGCGCTATACCAATCTCGAAATCCTGTTTTCGATTGGCGCGGGAGTCGACCAGTTCAAACCCGGCAGCGTGCCCCGGCACGTCAAGCTCGTGCGCATGATCGAAGACGGCATAACCCGGATGATGCAGGAATATGTGGCGCTCGGCGTCCTGACGCTGCACCGGGAGATGACGGCCTATCGCGAACAACAAAGGCAAGCGCAATGGCGGCCGCTGGCCATACCGCCGGCCAATGAACGCCGCGTCGGGTTCCTCGGCCTCGGCCTCCTGGCGCAGGCTTCGATCGAACGCCTGAAGCCCTTCGGTTTCGCGCTGTCCGGCTGGAGCCGCAACAGCAAGGAAATCGACGGGGTCGAATGTTTCTCCGGGGCGGGCCGGTTTACGGACTTCCTGCAGCAGGCGGATATTCTCGTCTGCCTCCTGCCGCTGACGGACGAAACGCAAGGCATTCTCGATGCCGAGCTCTTCGCCCGGCTGCCCGAGGGTGCGCGGCTGCTTCATGTCGGCCGCGGGCCGCAGCTCGACCATGACGCGCTCGTCGCGGCGCTCGACAGCGGCCATCTCGCCGGCGCGATGCTCGATGTGACCGATCCTGAACCGCTGCCTGCCGCAGACCGGCTCTGGTCGCATCCAAAGGTCGTGATCACCCCGCATATCGCCTCCGTCACCCAGCCGGGAACGGCTGCAAGGGCGGTCATCGAGAACATCCGTCGCCACCGCGACGGCAAGGAAATGGTCGGCCTCGTCGATCGAAAACTCGGCTATTAACCAAGGAAATGCCATGTCGCTTCTGATCACCATCGATACGAACCCGGATTTTGCACCCAAGGAAGCACTCCCGACGCCCGAACGGCTGATATCCGGCAATCCGGCTTTCAAGACCTGGGCGCAGGATGCTTCGAAGGACGAGCGCGTGCTGACGGGAATCTGGGAGGCGACGCCGGGCGAAACGCATTCGATCAAGGGAACGACCTTCGAATTCTGCCACATCCTTTCCGGCCTCGTCGAGATCGAGGAGAAGGGCGGGGAGACGAAGACCTATCGCGCGGGCGACAGTTTCGTCATGAAGCCCGGCTTTGTCGGGATATGGCGCACGATCGAAACCGTTCGCAAGATCTATGTCTGCGTCTACGAATGAGCGCGGGGCGACCATGACGCTAAGCTTTGACCCGGAGACGCTTGAGCTTCCCTTTCATCACTTCATAGCCGGCGAGCGCGTGGCGGCCGAAGGCGCGCTGGAAATGCGCCGGCCATCCGACGGCATGGCCTATGGCGGCTGCCCGGTCGCCGATGCGTCCGTGGTCGATCGCGCGGTCCAGGCCGGGCGGGAAGCGCTGAAATCAAGCGGCTGGGCAGATGCGCGGCCGCGCGAAAGGCTGAACGCCATGTATCGCTGGGCCGACCTGATCGAGCAGGAGGCGCCGGCGCTGGCCCGGCTCGAGGCCTTCTGCTCGACCCGTCCGGTCGTGCAGCTCGCCGAGGGCGATATCGCCGTGACGGCCGAGCAGATACGCTTCTTCGCGGAATTCGCCGACAAGGAGGGCAGCGTCGTAGCGCCGACGAGCACCGACAGTTTCGGCATGACGCTCAGCGAGCCCTATGGCGTCATCGGTGCGATAACGCCGTGGAACTTCCCGATTTCCATGGCGGGCTGGAAGCTCGGACCGGCCCTCGCCGCCGGCAACGCGGTCGTGCTCAAACCGTCGGAAATCACGCCGTTCTCGACGCTTTTCATGGCGGAACTTGCCGTGAAGGCCGGTATTCCGGCCGGATTGATCAACATCGTCCTCGGCGAGGGTCCGACGACCGGCAATGCCATCACCGGCCATCCCGATATCGCAAAGGTGAGTTTCACCGGCTCGACCGTTGCCGGCAGCGCCATCATGGCGAACATCGCCCGGACCGGCATCAAACCCATGACATTGGAACTCGGCGGCAAGAGCCCGCAGGTGGTGTTCGCCGATGCCGATCTCGAACTTGCGGCGGCCGCCATCTCGCGCGGTATCCTAGCCAATGCCGGACAGGTCTGCGTCGCCGGCTCGCGCCTGATCGTCGCCGAGGAGGTTGCCGATGCGTTGAGCGAGGCCATCGCGCGCCACATGGCCAGGATCGAACCGGGCCTGACCTGGGACGAGAACACGCAATATTCGCCGATCATCTCGGAGCGGCAGCTCGGCCGCATCGACGAGATCGTCAAGCGCGCCGCCAGCCTTGGCGCCGAATGCGTCGTCGGCGGCCGGCGGATGGATGTGGAGGGCTATTTCTACGAGCCGACCCTCCTGCGTGGTGTCGATGGCAATTCTCCCGCCGTCACCGAGGAGATATTCGGCCCGGTGCTGACGCTGCAGACGTTCCGCGAGGAAGAAGAGGCGCTCGCGCTCGCCGATCATCCGACCTATGGGCTGGCGGCGGGCCTGTTCACGCGCGACCTGTCGCGCGCGATGCGCGTGATGAAGCGATTGCAGGCAGGGACGATCTGGGTGAACCGCTATGGGCGTTCGCGCGATCACATTCTGCCGACAGGAGGCTATAAGAGTTCGGGGATCGGCAAGGATCTCGGGCGGGAAGCCTATCTCGCCAACCGCAAATACAAGAGCGTGCTCATCGACATCGAAGGAAACAATTCATGAAGAACCATTCCATAGCGCTTATCCCGGGCGACGGCATCGGCCGCGACGTCACCGACGCGGCATGGCAGGTGCTGGAAGCCGCAGCCTCGCGCCACGGCTTCGGCCTCGAAGCCCAGCGCTTCCCGTGGTCCTGTGCCTATTACCGCGAGACCGGCGCCATGATGCCGGAAGACGGTATCGAGACGCTGCGCAAATTCGACGCCATCTATCTCGGGGCGGTCGGCTGGCCGGCGGAAGTTCCGGATTCCGTATCGCTGCATGGCCTTCTGCTGCCGATACGCAAGGCGTTCGTGCAATATGCGAATATCCGGCCGCACCGGCTGTTGCCGGGTGTCACCGGTCCCCTGCGTTCCGACGGTTTCGATATTCTCTGCATTCGCGAAAACACCGAGGGAGAATATTCCGGCGCGGGCGGGCGCGTGCATATGGGCACCAGTGATGAAGTCGCGGTCGAAACGGCGATCTTCACGCGCGCCGGCGTCGAACGCATCATCCGCTTCGGCTTCGAGCAGGCGCGCGTGCGCCGCAGGAAGCTCGCCTCGGTGACGAAGTCGAACGCGCAGAAATATTCGATGGTGTTCTGGGACGAGGTCACGCGCGCGGTGGCGAAGGACTATCCGGACGTCGAAGTTTCGTTCTTTCACATCGATGCCATGGCGGCACGCATGGTCATGGCGCCGGAAGGCCTCGACGTCATCGTTGCGTCCAACCTCTTCGGCGACATCCTGACCGATCTCGGCGCTGCCATCCAGGGCGGGCTCGGCTACGCCGCCTCGGCCAATATCAACCCCGACCGCAGCGCGCCGTCGATGTTCGAGCCGGTGCATGGCTCCGCGCCGGACATTGCCGGCATGGGCATAGCCAATCCGATCGCGGCCATCTGGTCGGCGGCGCTGATGCTCGAACATCTCGGCGAGCAGGAGGCGGCGCGCGGCATCATGGCGGCGATCGAGGCGGCAACGACACAGGGCATCGGCACGATCGCCGGCAAGGACAGCACGGACGCCATCACCCGGGCCGTGCTTGCCGCCATGGCTTGAGCAGAAACGAGGAAACCATGCACGCATTGAAAGACAAGGGGCTGTTCCGGCAGCAGGCACTCATCGGCGGCGACTGGCGCGACGCGGCGTCGGGCGCAGATGTCGATGTCACCAATCCGGCGACGCTCGACAGGCTCGGCACCATTCCCGACATGGACGCTACCGAGACCAGAGCGGCCATCGAGGCGGCATCGCTCGCCTTCAAGAGCTGGAAGAAGAAGACCCATGCCGAGCGCGCGGCGCTGCTGGAGCGCTGGCACGCGCTGATGATCGAGCACGAGCAGGACCTTGCGCTGCTGCTGACGCTCGAACAGGGCAAGCCGCTCGACGAGGCGCTGGGCGAGATCCGCTATGGCGCGTCCTTCGTCAAATGGTTTGCGGAAGAAGCCCGTCGTATCGAAGGCGCTACCATTCCATCCCCGACGGCCGACCGCCGCATTCTCGTCCTGAAGGAAGCCGTCGGCGTCTGCGCGATCATCACACCCTGGAACTTCCCGAACGCCATGATCACCCGCAAGGTGGCGCCTGCGCTGGCGGCCGGTTGCACGGTGGTCGTCAAGCCTTCGGAGTTCACGCCCTTTTCCGCGCTGGCGCTTGGCGTGCTGGCCGAACGGGCGGGTATCCCGGCCGGGGTCATCAATATCGTCACCGGCATGCCGACGGAAATCGGCAAGGAACTGATGGCGAACGAGACCGTCCGCAAGATATCCTTTACCGGATCGACGCGGGTCGGCGCGCTGTTGATGAAGGGTGCCGCCGACAGCATCAAGCGGCTCAGCCTCGAACTCGGCGGCAACGCGCCGCTGATCGTCTTTGACGATGCGGATCTGAAGCAGGCGGTCGAAGGCACCATCGCCTCGAAGTTCCGCAATGGCGGCCAGACCTGCGTCTGCTCCAACCGTATCCTGGTGCAATCCGGCATCTATGAAGCCTTCGCCTCGAAGCTTGCCGAGCGCGTTTCGGCCATGAAGGTGGGCGCAGGCACCGAGGAAGGCGTTGCGATCGGCCCGATGATCAATCATGCGGCCATCGAAAAGATCGAGCGCCATGTCAGCGATGCCCTCGGCCGCGGTGCAAGTATTCTGGCGCAAAGCGAGAAGATGGCGGAGGGCAGGCAATATGCGCGTCCGATCGTGCTTGGCGGCGCGACGACCGATATGCTGCTTGCGTCGGAAGAGACGTTCGGGCCCGTGGCTCCGCTGTTTCGCTTCGAAACCGAAGAGGAAGCCATTGCCATCGCCAATGCCACGCCGTTCGGTCTTGCAGCCTATTTCTTCACCGAAAATCTCAAGCGGTCATGGCGCGTCGCCGAAGCACTTGAGTTCGGCATGGTCGGCCTCAACACCGGCCTTGTATCGACGGAGGTCGCACCCTTCGGCGGTGTCAAGCAATCGGGACTTGGCAGGGAAGGATCGAGACTCGGCATCGACGAATATCTCGAGGTCAAGACGCTGCATGTCGGCGGGCTCTGAGACAGGAGAGAAGGCGGGTTTTCCCGCCTTTGCTTCGCAGCTGAGAAATCATTGCACCCTGTCGAGGAATTTATAGTAGAGGCCGACCAGCGGCAGGAACCAGGGCTTGCCGGAATAGCCGGGGATGGCTGGCCACTCCAGGCCGGCGAACGGATTGCGGTCACCGCGCCCGAGGATGGCGTCCGCCAGATGGATGCCCATCTGCGTGGACATCTGCGCGCCATGGCCGGAATAGCCCATGGAATACCAGACGCCGTTGGCAAAGCCCGCGCGGGGATAGCGGTCCTGCGTCATGTCCACGAGGCCGCCCCAGCAATAGTCGATCTCGACATCGGCCAGATGCGGAAAGAGCCGGACGAGGTTGGCGCGCAGGATCGCGCCGCTCTTGCCATCCGAGCGCTGGTCGGATGTTGCCGAAAAGCGTGCGCGACCGCCGAAGATCATGCGATTATCGGGTGCGAGGCGAAAGTAATTGCCGATGTTCATCGAGGTCACATAGGTGCGGTTGCCGGGCATGGTCGCCGCAATTTCGGCTTGCGTCAGCGGGCGCGTGGCGATGATGAAGCTTCCGACCGGGATGATGCGATTGCGAAAATATGAAAAGCCGGCATCCGTATAGGCGCCTGTCGCGAGGATGACGCTGTCTGCCGTGATGCTGCCGCGCGGCGTGACGATCCGATGGCCGCCGCTGTCGGTCTTGTGCTCGGTTACGGGCGTGCCTTCGAAGATCACCGCTCCATGCCGGGCGGCTGCGGTCGCCAGGCCGCCGACATAGCGGCCCATATCCATCATGGCGCTTTGGCGCGAAAGCATCCCACCGTGGAAATCGTTCGAGCCGACCTCGCCGACGAGATCGCCGCGTCGCAGCAGCGCCGTATCGGCATCGACTTCGGCGTGAATAGCCTCGAAATTGCGCGCGAGACTGTCGAAATGCGCCGGTTTTGACGCAAGTTTCAGCTTGCCGGCGCGCCGGAAGGAACAATCGATATTCTCCTCCCGAACGATGCGCTCGACCGTATCGACCGAAATGTCGAACGCCTTGTAGAGCGCCCGGGCGCGCTCCGGTCCGAGATGCTCCTTGGCGGCGATGTAACTATGCGCCAGGCCGTTGTTGAGATGGCCGCCATTGCGGCCCGACGCGCCGGAGCCGACGTGACCCGCCTCGAAGACGGCCACGCGGGTGCCCGCCTTGGCCAGATGCAGTGCCGCCGACAATCCGGTGAAGCCGCCGCCAATCACCGCGACGTCATAATGCCCTTCCGGCGGGTTCGGCTCCGCGCCGGTGAAAGGCGGCGTCGTATCGTGCCAATAGGGCTTGAACTGCATCGGCTTTTCTCTCCGTGGCGGCGCTCGCGGAACGCGCGGTTAAAGCCCGACGACGCCCGGCAATCCCGAAATATCCTTGATCTCGGTATAGCCGTAATAGGGGTTTGCCGGCTCGTGGCCACGGTTGACCCAGACCTTGTTCCTGATGCCGAGATCATGTGCCGACATCAGATCATAGCGGAACGACGAGGAGACGTGGAGAATGTCTTCCGGCCGGGCATTGAGCTGGTCCAGCATATATTCGAAAGCCTTGAAGCGCGGCTTGTAGGCCTGTGCCTGCTGCGCCGTATAGACCGCGTGGAACGGCGCGCCGAGCTTTTCGACATTGGAATGGATCTGCTCGTTCATGGCGTTGGAGAGGATGACGAGCGGGATTTCCCTCGCGACCCTGGCAAGGCCGGCGGGCACGTCCGGATGCGGTCCCCAGGTCGGAACCTTCTCATAGACCTTGCGCGCGTCTTCCGCATTGAAAGCCACATCGTGCTTCCTGCACGTCCGCTCGACCGCATTGTGGATAACCTCGTTATAGGGCTTCCAGTCGCCGAGTATCTCATCCATCCGATAGGCGGTAAAGTCGGCATTGAACTTCTGCATCGCCTGCTCGTCGAGCTGGTCGCCATAGAGCTCGCGGGCGGCCTGCGACATCTGGAAATTCGTCAGCGTGCCATAACAATCGAAGGTGATGTATTTCGGTCTGAACTGGGCCATGTCTGATCCTTCCTAAGCCTTGCGGACACTGCGGTGCCCTCCCGATCCATAATAATTGCCGGCGGATGGACTAATCACTGCAATGACCCGCAGCCGAAGCAGATTGTTTCGTATCTGACTGCAGCTTTGGCAGAGAGTTGCGTCCGGACCTTCGTCGGATACGCATCGGCGCGGCGTCCCGGAACGGTTTGACGATTGTCGCGGCATAAGATGCGGCGCTGGCGCGGAAGGACAGTGAAATTGCGCTGCCCGGACGTGCTGGTCGGGAGGAACTGCTGCTCCCGGCAGCCTAATTTGTCCCTGGAGAGAAGCGATCTGGAAGAAGGCATGACAACGACGCAAATTACCATCGGGGAGTTGGCATCGGCAGACCTCGCTGCCGCCGTCACCCTGTCCCGGCAGGCGGGCTGGCCGCACCGGCGCGAAGACTGGGCGATGATGCTGGCCCTCAGCACCGGCGTGGCCGCATTCGAGGATGGGCGCGTGGTCGGTACGGCGATGATGACGCCTTTCGGCGAAGACATCGCCACCATCAACATGGTTATCGTGGACGAGGCGATGCGGGGCCGCGGATTGGGGCGGAAGCTCATGCAGGCAGCCCTCGATGCCGCGGGCGGACGTACATGCCTGCTCGTTGCGACCAAGGACGGGCTGCCGCTCTATGAAAAGCTGGGCTTTGTCGCCACCGGCGAAATCGCGCAGCACCAGGGCGTGGCATCGAACGTAGAAGCGCCGGACAATGTTACATGGGCAACGACCGGCGATCATGAGCGCATCCGCGTGCTCGACCGGCTGGCGAAGAAGTATGACCGCTCCGAACTGATGCGGCTGCTCGACGAGCGCGCGCGGTTCGTGGTCATTCGCCCGGAAGGTCAGGTCGAAGCCTTTGCCGCGGTTCGTCGCTTCGGCCGTGGCCTCGTCGTCGGCCCGGTGGTTGCGAGAGACGCGGCCGATGCTCGTGCGCTCATCAGTTTCGTGCTTTCGAACCATACGGGCGAATTCGTGCGCGTGGACACGGACAGGTCCACCAATCTGGCGCCATGGCTCACCGAACATGGGCTCTCGCATGTCGGCGGCGGCGTCACCATGCGGCGAGGGGCCGACGTGCGGGCCGCAGCGAGCGAGCCGTACCAGACCTATGCACTCGTCAATCAGGCTCTCGGTTGAACAGGTAGAATCGGAGAATATCATGCTCAGCAATTCATTGATCGAACTCGACCGCGCCCATCTGGTGCATCCGGTTTCCTCCTATCGCGGCCATGAAGCCGCGGGTGTGCGGGTGCTGCAATCCGGCAAGGGCGCAACCGTCACCGACGCTTCGGGCCACAGCCTGCTCGATGGTTTCGCCGGCCTCTGGTGCGTCAATGCCGGTTATGGCCAGGACAGCATCGTCGAAGCCGCCGCGAAGCAATTGCGCGAATTGCCCTATGCCACCGGCTATTTCGGCCTGGGCTCGGAACCGGCCATCCGCCTTGCATCCGAACTGGCAGACAGGGCGCCGGGCGATCTGAACCATGTCTATTTTACCCTCGGCGGATCGGACGCCGTCGACAGCACCATTCGCTTCATCCGCTATTACCAGCACGCCAGGGGCAAGCCGCAGAAGGACCAGTTCATCTCGGTCGAATATGGCTATCACGGCTCCTCGACGGCGGGCTCCGGCCTCACGGCCCTCCCGGCCTTTCACGCGGGTTTCGGCGTGCCCTATGACTGGCAGCACAAGATTCCCTCGCATTATGTCTACCGCAATCCAGCAGGCACCGACCCCAAAGCGATCATCGATACATCGACGGCTGCATTGCGCGCCAGGATCGAGGAACTCGGCGCGGAACGCGTCGCCGCCTTCTACGTGGAGCCGATACAGGGCTCGGGCGGCGTCCTGGTGCCGCCGGCAGGATGGCTCAAGGCCATGCACGCGGTGTGCAGGGAGTTCGACGTGCTTTTCATCGCCGACGAGGTCATCACCGGCTTTGGCCGCACCGGGCCGCTCTTTGCCTGCGAAGACGAGGACATCGTTCCGGACTTCATCACCGTCGCCAAGGGGCTGACATCCGGCTACGCGCCGATGGGTGCCGTCTTCATGTCGGAACATGTCTATAATACGATTGCCGACGGTGCCGGCAAAGCGGCTGTTGGCCATGGCTACACCTATTCCGCTCATCCGGTCAGCGCCGCAATCGGTCTCGAATGCCTGCGTCTCTACGAGGCCGGGCTGCTTGAAAACGGCCGCAAGGCCGGCAAGCGCCTGATGGCGGGGCTCCAGTCGCTGGCGGATCATCCGCTTGTCGGCGATATTCGCGGCCGTGGCATGCTGGCGGCGATCGAACTCGTCACCGACAAGGAGCGCAAGACGCCATTGCCGGCGGATGCCGATCCGGCGCGCCGCATCTTCGACCGCGCCTGGGACAATGGCCTTGTAATCCGCGCCTTCGCCAATGGCGTGCTCGGCTATGCGCCGCCGCTTTGCTGTACGGACGACGACATTGACGCCATCATCGAACGCACGCGCCTGACGCTCGACCAGACGCTTGCCGACGAGGATGTCCGCGCGGCCATGCGCGGTTGAGAACGCGAAGCGCGGTTGCGGCGGAATTTGGCAAATACCGAAGATTCGCAATTTTATGCTGCCGTGCTTCGCCTATTCAGCGCAAATGATGCCCGCGTCCATAGGACACTGTCATGGCTGGCAAAGGCAGCTGCGGAACCCGGACACGCTCGATACGGACGGAGATTTGCCCGATATGCGACCGGCATCCGCAGCACTGCGCCGGGTCGAGGCCACCACTGCAATGAGGTTCGTTGACGATTGAAACCATGAAAACGATGAAGCCGATGCTCATAAATCGGTGCATCTGACGCAACCGCCAAAAAAGGGGAATTCTTATGAACGAGAAGATTACCGATTGGACATCCTCCGATGACCGGATGATTGAAAATGCGATCCGGCGCGGTGCTACCCGGCGCGAGCTGCTTCAGATGATGATGCTCGGAGGCGTTGGCGCCATTGCCGGCGCATCCATTCTCGGCCGGGCCACGTCGGCACTTGCGCAGACCCCCGTCAAGGGCGGCTTCGTCAAGGCCGCGGGATTCAGCGCCTCCACCGCCGATACGCTCGATCCGGCCAAGGCGTCGAACGCCACCGACTATGTTCGCTGCTGCGCCTTCTACAATCGCCTGACCTTCCTCGACGGTAAGGGCCAGATCCAGATGGAACTGGCCGAAAGCGTCGAAAGTGCCGACGCCAGGACATGGACGGTCAAGCTGCGCAAGGGCGTGACCTTCCATGACGGCAAATCCCTCACCGCCGATGACGTCGTCTTTTCGCTGCAGCGGCACCTCGATCCCGCCGTCGGTTCCAAGGTCAATGCGCTCGCAAAGCAGATTTCCGGGACGAAGAAGATCGACGATACGACGGTCGAGATCACGCTCGACAGCCCGAATGCGGATCTTCCGACGATCCTTGCGATGCATCATTTCATGATAGTTGCAAATGCAACTACCGACTTCTCCAAGGGTAATGGCACCGGTCCGTTCGTCTGCAAGGAGTTCCAGCCGGGCGTCCGCTCGCTTGCGGCGCGCAACGAAAACTACTGGAAGAACAACGGACCGCATCTCGACTCATTCGAGTTCTTTGCGATTTCCGATGAGAGCGCGCGCATGAATGCGGTGCTTTCCGGCGATATCCAGCTTGCCGCCAATCTCAATCCGCGTTCGCTGCGCGTGCTCCAGAACAATCCGGCCGCCAAGCTGTTCATCTCGAAGCTCGGCACCTATACCAATCTCAACGTCCGGCTGGACATGACGCCGGGCGACAAGGCCGGGGTCGCGGAGGCCTTCAAATATCTCACCAACCGCGAGATCATCCAGAAATCGGTGCTGCGCGGGCTGGCGGAGATCGCCAACGATCATCCGGTGCCGGATACGAGCCGCTACTACAATGCCGAACTCAAGCAGCGCGAATACGATCCCGAGCGCGCCAAGTCGCTGCTCGAAAAGGCCGGTGTACTCGGCCAGGAGATCCATATTACCGCGGCCGAGGCGGCGTCCTCCTCGCTCGATTATGCGATGGTGCTGCAGCAGGCCGCGTCGTCCATCGGCCAGAAGATTGTCATCGACCGCGTGCCCTCGGATGGCTACTGGTCGAACCATTGGCTGAAGGACGCCGTGCATTACGGCAATATCAATGCGCGCCCGACCCCCGACATCCTGTTTTCGCTGCTGTACAAATCCGACGCGCCCTGGAACGAAAGCCAGTACAAATCCGAAAAGTTCGACTCCATGCTGCTGGAAGCGCGCGGTCTGCTGGACGAGGCGAAGCGCAAGGACATTTACGGCGAGATGCAGGCAATGGTTTCCAACGAAGCCGGCACGGTCATCCCGGTCTTCATGTCGAATGTCGATGCGATCTCGCCGAAGCTGCACGGCCTGGAGCCGAATCCGCTGGGCGGGATGATGGGCTTTGCCTTCGCCGAATACGCCTGGCTGGAAGCCTGACCGGTATCATTGCCGCGCCCGGACGCCGCTATGACGGTGTCCGGGCAGTTTCCCATTTCCGAGTTGCAGGCCGTGCATCATGAAATCTCCATTGTTGAGTCTCATCGCCAAACGCCTCGTCATTGCGCTGCTGACGCTGCTCATTGTCGCGTTCACGATCTTCTTCGCAACCGAGATGCTGCCGGGCGACGTGGCGGAGATACTTCTAGGGCAGGCGGCAACGCCGGAGGCGGTCGCCGGGCTTCGCGCGGCGATGAACCTCGACCAGCCGGCGTTCCTGCGCTTCATCTACTGGCTCGGAAACCTCTTCACCGGCGACCTTGGCGTCTCCTACGCCAATAATGTCCCGATCGCCGATCTCATCGGCAGCCGCCTGATGAATTCGCTCAGGCTGGCGGGCATCACCGCCGGCATCTCGGTGCCGATCGCCTTGTTTCTTGGCATCACGGCGGCGATCATGCGCGGCACGATCTACGACCGCCTGGTGTCGATCATCACGATTTCGGTGATTTCCGTGCCGGAATTCATGGTCGCGACGATAGCGGTGATCGTATTCGCGGTCTATCTCGGCTGGCTGCCCGCGCTTTCCATGGCCAATGAGGTGACGTCGTTCAGCGGTCTCCTGAAGGCATTCGCCATGCCGGTCATCACCTTGAGCTTCGTGATTTCGGCGCAGATGATTCGCATGACGCGCGCCGCCGTCGTCGAAACGCTGGATGCGCCCTATCTCGAAATGGCGTTGCTGAAAGGTGCCTCGCGCAGCCGTATGGTGCTGGTCCATGCCCTGCCGAATGCGCTCGGCCCCATCGTCAATGCGGTGGCGCTTTCGCTCTCCTACCTGCTTGGCGGCGTCATCATCGTCGAGACCATTTTCAATTATCCCGGCATAGCCAAGCTGATGCTGGATGCGGTCGCAACGCGCGACCTGCCGCTGATACAGGCCTGCGCGATGATCTTCTGCCTGGGCTATCTCCTGCTCATCACCCTTGCCGACCTTATCGCCATCGCATCGAACCCGAGGCTACGATAATCATGTCCGCACCCGTCCTCGACCAACCCGACACCAAATCGCCGCGCTTCGGATATCGCTTCAACCTGTTCGGTATCGTTTCGTTTCTGATCATTCTCGCCTGGGCGCTCGTCGCCATACTGGCGCCATGGATCGCGCCGCACCCGGTCGGCGAGATCGTCGATTTCGACTTCTTCGGTCCAATGAGCGCGCAATTCCCGCTCGGCACCGATTATCTCGGCCGGGACATGCTCTCCCGCATCATCCACGGCGCGCGCTTCACCGTCGGGATTTCGCTCGCCTCGGTCGTGCTGGCCTGTTTCTGCGGCGTGACGCTCGGCATGATGGCAGCGGTGATCGGCGGTTGGTTCGATGCCGCCCTCAGCCGGTTTCTCGATGCGCTCACCTCGATCCCGAGCAAGATATTGGCGCTTGTCGTCGTGGCCGCCGTCGGCTCCTCGATCCCGATCCTTATCGTGACCATGGCGGTGATCTATACGCCTGGCAGCTATCGCTTCGCCCGTTCGCTGGCGATCAACATCAACACCATGGACTATGTCACCGTGGCGCGGGCCCGAGGCGAAAAGCTCGGCTATCTCATCCGTTCGGAGATATTGCCGGGGATCATCGGCCCCGTGCTGGCGGATTTCGGGCTGCGTTTCGTCTTCGTCGTCCTGCTATTGTCCAGCATGTCGTTCCTCGGCCTCGGCGTGCAGCCGCCCTTTGCCGATTGGGGTGCACTGGTCAAGGAGAACATCGGAGGGCTTTCCTTCGCCGCGCCGGCCGTCGTGTTCCCGTCGATCGCGATCGCCAGCCTGACGATCAGCGTCAACCTGCTGATCGACAATCTTCCCCGGAAAATCCGAGATCGGAGCGCGTAATGGCCAATATTGTCGAGATCTCCGGACTTCGCGTCGATGCCAAAACCGATTCCGGCCGCAAGGTCGAGATCATCCGCGATGTGAGCTTCAATATCGCGGCAGGCGAGATCGTCGCGCTGATCGGCGAGAGCGGATCGGGAAAGACCACGATCGCGCTGTCGCTGATGGGCCATACCCGGCCGGGTTGCCGTATCGTCAGCGGCAGGATCGCGCTGGGCGGCGAGGATATCGCAAAGCTCTCCGAGCGGAAAAGAGCGCGCAAACGGGGCACGGAAGTGTCCTATGTTCCGCAAAGCGCCGCCGCTTCCTTCAATCCGGCACACCGGATCATCGACCAGGTGATAGAAGTGACCCGCATCCATCGCCTCATGCCGGCCGACAAGGCCCGCAGCAAGGCTATCGAGCTTTTCAAGGCGCTGGCCCTGCCGAACCCGGAAACCATCGGCGACCGCTATCCGCATCAGGTCTCGGGCGGCCAGCTGCAGCGGCTCTCGGCGGCCATGGCGCTCATCGGCAATCCGAAGCTCGTGATATTCGACGAGCCGACGACAGCTCTCGACGTCACCACCCAGATCGAAGTGCTGCGCGCGTTCAAATCGGTGATGCGATCGAACGGGATCGCCGGCGTCTACGTCTCGCACGATCTCGCGGTGGTGGCGCAGATCGCCGACCGTATTGTCGTGCTGAAGAACGGCGCCGTGCAGGAGATCGGCAGTACCGAGGATATCCTGCGCAATCCGCAGCATCCCTATACGCGGGAGCTTCTGGGCGCCTTCGAGCCGGCGCCCCGCGCCGCTGCGAGCGGGCCCGAGAGGGAGAAGCCCGCGCCCTTGCTGGTCGTCGAAAACGTCGTGGCCGGCTATGGCATGATCGACAAGGCCGGCAATCCCGTGCTGACTGCCGTCGACAATGTCAGCCTGCATCTCGCCCGCGGGCAGAATCTCGGCATCATCGGTGAATCCGGCTGCGGCAAGTCCACGCTGGCGCGGGTCATCGCCGGCATCCTGCCTGCAGCGCGCGGCAGGATATATTTCGAGGGCAAGGAGATGCACAGCGACCTGCGCATGCGCAGCCGCGATCAGCTACGCGAATTGCAGATCGTCTTCCAGTTTGCCGATACGGCGCTCAATCCGAACAAATCCATCGCCGACATCCTGGCGCGGCCGCTGACCTTCTATCATGATATGGATAGCAGGGGCCGGGAAGCGCGGATAGAACAGCTGCTCGACATGGTTCGGCTGCCCCGGGCCATGCGCTACCGCCGCCCGGCCGAACTCTCCGGCGGGCAGAAGCAGCGCATAAACCTGGCGCGGGCTCTCGCAGCCGATCCGAAGCTCATCCTCTGCGACGAGATCACATCCGCGCTCGATACTGTCGTTGCCGCGGCGATCATCGAGCTCCTGAAGGAGCTGCAGCGCGAACTTTCGGTGTCATATCTCTTCATCAGCCATGATCTGTCGACCGTCCGCG
This sequence comes from Phyllobacterium sp. 0TCS1.6A, assembly GCF_026420825.1. Classification (NCBI taxonomy): domain Bacteria; kingdom Pseudomonadati; phylum Pseudomonadota; class Alphaproteobacteria; order Hyphomicrobiales; family Phyllobacteriaceae; genus Phyllobacterium; species Phyllobacterium sp. 0TCS1.6A. Next base: position 17,544 of record NZ_JAPMAB010000003.1, read on the forward strand.
CGATCTGCGACGAAGTCGCCGTCATGTATGCCGGGCGGAAGGTGGAACAGCTCAGCCCCGACGAGATGGGAAGCACGGCGAGCCATCCCTATTCGCGGCTATTGTTCTCATCGGTGCCGAAGCTCGACCCGACATGGCTGGATAGTCTGGAGCAGGATGCGGAACTGATGCGCAGCTTCGACCGTAGCTGACCGCGCACCGGCCGCTGGGCGCTATTCGTTGAACATCGAATCCAGCGGAAGATGCGCCTTGACGATCGGGGATTTGAGCACGACGAAACTGAAATATTTGTCGATACCGATATCCATGTCGATCAGCCGCTCCATGACCGTCTGGTAATCGGTGATGCCCGCCGTGACGAACTTCATCAGATAGTCGTAGCCGCCGGAAACCAGATGGCATTCGATGACGGAATCGATCTTCTCGACCGTTGCGAGAAAGCGCGCGAAATCGATCTGGCGGTGGTTCTTGAGCGTGATCTCGGTGAAGACGGTCAATGTCTGGCCGAGCTTGGATACATCGATCTGCGCCGAATAGCCGGTTATATAACCTTCCGACTGGAGCTTCTTGACCCGCATCAGGCAGGGGCTGGGAGAAAGATGGACGAGCTCGGCCAGCTCGACATTCGTGATCCGCCCATTCTTCTGCATTTCGGATAGGATCCGGATGTCGATTTTGTCGAGTTTCATGATGCTGCCAATGATCGGTGCCCTGGTTGATTATCATCTTTTTCGGTTGTCGCCGCAATGAGGCCCATCGCGACGAAACATAGCCGCCGTCGCGGCTGGACCACTCTATTACACGCAATATTTGCCCGTCATAAGTGCCGAAAACCACAGGAAATTCTGTGAAAACAGCTATTGCGACGCCTGGCACGGCATAAGCTGCTCTAGGATACATGGAAACTCCGGAGTTCCGCCCATGCCTGCCCCGCTGATGCACATCGTAACGAGTCCGGCCCTGCCGAAAGAGGCAGATGTCGTTGTCATCGGAGGCGGGGTGGTAGGGGTATTCGCCGCCTACTATCTGGCGCGCGGCGGCGCCAGGGTCGCGCTCGTCGAAAAGGGCCGCATTGCCGCCGAACAATCCAGCCGCAACTGGGGCTGGTGCCGCCAGCAGAACCGCGATGCGCGCGAATTGCCGATGGCGACAAAGAGCCTCGAACTATGGGAGAAGATTGCCGAGGAAACCGGCGAAGATACCGGCTTCCGTCGTTGCGGCCTGCTCTATCTGTCGCAGGACGAGGCGGAGATCGCCGGCTGGGCAAAATGGCGCGACTTTGCCAGGACCGTCGGTGTGACGACGCATATGTTGAGCGCTGCGGAAGCAGCGGAGCGGGGCAGGGCGACGGGTCGCGCCTGGAAAGGCGGCGTCTTTTCGCCGAGCGACGGCACAGCCGATCCTTCGCGCGCCGTGCCGGTGGTCGCTCGCGGCATCATGGCTGCCGGCGGCACCGTCCACCAGAATTGCGCAGCGCGCGGCCTGGAGCTCAGTGCTGGCCGCGTCAGCGGCGTCGTAACCGAGGCGGGCACCATCCGCACCCGAACGGTGGTGATGGCTGGCGGCGCCTGGGCATCGTCCTTCTGCAACCAGCTTGGCGTTCGCTTCCCGCAGGCTTCGATCCGCGCGTCCATCCTGGCCGTTGCGCCCGGCGCCGTCGGCCTGCCGGATGCGCTCCATACGTCACAAGTCTCGATCACCCGCCGCAGCAATGGCGGCTATACGGTGGCGATCAGCGGGCGTGCGCGCGTCGACGTGACACCGCAGCAATTGCGCTTCAGCCCGGTCTTCGTGCCGATGTTCCTGCGCCGCTGGCGCAGTCTTGCGCCGGGCGGCCTTGGCGGCTGGCACAACGGCCACGAGACATTGCGCAAATGGTCGCTGGATGACATCACGCCGATGGAGCGGAACCGTATCCTCGATCCAGAACCGGATGCTGCGCAGATCGATCTGACCTACCGTAGAGCCGCGGCGCTGCTGCCGGAAATCGCCAGGATGCCGATTGCGGACAGATGGGCCGGCTATATCGACAGCACGCCGGACGGCGTTCCCGCCATCGGCGAGATCGGGACCATACCGGGCTTCATCCTTGCCGCGGGTTTTAGCGGTCATGGCTTCGGCATCGGCCCGGGCGCCGGCCATATGATTGCCGACACCATCCTCGGGCGTAAACCGGTCGTCGATCCGGCGCCTTACAGGCCCGAGCGTCTCGATGGCAGCGCATGGGGCAAGGTTGCGGATTTCTAGCGCTGGTCCTGACGGCTGAATGGGGCGCTCCGTGCAAGCCCGGCCAAGCTTTGCCTGCGCACACGATGAAAGCGCGGGTCGCGGCGTCGTCAGTCGCCGAAACCGACGATTCCCTTGACTTCCGTGAATTCGTGAAGCCCGAACTTGCCATATTCGCGACCATTGCCGGACTGCTTGTAACCGCCGAAGGGAGCCGCACCGTCCCAGGCCGAGCTGTTGAGACGAACGATGCCTGTCCTCAGTCGTCGTGCGAAAGCGCGCGCCTCCCCGGCTTCGCCCTGGACATAGGACGCCAGGCCATAGGGCGTGTCATTCGCGATCTCGGCCGCTTCATCCTCGCTTGAGTAGCCCAGAATCGACAGGACGGGGCCGAATATTTCCTCGCGGGCGATCGTCATGTCATTGGTAACGCGGGCGAAGATCGTAGGCCGGACATAGTAGCCGGCATTGAGATGTGGCGGTCGGCCTGGTCCTCCACTCACGAGTTCGGCGCCTTCCTCGACGCCCTTGCGAATGAGACTCTGTACCTTGTCGAACTGCATCTGGCTGACGATGGGACCAATATCGGTCGCCGGATCGGCCGGCGCGCCGACACGAACCGCCTCGGCGGCCTGCCGAGCCACGTCGATAGCCCGATCCATGCTTTCCGCCGGCACCAGCAGGCGTGTCGGTGCATTGCAGGACTGGCCGGAATTGGCAAAGCACTTGGCAATACCGGCGCGAACCGCCACGTCGAGATCGGCGCTTCTGAGCACGATGTTCGGCGACTTGCCGCCAAGTTCCTGGTGAACGCGCTTCACTGTCGGCGCCGCTGCCTGCGCCACGGAAATCCCGGCGCGGGTAGAGCCGGTAAAGGAGATCATGTCGATTTCGGGATGGCTGGCGAGCACCGCGCCCACGGTCGGGCCATCGCCATTGATCAGGTTGAACACGCCCGCAGGCACGCCCGCTTCGTGCAGAACTTCCGCAAACAGGATGGCGTTGACCGGGGCGATCTCGGATGGCTTGAGCACCATCGTGCAGCCGGAGGCGAGCGCCGGCGCCACCTTGCAGGCTATCTGGTTTATCGGCCAGTTCCACGGCGTGATCATGCCGACAACGCCGACCGGCTCATGCACGATCCGGGTGGTGCCCTGCATGTACTCGAAGGCGAAATTCCGCATGGCGCTGATAGTCTGTTCGAAATGAGCGATGCCGATCCCGACCTGCTCCTCCCGTGCCATACGGCGGGGCGCACCCATTTCGCGCATTATGACATCGCCGATCTCGTCATTACGCCGTTTCAAGATTGCGACGATGCGCTCTAGCAGCGCCAGGCGCATTTCGTGCGTGGTCAGGGAGAAGGTCGCGAATGCATGGCGGGCGGCAACGATGGCGCGCTCGGCATCGGCCGCCGACCCCATGGCGATCTCGGCAAAGGGTTGCTCCGTCGCAGGATCGACGACCGCCAGCCGCTGGTCGCCGATCGGGTCGACCCAAGCGCCGTCGATGTAGAATTTAAGATGTCTTTGCATTGATCTCTCCCATCAGCGGCCGGCCAGGATGAAATCGGCGACCCGTTCTGCGATCATGATCGTGGGCATATTGGTGTTGGCGCATGGAATGGAGGGCATCAGTGAGGCATCGCAGACCCGCAATCCCTCGATGCCGTAAACTCGTCCCGTCGGCGACGTCACCGCCATCGGATCATCGGCTGATCCCATGCGGCACGTCCCCGACGGATGCCACGTACCGCCGACATGGCGCCGTACGAACTCCGTTAAAGCATCGTCGTCGGTCAATAGACCCTTCATCGTCGTTCCCAACGTGATCGCCGAATGGACAAGGGCAGGGCGGAACGGCCCTGCTACGTCGAGCAAGCCCGAAAGAATGCCGCGCTGCAGCGCATTCCACGCGCCGGGTACGGCCACCTTCGCGACACGCGGCGAGTAACTGGAGGGAAAGGCCGTACCGCGATGGCCGTTCATGAAGGGATCGGACAGCACTTCGGCGCCCATGCGAACGGCAAGCTTGAGCCGGATCAGGTCACGCTCGTCGCTCAACATCCTGAAATCGACGTCCGGCTCGCATGTCGGGTCGGCCGAGGCGAGTTTCACCACGCCACGGGAGTAGGATTTGTTGACCCAGAAAAACAGGCTCCCTAGACGCTGCCCGACGGAATGCCAGCCCGACCGCGAGAGGATAGCGGCGTGCATGTCGCCGCTTGGGGTGCCGTCGAGGCCAGAGGAAAAGCGCCAGACGGCCTGTTCGTGATGTTCGGATTCGTCGCGCACCCGCATATGGGGCGGCAGGTAGGCGGCGACGGCGATGGAGGGATGTTCCATCAGGTTGCGTCCGACACCCTCGCGGGAGGCCACGACATCGACGCCCTTGGATGCGAGATCGCGGACCGAGCCAACGCCGGACCGCAGAAGCAAGGCCGGCGAATGGATCGCGCCGGCAGAGACGATCACTTCTGCCGCATGGATGGTCTCCATCGTTGCGCCCGACAGCTGCGCCCCCGTGGCACGACGGCCGTCGAACAGGATCCGAGTTGCGACGCTTTCGGTGATGATGCGGAGATTGGTCCGTTTGCGGACATCGGGCGTCAGGTAGGCCAGCGAGGTCGGCATCCGCTCGCCGCGATCGCTGACGGCGAGGGCACCGCGAAAGACGCCGTCTTCCCAGGGACCGTTCTGGTCGGGCTTGATCGGATGGCCGCGCCGATCAAGCGTCTTCATGACGCGATCGACGAAGGGTGAAATCTTGTCATCGGAGACGCGGCGGATGGTGAGCGGCCCATCCTGTCCGTGCAGCGGGCCGCGGAAATCCCTGTCGGCCTCGATCTTGAGGAAATAGGGTAGGCAATCGTCCCAGTCCCAGCCCTCTGCCCCCAACCCTTGCCAATCGGCATAGTCCGCCGGTGCCCCGCGATTGGCCATGAGCGCATTGATCGCCGAACCGCCACCCAGCAGTCGCGCCTGCTCGTAGCGCCGCGATGAACGGGGCGCGGCATTGGATCGGGCATAACCCATCATGGCCGTCAATTCAGACCAGATATTGCGCGTGTCGAGATAGGCGCGTCCAGGATAGCGGCTGCGGATATCCTCGGGGATATCGTCTGCCGAGATGTTGCGCCCGGCTTCGATCAGCGCGACCCTTCGCCTCGGATCGGCCGAGAGCCGGGCAGCCAGCACGCAGCCAGCGGACCCGCCACCCAGGATCAGGTGGTCTACGATCATGTCGCCCGCCCCTGGGAGCGCTCGGTATTACGCGCATTCAGCGCCGCCAGCATCAGCAGGATGAAGGAAACCGTCGTCAGCAATGAACTGATCGAGGCGATCGTCGGATCGATCTCGTCCCGAAGCGCGGTGAACATTTTCTTGGTCAGAGTCTGGTTTTCGCCACCAGAGATGAAAAGCGCGACAACGGTCTCGTCGATCGCCGAGATAAAGGCGAACAGCATGCCGGAGATCACGCTCGGCCGGATCTGCGGCAGAGTGACGGCAAAGAAGGTGCGCCACCGGTTCATGCCCAGGCTGCGCGACACCATTTCCTGGGTATGGTCGAACTTGCGAAGCCCGACCAGGACCGAGGTGACGACATAGGGCAAACCCAGCATCACATTGGCGAGGATGAGCCCGGTCATGGAAGCGAGCAATCCGACCTGCGCATAGACGAGGAAGATGCCGACGGCGGTGATGACGATCGGTACGATCAATGGCAGCAGCAGCAGAGCCTGCAGGCTACGCACCAGGCGCGATTGCGTGAGGTTCAGGGCATAGGCCGCAGCCGTGCCGAAGATGGTCGAGATGAACGCGCTGCAGACAGCGACGGTCAGGCTGACACGGGTTGCCTGCATCCAGGCGGCGCTGCCCAGATAGGATTCGTACCACCTCAGCGACCAGGAGGGTGGGGGAAATGCGAGGAAGCGCGCACCTGAAAAGGACATTGGCAGAATGATCAGGACCGGTATCATCAGCCAGGCAAGGATGAGGGCCACGAAGCCGTAAAGAAGGAATTTTGAACGGTTCATGCGTCACCTCGTTCCCATGATGCGTTCGAACGGAATGAGCAGGCTCGCGAGGCGGAAGACCAGAAAGACACAGACCATCAGCACCACGCTGATTGACGAGGCGGCGCCCCATTCGTTGTAGACCTCGATGTTGCGCGATACCAGCATGGACACCATGTAGGTGCGCCCGCCTCCCAGAAGTTCCGGCGTTATATAGAAGCCGAGCGTCAGCACGAAGACCAGCACCATGCCCGCGATCATGCCTGGAAGTGACAGCGGCAGGAATACGCGCAGGAAGACATGCAGGGGCGAGCCGCCGAGGCTGGCGCCCGCCATGGTCAGCTCGCCCGGGATCTTCTTCATCGTCGCATAGAGCGGCAGCACCATGAAAGGCAGCAGGATATGGATCGTCGCCATGACCGTGCCGAACTCGTTGTTGACCAGGCGCAACGGCTCATCGATCAGCCCCGACCCGGTCAGAACCGAATTGATGATGCCATTGCGCTGCAGCAGGATCAGCCAGGCATAGGCGCGCACAAGTACCGAAGTCCAGAATGGCAGCAGAACCATCGCAAGAACAAGGATGCTCCAACGCTGCGGCAGACCCGCCGCCACATAGGCGACGGGGTAGCCGAGGACGACAGTCATCAGGGTAACGGTCACGGCGATGCGGAAGGTTTGGAGGAAGGTCACCCAATAGACAGAGTCCGTCAGAAACCGCTCGTAATGGGCAAGCGTGAAGCCGCCGTCCTGCCGGATCGACTGCCAGGCCAACCAAAGGAGCGGCAGGACCAGCAGGACGGTGATGACCAGCAGGGCCGGAGCCAGCAGGATCATCATGAGCCTCTGCTCGCGCCGCTCATGCAACTCCGCGGGGTTTCGTATCGACTGTGCCATCAGTTCGCCTCCAAGGCTGATGATTACTGCTGGATAAACGCGGCCCAACGCTTCTGCGCGTCCTCGCCAGCCGGTGAACTCCACCATTCGTCCGACACAAGGACCTGGAGTTTCGCATTCTCGGGTGAGCTGGGCATCTCGGCTGCGCGTTCCGCGGAAATCTTGCCTGTCTTGTAGGCTTCCGGATTCGCGGGCCCGTAGTCGATATAGGTCGGAAAGTTCGCCTGGATATCGGGCGTCAGCGCGGCATTGACGAACTTTACTGCGGTTTCCTGGTTGGGTGCGCCCTTGAGGACGCAAAGCGATGTGTATTGCAGGAACCCCTCGTTGAAGGAATAACCGATCGGCGCACCTTCCTTGACGACCGCGGCCACGCGACCGTTCCAGGCCATCTCCATGTCGACTTCGCCGTCGGCAAGCAATTGCGCCGACTGCGCTCCGGAGGTCCACCACACGGCCACATGCGGCTTGATCTCCTCGAGCTTCTTGAAGGCGCGGTCTACATCGAGCGGATATAGTTTGTCGGCCGGCACGCCGTCAGCGAGCAGCGCAGCTTCGAGCGTTGCCAGCGGATGGTTGCGCAGAGCGCGCGTGCCCGGGAATTTCTTCACGTCCCAGAAGTCGGCCCAGGATTTGGGTGCGTTGTCGCCGAACTTGTCCTTGTTGTAGGCGAGTACGCTCGAATAGAATTCATAGGCAACTGAATAAGGGCTCTTGTATTCGGCCGGCATCTTCTCCGCATTGGGAATCTTGGAGAAGTCGAGCTTCTCGATCATGCCCTGCTCGCCCCCCCGGATGCAGTCCTTCGCCGGGGTGTCCACCACGTCCCAGATAACCTTGCCAGATGCTGTCTGCGTCTTGATGACCGGCCATGCGTCGGGGGCACTGTCCTGGTTGATGGTAATGCCGAGCAGTTCGGCAACCGGATCCAGGATTGCCTGGGTCTGAGCCTCCTGATAAGCGCCACCTTGCGACACGAAGGTAATTTGTTCGGCTGAAGCCGTGCCAGCCAGAAAGACCGCAGCTGATACGGAAAGCGCGATGATGGAAAGTCTATAGGCCATTACTGGTTCTCCTCTTTCTTGGCGGGGACATTATGCCCCGGTTGCTACGCGACTTTCGGGTCTTAGCGCCCGATTGCATCGAGGAACTGGTACCAGCCGGCGACAAGCCGGACGACTGGCTCCCTGATGGGATAGAGGGGCACGGGCTTCAGCGGTGTGCGTGTGAGGAGCCCGAGATCGGGGTTCTCGCCCGCAACCATGGCCGCCACATAGCGGCCCATGTTGGAGGCCATCGCGACGCCAGTGCCGTTGTAGCCCACGGCATAGACCACGCGGTCGTCGAGCCGGCCAAGATGGGGAATGCTGTCCATGGTCATGGCGACCAGGCCCGACCAACGGTGCGTCACCGATACCGCCGCCAGTTCCGGAAACTGGCGGACCATCGCTTTGTGGAGAGCTGCAAAAGCGCCTTCGGAATCGGTTTTGCCGAAGGCGCCGCGGCCACCATAAATCACCCGGTCTCCGGCTCTACGGAACCATCGCATCATCCGGCGCGTCTCCGTGTAGCTGCGGTCCTGCGACAGCAGGCTTGCATAGGCGCTGTCCGTCAGCGGCTCGGTGGCGATCATGGCAGAGCGGAACGGAATGATGGACTTTCGCACCGCCGAGGTTGCCGGCGTCAGGTCGGAATAGGAATTCGTGGCGATCACGACTTGACCGGCCGACACGGCGCCGTGGGGAGTTTCGAGTACTACGCCGTTGCGGTCCCGCCGGATCGCTGTGACCGGCGCCTTCTCATGGATGGCGATGCCCGCGGCCTTCAAGCCGGCTGCAATGCCCAGCACGAAATTCAGTGGATGAATGACGCCACCATGCGTGTTCAGCATGCCGCCAACGAAGTCGCGCGAACCGGTCTCGGCCTCCATTTCCTCGGGTGACAATATGGAGCATGCGCGATCACCAAGCGTGCCGTGCAGCCACGCGACTTCCTTCTTGAGTCCATCGAGCGAAACCTGGTTGTGCGCACAGCGCAGCGAACCTGTGGGATGAAACCCGGCAGAGGCGATGCCGTAGTCTTCCACCAATTCCCCGACATGGTCGATCGCCTCGATGCCCAGGTCGTGCATGCGGCGTGCGGTATCGAGACCGTATCGTGCGGCGATGTCGGAGAACGACAACCGGAATTTTCCGGACACCACGCCGCCATTGCGACCGCTTGCGCCCCAGCCGATCCGGCTCGCCTCCAGCACCACGGCTGACAGGCCGCGGCGCGCAAGATAGCGCGCGGTCGACAGGCCCGTATATCCGCCGCCGATGATCGCAACGTCAAACCGATGACCGCTGGACATTTCATCGAAAGCAGGACGGCTTGCAGCCGTTTCCTGCCACAGGGAGTGAATGTCGGGAAGGGGAGGTTGGGTGGTCATCGGTCTGGTTCGTTTTTGGTCAGGCTGCTGTTGCCGTCTTGAGGCGGGCCGCGAGTTCTCTATCCACGGCATCGGCGAGTTGCCCGAGGGAGGAAAAGTGGAAGTCGGGCTTGGTCACTACCTTGGGCTCCGGCGTACCCCCAAAACCCTCCTGACCCTGACGGCGCTCGATCCAGCAGGTCGTATAACCAAGCTCGCGGGCTACGCCAATGTCGTGGTATTGGCTCTGGGCGACATGCAGGATCTCCGACTGCCTGAAGCCGAAGGCGGACTGCCGGCCCTTGTTGAAAGCAAAGAACTGCGGATTGGGCTTGGCGCAACCGGTTTCGTCGCAGGTGACGCTGTCGTGGAATGGGTTGCCGAGCGTATCGGAGTAGGCGGAAAAGGCAGTCCGGTCCGCATTCGTCATGGCGACCAGACGGAAATTCTTGCGCAGCCGGGCGAGCGCCTCGACCGAATCTGCAAAGGCGGGCCAGCGCAATACGGCGAGCTGGAAGGCTTCGGCGGTGGCATCGTCATTCTTGAAGCCTGCTTCGTTGGCAAGCGAGAGATAGACATCCTTCATCGCGACGGAGGAACGGCCATAAAATTTGTCGCGGCCACGCTTGTAAGGCTCGAAAATCTCATCATCGGTCGCGGTTGCCGCCTTTTCGCCCCCAAGTGCCCGAACCGCATTGAGCACACCGGTTTCGAAATCGATCAAGGTGCCGACGACATCGAAGGTCATGACCTTAAATTGCGTGAGTTGCATAGTGTTATTCCTTGTTTGCTGCATTGAACGGGGGTCGTCAGCCTGCATCGGGGACGATGATCGTGTCTTCCGGGTGTAGCGCGAGCGTTATCGTCTCACCCGGCGATTTCATGAGTGCGCGGCCGGCATGATTGCTAGGAAGCCGGAAGCTCAGCTCCCCGCCGACATCAAGCCTGACGAATACGCGAATGCTCTCACCCTGATAGAGCACGTCGGTGATGGTGGAGGTCAGCCTGTTGCAAATGTCCGCTTCGGAACCGTCGGCCACGGTCAGCTTCTCGGAATGGACCACGAGATGCAGACTGTTGCCATCGGGGACGCGGTGCGTCGTTTTCAGCGTCTGACTACCGAGCCGCACGGCGTCGTCGCTTGCGCGATCGACGGCCAGCAATGTTGCTTCGCCGATGAAGCGGGCCACGAAGGCATTCGCGGGATGATCGTGAAGGCGCTCCGGCGTGTCGACCTGCACGAGCCGCCCCTTGTTCATGATTGCCACGCGGTCACTCATCGTGAGGGCCTCGCGCTGATCGTGCGTGACATAGACGATCGTGGCTCCGAGCCGCCTGTGCAGGCGCTTGAGCTCGATCTGCATGGTCTCGCGCAACTGTTTGTCAAGTGCCGAGAGCGGCTCGTCCATAAGGATAAGGCCGGGCTCGAAGATCATGGCACGCGCGAGCGCGACACGCTGGCGCTGACCGCCGGATAGTTCGTGAACCCGCCGGTCCTCGTAGCCGACCAGCTCCACCATCTCGAGCGCCGACGCAAGCTTGCGCGGCCAGGTCGACTTTGGCAGCCGGCGTGCCCTGAGCGGAAAGGTGATGTTTTCGCCGACGCTCATATGCGGGAACAGGGCATAGTTCTGGAAGACGATTCCGATTTCACGCTTATGTGGCGGCTCGAATGTAATATCTCTGCCCCCCAACCAGATCGAACCCGACGTCGGCTGAACGAAGCCTCCCAGGATGCCCAGCAGGGTGGTCTTACCCGAGCCGGACGGCCCGAGAATGGAAACGAATTCGCCGGGAGAGACATCGAGGCTGACGTCATCAAGTGCGCGAAAAGCCCCGTAGGATTTAGTCGCCTTCTTGATGGAAACGCCGACACGCTCTTTGTTTGATTGCTCAAGCATATGATTCCACTGCAAAATTCTTAAAGCCTCGATGACAGTTCGAGACACGGCACCACGATCTTGCAGAAACAGCAACAGATTGACAGAAAATGGCGCGAAGCGCCCGTTCAACGATCAAACCGTCATGTTCCCCTGATTGCTTGGAAAGACTTTTGCCTTCCTTGGCTCTCAGCAGACCAAACAAGACGCGGACGTGCAATTGAAAAAAAATCCAGTCAATGTTACAAAATGTAATGACGTTTCTTCGAAGATCGCTTCCGTCCATGAATGGCCTGTTTACGTTCGAGGCAGCGGCACGTTGCGGAAGCTTTTCCAACGCCGCGGACGAGTTGAACGTGACGCCTGCCGCAGTTAGCCGCATGATATCGCGGCTCGAGGAATATCTTGATATTGCTTTGTTTCTTCGCCAGCCCGGCGGCGTCAGCTTGACGGAACCGGGCCAGCTGCTGTTCGATGCAATCGCACGTGGCTTTGCCGGGATCGAAAGCGCACTTCGAGAGATCGAGGACCGAAAAACCGGTACGGAAACGGTGTCGCTATCCGTATCGACCGGTTTCACCACGCACTGGATGATGCCGAGAATGGCGGAGTTCAAGAAGCAGTTTCCCGCCGTCGACCTGCGGTTCCAATTGGTGATGGGGGCTCTGTCGGGGCCTGTCAACGATGTCGATCTCGGGATGCGCTTTGTGGACGGGCCGGACGAGCGCCATGAGGCCGCTTTCATCATGCCTGAAATATTGCTGCCGATCTGCAGTCCTGACTACATGGAGGGTCATGCTATATCGGGTCGCGGAATCAGCGGCGTGCCCGACACGATGATCAACCTGAGTGACGCACAGCCGGATTGGTCGAAGCTTTTCACCCCGGCCAATGGCATTAATGCACAGAATTCCATGATCTTTTCGGACTATGCAATTGTCGTACAGGCGGCCTTGCTGGGCCAAGGCGTGGCACTTGGCTGGCTCAATGTTGTCGCCCACTGGCTGAGGACGCGCGCGCTTGTACCGGCGCGCGAACACCTCATGGTCACCGGTCGTCGCTGTCATCTCGTCAGACTGCGTGACAAGCCGGTGCGTCCGATCGTCGGCGAGGTCAGGGACTGGCTGATTGCGGAGCTTACGGCGGATGTCCATGCCGTGAACGATTTGTACCCCTTCTTGAACATCTCGGCGTCGGGGCACAATCATTTGGCAAACTGAACATCGGCTTCACCGCTGCGAAGTCATCACTCTACTATCGCGCCGGGCCCCAAAGGCTGTCCGCCACTCTGATCAGGTGGCGACCGGCCTGCGGCTCGGGGTGCATTTTCCAGCTATCAAGCTGCGCGCTTCAAGGCGTCCGCGAGCGTGGAGACAATGGTATCGATTTGATCGCTTTCAACGATCAGTGGTGGAGACAGGGCAATGATGTCCCCCGTGACGCGGATCAGCAGGCCCTTTTGGAAGCAATCGACAAAGACATCGTAGGCCCGGCCTCCGGGTGCATGCGTCCGCGGCTCCAGTTCAACCGCGCCGACCAGGCCGAGATTGCGTATGTCGATGACTGACGGCATTCCCTTCAGCGAGTGCAGCGCGTCCTGCCAATGCCCTGCCAGACTGGCTGCACGGGTCAAAAGACCTTCCTCGGCATAAATGTCCAGGGTCGCGATCCCGGCAGCGCACGCAGCCGGATGACCCGAATAGGTATAGCCGTGGAAAAGTTCGATGGCGTTTTCCGGTCCAATCATCAATTCGTCATGCACCTTGCGACTTGCAAAGACGGCGCCCATCGGAATCGTTCCGTTGGTAAGGCCCTTGGCGGTCGTCATCAGGTCGGGCACGACACCGAAATAATCAGTTGCAAAGGGCGTGCCGAGGCGACCGAATCCGGTGATGACTTCGTCAAAGATCAACAGGATGCCATGCTTGTCTGCTGTCGTGCGCAGCTTCTCCAGGTATCCTTTCGGTGGAAGAATGACGCCGGCCGAGCCGGACATGGGTTCCACGATGACGGCGGCGATGGTTTCGGCGCCGTGCAACTGGACCAGCCGTTCCAGATCGTCGGCGAGGTCTGCCCCGTGGGCAGGCAGGCCTTTCGAGTAGGCGTTGCGTTCGATGTCCAGCGTATGGCGGATATGGTCGGTCGGGATTTGCGGGAACATCCGCCGGTTGTTGACGAGACCGCCGACGGATATGCCGCCAAAGCCAACGCCGTGATAGCCCTTTTCCCGACCGATAATTCGGGTGCGGGTGCCTTGGCCGATTGCACGCTGGTAGGCGATCGCGATTTTAATCGCTGTATCGACCGATTCCGAGCCGGAACCCGTAAAAAAGATGCGATCAAGCCTGCCCTGGCCGTCACCCGGAGCGATTTCGGCGAGGCGGGCGGCAAAGTCGAAGGCGATCGGGTGGCCCATCTGGAAGGTCGGCGCGAAGTCCAGCATCGAAAGTTGGCGCTCGACGGCCTCGGTGATCTTCCTGCGGCCGTGGCCGGCGTTACAGCACCAAAGGCCGGCTGTGCCATCGAGAACCTTGTTCCCGTCAATATCGGTGTAATACATGCCATCAGCCCCGGCCAGCAGGCGAGGCGACGCCTTGAACTGCCGATTGGCGGTGAATGGCATCCAGAAATTGTCGAGTATGGGAGCATTGGTCTTGGTGGTGATTTCCATCTGTGCCTCCTTGGGACGGAGCCAGATTGGGCATTTTTCAGAGACGAACAAGCCCTTTTCTATCTCGAGCTAATACATTGAAAATACTGTCACTGTTAGATAGAATTCCTGTTATTCTGAACAAACCAAAAGGATGCTCATGTCAGTTGATATCGGCAATCGGCTCCGGGCCGTGCGCACCGCAAGCAATCTGTCGCAGCGCGAACTGGCGAAGAGAACCGGGGTGCCGAATTCAACCATATCCTTGATCGAATCCAATACGTCGAACCCCTCCGTCGGAGCTTTGAAGCGCATTCTCGACGGTATCCCCATAGGTCTGGCGGAATTTTTCGCTTTCGAACCGGATCGGCCGAAAAAGGCGTTCTATGCGGCCGAAGAACTTGTCGAGATCGGCAAGGGATCGATCTCTTACCGGCAGGTCGGAGAGAATCTCTTCGGTCGGGCGCTGCAGATCCTGAAAGAATGCTACCAGCCCGGTGCCGACACCGGGAAAGTGCCGCTTGTTCACGACGGAGAGGAGGGCGGCATCATCCTGTCGGGCAGGCTTGAAGTCACCGTCGATCAGGAACGACGAATTCTGGGACCCGGCGATGCCTACTATTTCGACAGCCGGCGTCCTCACAGGTTCCGGTGTGTTGGGCCAGTACCCTGTCACGTTGTCAGTGCATCGACGCCGCCAACGTTCTAGCTGCGACAAGCCATTCGGCGAGACCTCCGTCCTATCCGAAGGACGCGGACTCGATGGACAATCGTCGGCCGACGGTGCGCGTTGCGACGGAAGCTGTGCTATAGGCAAGCTCGAAACGTGAGGGACGATCAAGTGACGACGCTGCAGGAAGTTGCGGCCAGGGCCGGATGTTCGCCAGCGACGGCGAGCCGGGCATTGACGCTGAAGGGATCGGTCAGCGAGGCGATGGTGCGCAAGGTGCGCCGCGCGGCGGCCGAACTCGGCTATCGTCACACTTTCCCCAGCGGCAAATCCGGCCGCCGCCTCGTCGTCGGCGTGCTGATCCCCAGCATTACCAATCCGGTCTTCTCTTCCTCACTGTCCAGTATCGAGAACCGCATGCTGATGGCTGGCCATGGGGTGTTGATCTCCCAGTCCCACTACGACCCGGCCCGGGAGCTCGATGCAGTGGCCTCTCTGCTCAACGAAAAGCCGACCGGCCTGATCCTGACGCTCTGCAGCGCCGACAGGAGCGCCGTTCTCGGCCTGCCGCTGCCGCCGACGGTGCTGCTTCACAATCGCCCAACGGAACGGTTTCAGTCGGCGGTCACGGTCGATAATTTCAAGGCCGGCCACGAGCTGACGATGCTGCTGCGACAGCTCGGGCATGAGCGCATCATTTTCGTCTCCGGCAGTTTTTCCGCCTCGGACCGCGCCAGGCTGCGCTACCAGGGCTATGCCCAGGCGATGGTCGAGAGCGGCGCCATGCCGCTTGCCGCCATGCAGATTTCCTTCGTCGGCGACTACGACATGCTCGACCTCAGCGCTGCCATGGCCGATATCGGGCCGACGGCGATCATCGCCTCCAACGACCTGCTCGCTTTCGGCGTCATCAGCGCGCTGCGGCGCGAGGGCCTGAGCGTGCCGGACGACGTTTCGGTCGCCGGTTTCGACGGCATTCCGCTCGGCCGGATGATGGACCCGCCACTGACCACGATAGAAATGCCCGACGCCAGCATGGGCGCCGCCGCTGCATCGCTTCTGCTCGACATCGCCGAAAACGCCGCCCAGCCAAGGCATCTCGAGGTCGCGTATTCTCTGCGGCGCGGCGGGACCGTCAGGGCGATTTAAGGGCTTTGGACGCGGAATTTTTCTCCGCCGCTGATTCACCGGCAACGCCAAAACAAAACCGCCGGACCCTTTCGCTCCCGGCGGCTGATATCTTCCAGGAATGAAAGCTCAGCTGCGTGGCAGCAGGCGCTTGATTTCCTTGGCGGCGTCTTCCAGCGCCTCGTCCGGGGTGGCCGACTGGTCGACGACGCGCGAAGTGTTGTCGACGATCGTCTGGGTGACGCGCACGCCGTTCGAACCCGGGAAGGCATACCACGGGATCATGCGCGGCATTTGCTTCAGGCCGGCCTGAAACAGCGGGTTTTCCTTGTAGAAGTTGCCGAGATATTCGGGCGCCTTGGCGGCCAGTTCGTTGTTCGGAACATAACCCGTGCCCGGAACGACGACCGAGGCACCGTAAGGGCCGGCAGCGAACTTGGCGAATTTCCAGGCGGCTTCCTGGCGGGCTTCATCCTTGGTGAGGATGACGACGGCATTGCCGCCGGTCGGCAGCTTGCCGTTTTCCGGATCGAGCAGCGGGATTTCGGCAGTGCGCAGGTCGAACTTGTCGCCCACATTCTTGATCGTGTTGCGCAGCGCGCCGGTGGTCTGGAAGGCAAAACCGACCTTGCCGGCGACAAAGGCCTGCTCACCGGCCTGCTTGGTGAAGACCGGCATGCCGGCTTCCTTGACCAGACGGTCGACGACAGCCATGGCCTTCTGGCCCTTCTCGTCGTTGAATGCTACCTGGCTTTCATCTTCCGACAGCATGGTGCCGCCGGCGCCGAACAACAGCGCGGAGAACATCCAGTCGTCGCCCTGCCAGCGGAAGTCGATGGAATCTACATCATTGCCAAGCGCCTTGATCTTGGCGCCGAGGGCGATGACCTCGTCCCAGGTCTTTGGCGGGACATCCGGGTTGCCCCCGGCAGCCTTCACCAGGTCGGCATTGTAGTACATGATCGGATTCGATGTCGCGAAGGCCAGACCGACCTGCTTGCCGTTGACCTGGGCAAGCTTGAGGATCGTGTCGGAAAAGCCCTGCTCAGACATGGTCGCCTTGTCCTTGGCGATCAGCGGACCCATGTCAACCGGGATGCCACGCTCGTTGGCCATGCGCAGGCGGTTCAGGCCGATGAAGGTCAGGTCCGGCATTTCGGAGGTGCCGACCTGGCGCATGATTGTCTGGATGCCTTCCTCATAGGTCGCGGAAGGATTGGCGAACTGGATCTTGATATCCGGGTTCTCTTCCATGAACTTCTTCGAGATCGTGTCCATCACGTCCTTGAAGAAGCCTGGCATCGGGTAATGCACGGTGAGCGTGGTTTCGGCATGGGCCGGCAGCGAAAACGTCATGGCAACGGTCGCGGCGGCAAGAATCTTGGTGATATGTTTCATCGCATTGCTCCTGGTTCGGGGCGATTTGGGTTAGGGCAGGCTTCGGTGTGGACGACCGGACTTGGGATTCAGCCCTTCAGACCGGTCATGGTGATCCCTTCGACGAAGCGCTTCTGGGCAATCAGAAAGGCTGCGACGAGAGGGGAGGTGATGATCAGGGTCGCCGCCATCAGCGCGCCGTAGTCGTCGCCCGCTTCCGCGGCGCGGAAGTAGAGGAGACCGAGCGGCGGAGTGGCATAGGCCTGGTTCGAGACGACGATCAGCGGCCAGTAGAGGTCGTTCCAATGGGCCACGACCGAGAAGATCGAAAACGCGGTGATTGCCGGCCAGGCATTCGGCACGATGACCCGGGCGATGACGCCGATCTCGCTCATTCCATCGAGGCGCGCAGCGTGGATCAGATCGTCCGGCATGGCGCGGAAGAACTGCAGGAAGAGGAAGATGCCGAAGACGGAGATCGAGAACGGTGCGACCAGAGCCATGTAGCTGTTGAGTGCGCCGACCCTGTCGAAGGCGACATAGAGCGGCAGGGCCGTCGCATGGATCGGTACCAGCAGGCCGAGCATGACGAGCACCATCATGGCCTTTGCCGCGCGGAACTTCAGCTTGGCCATGGCGTAGGCGCAGGGGATGGCGATCACCACCTGGATGACCAGGATCATGAGGCAGACGATCACGCCGTTGAACAGCAGCGTCGGCATGTGCACGCGCGACCAGGCCTTTGCGAAGTTTTCCGCATAGAACCAGTGTTGCGGGATGAGGTTCAGTGATGAGGAGAAGATGTCGCTCTGCGCCTTGCCGGCGGTCGAGATCATGAAGATGTAGGGTGCCAGGAATAACAGCGCGCCGAGGCTGAGTATCGAAAGCCGGACGATGCGGCCGAGGGTGAAAGCGTTCGGGCTCATGAGTAATGCACCTGCTTGTCCTGGACGCGGTACTGGATGAACATCAGCACGACGAGGATGGCTAGGAAGACCACCGTCATGGCCGAGGCGTAGCCGACCCGCAGGTAGACGAAGCCTTCCTGGTAGATAGTGTAGAGCAGCACCTCGGAGGCCTTGTTGGGGCCGCCTTCGGTGAGCGTCTTGACCGTCTCGAAGACCTTTACGGAATTGATGACGCTGATCGTGGTGACGAAAAGCGTGGTTGGGCCGAGCATCGGCCAGGTGACCAGCCGGAACCGGTCCCAGCCGGATTTCGCGCCGTCTATTTCGGCGGCCGAATAAAGCTCGCGTGGAATGGCGGTGAGACCGGCGAGGAATAGCACGAGATTGAAGCCGACCGACTGCCACACCCCGATGATCGACAGGCTGTAGAGCACGGTGTTCGACGCGCCGAGCCAGTTCGGCCCGTTAATGCCGATCGTCGCCAGCATCGTGTTTATCGGGCCGATGGTCGGGTGGAAGAGATATTGCCAGACGGTCGCCATGGCAACGAGCAGCGACGCGACCGGCAGGAAGTACGCGGTGCGAAAGAACGACCGGCCGATGCCTTCCGCCTCGATCAGCATCGCAAGGCCGAGTGCCAGGAAGATCGACATGGGCGCGACGATTGCCGCATAGACGGCCGTGTTCCACAGCGACTTCATGAAGGTGCGGTCGCCGAACAGTTCGACATAGTTGTCGAAGCCGACGAATTCGAAGCTTGGATAGCCGAGTTCGAAATTGGTGAAGCCGAGAAGGATGACCGCCGCGACCGGCAGGATGATGAACAGGAGGACGAGCAGGATCGCCGGCAGCGACAGCAACAGGCCGGCGCGCGCTTCCTGCCTCTCGGCGTCAGAGCGCCGCGCTTTCGCAGCGACCGGCACCGGACCAATCGAGGTTGCAGCCACGTCAGGCATAGGCCACCCCCTTGACCGCGCTCTTGACCAGCGGCGCCGAGGCAAGCCGGGCGCCATCGGCACCGAAGACCATGATGTGCTTGGCCGCTGCCGAGAGGCGAACCGGCGTGCCGGGGCCGAGGCCCGCACCTTCGGCGGGCGTCGCCTTGGCGATCATGGTTTCGCCGATCGCATCGAGCGTGCTGTAGACGATGATTTCGGAGCCCAGGAACTCGACGCGCTCGACATGCGCGGGAAGCCCGGCGTTACCCGAGCGGGAAACTCTCACGAATTCCGAACGGACGCCGAGCGTCACCGACGTACCGGCGGCCAGGCCACGGTTGGCGAGTGCGCAGCGCTCGGTGCCAAGCGCGACGACGCCGTTGGCTTCCACATGCGAGGAAACGAGGTTGATGCGCGGCTGGCCGACGAATTTCGCGACCTCGATATGCTGCGGATCGTCGTAGATCACCTGCGGTGCCGCCAGCTGCAGCAGCGAGCCGCCGATCATCACGGCGACGCGGTCGGCCATCGACAGGGCTTCCGCCTGGTCATGGGTGACATAGAGGGTCGGCACGCCGGCGCGGCGATGCAGCTCGACGATCTCACCGCGGGCATGGACGCGCAGGTTGGCATCGAGATTGGACAGCGGCTCGTCCATGAGGAACACGGCCGGACGGCGCACCATGGCGCGGGCGAGCGCCACGCGCTGGCGCTGGCCGCCGGACATCTGGCCCGGCTTGCGGTCGAGAAGATGGTCGATCTTGAGCGAGGCGGCCATTTCGCGCACATCGCGGTGGATCTCGGCGACAGCCTTGCGCTGGCCCGGGATCAGCGGAGCGACGAAGGGGACCTGCTGCGCGCGCGTCAGCCGGCGCATGACCAGCGGCACGGCGATGTTCTGGGCTGCCGTCAGATGCGGATAGAGCGCGTAGGACTGGAAGACCATCGCAATATTGCGATCGGCGGCCTGCGTCCCGCTGACCTCGCGGCCATTGATGACGATCTCGCCGCTATCGGCGCTGTCGAGACCCGCAAGGATGCGCAGAAGCGTGCTCTTGCCGCAGCCCGACGGGCCGACCAACGCGATGAATTCGCCCGGCTGCACATCGAGACTGACGCCCTTGAGGATATGGTTGCCGCCAAAGGATTTCTGGATGTTGGAAAGGCTGAGGGTGGTCATTCCGCAGCCTCCTCGGCCGTCCGCCGCAGAGACTTGGCAGCCCGGCCGCCCTTTGGCACTGCCTGCGGATAGACTTCGTGGATGACATCGTCGATGTAATGGGCAGTCATGCCCGGAACAGTGACGATATCGCTCGTCACCTCGTCGCCGAACTGGTGGACGACGGCGCCGATCAGGCGCTCGCCCGGCATTTCGCGCTCGAGCGTGTCGATGACGAAAGCGGCCGACGGGCCCCAGACGATCGAGGTGTTCTCGAACTTGCCCTTCCAGGCCCAATGCAGGTGGCCGCTGGCAAACAGCGCCACGTCATGGCCGGCCATCAGGTCGAAGAGACGCTTGCGCTGGGCGGGACGAAAACCCCAGTAGCCGGTATCGCCTTCATCGGGAGCGTCGACGAACAGCGGTTTGTGGGAAAACAGCGCCAGCCGGCGTCCGTTGCGTTCCTCGAATGCGGTCCGCAACCATTCGAACTGCGCTTCTTCCTCTTCGTCCTCGTGGCCGAGAAGAAGCGCATTGAACCCAATGAAACGCCAGCCGTTCGCATCCTCGATGAAGCGATCGCCACCGGTCAGATCGCGCCAACGCTGGAGGCGCTCCGCATTGACCGGCTGATGGAAGCCCGGCAAATGGCCGACATCGTGATTGCCGGGGATGACCAGCATGGGGGTCGAGACCTGGCGCATCAGGTCCATCGAAAAGGTGATGTCCTGGCCATGATCGGCGCCGTCGACGGAAAGGTCACCGGTATGGATGATCAGGTCGGCCTTCTGGTCTTCGATCCAGGTCAGGAGCGGCGCCCAGTTCCCATTGAAATGGGTCTTTTCCGGGCTGAAATGGGTGTCGGTGATCTGGATGACTTTCATGGTCGGCTCTCCGGTATTCAGGCGCGCCGGCACATTCGGCGGCGCTGTTGCGAGCCTCTTAGCGCTTCCTTGTGTCAGCCCCGTAACAGGCGTTTCCAATGGCTTTCATTTCGGTCACAAAAGCGTCACGCGCGCCGCCTTGAATTCCGGCATCTTCAGCGCTCTTGTGTGGAGGCCTTGCGATCGAGAGCCTGCAGTTCATCGCGATAATGCGCGGCCAACCCCGGCGGTGCATCTTCACCATGGCTGTCCAGGAACCGATGCAAGGCATCGCGATATTCCTGTTTGAAAGCCTCGTTGTCCGGGCTGGCGGTAAGCTGGGCGGCAGCGCGGTCCACTGGTACACGTGCTTTCATGACGAGCTGCCGTTTCCCGTAAGGCGATTCATCGCGCATGATCGCAACATTGCGCTCAAAGCCGGGGATGTATTTGACGACGAAGCGCTCTCCCGTCGGCGGGATATTGATCTCGTTGCGGGGCGGATAGAGGCTGGCGGACATTGTGTCGAAGCTGATTTTGATGTCGCGGCCATCGGCGGTCTTCATGACGGCGTCATAGGCCCAGATATTCTGGTTGTTGAGCTGAGAGTTGGTTTCTTCGGCATGCGTGATGACCGCAGTGCCATAGATACCGAACGCGTTGAGAAAAATCGCATTGACCATTGATCCAGTGATTATGTTGAACACGCCAATGAGAAAGCCAACGATGCCAAGCACGAACCATGCGGAGTTCGCCCGCCATCGTGTGATAGCGGCACCGATTGCAAGGCCGCACAATGTCAGCAGCGGCATCGACAGAAGGAAATGTTGGCTGAGGAAATAGAGCAGGGCAGAAAGTGCAATCATCCATCCTGCATAAACGATTATGGCATGTATTGCAGCAGACACTGCGCCATTCATCACGCGGATGAATCAATCGCGGCCAATCGATTCAAAAAAGTCGTTGGATTTCCGGGCTCGTGCCGGCGAAGATTCCGCCATGTCACAACAGCCGCCATTCCAGACCTACATGCAGCGCATCGAGCCGGAGTACAATATGCGCCGCTTCTATCACCTGTCGATCCAGAAAAACCTGTTTGGCGAAGTGTCGTTGATGCGCAACTGGGGACGTATCGGCTCGGCTGGACAGGTGAAGATCCAGACATTTGCTGGCGAAGACGATGCGCAGGCCCGTTTCACCCAGCTGTTCAGGGCCAAATGCAGGCGCGGTTACCGGGCGTTGGATTGACCGATGGCATAGCGGCGGCTGCGCGCCGACTATCGTGTCATGACCCATTGGCCTTCAGGCCGTGACGATCGTCATCTCGCTAGCCACAGGTAGGTTGCCGCCGTCCAGGAAAAGCCAAGCCCGCCACAGCCTTCGCCGGTGATCGGGTCGAAATACTCGGCAAACCCCTCCGTTTCGATGGCATCGAGCGTACTTGACCGCAGGGTCTCTGCCATTTTTGCCTGGGCGTTGCGCTCGAGACCGTCGATCAGCAGCCAGTTAATGATCGCCCAGGACGGACCGCGCCAATAGCGTTTTGCCTCAAAACTTTCCACAAATGGTTTGGTCGTCGGGAAAGCCACTTTCATACCGTCCGACCAAAGCCGCATCTCGGCAGCTAAGGCTTGCGTCAAATCCGTGTCGAGGTCGAGTGCCAGCAGCGGAAGGAAACCCGCCTGGGTCGGCGCCTCGATGTCTTGACCGGAGATCAGATCGCTGGAGACGAAGCGGGACAGGTTTGGCCGCCATTGTGCCAGCAGCGCCCGGCGTGTGCGATAATTAAAGGCCGCAAGTTCCTCTGCAGCTGCGTCGAGGCCGAGCTGGCCGGCCAGATGTTCGAGATCTTCACCGGCCTTGAGAAGGATGGCACTGGTCTGCACTTCCGCCACTTTGAACGATGCCTTTTCCCATTGCTTGGCCGGGTTCCAGCCACAGGCGGCGTAGGTGTCAACCAGATGGATGAAGCGCCGATAATCCTCGTCGCGAGGGCGCATGTCGGCATTGACGTGGCCCGTATCCTTGCGCACCACCGCGGTATTGGTCGTCGTCGGCACGCGGGCAAGCGCGACGTCCCATGCCGGCGAGTTGTCGCTACCGCTTTCCCAAGGATGCAATAGCGCCACGAGGCCCGTGCCATCGGGATCGCGTGCCGCATACCACCAACGATGCCATTTCAGGGCCGCTTCGAATAGCACGATCGTGCGGGCCCGGGCATTGTCGGTGCCAGCCTTTTCCGCCGCTTCGTGAACGGCGCGCAGCGCCATGCCGAATACCGGCGGCTGGGTAATGCCAGATGTCGGGATAGTGTGGTTCGTGCGCCAGACGCCGGGGCCCGGGAAATAGGTGTCACTTGGCTGGTGGAAGATGATATGCGGAATCATACCGTCGGCCCACTGGCCCTCGGCCAGACGCTCCAGTTCGCGATAGGCGCGATCGATATCATAGGTAGCAAAACCCATGGCAACAAAGGCGGAATCCCAGTTCCACTGAAACGGATAGAGCCTGTCGGTCGGCACGGTGTAGCCGCCACGGTCATTCGCTGCGAGGATCCGTTTAGCCTCGTCAAAGTGTTTAGTCACTGTCAAAACTCCAGATGTCTCAGGCTGCTGCCGGATAGGAAATGCCGCTGTCCGGCGACAGCCAGGTCAAACGCTTGGCGTCCAGCGTAAGACCGATCATCTCGCCATTCCGCACAGTTTCCGTGGCAGGCAGAATGACGCGTGCGGACTGACCAAGAATGCTGCCGGTTAGAAGCAGGTGCGAACCCATCGGCTCGGCCACCCGCACCTGCATTTCGAGCCCCTGTCCGTGAGGCGCGCGCTCCACCGTCTCGCCACGTAGGCCGAGCAGGATGGTGTCACCGCTGCCGGCCGGCACCGCGAACCGCTTGGTACCGATCGCCACGTGGCCAGCGGTGACTGGCATGCTGATGAAATTCATCGGTGGGTTGCCGATGAAACTGCCGACAAAGCGCGTGGCCGGATGATTGTAGACCTCGACCGGCGTACCGACCTGCTCGATGCGGCCGTCATGAACGACGGCTATACGGTCGGACAGCCCCATGCCTCCGTCTGGTCGTGTGTGACGTAGATCGTCGTTGTGCCGGCCGCCTGCAGCACTGTCTTCAGTTCGGTGCGCATCTCAAGGCGCAGCAAGGCGTCGAGGTTGGAAAGCGGTTCGTCCATCAAAAGCACGCGGGGCTCCACTGCGAGCGCACGCGCCACGGCGACACGCTGCCGCTGGCCGCCAGACAACTTGTTAGGATAACGACCGAGATTCGGCTCGATATGCAGCAGAGCGGCTGCCTTCTCGACTTGTTTCTTGACACGAACCTCATCGGCTTTCTGCATACGCAATCCGAAGGCGACATTTTCATAGACCGTCATATGGGGGAACACCGCATAGTTCTGAAAAACCATGGCCAGGCCACGGTCTTTTGGCGGCAGGCCGACGATGGAACGGCCATCGACGCTAATATCGCCGGATGTCCCGGTTTCGAGCCCGGCAATGATACGCAGCAGCGTGGTCTTGCCGCAGCCCGACGGTCCCAGCAGCGAGACGAATTCGCCGTCGTTGATTGTCAAGGAGACTTCCTTGAGCGCCTGGAAGGTGCCGAAGTCCTTGCGGATACTGTCGATGACAATGTTGGCCATGAGTTATTCCGTTACTTGGAGGAGATGCCCCAGATCGCGAAGAGGTAGCGCCTGACCGCGAAGATGAAGACAACAGAAGGAAGGATGAGGAGCAGACCACCGGCAAAGCGGTAGTGCATCGGACTTTCCGACAGAACCGTCAGCAGATAGGCGGTGAGCGTGCGGTTACGCACCGTCAGCACCGAGGCTGCAAAAACCTCGTTCCAGGAGATGACGAAGGCGAAGACGGCGGTCGCGACCAGACCGGGAAGCGCCAGCGGTGCAACAATCTTGAAGAAAGCCTGGATGCGGGTGCAGCCAAATACCCAGGCGGCCTCTTCCAGTTCGCGCGGCACGCCAAGGAAAATGCCCTGTGTGACCAGCGCAGCGAACGGCAGCGCCAGGACCGTATGGATGAGACCGACGCCGATGACGGTATCATAGAGCCCGAGACGGATGAATGAAACCGTCAGTGGCAGCGCCAGGATCGCCAGCGGGAAGGCGCGGGTCAGAAGAACCAGAATACGAAAACTGTCCTTGCCGCGAAAATTATAGCGTGCCAGCGCGTAGCCCGCAGGCGCACCGAGCAGAATAGACAGCGCAACGGTGATTCCGGCCGCCCCGAGCGAGTTCAGGAACGACTGGACGACGCCTTCCGTCTTCAGGAAGAGAAAAAACGGCTGCAGTGAAACGCCTGTGGGCAGGATGGACTTTGGCCACTGGTATACGCCGGAGCGTCCGCCCAACGCACCGAGCGCGACCAGGTAGATGGGCACCAGGACCCAGGCGCAGAGAGCCACGATACCGCTCCACAAAAGGAGCCGGCGTGCGGAGATAAAGCTCGTATTGCTCATGGCAGACGCTCCGGATCGACCTTTATGACCTTGAGATAGAACAGGGTGGCGATTAGCGAGATGACCATGATCAGCACCGCATAGGCAGCGGCCACGCTGTAATTCTGGTTCTGGTTCTGCCAATTGTAGGCTTCACCGACGAGGACCGGAAAATTGCGCCCCCCCAGTGCATAAACGACGGCAAACACCTCGAAGGCCAACACCGTGCGCAGGATCAGTGCCGACTGCAGGGCGGGACGGATCAACGGCAGAGTGATGCGGGTGAAGCGCGTCCAGGGACTGGCGCCAAAAATCTCGGCGGCTTCCTTGAATTCCTTTGGCACCTGGTTGAGGCCTGCAACGATGATGATCATGACGATCGCCGTGCCGCGCCAGATTTCGGCGACGGCGATGCCGACGAACAGCGCGACTGGCGTTTGGTAAGTGAGCCAGGCCGTCTGCCGCTCGATAAGGCCCATGCTGAACAGCAAGGTGTTCAGATAACCGGTATTTTGCAGGATCGATAACCACACCATGCCAGCGGCGAGATCGGAAATGCCAAGCGGGATCGTCCAGATCCACAAAATGGTCTCGCGGCCGCCATTGACCTTCGACACCATGGTGCCCATGGCCAGCGCCATGGCGATCACCGGCACGACAACGAGCGTCAGTAGAAAGGTGTTGAGGATCGAGCGGCCAAAATTGATGTCGATCATCATCGTGCGCATGTTGGCGAGGGACGGCATGCCGTTATCGGACACTGCAAGCCAGATCGTCTGGACCAGAGGCGCGATGAAGAGCAGGCCCAGGAAGAAGACGGTGGGCAGGATCAGCAGATAGGGGATCCAGGATCGGTTTTGGGTCATCGACTCTCGCTTTTCAGGAAGCAGACCTGGGAGGAACTAGGATGAGCGGTGCCGGGCGGTACCTGCGCGTCCGCCAACAACATGCTCGGTCATCCCGGGGTGAGGATTGGTCTATTCGACTGGGCAGGCGCCATCGCTTTTGACGTCCGGTGCCCAGCACGGGGCCTTGGCATCGGTCATCAGCTTGGTCATTGTATCTCCCTGTGCCTTCAGGACCGCGTCGATCGGTTCATTTTGCAGGATGATGCGCTGGAAGGCGTCCATATAGACTTTGTTGAACTCGCCGCCCTTGTCTCCAAGACCGACCGGAAGCAGCGAAATCACCGCGTCCGGAGCGCTCTGGGTGGCGGTGACGGCGCCGGCGAGAAGGGCGACACCCGGATCGAGATCCGGCGGCAGTTGCACGTTGAGCGTCGGGAAAAAGCCGACCAGGGACGCGGTCTTCAGCTGCACATCCTGGGTCGCCAGATGTTCGATGATCGCGGTGGCATTGTCCTTGTCTGGCGCACCCTTCGGGATGGCGAGGCCGGCGACGACCGGCATATAGCCGCGTCCTTTCGGACCGGCTGGTGCCGGGAAGACTACATATTGGTCGGGCGATGCGGAAATGGCGTTCTTCAGGCGCGCGACGTGATCCCAGGCGACCATGACTTCACCTGAAGCCAGAGGCTCCTGCATGAAATCATAATTCGTCGAGGTAGGCGCGACTACGGTCCACAACTCCTTCAGCTTGGCCCAGCCGGCTGCAGCATCGGAATTCTTGAACGTGCGTACCACGCCGCCGGTGAACGACGGATAGAAATAGCCCTGGAAATAGCGCGCCATCAAGCCCTTGGGCCCGGCCGGAAAGCCGATCTGTGGGGCGCCGGTGGCTTTCTCCATGTTCTTGCCCCAGGCAATCAATTGGTCGTAGTCAAGCTTATTGATGTCGGCGCCTTCCGGAAGGTATTGCAGCGCATCCTTGTTGGCGGCCATCACATAGGTCGCCTGCATCCAGGGGATGTACTGCTGTTCGGTCTTCCCGAGCTTGCCTAGATCGAGCAGCGACTGCGGCATGCCAGCGCCGGCAAGCTTTTTCGCCAGATCGTCGAGCGGCTCCAGCGTCTGCTTGTCTGCCAGCGGCGACAGTTCGCCATGCAGGGCGCCGACCAGGCTTATAGTATGCTTGCCGGCCTGCTGCTCGGCCTCCATGCGCACAGCAAATTGCGGCGGTTCCTCGACCACATAATCGGCTGGTTTGTCGAGGCCGCTCAGGAGTTCCTCACGAACGGCTGTCGCTTCTTCGATAGGGCGCAACTGGGTCGAGAGGAATACGGTCTGCGCTGTGGCAGGGACCGCCAGACCGATGGCGGTTGAGGCCAGGATTGCTAATGACAAAAGGTGCTTCATTGTTTCATCCTTGGTTTTGTTCATGCCACCGGCGATGAGCGATGGTGGCTGTCGCGATCGACGAACTCGATAGCGTGCAGCTCTTGCAGTGTTTCGGGTGGTTCGCCGGCAATGGTGCGCAGGAGAAGCGATGCAAAACTATGGCCGAGATTGCCGCCGGTCATGCGCATCGTCGACAGTGACGGACTGGTGAATGCGCCGATCGGCAGGTCGTCATGGCCGATGAGGCTGATCAAATCGCCGCCATCGACCTCCCGCAGTGCTCGCAACGCGCCGATCGCCATTTCGTCGGTGGCACAG
Source organism: Phyllobacterium sp. 0TCS1.6A (assembly GCF_026420825.1). NCBI lineage: Bacteria > Pseudomonadati > Pseudomonadota > Alphaproteobacteria > Hyphomicrobiales > Phyllobacteriaceae > Phyllobacterium > Phyllobacterium sp. 0TCS1.6A. The sequence continues at coordinate 45,691 of NZ_JAPMAB010000003.1, forward strand.
ACCAGCGCTGTCGGGCGGTCGGGCCGATTTAGCAGCTCAAGAGCTGCTTCATAGCCGCCCTGTTCGGTCGGCGCCTGCTCGATGCACAGATCGGTTGGCAGGGCGCAGTCGTTCATCGCCGCCTCCCAGCCCTTCTTGCGCTCATGCGCAAAAAAATAAGCCTGCGGGCCGGCGATATGACCGATGCGACGATGACCTGCATCGTAAAAACGCAATGTTGCCCGACGAAACCCCGATAGGCCGTCACCATCGATAAAGGCGTGCTGGATGGTCGATTCGGTACGGCCGTTGGTGACAAAGGGAATACCGCGCGACTGCAGGAACTCGACACGTTCGTCGTGACGCTTGGTGCGTACCAGCAGCATGGCATCTACTCTTTGGCCGTCGACAAATCGCCGGCACATGTCGAGTTCGCTCTCACCGCTGGGAACTGGTGCGATCACCAAGTTGAGACCGGCGGCGGCGAGATGCTCGGCGCAACCCGAAAGCATTTCGAGAAAATGGGCCGGACCGATATGCCCGGGCTCGCTCGGCAGGGTCACAGCCACCAGTTCGGCCCGTTGCTTGCGCAGCCGGCGGGCCGCAGCATTGGGATGGTAGCCGGCCTGCTTGGCCGCCTGGCGCACGCGTTCGCGGGTTGTGGCAGAGACATCGCCGTAACCATCCAGCGCACGCGAAACCGTGGTGATAGATAGCCCCAGCGATTGGGCAAGTTGCTTGAGATTGGCCATGTCTCCTCCCGAGATGCGAAGAAGATCAACCAAAACGTTTTGGGAGTCAACTCCAAAACGTTTTGGATGGATATTTGTGAGACGAGGCCGAGGAGGTCAGGCGGCTCGATGACTGTGACGAACGCGCCAAAGCTGCGCAGCCTTGTCCAAAAACTGCGCGTAACTTTTGTCGTCTGCACTGGTTGCCGTCATCATCGCCATTGCAGCGGTCGCAATGATCGTATTCTCTGCCTTCTTGTCCATCGTCGTGCCGGACCAGACGCCATACCAGAATTCGAATGAGCTGAAGCTTGAATGCTTGTCGCTCCTGTCTTTGGAAAGCGTTGGAAGCAGCAGGTTCGTTTCGCGGCCGTCAACAAGCCGGTAGATCGTATGCGTGCGATGTGGAACCAGTTCGGCGACATCCCGGCTGCTCGACACGACAGACATCGAGGCTGTACCTAGGATGCCCCCCGCATGGCGGTGCAGTTCACGATATGTGGGCTGCGTAACCCCGAGAAACGATGCGTTCAGGCGTATTGGATTAAGAAGATGAACAAGACTGTTCATCGGCGAGCGTGACTCGAACAGTGGATAGAGCGCCAGAAGTGCTTGTATTTGGGGCGCGAAACCAGCCAGGGGCATGAAACAGATGTTGTGCGTCTTCAATGCGCTTTCTGCAAGAGCATGCGAGGTTGCAATGGGAATATTGACTGCTTCTGCCGCAATCTCGAGTTTGCCGGAAACGTCCCCTGTACCACAATTGCCATGCAGGACGACGGGATAACCAGCTCTGGCGACCAGCAGAGCAGAGAGCATAAACCACGGCGACTGCATGGAATTGGGTGACAGATAAGCTGGCCAATCAAGCGCCGGCATATTTAGTCCCGTATCCACCGAGTACATTCGCCGAGCTGCCCGCGCCATGCCCGCCAGTTCGGTCGCGGTCTCTCCGCGATAGTGGATGAGCCTCAATAGCGCACTGATCTGCATTGGATCGGCGTTGCCAGCGAAGATCGTCGAAAAGGCGTCCTCTGCTTCCGATATTTCCAATGGGCGGGTCTGACCAGATCTCCGTCCAACCACGGCGATATATTTTGCGAGCCTTCGCAAGGGGTCACTCTCGTCCTGGATACTGGCGAATTGTCGAGCAAGCTGTTCGGGCGTCGGGTGATTTTCAAGCGCAACGACTTTGCGGATACCAAGCGGTGGCGCTGCTACAATGCTACTGCGTTTCCATCCTTGATGGGCTGCGAAGTCCGACGTGGGTGATTCCGCGAACTCCGCGCTTAGAAGCGTTTCAGCTTCGTTGGCCAGGCGCCGCAACCGCCCGCGCAGTGCTTCAGCTTTCGGCGTCGCGACCATATTGCGCCCGGAACGGACGAGAACGGGATCATTGAACTTCTCGCGAATCTGGCCGAGCAACCGGCTCATTGCGGCAATACTCAATCCCATCTGCTTCGCAGCGCCGCCGACACTGCCTTCCACAAGCAGTGCGTCAAAAGCAATCAGGAGACGCAATTGCCCCAAGCGAAGGTTCTCATTTTCTCCGCCTTCCGGCTGCTGTTGCGGTTTCACCTGCTTGCTCGACACAGCGCTGTAGCCCGTCCATTTGCGATTTCTGAAATTTGGAATGTTTATAAAACATGGCCGTTGACGGCACCTTATTGCCATACATAAGGAGAGTAAACAACTCAACTTTAAGCGGTGGACAAATGAGCAGCCTGTGTCGGGGATCAGAAGGCAATAGTACGAATGGTCGCCGGGCCATTAAATCGTTCATTTATAGAACGATACTCGCAGGAACCTCCCTTTCGTCGGTGCTATATCTGAGCCAGGCAAGCGCCCTTGCGCAAGCTGTCGAAACCGCTGCTGAACAGACAACCTCGACGGCTGCAGATACGGGATCGACATCCGGCGATACAATCATGCTCAAACAGATTGTAATAACCGCAACGGGTTTCGAGCAGACCATCAATGACGCTCCTGCGAGCATCACCGTGGTTCCGGGAGAAGAGCTGAAAAAGGGCGTGTATCGGGACCTGACCGATGCCTTGAAGGATGTTCAGGGCGTCGCGGTCACCGGCTCTGCAGCTGAAAAAGACGTTTTCATTCGCGGCCTTCCCGGCTCCTATACCCTGTTTCTCGTCGACGGCAAGCGCCAGAGCACCCGCGATGCACGCACCAACGGCAACTCCGGCTTCGAACAGAGCTTCATGCCGCCAGCTAACGCTATCGAGCGGATCGAAGTCATCCGCGGCCCAATGTCCTCGCTCTACGGATCCGATGCCATGGGCGGCGTCATCAATGTCATTACCAAAAAGGTATCAGATCGATGGAGCGGTTCGCTCACAGTCGACGGTACAGTCCAGGAACATTCGAAGTTCGGAAATTCGCTGCAGGGCTCCTACTACCTGACCGGTCCGCTGGTTCCAGATCTTATTGGCGCTCAGATCTGGGGGCGTGGTTTGAAGCGCGAGGAAGATAACATCGTCAGTGGTACGCCTGAGCAAGAAGACGTCGACGTAACCGGCCGCATCACTATCACGCCCAACGAGGATCATGATATTCGATTGGAGCTCGGCAAGACCCGCCTGCGCCGCGAAACCACTGTCGGCAACACAGCTGCGTCCGGCGCGGATTCCTACAATTATAACGACCGCGACCATTGGTCGATCAGCCATACGGGTCGCTGGGGGCCCACAACATCCGAATTCTCGTTCCAGCAGGAACGAGCCGAGCGAACCAACTTCAATTGGGACAACGGGACCAGAAGCTACATCGAAAACCTTCGTTCGCCGCAGATCCGCAATTCGGTACTGGACGGCAAGTTCACGACGCCTTTCGAGCTCTTCGGAGATCATACCCTCGTTACAGGCGGACAGTTCATGCAGTCAGTCCTGACCGACCAGAACCCCGGACGGCGGACTGGCCTGGATGAAGAATTCAGCGTCGATCAATGGGCCCTCTTTGCCGAGGATGAGTGGTGGATCACTCAAGATTTTTCCCTCACAGGCGGACTGCGACTGGATCACCATGATATCTATGGATCACATTTCAGCCCGCGCGGTTATGCTGTCTGGCACGCAAACGAGCAATTGACGTTCAAGGGTGGTATCTCCACCGGCTTCCGGGCTCCGGAGATTCGCACCATCGCACCGGGCTATGCCTATGCTACTGGCGGCGCCGGTTGCTCCTATGGTCCAAATGGCACTTGCGGTGTCATCATCGGCGATCCAGACCTCCAGCCGGAAAAGAGCACGAGCTACGAGGCCAGCATCCTTTGGGACAACCAATCCGGTCTTCGACTTGGTGCAACTTATTTCTATACCGACTTCAAGGACAAGATCAGCAATGCACTGGTGATGGACGCCGACGGCAATCCGGTGCGCTGGAGCGAAGACCGCAACTACCGTCTCTGGTATAGCTTCAACATCGATGAAGCCGTCATGCAGGGTGTGGAACTGACCTTCAATTGGGAAGCGACCGACACGATCAGCCTGCGCGGTAACTATACTTATACCGATTCCGAACAGCAGACCGGTGAATATATGGGTTTGCCATTGGCGCGAACCCCGAAGCATATGGCCAGCTTGCGTGCCGACTGGACGACGCCGGTGGACGGCCTCAGCGTATGGGCCGCAGGTAATTATCACGGCGAGGAAACCAATGCAGGGGCGCGGATCGGGACTGCTGGCGAGCCTGTTTACCGAAACGGCAAGGTTGTTGCACGGAAGTACAAGCCATACGCAACTTTCGACCTCGGCGGATCATATGATTTCAGCGAAAACGTTACTCTGAACGCGGCCGTCTACAATGTCTTTGACAAGAGGGTTGGCGTAGATGATTTCAACACCGTGGTTGATGGCCGTCGGTTTTGGGTCAGCATGACATCGCAGTTCTAGATCTGGAGTTGCACGGTGCCAGCAGCTGTCGGCTGGTATCCTGCATGGATTCGCTCATGAGCCCTCTGAAGAATATCAAAAAAAAGGCCTGCGTCATCGTGGCGAGCATACTTGCTGCTTCTGCCGCGCGGGCAGCGGAGCCCGTCATTGCTTCCTTCGATATGGAAGCCAATGGCATTACCTATCGCATATTTACTGCTGCGCCTACTGAAAGGGCGCCTGACGGTGGATATCCGGTTATCTACATGACCGATGGCAACCGCATGCTGCCGATCGCAGCAAAGCATATGGCGGAAAACACCGACTTGAAGGCCGTAATCGTCGCAATCGGCTACCCTTCCAGCGATCGGAAAGAGATCGTTCGGCTACGATATTTCGATCTCACTCCGCCAACGCCGGATGAACTGATTCCCGTACAGACCGGTGTGCCGAAAACCGGCGGACGCGATGAATTCTTTCATTTCATCGAGACACAGGTGAAGCCGGAAATCGAGAAACGCTTCGAGATTGATAAAGGCAGGCAGGGTCTGTTCGGACACTCGCTGGGCGGGCTTTTTACACTTTATGTGCTGTTCAATCACACGAGTTCATTCCAGAGCTATAGCGCTGCTGATCCATCGATATGGTGGAACGATCGTTCAATCCTGCAAGACAAGGATCGTTTCATCGAGCGGTTTAAGCAATCGCCACTACCCGTCCGCCTTCTTGTCGAAACATCAGGCAAGCGCAGCACACGCCCCGGTCAGACAACGCAGGACGAAGAACGCTTGAAGAAATTGCGTGGCGGGCCTTCGGGCTCCGATATCCTGCAGGAGCTGTCCGGGCTGCTCCGAATGGAAACGGCCGCTCATCGCTTTGACGATGAAAGCCACGGCTCGATGATTCCGCTGACAGTACGCGATACGATGAATTTCATGCTGCTTGGACAAAAGCCCGGCGGTGAAAAGAACTGAACCGGAGCGCACAGAATTGATGAAAGGATCGAATACGATGAATATCGGTCAAAGGCTTGCCCGCATGTGTGGCGCTGCCGTCTTGGCGTTAAGCCTTGTCTCGACTGCGAACGCAGCTGACATAACCGTCAAGCATGCCCAAGGTGAAACTGCGATTCCAGCCTCTCCAGCAAAAGTGCTGGTCTTCGATCTGGGAACGCTCGACAACCTTGATCGCCTGGGTGTCAGGGTGACCGGCGTGCCGAGCGGCATATCGTTCCCCGAATATCTGAAAAAATACCAAGGCGATGACTATGCAAAAATAGGCACGCTGTTCGAGCCGGATTATGAAGCCGTAAACGCCGCGGCACCGGACCTCATTATTGTGGCCGGTCGGTCGGCCTCGAAATACGGCGAATTGTCAAAAATCGCGCCAACGATCGACCTGACGCTTGATGCCAAGAATTTTATTGCCGGCACGGAAGCCAATATCGAGAAGCTTGGGCAGTTGTTTGGCAAGGAAGCCGGCGCGAAGACGGAAATCGAAAAGCTCGACGCTGAACTGGCAGCGCTAAGGAACAAGGCTGCAAACAAGGGGAATGGCCTTCTCATCCTCACGTCCGGTGGCAAGATCAGCGCCTACGGCCCCGGATCGCGGTTTGGCATTCTGCATGATAGCCTGGGCGTCACGCCCGCAGCTCCGAATCTTTCCATTGGCAATCATGGTCAGCCCGTTAGCTCGGAGTTCATCCTCGAAACAAATCCTGACTGGCTGTTCGTGATAGACCGCGATGCCGCAATCGGACGCGAAGGCAACTCGGCAAGGCAGGTTCTCGACAACGAACTGGTCCGCCAGACCAATGCCTGGAAGAAGGACCAGGTGGTCTATCTGAACGCGCAGAACTGGTATCTCATTGGCGGAGGGTTGGGAGCACTGCACCAAACGATCAGGCAGATTTCCGCTGCCTTCGACAACGCAAAGTAAGAGCTCATGAAACAGTCGATCCGGACCAGCTGTTTCATCCGGCGTTCCGAAGCCACGACCAGGTAACAAGACAGGAAATAGGTGTGACGAGACTCGCTGCAGCCATAGCCGTCGTTGTCATACTGGCTTTCATCAGCCTGTTTATTGGTGTGAGCGACGTGTCACTCGGTACACTCTTGGGCGTAGGAAGCACTGACCGTGCGGCCGAAGTCATGCTGGTCAGCCGTATTCCACGCACTCTGGCGATTGTCCTCGCCGGCATGTCAATGGCTGTCTCCGGTATGATAATGCAGATGCTGACGCGCAATCGCTTCGTGGAACCCTCGACAGCGGGGACCGTGGAATCGGCAAGCCTCGGTGTTCTGCTGGTCATTCTGTTTGCGCCTCAAACGCCCGTGTTCGGCAAAATGCTTGTGGCTTCTCTTACCGCACTTGCGGGAACCGCCCTGTTTCTTCGCATCCTGCGCAGCATTCCGTTGCGCTCTGTACTGGTAGTTCCGCTCGTCGGAATTATGCTTGGTGGAGTTGTCAGCGCGATCACCACCTTCATCGCCTACCGTTTCGACCTTCTACAATCGCTCAATTCATTTACTGTTGGCGATTTCTCGGGAGTGCTTCGCGGACGCTATGAGCTCTTATGGTTGGCTTTTTTCCTGACGGTATTGTCCTATATTGTGGCTGATCGCTTTACAGTTGCGGGACTGGGCGAGGATTTCACCACGAATCTCGGCCTGAACTATCGTCACGTCGTCACGCTCGGTCTCATCATAGTCTCGATGGTCAGCGCCTCCGTCGTAGTCACCGTCGGTTCGATACCGTTTCTCGGGCTTATCATTCCAAATATCGTCAGCCTGTTCGTCGGCGACAACATGCGTCGTGCTGTGCCATGGGTTGCAGTCCTCGGTGCCGGGCTTGTCCTTGCATGCGACATTGCGGGCCGATTGATCCGATATCCCTACGAGATTCCCATCGGCACGATGATGGGTGTGACAGGGAGCGCTATTTTCCTTTATCTCCTGTTGCGGCGGGGCTCGCGATTTGCGTAAACGCCCTGCCTTCCTGCTATCGCTGCTTTGCCTGCTCACCCTGATTGCCGCCGTCGCCTTCATGACGCTCGGAGCTAAGGGTGGCTGGGCATTCATCCTGTCCTTCCGAGGTACCAAACTGGCAGCGATGGTGCTGGTGGCCTATTCGATTGCTGTTTCGACCGTATTATTCCAGACAGTAACCAATAACCGCATACTCACTCCCTCGATTATGGGTTTCGACGCGCTCTATATCCTGATCCAGACGCTGGTGGTTTTCTTTTTCGGTGCTGTACACATCGACTGGCTCGGGCCAAACGTGCGGTTCCTGGCAGAAACCTTCGTCATGGTAATCTTCGCCGGTGCACTGTACCACTGGCTATTTTCAGGTGCCGCGCGCAGCCTGCATCTCGTAATGCTTGTCGGCATCGTTTGCGGTGTATTCTTCCGCAGCATTTCCAATCTGATGCAGCGAATGCTCGATCCCAACCTGTTTGCTGTTTTGCAGGACCGCTTCTTTGCCAGTTTCAATACGATCAACAGCGATATCCTGATCATATCAGCCTGTATCGTCATTGCCGTGTCGCTATACGGACTGCGCTTCATTCACGTCCTCGACGTCCTCTCTCTAGGGCGTGATCCGGCAATCAATCTGGGCGTTGATCACCACCGTGTGGTACGCAGGATTCTATTCATGGTCACAGTGCTTGTTTCGGTCTCGACTGCGCTTGTGGGACCGGTCACTTTTTTTGGGCTGCTTGTCGCCAATCTTGCCTACATGATCGCAGGTTCTGCAAAGCACCGGTTTGTTCTTCCAGTGGCAGTGCTGCTTGCAATTCTTTGCATTGTCGGCGGGCAGACGGTGCTCGAACGGGTCTTCTCATTCAACACCGCGCTTAGCGTTATCATAGAGTTCCTGGGCGGTCTGGTCTTCATTATCCTTCTCGTCAGGGGGCATGCACGTTGATCGAAATCAGCCAAGTCAGTAAATCCTATGATGGTACACTCGTTGTCGATGATGTGACCCTCAGCCTGCCTGCTCGCGGCATCACATCCATCATAGGGCCAAACGGGGCAGGAAAATCTACACTGCTCTCCATGGTGAGCCGTCTGCTTCCCATGGACAAAGGGCGCGTGACAGTCTCCGGCCTTGACGTGACCACGACGCCTAACGACGTACTGGCGAAACGCCTTTCGATATTGCGACAAGAGAATGTAATCAATTCCCGCCTTACTGTGCGTGACCTTGTAATGTTCGGTCGTTATCCCCACACGAAAGGCCGCCCGAACGAAGCAGACCGCAAGCATCTCGAACGGGCTATCGGGTATCTCGGACTTGAGGAATTAAGTGGACGCTTTCTGGACGAGCTTTCCGGCGGGCAGCGGCAGCGTGCCTTTCTGGCGATGGTCCTGTGCCAGGACACGGATTATGTATTGCTTGACGAACCGCTTAACAATCTCGACATGAAACACTCGGTCATGATGATGAAGCTATTGCGCCGTGCAGCAGATGAATTAGGCAAAACCATCGTAGTGGTTCTCCACGACATCAACTTCGCCTCCTGTTATTCCGACCACATAGTTGCCATGCGTCAAGGCAAGATACTGCACCAGGGATCACCGGATGAGCTCATTCAACCGGACATCCTTGGTAATATTTACGAGATGGAAATCCCAGTCGAAATCATCGATGGCAAACGTGTCGGCGTTTACTGGTCCACACCTGACAAGCGATAATCATTATATCTGTGGCCGGCCATCTGAAATCGGAAATGCGGCTGTCATTGCTCGCAATCCAGATTGACGTGACATCGAAGGTCGCACCCATCGGAACGGTACCGTGATGCGACCCCGACTGAGTCTCACCATGGAATTTCACCGTTTATATCCACGAAGCGTCCGCTGACGCCGTCCTCGAGCAGCGCATACTTGACTGGTGCTCTCGCACCGTCCGCCGCCCCTGCGAGACCCTGTCCACCGGTGAGATCAGTCTTGACGAAACCGGGGCTGACCGCGTTCACGCAAATTCCCGTGTCCTTCAGTTCCTGTGCAAGCTGGACTGTAAACATGTTCACCGCCGCCTTGGAGGCATTGTAGGCCAGAAGACGCGACGCGTAATAGGGGTTAGACGGATCGCTATTGGCATCGAGTGAACCCAGTGTGCTCGATAGGTTGACGATACGCGCCGCAGAAGATCGTCGCAGAAGCGGCAGCATTGCTTGTGTCACCGCGACCATGGCTACGAAGTTTGTCTCCATCGTCTCGCGGATGACCGCTGGGGAAGCTGAAGTTGGCGGCCCATCGTCTTTGATGTTCCATATGCCAACGTTGTTGACAAGGATGTCGAGATGGCCATGCGCGTCTTGGATGTGCTGTGCAGCAGCAGCGATGCTGGTTTCATCACTGACTTCGAGTTCAACGAAGGTAGCCTCGATGCCCTCAGCCCTCAGTTCGCGAACTGCCTGAGTGCCTCTGTCCGCGTTGCGCGCGCCGACAATAACGCTGACGCCACGTTGACCGAGTTGGCGAGCGGTTTCGAGACCAATTCCCTTGTTTGCACCGGTTACGAGAGCGATAAGATTTTGCTGCATGCGCTTCCCTTTTCTAGTTTTTGTCCGCAGATAAAGATATGAAGAAATCCTCAGTTTGAGGATTCGCTTTTGGACATCGAAGTGCCATCATCGTTAAAGCGCCGGAAATCGCCGCAACAGAGGCGGGCGACGGCGACGCTTGAGGCCATCTACGAAGCAACGATTCAGCTTTTGGTGAAGGACGGGCTCTCAGAGCTGACAACGACGAGAGTGGCAGAACGCGCTGGCGTCTCGGTTGGCACATTGTACCAATATTTCCCGAACAAGCAGGCGTTGATCTATGCGGTGAACGAAGTCTACCTGGACGCTCTCGCCGAGAAGATAAAAACGGCATGCACCGCGCGGCGGGGCGACGTCATGGAAAGCATGGTTGAAAACCTTATCGATACCTATTGGCAAGCAAAAACGGAACGCGCCGACGTGACTCGTGCCCTGTACCGATCTGTTGTCGAGATGGATAACGAAGCACTCATTTCGGCGTTCATAGCTCGTACTGACGCGGCTGCCGTCGCTATGTTCGCGAGCGCATCCGACGCACCTTCTACCGATCCCGTCCTGGTGACCAGGGTCATTCTGACTGTGATTTTCGGGGCAGTTCGCAATGCTTTCGAGCGCGCAGTTGCCGGTCCCATCGACGATGGCCTCCGCCAGCAATTGCGGATCATGTGCGTTGCCTACATTCGCGCAATGCAATTGTCCGATCCAATGAGCCTTGCGAATTGAGTACGCCAGGGGATTTGATTACGCTCGCTTGTACACGATCGTGCGGCCGCTAATTTAGGGCCTATGAGTTGAACTCCCACACTGCGATGTGTATTCAACATTATACTATTAACAATGGTTATAAGTAATATGTTCTTGGTAATTTTAATTACTATAATGATGATATCAATCACGTTGGAAGAAAGCTTTACACTTTATCGAGCTAAACATTTTCTTTTCCAGATTTGCTTATATGCCGCTTCAAGAGCGCAGAAGCAAACTCGAGATCCCCATTTTCAATTGCGTCAAGAATACCCAAATGTTCTTTGCATGCCTTGCGAATCCGCTCTTCGCCCAGTCTCGCAAAGTCGGAATATTCAGTCATGCGCCGCAGGTGGTTTTGCCAGCGCACGGATTGGGTGAAAAAGCGATTATTCGCCCATGAAACGATGGTTTCGTGAAAGTTGGCGTTGGCACTGAACCAGATATCTTTTGTAAGGCGTTGAAGCGGCAATGCCAGTATCTCTTTTTGCTCACGCTGCAGAGCGGCAAGCTGGCTTGGTTCAGGTGCGTAATCCGTTTGAGAAAGCGCACCGCATTCCACCACGAGGCGAAACGCATAGCTTTCATTGACGGCACGCTCATTGTCGAGCGACTCGGCAAACCGCCATCCGTGACCGGGCAGACGTTCTGCCAGACCTTCAGTAGCAAAGCGCATTAAAACTCGACGAACTGCACCACGCGTAGCTCCGAGTTGATCGGCAAGTTCCGCTTCCGATACTTCATCACCAACAACGCCCGAAGCACGCAAACTCATCAGCCTTCGGTAAATATCTTCCGCTTCCGACGGCGGGAGCAACTCGTCATTCAACTCATCCGGCTCAGGGAAGCGATGTAGTTGATATCCGCGATTGGGTGTCTGACGAACTAAACCGCGTTGCACCAGCAGATTGAGCACCTGACGCACAGGTGAGCGCGACACTCGAAGCTCCTTGGCAATGGCGGCATCTGACAGCCGATCGCCAATCTTCCAACGAGCAGCGGATATGAGCGAAACCATTTTATGCGCAACTTCTGCCTGAAGGTTGCTCAGACCGAGTCCGCTCTCCGCCGAACGCCTAATATTCATATTCACGTGCCGTGTCCTTGAATGTCCATTTTTTATAAAATCAAAGAATACCGCGTGTTTCACAAGTGGTCATTTTCATAACGCTTACCCCATTGGAATGGCGGGCAATCGTGCATGAAAATGGCACGCGGAAAATGCTCCATATGGTAACAAAAAACTATTGACGCCGCAAATAACGGATGCAAAAATGTATTAAGCGAATATAAAATACAAAATACGGATGCCCATGTCAGTTTCTCCTTTTCCATTCATTACGGTTTCGGGCGCTCCAGCGGAGCGTGGTCGTCAATATGGGATTCTGGCCGCAGAACGTATTAGGTGCAGCGCCCGTCTTTATGCGGGTACGCTTGACGCTTTCGGTTTTTCACCTGCGCGTAAGAAACGCATTGTCGAGGAATTTGCACAAAAGATCGAGGAGTTCGACGCGTCCTACGTCGAAGAAATGCGTGGCATTGCCAAGGGCGCCGAAGTTCCGTTTGAGCAGATCGTTATGATCAACGCACGCACTGAGGTCGTGGCAGTAGCACGTTTGGAAACCGGCGCGCCCGATCCGGAAGAGCAGGATGACGGCTGTACCGGCGCGCTCATCATGCCTGCGAAGAGCTCGTCCGGTAATCTGGTGCATGGCCAGAACTGGGACTGGCGTTCTGAATGCGTGGAGACTGGTATCGTACTGCGCGTCCGCAACAATAATGGCCCTGATTTCATTACTTTTGTTGAAGCCGGAGGTCTGGCGCGCAGCGGCTTTAATGAAGCCGGTATCTCGATTACCGCCAATTATCTTGAATGTGAGCGCGACTATAAGAAGCTTGGCGTTCCGCTTGGTCTCGTGCGTCGTAAGGTGCTGGAGCAGGAGCATTTTGCCAAAGCCATAAAAGCCGTGGCTTCGACGCCGAAGTCCTGCTCAAACAATATCATGATCGCCACCAGTGCTGGCTTTGGCATTGATTTTGAATGTGCGCCGGATGAATCCTTCCCAATCCTGCCAGAGAACGATCTTATCGTTCATGCAAATCATTGGGTCAGTCCAATTGCGCTGGCGAAACTGCGCGACACAGGCATTCCATACGTGCCGGAAAGCTTTTATCGCGACTGGCGTGTGCGCCAATGCCTTGAAGCTAGTGGCGGCAAAATTGGCCGTAAGGAACTCAAAGAAGCGCTGTTTGATGACTTCCTGACGCCTTATGCCGTGTGCCGTCCGCCACGTCCGGGCAACCACGACAATATCACGGCCACGGTCGCCATGGTGGTGATGGAGGCGGCTCTCGGCATGATGGAAATCGCGCCCTTGCCAGCCTTGAATCGCGAGTTTGCGACCTACTGCCTGCAGGATTACACGCCGCTTCCTGCCGATGCCGCACCACGCGCGAAATCCCTATTTATCGAAGGCTGAAGAAATGCTGCGCTTTGCGCTCTCCAGAATAGGCATGGCCATTCCAACATTGCTGATTGTGGCGGTGGCTGTGTTTGTGATTGTCCGGTTCATACCGGGCGATCCCGCAGCCCTGATGCTGGGCGATTCTGCGGATGCGGCAACATTGGCTGCCTTGCGCGAACAGCTAGGGCTCAATCATAGCATTCTGACGCAGTTTCTGCTCTGGGGCGGCAATGTTCTGCATGGCGATCTTGGCGTATCCATTGCAAACCAGCAGCCTGTGCTTTCCCTCGTTCTGGAACGGTTTTTGGTGAGCGCGCGTATTGTGCTGTCTGCTGTCGTGCTTTCCACGCTGGTCGCGGTTCCACTCGGAATGGTCGCTGCATGGAAACAAAACAGCCTGACTGATCTCACACTTGTGACGTGCGCCACTTTACTGTTGTCGATCCCGGCATTCTGGATGGGTCTGCTGCTGCTGCTGGCATTTGGTCTCAAGCTTGGATGGCTGCCGATTGTTGGTTATGTCAGCTTCGGCGAAAATCCATGGAAGGCGCTTCTCTATCTGGTATTGCCGGTCACGACGCTGTTTCTGCATGAAATTGGCGTGATCCTGCGTATGGCGCGAGCATCGACGCTCGAAGTGCTGAACCTTGATTACATCACCCACGCACGCGCCAAGGGGCTGTCGGAAGCAGCCGTTATGTGGCGCCATGCATTCCGCAATGCGTTTGGTCCTACCTGGACATTGCTCGGTTTGATCCTTGGCAATCTGCTGGGCGGTATTGCAGTCGTGGAGACGGTTTTCACTATCCCGGGTCTCGGCAGGTTGCTGGTCGATGCGATTTTTGCCCGCGACTACCCGGTCATTCAGGGCTGCTTGCTGTTTACGGCTTGCGTCTATGTGCTGGTCAATCTGATCGTGGACCTTTTTTATCCGTTCTTCGACCCGAAGGTGACGGCGAAATGAAGAACATCTCTCTCAATGCCTTAATCGGCGGATCTTTGACTGCGACGCTACTGACAGTGGCGCTCGTTGGCTCCGTCTGGACACCTTACAATCCGCTTTCGCTTGATTTTGCCGCGCGTCTTGCGCCGCCGAGTGCAGTGCACTGGCTTGGTACAGACGAATTTGGGCGCGACCAATTGAGCCGCCTGATGAAAGGCGCGTCCGCCAGCGTTTCGATTAGCGTTTTCACAGTCTTTCTTGCCACCTTGGGTGGTGTTCTGATTGGTGCAACCAGCGGCTTTTTACGTGGCTGGTTCGACCGGTTTCTGATGATGATCAATGATGCGCTGCTGGCCTTTCCCGGCATATTGATGGCGCTTGGTCTTCTGGCTGTCTTTGGCGCAAACAATAATGGCATCATCCTCGCACTGGCTCTCGCCTATATGTCTTCGGTTATCCGCGTGGTTCGTGGGACGGTCTTGAGCCTGCGTGAGCGAGAGTTTGTCGAGGCTTCCCGCGTCATGGGAAACTCGGAAATCTATACGATGGTGCGTCATATCCTGCCCAATTGCCTTGCACCCGTGTTGGTAATGGCAACGTCGATGTGCGGCTGGGCAATCCTTGCTGAAAGTGCACTGAGCTTTCTGGGGCTGGGCGTACCGCCACCGGCGCCGACATGGGGCAATATGCTTGCCGGAAGCCGTAACTTCATCGAACAAGCCGTCTGGCTTGGCATTTTCCCCGGGCTTGCAATTTCGCTCTCGCTGCTTGGCATCAATCTGCTTGGCGACGCATTGCGCGATCGTCTCGACCCACGCATGAGGCAGCGCTCATGACTTCCGCACCACTGCTCGAAATCGACGATGTAAGCCTGCGTGTTGGCGATAGCACACTGGAGATCGTCAAGCGTGCTTCCTTCTCCCTCAAGCGTGGCGAAATCCTTGGCATTGTTGGAGAATCTGGTTCCGGCAAGACGATGCTCGCGCGGGCGATCATGGGACTGGCGCCGTTATCGATCAAAACCAGCCATGGTGCGATCCGTTTCAAAGGCCAGAACATTTCCACCATGTCGCCAGCCGCATTGCGCGGTCTTCGTGGTGATGGCATCGCTATGATCTTTCAGGAGCCTATGACATCGCTCACCCCGTCGCTGACCATTGGACGCCAGCTTGAGGAAGGGCTGGAGCTCCATTTCCCCGCGGAAAAAGCTCAACATGCCGAATGGATCAGAGCCATGTTGCAGCGGGTTGGCATCGCCGATCCTGAACGTGCAATACAGGCGTATCCACATGAGTTTTCCGGTGGGATGCGCCAGCGTATCATGATCGCTTGCGCCATGCTGATAAAGCCCGATCTGCTCATTGCGGACGAGCCGACCACAGCGCTCGATGCGGTCATCCAGCGCGAGGTTATGGAGTTGCTGGTTGATCTCACGCGTGAACGTGGAACGACCGTTTTGCTCATCAGCCATGACCTTCCAATGATCGCGCGATACTCCGATCGGATTGTCGTGATGCGTCAAGGGGAGATGGTTGAAACGGGTCATACCGCTGATGTTCTCGCCAAACCGCAACATGATTATACCCGCAAGCTGCTTTCAACATTGCCGGTTCGGGGAACTGCGCGCGTGGTGCCACAGGCAGAGCCGCTGATCAGCGTTCGCGATCTGGTTGTCGATTTTGAGGGGCGCGGCGGCTGGTTCAAGAAAGCCGGCGGCAAACGCGCACTGCATGGCGTGACGATTGATGTTTTGCCGAATGAGGTCGTCGCGGTGGTTGGCGGATCAGGCTCGGGCAAAACCACTGCCGCACGCGTTATGGCTGGATTGATCAAACCAAGTAGCGGCAAGCTGCTGTTTAAGGGACAGCCTGTTGAAAGACGTTCAACCCATTACCCCGACTACCGTTATCACACTCAGATGGTGTTTCAGGACCCTTACTCGTCGCTTGATCCGCGCATGAAAGTAGGTGAGTTGGTTGGTGAGGCGCTGCGCTTCTCAAAAGAACTTTCTTCGAGCCAAAAGGTCGAGCGGGTTCGTGAGACGCTCGACGATGTGGGGCTCGGTGGCGACTACGCCAATCGTTACGCGCATGAAATGTCGGGTGGCCAGCGTCAGCGTGTGGCGATTGCCCGTGCGCTTGTGCGCCGTCCAGCTTTTGTGATTGCCGATGAAGCCGTCTCGGCGCTCGACGTAACTGTACGGGCGCAGGTTCTCGATCTCTTTGCCAAACTTCAGCAGAGCTATGGCTTTGGCTGCCTGTTCATCACCCATGATCTGGGCGTGGTGGAGCAAATTGCTGACCGTGTGATCGTCATGAATGAGGGACGCATCATCGAGCAGGGGACGCGTGATGAAATCTTCGACGCGCCGCAAAACGACTATACCCGCCGTCTGCTGTCGGCCATTCCGATGCTCGAATTGACGGGCGAGGGTGGCGTCAAACTGAAATGGCGCGGCGACGGTGGAAATACGAAATCCGGGGAGGAGGGCGGTCATGTCCATCATTGAAGAACAGCCTGCAACCAAACGGCAGGGTCACGGCAAGAAGCTCAGCTTCTATGATTTTGGTGCAACCACCTTTTTCGCGAGCCAGTTCGATCAGCGCTTCAGCTACTGCCTTTACGTGCCGGAAGACTATGATGAAGACGGCACGGAAACGCACGAGTTGATTGTTATCGTCCATGGTACTGGTCGCACCGCCGCACAATATCGCGATCACTTCGCAAGTTTTGCGCAAAAGAACCGTTGCATCGTACTGGCACCGTTGTTTCCTGCTGGCATCGTCGTGCAGGGCGATCTCGCCAATTACAAACGCATCGAGTTTCATGGCATTCGCTTTGATCATATTCTTCTGTCGATGATCGACGAGGTGGCAGCCAAATATCGCCTCAAGAGCAATCGCGCGATCATGTACGGCTTTTCGGGCGGTGGGCAGTTCTGCCAGCGCTTTTTCATGCTGCATCCACAACGGCTCAAAGCCGTTTCTATTGGCGCGCCCGGTGTCGTGACCTTGCTTAATTCCGATTATGACTGGTGGGTCGGCGTGCGCGATGTTGAGGTCCGCTTTGGCTGTCGCATCGATCCTGAAGCGATGAAAGCGGTGACGGTGCAAACGGTTATTGGCGAAGAAGACACCGCCACCTGGGAAATTGCCATTCCGCGTGACAGCGCCTTCTGGATGGATGGTGCCGATTTGCAGGGCGATTGCCGGATTGACCGCATTGAAGCACTGGCGCGGTCTTTCGAGACGCATGGCATAGCAGTTCGCAGAGACCGGGTGCCCGGCGTAGCACATGAACCTTTCAATGTGCTGGAGCCGGTGAAAGCGTTTTTCGCTGATGTTCTGAAGTCACGAAGCTGACATTGCCGCAAAATCAGAAACAAAAAGGGGAAATCAAATGTTCAATCCAACTTCAATACGCGCCGCATTTAGCATCGCGCTTCTTGGCCTCTGCGCTACATCCTTTCAAGTACATGCCGCAGATGATGAGATATTACGCGTAGCTTTTCATTCCGATGTCGCAAGCATCAATCCCGGCGTCAACCGTGACGCCAATTCCGATGTGGTCGTCGCGCACATTGCTGAAGGTCTGGTCGCCTATGGCGATGATCTGGCGATCAAACCGATGCTGGCTGAAAGCTGGACCGCGAATGCCGATCATACGGTCTATGAGTTTAAACTGCGCAAGGGTGTGAAATTCCAGAATGGAAAGGACCTGACAGCTAAAGATGTGGTTTGGAATTTCGAACGCTATCTCACGCCTGAAACTGGGTTTCAGTGCGTAAATCGTTACAATGGCAAAGTGGATTCCAAATTGAAGTCAGTCGAGGCTGTCGATGATGGCACGGTGCGCTTCAGCTTTGCGGCGCCTGCTCCAAACTTCGTCATTACCATGGCAACCATCCAGTGCACACCCTGGATTTTGAGCCCGGAATCCGTTGATGCTGATGGCAAATTCATAAAGCCTATTGGCACTGGTCCTTATGCCTTTTCCAAGTGGGAACGGGGCCGTTTTCTGGACCTAACTCGTTTTGACGATTACGCGGCGCTATCAGGTGCGGCAGATGGTTTGGCCGGGAACAAAAAGGGTCATGTGAAAACGATCGAGTTTATGACGGTTCCTGATTCAAGCACGCGTACCAATGGTCTGTTGTCGGGCGAGATCGATTTCATCGATGAAGTTGAACCGACTGGCCTCATGGATCTGGAAGCAAAAGGCATGAAGGTCAATGTCCAGCAGACGCCTGCATGGATGGTGCTGCAAATTCAGTCAAACTCGGCGAAGCTGAAAGATCCGCAGCTCCGTCAAGCGATCGCGCATTCTATCGACCTTGACCAACTGGCAGCGGCGATTGGCGAGGGCATGTACACGCCGAACCCTTCGGTCGTAGCACCAAATACGATCTATTCGGACAATCAGGCAGCTGCCTGGCCTGCTTATGATCCCGCGAAGGCACAAGAATTACTTACCAAGGCAGGATACAAGGGCGAGCCAATCAGTCTTCTGGTTGCCAACCGTCAGAATCGCGTACAGGTCGCCACCATTATTCAGGCGTTCCTTGCAGCATCTGGCATCAACGCGCAGCTTGAAGTGCGTGATTGGGCAACGCAGCTCGACCAGTATCGCCGTGGTGCATATGAACTTGCAGTCTTTGCCTATTCCGCGCGCCTCGATCCGCTGTTGTCGTTCCAATCGATGATTGGCGACAAGAAAGCCGATGCTGCGCGTCAGTGGGATGATGCAAAGGCGGAAGAGCTTCTCAAGCAGGTTTCAGCGACAAGTGATGTCGATGAACGCAAAAAGCTCTTCAACGAACTCAACAAGCTGATGGCAGAGCAGGTGCCGATTCTTGGTCTGGTGAATTTGCCATCCATCACGGCGACGGGTCCAAAAGTGAATGATTACAAGGGGTGGGCTGGCGATACTGACCGTTTCTGGACGGTTAGTAAAACCCGGTAATACGCTTCATTTATTAAGTTCTACATTGAGATAGGTCCATGACATCTACATCGTTTGATTATACCCAGAGCGACGCGGTTGGTCTGGGCGAGGCCATTCGAAATAGAATTCTGTCACCGCGGGAAGCCGTTCAGGAAGCATTCGCTGCGATTGAACGGTGCAATCCGCAGCTCAATGCAGTCATCTATGAAATGCGTGAACAAGCTGATGAGCAGCTTAAAACATTGCCAGAGGGGCCATTAAGTGGCGTGCCGGTTTTATTGAAGGACGATTGTCCGTCCTATGCGGGGGCAGCGATGTCCTTTGGATGTCGTGCAGCACAGAGCAATATTTCGCAGCATGATCATGAATTGGTCAAACGCTACAAATCGGCCGGTCTGGTTGTGGTGGGAAAGACCAACCTGCCTGAATTTTCCTGCAACATTGCAACAGAGTCGTCGCTTCATGGGCCAGCGCTCAACCCTTGGGATGTAAAGCGCAGCATTGGCGGTTCCTCGGGCGGTGCGGCGGCGGCGGTTGCGGCTCGTATGGTGCCGGTTGCCTATGGTAATGACGGAGCAGGCTCAATCCGTATCCCTTCGTCCTGTGGCGGCCTATTTGGACTGCGTCCATCGCGTGGGCGTGTGCCGTGCGGCCCAGTCTCGACAGAGAATTGGGGGGGAATGGTCAGTCATCACGTATTGACGCGTTCCGTTCGGGATTCCGCAGCGATGCTTGATCTAACCGATACGCTGGAACCTGGCGCTCTTTATGCTGCGCCTGCAAAGAAGAGCCTATTCGTCGACAGTGTCAAAACTACTCCTCGCAAACTTCGCATCGGCATTTGGCGGCGATCCGATCTTCGCGAGCATCTGGATGAGCAGTCTGCTGCAGCACTCGAAGAGACGATCAGATTGTGCGAACAGTTGGGGCATATCATTGTGCCAGCAACGCCGGATTTTGACGGCATTGAGTTGGCGAATGCCATGCAAAAACTGATCGCCGTGTACACGGCAATCGAAGTTGCTGATGTTGCCGCGACAACCCGAAAACCCGCGAATGACCTCTACTTTGAGCCATCCAATCTGGGTTTGGCTGCCTTTGGCGAGGGTTTGTCCGCAACAGAAGTCATTCAGGCGCGCCTGACTGCAAACAGCACGGCGCGCAGTTTCGGTCGTCTGTTTGAAGGATGCGATGTGGTTTTAAGTCCCGTTATGCCGGTTGCATCATTTCCGCTTGGAATGCTTGATGCGCGCGCGCCTGATTGGGAAGATTTTGTCCAGCAGTTTTTGACGCTGACTACTTTTACCCATCCAATTAACGCTGCCGGCTTACCCGCAATGAGCGTTCCGCTTTACGAGACGCCCGATGGCTTCCCGGTCGGCAGCCAGTTCATTACCTCTTATGGAGGTGAGAACCTGTTATTCGAACTTGCTGGACAGCTGGAAGCTATGTGCCCGTGGTCTGATCGACTGCCTGCAATTCACGCGTGAAATCAAGAGAAAAGTGATGCTGTACACAAAGCCCTATTTCCAGCCAACTGATGTGAGCGAGGTTTTCGACCTGGTTGACAGAACGGTGCTTGGCACCTTGATTACCAGCCATGAGGAGGGTGTCGCAATCTCACACCCCGTTTTCATGATCGATCGGGCGAGAGGTGGAAATGGCACGCTGGTCTCCCATGTCGCCGCGTCGAACGACCATGTTGAGTTTCTGAAGCGCGGATTGCCCTCCATCGCGATCCTGATGGATGCTGGACATTATGTGTCTTCGTCCTGGTATCCAGGCTACCCGGAAAGAGACAGCGCACCGACATGGAGTTTTATGGTCGCCCACATTCATGGAACACCCGACATATTATCAGAAGCGGCAACCGCCAGGCATCTCCACGAGCTCGTCAAACACATGGAAAAGGGGCGGGACAAGCCCTGGCAGATGAAGGAACTTGGTCCCGGCGGTCTTGAGCGACGCTTGCCAAATATCGTCGGCTACGAAATGCCGATTGATAAAATGGAGATCAAGTTCAAGCTCGGCCAGGATGAAAGATCGGCTGACATGAGCGCAGCAATCAAAAAGTTGCGAGAAGAAGGGCAGGATGATGTTGCCGAGATGATGGCACGACACTGCAAACTTTAAAATACTGAAAGAGGAAGTTGTGTTGATTGCATGAATATCAATTTCCTCGCATTCATCTTGTTAGGTCTTAATTTAGTACAAAATCATCAATGAACACGATAACAACACGATTGCAGTGTGTGAATTCGTCAATGACTTACAATCGATCATTGCACATACTTATCAGGAACAATCACATCATTATATTAAACTACGAACAGCAATCATTAACTGCGTTGGAAGACTATTCATGACGATTCCATCTTTGAAAGAGGTTTTGTCCAGGCCGTCTGCTTCCTTCATCGAAGCCGGCGCGGCTCTGGTGGATGCAATGTCGGAGTGGGATGATACAAAAGCGTGGAAACTCGTCGAACGTCATGCGATCGATCAAGAAATTCGCTCACGCTTTGCGCAGGTTTCGCCGCAGCTCATGCAGGCGGTTCTGCGCCATGGCGCTGGCCTTTCTGCAACTTCCTCAACGAATGCAATCAAGTGGATAGAAGAAAATAGAGGCCGCTGGAAAGGCATACTAAACCCTGAAGCCAATCTATGGAAGCGCGTTGACTTAAGCTTTGGCACAGCAGGCGGGCAAATTGCTGAAGCCTCAGCCCGTCAGGATAGAGAAACTGCTTGTGCGCTTTATAACGCTTTCATGGCCAGGCACGATGCAAAACTGGCAATCGGTGCATGGATGGAGCAGCGCAGTGTTTATGCGACGGATAATTATCTTTCGCTTCTATTGCCGGGACAGCGACGTGATTGCCACCTTGGCTACGATCTTTTTGCACCAGCACTTACATCGCTTTTTGCCCCTGCAGATGGAGAGATCGTGCAGGCAGGCATCATTAACGAGAGGCTGGATTATGGCGGGTTTCTCGTAACTCGACATGAAGTTGAGTTGAAGACATCCATTTGGGCCTTGTGGGGACATTTGTCGCATGAATCTGTTCGACGATGGTCGAAGGGAGATACTGTTTTCGAGGGCAAAGAACTGGCGAGAATGGGCGACTTTGAAGAAAATGGCTGGTGGCTGCCACATCTCCATTTACAACTTTCGACAATACCATTTGATGATTTTAGACTTATGCCAGGGGTCGGGGAGTATGCACTTCGACCAATCTGGAGAGAACTATTTCCCAACCCGCAATGTTTGGTTTTAGGCGATTAAACCTATGTGTGGGCTGATACGATGGTGGACGATCCGTTGCAACATTGCGTCAATGCTTGAGGTGATAGCATTCTGGCTTTTAAGAGCCGGGAGTCTTCGATGTTTTAAAGACCGCCACTTCGACAAGGTACCTAGCTTACCATGAGCCTGCGCAATCTGGAGGAAAGCGCTTTCACCCAACAGCAATTCGCCCAATTCACTGCATGATTGTGTCCAGCGGTACGCTGAGCCCCCTCCTAACCGATTTTTGCAGCACATCCGATCTGGCACGCCATGGCGGATACAGCGCTGACCTGATGCTCAGGACTGGCGATGGAGCAATTCGTCGATCAGCAGTTTGGCGGCGGGCGGTACCCGCGCCCCCTTGCGGGTGACGAGTTCATAGGCCTCGCTTCGCGACGCCAGGGCCAGCGGCAGGATGCGCGTCATCTGCCGGCGCGCGAAGAACTGCGCGACTTCGATCGACACCAGGGCCACGAAGGACGGGTTGGCCTGCAGCAGCGCCAGTGTCGCAAAAGCCGAGGTCGTCTCCAGCAGGTGCTGCGGGAACTGGATCCCGCAATCGCGGTATTCGCGTTCGAGCAAGAGCCGCATCGGCATGTTCGCGCGGTATACCACCCATCGGTATGGCGCCAGCTCCTGCAGGGTGAGCTTCTTCGCATGTCGCAACGGATGGCCGACATTCGCGATCACCGCGAGCGTTTCATCCTGGAGCTTCACGCTGTCGTAGACCTGCGGCGCCTGGCTGATGGTCGTGCGGCAGATCGCCAGGTCGAGCCGGCCGGCGTCGAGCTGGGCCAGCAGGGCGGCACTGGTGTCCTCGACTATCTCGACGGACAAGTCGACCTGCTGCGCAACGAGCGCAGAGATAGCATCGGTGAGCAGCGGCACCGCGCCCATGATGACGCCTGCCGCCACCCGCCCGCCCTGGCCACGCATGATTCCGACGATCTCGTCGCGCAGGTGGGCAATATCCGTCTGGATCAACCGCGCATAGCGGATCACGCAATGGCCGACGGCATTAGGCTCCAGACCCCGGTTGGTGCGAACGAACAGCGGCGTGCCGAAGGTCGTCTCAATTTCCTGCAATGCCTTGCTCGCACCCGGTTGCGTCAACGCGACCTGCTGCGAAGCCTTCAAGAGCGAGCCGTGCTCACCCAGCGCGACTAGGAGCCGCAGCTGTTTCAGGTGGAGCCTGGAAATGATGGAGTGGAGTGGTGGGGTCATGTCTGGGTTAGATAAATGTTATACCAAGATCACATCCGCCGCAAGGATTCAGGTGAAGATCATTGGCGGTCCGCCCGCAGAGAGCCCCTCGATCAGAATGGCTATGTTCTCGACGCGTTCGTCCAGAGCCGCGCAACATCAAAGCTGCCAGGCGATTGCTGATGCGCCTGCCAAAAAAAGCAAGTCATTTCGCCCAAGCATATCCCGCCAGACCAAGAGGCCCGGCGGGATGATTGTTGAGCGCTATGGTCCTGCTAGCTCGAACGGAGGGCTGCGTGCTTTCCTGCGATGTAGCCCTGAGCGAGAGCTCGACCGTTCCCGTGCTGACTGAACCCGCCGGCAGCTTCGCCTGCGGCGTAGAGGCCGGGAATTACCTTACCGGCAAAGTCGAGGACCTGGCTTGCGGCGTTGATGCGCAGGCCGGACCGGGGGTCGTGGATCACCGGGGTCGACCAGGCGGCATAGAAGGGGCCCCGTTGGATCTTGTATCGGGGTGTCGGTTTGCCGAAGTCGGAGTCGGCACCCGCATCAACAAAGCTGTTATACCGTGCCACCGTCTGGACCAGGTTGCTCGCCGGCATGGGAACCCGCTGATACGGCATGACGATCTTCGCTGCGAGCTCCGCCAGCGTGTTTGCCTGGAAGAAGAATCCGTCAGGATCGACATTTGGGGGCGTCGGATTCCAATTCTGGCGGGCCACGGCATCTGCATCGAAGATGGCCCAGATCGGGCCACCGCCGTTGTGTCCGTCGCCGATTCCAGCCATGGCGGCGTTGATCCAGTTTTGTGGGTTGTAGGTAATGTTCTTGGCGTTCAGGTAGCTATTGGGAGTGTACGGGTTGACCGAGCCGGCACTGTTCGTCCCAAATTGACCTCCCGTTTCGTCGAAGAACCGCTTTCCGATCATGTTTACATGGATAATGTTCTGGAAGTTGACATTGGCTAGTCCCGAAGCTTTCGCAAGGTGGAAGACCGGGCTGTTGGGACCCCACTGCAGGTACGAGTAGTTGTACCGCGTTCCGATGGCGGTTGGCTTGGTGATATTAGTGCCGAATTCTCCGGTCTGGTTGTACGCGCCCGCGAGGGACGCACCGACATTCAGCCCTGCGAGGATGCCACTGGCGTCCTGGAAGGAATAGGGCTCGCCAGCGACGCCGCAGTACTCTGCGGTGAGCCGTGGGTCGAACTGTCGGCGATATTCCACGTTCCCGTTGCCGCCACCGGTCGCGATCACGATGCCCCTGCGTGCCAGAATGTTGACCATCCGGTTTTGGTAAGAGGCTCTGACCTGGGTCACGCCTTTATTCGTCCGGTGCAGTGAATCCAAACGGTGATTCAGCAGGATCTTCACGCCACGCGCCTTTGCTGCGGCCTCCAGCGGGTATATGAAGCCGGGCCCTTGAGCCGTCGTCCGCCGTCGTGCCGGGTCTACCTGCAAGCCGGTCCGGACCGAGGGGTAGTCCATGATCGCCGAGTGCATCATGCGGTGTACGGAGTTGCCGACCTCGTTGCCACCGACGTTGTCGGGTCTGGCTGTCGTCCACACGACGCCATGGCGGACCAGAAAGTCATAAATGGTGACGTTGATATCGGCAAATGCCCGGATGACCTCGCGATCGTTATAGCGGTAGCTTGGAAAGCCGTTCGACTGAACGATGGACCAGTCAGTCAGATCGCGAAACAGGAGATCTGGCGTGTCCGCGATGCCGGCCGCTAGCTGGGCAGAGGTTCCGCCTCCCAGCGGAATGTTGCCTGAGCTGACGATGCCACGTCCGCCGATATGCGGCTGCGCCTCGAGGACAATAACCGACGCGCCTGCCTCTGCGGCGGCGACTGCGGCGGCAAGGCCCGCCGATCCGCAACCCAAAACGACGACATCGGCTACACGCTCGCTCGCGGCATTGCCAATGTTCACCTGAAAAATGCTGCTGCCCACCCCTGCGGCGGCCATTCCGGCACCGCCCTTCAACAATGATCGTCGGCTGACTGTCATAACGTTCTCCTCCTGAAGTTTTTGACCAGCGCATTCGGGCTTGTGTGAATCTTGGCCTGAATAGCAAAACTCATTAATCGTGATAGCCGTGAGATTTAGTCGACTGCAGTATTGCAGCATTCGCTGGCGCGACAACTGAGAAGATGTGATCTCGGTATAACATTTACGCAACCCAGGCATGGCCGGCCGCTGTTCGTTCGCACCAACCGGGCCTGGAGCCCAGTGCCGTCGGCCATTGTGTGATCCGCTATGCGCGGCTGATCCAGACGGGTCTCGTGCAACTGCGCGAGGATATCGTCGGAATCATGCGCGGCCGGGGCGGGAGGTAGCGCCATCGAGCGCACATCGAGCGCAATGGCTTCGACTGGCGATTGTTGCGTGGCGGCGGATAGGACGCGATCTTATCGACCATCCCTGCCACGACGATCCGTGATCGGCAACCAGCAGCGGCCCGCGTATCTGCAACCACGCCAGACGGCCGGGAAGCTCGGCAATGCTTCCCGGCCAGAACTCGACATCAGCAAGATAGACTGTTGAAGATACGACCTACCTGCTGGCCAAACAGATCAGAGGGAAGCGACTGCTCCCATCGTGAAGCGGGTAGAGGTCCGCCGGATGGCATTGACGAGCGGCTTGCCGAATTCGGGAATTTCGATCTCGAAAATATCTCCCTCCTCGGTCGCAATCCCGTCGCCGAAAGAAGCAACTGACGTCCCCAGGAACTGGACATGCACATAGCCCGGCCGGTGGAATTGATCGTACTTGAAATGGTGATACTCGAGGTTGGCGATCGAATGGGACATGTTGTCCTCGCCTGTGGGGAAGGATTTTTCCCAGATCACTTCCGCGTTTCGGCGAATGCGAACCACGCCTTCGACATGGGCCGGAAGGTCGCCGAGCCTCAATTCTGGTCCGAATGAGGAATGACGCAACTTGGCATGGGCGAGATAGAGATAATTCTGCTTCTCCATCACGTGGTCCGTGGCTTCGTTGCCAACAGCAAAGCCCACACGATAGGGGAGGCCATCGTCGCCGATCACGTAAAGTCCAACCACTTCGGGTTCTTCGCCCATATCTTGAGCATACTGGGGCACCGGCAGGTCCTCACCGGGACGCACCACGGTAGACCCGTCGCCCTTGTAGAACCACTCTGCCTGGACACCAGGTTTGCCATCGGCAGGCTTGCCGCCTTCGACGCCCCATTTGAACATCTTCATGGAGTCGTTGAGGTCGGCTTCCGCCGCTGTCGTTGCGGTCTGATGCATCTTTGAACGGGAGGCAGCACTGCCGGTATGGGTGAGGCCCGTCCCCGCGATGATGCAATGGGCAGGATCGGGATGATCGAGCGGCGGCAGCACCCGCCCCTCGTCCAGCAGGGCCTGGTAGGAATGCGCCTTGCCGGTTCCCAGTTCGCTCACGAGTTCGGCGATCTTCTTACCTTTGCGAATGGCTTCAAGCGCCAGTTCACGCGTGGTCAAATAGACGTTGAGTTCTTTGATCTCGTCGCCGGAGACGATGCCGACGGCTCGTGTCCGGCTATCGGTTTCAAATTGAATCAGATGCATAATCACTCCATCATCTGGAAGGGCCGCCCGGACGATCGCGTCAGGACCAGCGGGTTTCGGCGACGAACGCCGCCATGGGTGATCCGCAGCGCTGTGCTTCTGTCGTTTCGCTTGGAAAGTTCACCTCATCGAGTCGAACCATAGCCAATGAGGCTGTCCGGGTATAATGACGAACTCTGATACTGCTATCACCGATGAGAATAGAGGGTGCTACCCCAATCTGGAATCCATCTTGGCACGAGCAATGTCACCAGGGCGATCTCCGATCAAATTAAGATCCCTGCCACCAATCGAACAGCCCTGCGGAGTTCACAAGCCGGTGCCGTAGCGCTGCAGACACAGCGCTAGCGCCTCGACCGCGCCGCAACGCGCGGGCAGTTCGACGCGCAACCGCGCATAGGCCCATTGCCGCCAAGGACGCGGAGAACTGCCCGCTATCTCGACGCGGACGAGCGACGGCAATCGGTTGGTGCTTGTCCATTCGGGGTTGAGCGCGCCGTCCGGCCCGGCATAGCTGAACGAAAGCTTCAGATCGCCGTGCACCAGCGGAAGATCTTCTCCGCCCCCGGCGGTTGCGTAATCGCGGCGGGCCCGAATGAGGGCCTCGTCGGCCCCGACCCGACCCATCGAATAGGTGATGTCATCAAGTCCCGCACGCGGCTCGTAGCCGAGCGCCGGGCGCACGAAAGTGACCTCGTCGGCATGGCCGGCGAAGCGGATCGCAGCGGCCCCTTCCGGGTTGGAGTAGTTGGGCTGTGCCGCCTCCAGATCCTCGACCATCCGGTCGAGAATCACCGCCACCGTGTCCTCCTGCCCGCCTCGGGCGATCATCCCCTGCCATTGGCGCAGCCAGGTTCCTGTGTAGAGCGCCAGCCCACCAAACAGCATCGTTGCAAGCACCAGCGAAGCCAATGCCTCGATCAGCGTGAAGCCGGCCCGAGCCTTGCGTTTCCTCGTCATTGCAGCTTGCCGAGACGTACTGTCTGCGTCACGTCGCCATCCGATCCGTCGGTGCGGCGAACGGTGACGGAATAGAGCTGCCATCCGGCCGTCGTCAACGCAGCGTCGCGTTCGAAGCGGTACCGTTCCACGATGACCGTGAAATCTCCGATGACGCTCCGGCCCGTTCGCAACGGGTTAAGGGTCATTGCGACCGCCATGGCAGCCTGCATGCCGACACGGCGTTCCGTCGATCGTTCCAGACCCGCGAACGCACCTGCAGTGCCCGTGATCATACGCGCGATCGGAATGATCAGCAGCACGGCGACGGCAAGCGAGGCTAGAACCTCGATCAGGGTGAAACCGCGTCTGTGCCGCGCTATCATTTCGGCCTCATTTCCACGCGGCCGGTCAGCCAGTCGACGCGCAGTTCGATCTCCCGGCCGCCGGCGGACAATGTCATGACGCCCCCGCAGGACCGTCCGTCGGCAAGGAAGCGCAAGGCTCTGATTCCGTCTCGTATGGGACACCGGTCCGACGTGACCCAGTTCATCGCCACCACTTCCCTGATGGAGATCGGATTGGCGCCATCCACCTGGATGAGTTTGTTTCCCGTATCGACCATCACGTCGGCGACGCTGCCCGTGGTCAATGCTTTCGCCCTGCCTTTTCGGAATTCTCCGCTAATGCGAACGGCCTCGGCAGAAAGCTCGGCAGCCCCGGCGCTTGAACGCGGGCGGGGCATCAGTACGGAGGCAGCGAGGGCGAAGATCGCAAGCGCCACGACCACGTCGAGCAGAACGACACCGCGCTGCGCCCCTTTGCCGTTGCTGTTACTGTTGCCCTTAGAGCTGGCCGGACACATTGGAGCCACTCCCACCGGGCCCGTCGTTGGTGATGTTAAACGTCTTTCCGTCGCTCACATATTTGTATTCATTGCCCCACGGATCACGCGGAACGGTGCCGCCGCGAAGGTATGGCCCGTTCCAGACCTGGATGGTTGAGGGCTTGCGCACCAGGGCTTCCAGGCCCTCTGCCTGCACCGGATAACGGCCGACATCGATGTAGAAGATGTCGAGCGCGCTGGAAAACGCCTCGATCTGAAGCTTTGCCGCGCGTACGCGCGAGTCGGACAACTGCGCGAGAACACGAGGACCGACGAGCGCCGAGATCAGGCCGATGATGGCCAGTACAACCAGCATCTCGATTAGCGTAAAACCCGCCCTGCGGCGCCGGGCACGCCTGCGCTGCATGAGATCGGGACCAACTGCGAAATGTACGCTTTGCAAGCAGGCTCCTATCGGACCATGTCGTTGAAGGACATAAGAGTGGACATGATAGACACGATCATACCACCGATCAAGATACTAATGGTTGCCACCGCCGCAGGGCCGACAAGCCCGACGATACGGGACAGCGAACGCTCCAGCCGCACTTCATAGAAGTCGGCGACACGATAGGCCAGCCCCGCGAGTTCGCCACTTTGCTCGCCGAGCCTCAACATGCGTACCGCCAGCGGGGGAAGCTGAAGTATCTCAAGCGCATGGCCAAGCCTGTTTCCCTGCCTCAGCGCGTCGGATGCCTGCTGCGCGCGTGCCCGGGCGGCCTCGCCGCGATCGATGGTATCGCTGATGAGCTTGAAAGCCACAGGAACTGCGACACCCGTTTCGACCATGATGCCCAGGAGACGAGCGAAGCGCCCTGTCCGATAGCTCCCCGGTATCTCCGACATAAGCGGAAGTTTTTTGGCGAAAGCCCAGAGCCATGCCGAGAGAAGGCCCCGCCGCGCCGCTACAAATCCCAGCAATACGAGTATCGAAGCCGCAAGCAAAAGGACCAGCCCGTAGGCGCGCAGGAAATTCGAGACCGCGAACATCACCACCATCAGCGTGTCCTTCTTGCCGCTCTGCATGATCATCGGTTCGAACTGAGGAACGACACCCACCAGGAAGAAGACCAGTACGCAGATCGTGCCGGCAAACAGCACTGCAGGATATCGGAGCGCTTCGCTGACCTTGGCCTGCAATGCCTCGAAATTCTGGCGCTCCTGCACGATGCGCGACAGGAGGGTGGGCAACTTGCCAGAGGTCTCCGCGACACGAACCATGGCGACTTGGAACGCCGGGAACAGAGCAGGCCAGGCTTCCAGCGCGCTGGAAAATGGCTTGCCCGACGCCAGGTCGGTGCGAATGCCGGCAACAATGGGCTGAAGCCTGCCGCTGTCGAATTCCTTTTCCATGATAGCCAGCGCTTCGTCGATCCGGATTCCCGCATTCAGCATGATCGACAGGTCGGAGAGCAGCCGGGTAACCTGCGCCGCCGGTATCCGGGTCGAAAACAGTGGTGCGCGCGATGTAGACGGCCTGCTTTGTTCGACACTGACCGGGATCAGCCCGCGCGCCCCGAGCTTCTGGACGGCATCGTCGGAATCGGACGCATCGATTCGCCCGAGTTCGATACGACCCTCGCCGTTCAAAGCCTTGTATGCGAATGCCGTGGAGCCCATGGTCACCCCCCCGAAAGCGTGGGCGGTGGCTCCGCCGGAGGAATCATTTGTTCACCGCTCGGCTCATCCGAAAAGCGCAGCGAGGCGCGCCCTCCCGCTCCATCGAGCTTGACTTCAAACTGGTCGACTGCCTTCAGGGTCCAACCTTCGCGGCTTTCCCCGGTCCGCAGCGTGAACGCCGCTGTCTCGGCCGGGGAGGTGAAGGTCGCGCTGTTGAGCCCCGACGACCGTACGATGCCAACCAATTGCCAATCGGGCGCCGCGGCCGGCGGCGGTGGCGGCGGTGGCGGCTCGGGCTGCACGATGACCGGTTCCGGCTCGGCGGCGCCGAACGCCATCGGGGGAGTCCGGCTCGGCGAGAACAGGGGGCGATCCCGAAGCGCCGCATAATCGCTCACCAGGCGTTCCCTGACCGATAGTTTTTCCGTGCCGAACGACAGGCTCGACGAAGCCGCGATGGCGGCGAGCATCATTGTCGCGCGCAGCCTGGTCGTCACGATTGGGGTTCCTTCTCGCGGAAGGCCGACAGCGTAACGTTGAGCGACAACGGCTGATCCATGGAACCCGAGGTCTGATCTCCTCCCAACATATCGACCTTTCGGTTCAATCGAAGCTTGAAGTTATCAACCACCATGACGGGCGAACCAGCTTCGATTGCATACATGAGATCGGGCAGCGATTGCTCCAAGACCTCGATATCGGCAGTC
The DNA here is from genome assembly GCF_026420825.1 of Phyllobacterium sp. 0TCS1.6A. NCBI lineage: Bacteria > Pseudomonadati > Pseudomonadota > Alphaproteobacteria > Hyphomicrobiales > Phyllobacteriaceae > Phyllobacterium > Phyllobacterium sp. 0TCS1.6A. The sequence continues at coordinate 77,153 of NZ_JAPMAB010000003.1, forward strand.
AAACGAATGCGTTCCAAAGACTCCAATTGAGGATCGCCTATATTGGCGGCCTGACCGTCCGTGGGAACATCGACGCGACGGATAACGGCGCCCACGCGTTCCACCCGGTTGGAGAGCAGACGCTGGAATTCGGCGGAGACGAGCCCGCTGGTTTGTGCATCGAGAAGGATCTTGCCCTCGCCGGGATCCAGAGCCTGGTTCGCGCCTTGCTGAACCGGGGAAGTTGACGCCTTGCTTTCAAGCAAGGCGGTACGTTCCTCATAGAGCGCCAGCGAGCCCGCCTCCGCGCGCCAGGACAGCAGGGTATCGGCGACGAGTACAAGAGCTCCGACAACCAGCAGCGCCATGACGGCCAGGGATTGAAGCCGCGTGTCGCGCCACAGGGGTGTCGTTGTCATCGCAGCTGCCCCCCCGTGCGGATGAGCGGGCGGGTGTCGACCTCGAACTCCGAGGTGACGCCATCCTCGCCGCGCAGGGCCGGTCCGACCAGCTTGCTGTCTTCGAAGCGGCCCGACGATTCCAGCGCGGTCAACACCTCGGGGACGTCTCTGGTGCGGCCCGAGAGGCGCATGCCGCCATTGGCGAAGGACACCTCAATGGCATATGAATGTGTCGGGAGGGCTGCAGCCAGGTCGTCCAATGCTCCGAGCGCGCTTATCGCGTCGTCCTTGATATTCAGCGCCTCCTGCTCTGGCGCTGTATCGGCCTTGTCCGGAGTCGCCGCCAGCGCGATTGCCTGTCGCGCCTTTTCGGCCCGCATCTCGACGGCGGCGCGGCGCTCGGCATAGCTGTTCTGGATCATCGGCCGCACCGCCGATGCCATGACGGCAGCGACCAGGCTTGCCCCCAGAATTCCGGCAAGGACAAACTTTATCCGGCCGCGCGTGCCGGCGATCCGTTGCCGCTGTGTCAATACTTTTACGGCATCGCCTTCCGGAAATGGCGCCGAGATCACGACCTGGCGGGCCTCGGCCGCATTCAGGCAGGCCAAGGCGGCAGAGACACGTGACTTCGCGACGATTGCGACGGCGACGGTGATCTGCCGCGCCTCATGGCTGATCCCCAGGATCCTGTGGCCGAAATAGATATCGGAAGCAGGCAATGGAGAAAGCGCACCCATCCGCGAGGTAACGATGCCCTCGACGTGGCTGGCAGCCTCCATCGGCAGTTCGACCCGGCGCGCGATCATCCAACTCGCCGGGATGCCGAGATGGACCGTCTTTCCGTTCACCGCGGTGCGTAATGCGGCCGGCGCCTGCCCGTCTGGAGAAATCGGTATCGACAGGGCTGCTGTCGGCTTTCGGCCGGTCGCTGGCTCGATTTCAAGCGCGCTCTCGTCGTCCGCGACCCGCGCGACCACGCGGCTGCTGGATTTGACGCGCGCGAGTTCATCCAGCAGGGAGGCCGGTCCCGCGATCCAGTCATCCATGCCGCGGATGACCGCGGTGAAAGGAGAAGCCATTCCGGTCAAACCTTAGAGCTGAAAGCCGGCACAGGATCCAAAGATCCGCTGCCGCGTCAAAATAGTCATAGCTTACCCTCGGGCCTCATTCCAGATCAATCACAGCTATTCGCCCATCGGGCACCGATCTTGAACGCAGACTGGGACGACCAATCCTGACGGGTGGAGTTGCAGAGATAGAGCGCCGTCATGCCGGGATTGTCGAGCCACTCAGGTGATTGCAGCCGCTTCGCACCATTGATCTTGGAAATCTACACCTCCCAGAACTGTTGTTTAGCCATTGATATGGCATCGGCAATTGTCGGACAAGTACCCGTGGTAAAATATGTGGACAATGTGCCCATTTTGTGGAATGTAGTGAAAATCTGAACGATATGGCAGGCGCGGAGATGCGCCGCGTGCCGGGGAGGGGTAGCCAAGCGTGAGCCAGATCATCTTCATTCCCGCCGAGGGGGGCTCGGGCGAACCCCGTGTCGCGGCGTCCACCGATACGGTGAAGCGTATGGCCGCCCTTGGTTTCGACGTGGTGGTTGAGAGCGGCGCGGGCACACTGTCACGCATCGTCGACGAAGACTACGCGAAGTCCGGTGCCACTATTGGTTCCGCATCCGATGCGGCCCGCGCGGATGTCATTCTGAAGGTTCGCCGTCCTGACGCGACAGAGCTCAAATCCTATAAGCGCGGCGCCGCCGTGATCGCCGCCATGGATCCGTATGGCAATGACGACGCCGTCGCCGCGATGGCGGCAGCCGGTGTCTCGGCCTTTGCAATGGAATTCATGCCGCGCATCACGCGCGCCCAGTCCATGGACATCCTATCCAGCCAGGCCAATCTGGCGGGATACCAGGCCGTGGTGGATGCAGCAGCCGAATATGATCGTGCGCTCCCGATGATGATGACGGCGGCCGGCACTGTTCCTGCCGCCAAGGTATTCATCATGGGTGTTGGCGTCGCCGGCCTTCAGGCGATTGCCACTGCCCGGCGCCTGGGCGCCGTGGTCACCGCGACCGACGTCCGTCCCGCCGCCAAGGAACAGGTTGCGTCGCTGGGAGCGAAGTTCCTCGCCGTCGAGGACGACGAGTTCAAGGCGGCGGAGACAGCCGGCGGCTACGCCAAGGAAATGTCCAAGGAATATCAGGCCAAGCAGGCGGCGCTGACCGCCGACCATATCGCCAAGCAGGACATCGTCATCACCACCGCGCTGATCCCCGGTCGCCCCGCTCCGAAGCTGATCTCGGCGGCGATGGTTGCCTCGATGAAGCCAGGCTCGGTCATCGTCGATCTGGCGGTCGAGCGCGGCGGCAATGTCGAAGGCTCCGTCGCTGGCAAGGTCGTCACCACGGCCAACGGCGTCAAGATAGTCGGCCATCTCAACGTCGCCGGCCGCCTCGCTGCTTCCGCCTCGCAGCTCTACGCCATGAACCTTTATGCGTTCCTTGAGACGCTGGTCGACAAGACCACCAGAACGCTTGCCATCAAGCCGGACGATGAACTGGTGAAGGCAACCCTGCTCACGCATGAGGGCGCTGTCATTCACCCCATTTTTGCCGGTAAGGCACCGGCACCAGTGAAAGCCGCGCCGAAGAAATCGCCGCCCAGGCCCGCCGCTGCCAAGAAGGCAGGCACGGCGAAGACCAAAGGAGGGGCATGATGGAAAAATCCGCTCTCGACAGCCTCGATCAGGCAATCGCCGATGCAGCAGGTGCGGCGGTTCACACCGCGACCGGCGGTGCGGTCGATCCCTTCGTCTTCCGCCTGGCCATCTTCGTGCTGGCGATCTTTGTCGGCTACTACGTCGTCTGGTCCGTCACGCCCGCGCTGCACACGCCGTTGATGGCGGTCACGAACGCGATTTCGTCAGTCATCATCGTGGGTGCGCTCCTTGCCGTCGGCATCTCCGTGTCAGGCGCTGCGTCGGGCTTCGGCTTCGTCGCGGTCATCCTCGCATCGGTGAACATCTTCGGCGGCTTCCTCGTTACCCAGCGCATGCTGGCGATGTACAAGAAAAAAGAGAAGTGAGGCAAAACGCATGAGCCAGAACGTCGCCTCCTTCCTCTACCTCGTCTCCGGGGTACTGTTCATTATGGCGCTGCGCGGCCTGTCGCATCCCACGACCAGCCGTCAGGGCAATGTCTACGGCATGGTCGGCATGACGATCGCCGTCGTGACGACGCTGGCTCTGGCAGTTCCGTCGCCAACCGGCTTCGCGCTGATCCTGCTAGGCTTGCTGGTCGGTGGTGGCATCGGCGCGATCACTGCGCGCCGCATTGCCATGACGTCGATGCCGCAGCTCGTCGCCGCCTTCCACAGCCTTGTCGGCCTTGCCGCCGTTCTGGTGGCAGCGGCAGCAGTCTACGCGCCCGAAAGCTTCGGCATCGGCCTTGTCGGCGCCATCCACACCCAGGCGATCATCGAAATGAGTCTCGGCGTTGCTATCGGCGCGGTGACTTTCACAGGCTCGATCATCGCCTTCCTCAAGCTCGACGGGCGCATGTCCGGCAAGCCGATCATGCTGCCGTTGCGCCATGTATTAAACGCCGGCATCGCGATTGCGCTCGTGGTTCTCGTCGTCCTGATGGTCACTACGCAGTCGACCACGATCTTCTGGATGATCGTTGTCCTGTCGCTCTTGCTCGGCATTCTCCTGATCATCCCGATCGGTGGCGCGGACATGCCGGTCGTGGTCTCGATGCTCAATTCCTATTCGGGTTGGGCCGCGGCGGCACTGGGCTTCACGCTTGGCAATCTCGCGCTGATCATCACCGGCGCGCTGGTCGGTTCGTCCGGCGCGATCCTGTCCTACATCATGTGCAAGGGCATGAACCGCTCCTTCATCTCGGTCATTCTCGGCGGTTTCGGCGGCGATGCGGCCGCGGCTGGTGGCGACGACGGCATCGAGCGTTCGGTCAAACAGGGCGCAGCAGACGACGCCGCCTACCTGATGTTGAACGCGCAAAAGGTTATCATCGTGCCGGGTTACGGCATGGCGGTGGCGCAGGCGCAGCACGCGCTTCGCGAAATGGCCGACAAGCTCAAGGCCAATGGCGTCGAGGTGAAATACGCCATTCATCCGGTCGCCGGCCGCATGCCTGGCCACATGAACGTGCTGCTGGCCGAAGCCAACGTGCCCTACGACGAAGTGTTCGAGCTGGAGGACATCAATTCCGAGTTCGCGCAGGCCGACGTTGCTTACGTCATCGGCGCCAATGATGTCACCAACCCGTCGGCGCGCGACGACAAGACCTCGCCGATCTACGGCATGCCGATCCTCGACGTCGACAAGGCTCGCACTTGCCTTTTCGTCAAACGCTCGCTCGGCTCCGGCTATGCTGGCATCGACAATACACTGTTCTACAAGGACGGCACGATGATGCTGCTTGGCGACGCCAAGAAGATGACCGAGGGTATCGTCAAGGCAATGGATCACTGAGCTCGGCAAGGCGATGAAGCGGGAAAGGTTCCAGTCACTCCAAGCCCGCTCATTCCAACGCGGCGCAGTCGGGTAAGTTCGATGAACCTGCAACATACAGACTCACACTCGCTCCTGTCGTCCATGGCCGATGCCGGACTGGCGAGCCGCGAGGCAACACGGGGCCTTTTCGGTGAAAGTACGGCCTCGCGAGCCTCCGACCTGCACCGCCTGATCGAAGCGCAGATCGTCGATGCCGATGCCCTCGCAGGCTTCCTGTCCTCCTATTATGGCGTGCGGCTTCTCGACCGGCAGCAACTCGCCGACTACAGGCCCGCCGCGCAGAACCTCTCAAACCGATTTCTTGTGGAGAACTGGATCGCGCCGCTCACGGCGCCTGACGGGAGCGCCGTCATAGGGGTTCTCCATCCCGGAGACGCAGATCCGATAGAGGCGCTGCGATCCGTTCTGGATAGTGACGTCGAGGTCTGCGTAGTTCCCGCACCCGATCTGGAATCCTGCCTGGAACGCCTTTCCGGCACCCAGGATGTTGCCCAGGTCACCGGCGAAGGAGCAACCTCCGAGGCGGCTATCGCAAGCCTGCGGGATCTTGCGAGCGGCGCGCCGGTCGTGGTTATCGTTGACGACATCTTCAGGCGCGCGCTCGACCTGAGGGCAACCGACATCCATCTCGAACCGATGCGCGGACGGCTCGTGATGCGTTTCCGCATCGACGGTGTCTTGCGGATCATGCCTTCACCGCCGCACGAAATGGGCGATGCGATCGTGTCGCGCATCAAGGTTCTCGCCGGCCTCGACATCACCGAGCGCCGCAAGCCTCAGGATGGCGCGATGCGCCTTCCCATAGGTGACCGCGAAGTCGAACTGCGTGTTGCTACCCTCTCCGCCATCCATGGTGAGACCGTCGTCATGCGCATCCTGCACCGCGACAGCGCCCTGCTGGATTTTGCGGGCGTAGGCCTGGACGAGGAGGAACAACAGACGCTGAACCGCCTGCTTGAGCATACCCATGGAATGATCGCCGTCGCGGGCCCGACCGGCAGCGGCAAGACGACGACGCTCGCCGCAGCGCTCTCAAAGCTCAACGATCCGAGCCGCAAGATCGTTACCATCGAGGATCCCGTCGAGTACCAGATCCCCGGCATCGTGCAGTCGCAGATCAACTCGGCGATCGACATCACCTTCTCGTCGGCGATCCGAACGTTCGTGCGTCAGGATCCCGACGTAATCCTGGTCGGCGAGATACGCGATGGCGAGACCGCACGGGCCGCAGTCCAGGCAGCGCTCACCGGACACCTCGTACTCACTACCGTCCACGCGAACACCGCGGCAGCGGCCTTCACGCGTATGCGCGACCTGGGTGTCGAGACCTATCTGCTGGTCGGCGCCGTACGGGGCATCATCTCCCAGCGCCTGCTGCGGCGGCTGTGCGATCACTGCAAGCAGGAAGGAATTCTCTCGGCCGACACTTTCTCCTCCGACACGCGCTACCAGGCTGTCGGGTTCTCGCCGGGCCAGAAAGTGTACAACGCGGTGGGCTGCGGCCGCTGCAACGGCACAGGGTATCGCGGCCGCATCGCCGTGTTCGAGATCCTCGTCCTTGACGAGGCGATCACGGAACTCGCTTCACAAGGGGCAGATCACTCCAGGATCGAAGCGCTCGCGCTGGAGCGGGGCATGAGCACGATGGCCCATGACGCTGCCAGGAAGGCTGGGCAAGGTCTCACCTCTCCGGCGGAGGTGCTCAGGGTCACCGGGTTTCGCTGAGCGCATCCACCCACCGACGCGCGGGATGGTTGAACGTCGTCGAAAGTGGATACACCATCAACTCGACCTTCGTGCCAGCCTCTGACCGCGGACGGCTAAGACCTCCTGCAGAACCTGGCCACTATTGCCCGCCTTCTTCGTGTTGATAGGGCTCGATGGTTTCGCCCTCCAGGACGTAACCCGAAGCAACTTCGCTTGAACCGTCGACGAAGGAGAGGTCTTTCTTTGCAGATTGTACGCGCATTGTTCCTGTTATCAGCACGCCTTCGAACAGACTCGTGGGTGCGTATGGAGCGGAGGATTTCAGATAGATCACCTGGTTCGGCGGCGGCGGCGGCTCATGGATGCAAGCACCGAAATAGGGGACGAGCAGGAACTCGGTGGTACCCTTTGGATCAAAATCCAAGGGCAGAAGATAGCCGGCTATGGCTACTCGCTTGCCGTCATGCTTCTTCTCGGTGAGGGTTCCACGCCTCTCGGTTTCTCCAGCCCAGATCGCATATCGTTCGTAAAGCGCGTCAAGATCGACGCCTTGCTTTGCGAGTTTCTCCCTGTCGGCGTCGACCCTTTTTTTGGCCTCGTCGCGCTGAAGGGCAAATTCTTCGCTCAATTCGCCCGACGGGTGACCTTTCCAGTAAAGGACATTTCTCAAGGCCTCCTGCTGCTCAATCGGAAGTTCTTGCGGAAAATTTGCCAGCGGCTCTGTCGACGGCACCAGCATCTCCCATTTCAGCTGGGTAGCGCCTTCACTGAATGCCGCATCGCAGCCAAGACCCGAAACAGCCAGGACGAGAGCGATGCAGTGGACCATCGATCTCGCATTGCGGAAGAAAAATCTGGAAGTGATCATGTTCTCATCCTCATGCCATTTGCGAGCGACATCCTGTAGGCGCCGTATGCCGGCAGGACACCGGCGGCCATTCCGCCGATCAATATTGCCAATAGCAACAGAGCATCGGACGTGGATGGAGGCTGAACGCCGATGTCGATGCCGAACTGCCTGTCAATAATGGGGCGGGCCACCACCAGGACCGCATAAAGCGCGGCGGTACCGATTGCGATCCCCGCCACCGTCAGCAGTGTCGCCTCTCCGACGAGAAGTCCTGCGACCATGCCGGGTCTCGCCCCCAGCGAACGCAATATTGCGATTTCACGACGTCGCTCGTTGAGCGTCGACAGGATCATCGCCGACAAACCGAGCATCGAGGTCACGACGACCATGGCCGACACGCCCAGCAATGCGGTCTCGGCTGTGCCGATCAGTCCCCACATCTCCTGCAAAGCCACACCGGGCATGACGCCTGATAATGGTTCGGCTCTGTACTCGTTGACAGTACGCTGAAATCCAATGACCTGCAGGCGCGACTTCAAGCCGATGATGGCCGCGGTTATCGCCCTCGGAGGAAGCGGCATCTGCCGCAGACGGTCGGCCGTCGTCGCTAGTCCCGGGATCCGCGAACCAGATCGCCAGTCGACATGAATGGCCTCGATAGCCTTGAGACTGACATGGAGTGATTTATCCACCGGCGTGCCGGTATGCGCCAAAATGCCGGACACGCGAAACGGGAGGTCGTCATGCTGCGGCCCAAGGGAGCCCACGCCGTGCGCTACGGTGATTTGGTCGCCGATCGAATAGTCAAGCCGGCTCGCGACGTCCGAGCCGAGGACGACATCGAAGAGGTCATTAAAGGCTGCGCCGGCGGCAAACTTCAGGGTTTGGCCGCCGCGATACTGAAGGTGCGCGAAATAGTCCGGTGTCGTCCCGATAACGCGAAAGCCACGGTGGCTGTCGCCAAGGGCAAGCGGAATTGCCCAGGCTACCTCCGGGCGCGAAACGATGTCTTCGTAGCTGCGCCAGGTGACATTGTTGGTTGCGTTGCCAATGTGGAACACTGAGTAGAGAAGGAGTTGCATGGCACCCGACCGCGCGCCAATGACCAGATCCGCACCAGACACGGTCCCGGCAAAGCTGTCTCGCGCGCCACTGCGCACTTTCTCGACACCGAGCAGAAGCATGACGCTGACCGAGATTGCGAGAATTGTGAGCGTCACGGTAACCCAGCGGTTACGCAGCGATTGCAGAGCGAGACGTGCGACGATCATGCTCGGGCTCCGCTTTTCGACGCTCTCAGAATGTCGTTGACCTCGACCACCCTGGTGAAATGTTGCGCCAGGCGCCGGTCGTGACTGACCATGATCAGGGTTGCATTCGTGGCGTCGATCTGACGGAACAGCAGGTCGAGAAAGTCCTGCTGCCGATCGTCGTCGAGAGCCGATGTCGGCTCGTCGGCGACAATAATCTCGGGCGAGCCGATAAGCGCCCGTGCCGTCGCGACGCGTTGCTGCTGGCCGACGCTCAAAGTGGACGCCGTCTGTCGCCCGATATCCGCCGGAAGTCCCAGGGCCGACAGGAGGCGCCGGGCTTCGCTGTCGCTGCCGCCCGCGGCCGTTGCGCGTGCGCGACGTTGCGGTGCAAAGCTGAGCGGCAGCAGCACATTGTCGATGACGGCGCCATAGGGGAGGAGGTTGAACATCTGGAAGATGATGCCGAAATGCTCCGCCCGAAACCGGTCGCGTTCACTGCTACCCAATTCATCAAGCCGTTGACCAAGTGTTTCCACGTTTCCGGCTTGCGCCAATGCGATGCCTGTCAGCAGGCTGAGCAGCGTCGATTTTCCGCTGCCGGATGCGCCAAGCAACAGGAGACGCTCGCCGCGGAGAACCTGAAACTCGCTGATTGAGAGACCAAACGCCTCTCGCGCGTTCCACTTGAATTCGACGCCGCGCAAGCGCACGGCGTCTGTCGCCCCTTCCAGGTTCATCTCACATTTCTTCCAGACGGGGCACCTCGCGCGTCACCTGGTAGGCGGTCTGCCCATTGGCATTGATGGCCGTCACGTCGAGTTTCTCGGATCCGGAGAAGCGATCGAAGAAAGGGAAGTAGATCGACGTGATGCTGGCAGCCTCCGCGCAGGCGAGAGCGTAAGTTGCTCGGAACTCCGTGTGAGGACCCGCGTGCTCTTCGGTTTCCGCTGTCTTGTCAGACTCCGCCACAGCGTCATGGACCTTATGGTCTTCCACGACGATTTTAACGTCGGCGGAGGTGACGGTGCACCCCGCAGGTTCGGGCAGGACGACGAGCTTCAACGGCTCCTTCAGGTCGGTGAGCGCGGCCTCCACGGCTTTCTTCTCCCGGGCGGTTTCGGCTTCGTATTCAAACCCGACAATATCCATGCCGGGGGCGGAGAGCTCCATCTGAACATTGTTGTCCTCGATGACGATCGCCAACGTCCCGTGTCCATGGACATGCGGACCAAGTTCTCGACGTTCTTCTTCCGCGTGCGCAGCCGAAACAACAATAAATATGCCAGCGGCAAATAATATCCCGGCGTGGTGATGCGATCCCATCTCTCTCTCCAAATCTACATGATCACTAGCAGCCAAGGACAATCAGTACGCGATTGGTGGCGATATACGCTTGCCACCCCCGGTCGCTACACCATCCTGGACAATTCGGTACTGATCAGTTTCGCCGTCTCACGCACCAGCCTTCCGCAGAGCTCGTGGCGCTGCTCGTCGTACCGATATACGGGCATACTGATGCTTACCGCTCCAATCGGTTCCCGCAGACGATTGAAGATCGGGCTGCCGAAACAGCGGATATCTGGTTCGTTCTCCTCGTCATCGAATGCGAACCCTTGCTCGCGGGTCAACTTCAATTCGTCGAACAGCGCTTCGGGTGTCGTGAACGTCTTGGCGGTATGGCGCTTCAAATCCAGGCCCTTGAGGACTTCCAGCAGGCGCTGGTCCGGCAGGCCGGACAGCCACGCCTTACCCACGGATGTGGAGTGAAGCTCGACCTGGCCACCGATACTGGTTTTCATCTGGACCCTGTTGGAGCCTACCAACTTGTCTATGTAGACCATCCTGTTGTTACTGGGCACAGCCAGGTGCACGGCCTCATCCGTTGCGTCGCGGAGCGATACCAGAAAATCCCTTGCGATCGTCCGCAAGTCGGAATCCTCCCAGGTCTTGGCAGCAAGCTGGAGGAGGCGCGGCCCCAGGTGAAACGTTCCGCCATCTCCCGACTGGATGATCAGCCCCTCCGCCATGAGCGCCGAAACGAGGCGGTAGACCGTCCCCCGGGGGAATCGCGCGCGCTTTGTCAGCTGGGCGATGTCCAGTGTTCCGGGGGCATCCGCGATGGTCTGCAGCACGGTCATGAACTTCGAGAACGAAGCCGCTCCCTGCACGTGAGTAGGGGTACTCGCATCGGTTTCGTCCTGACTGTCACTGCGGCTCATGCGCATCTCCTTGCAAGCTTGACAACGGAACATCGTGATACTACACAATATTGGACAAGGTGTCCATATTGTAGTCAACGTTCCTGATTTCGTTTCTAGCCGTGTGATCGAGGAGGATCAACGGCAAACTCGTGTACCGAAAGTGAACGTATCGGACCGTCTGTACCTTCTGCAAGTGGGCGCGGGAGTTTCTGTAGGGAGAGAGAGCAAATGTCCAAAAAAGGGTACTGGGTTGCAATGGTCGATATTGCAGACCAAGAAGGGTACAAGGAATACATTGCCTTGAACAAGGCAGCGTTCGACAAGTATGGGGCGTCCTTTGTCGTTCGTGCGGGAACGAGCCAGGTTATGGAGGGCCCGCACGCGAACCGTCTAGCGGTAATCGAGTTCAAGGACTACGAGACCGCTCTCGCCTGCTACAACTCTCCCGAGTATCAGACGGCGATCAAGGCCCGCGAGAAGCATGCCAAGGCACATCTGGCCGTGGTCGAAGGTGTCTGACCACGGAAGCTCGCCAGACCTCCTGTCTGATGGAGGGATCGTTGCATTACCCCTTGCGCTGTTCGACCGGATGAGCAGGACAGGCCATCATCACGCGATTGGGTATTTATGCCCGGCCAGCATGCTGGAGGCCCCCCGCTCACGGTCTGCGAATTCTCGTCAGTGTGCCGCGAGGATCGATGTATGCGCGCACAACTTTTTCGGGAGCAGTTATGACCACACCGTTACAGTGGCTTTTCAAGGTTTTTGACGTCTTCGTAGTCGTCGGCATGGCCGTCATAAGCATCTTAATCTTCACCAATGTCGTGCTACGGTACGGCTTCAGTTCAGGCATTCCGTTTGCTGTTGAAGTCTCCCGTGTGGTCCTCGTCTGGGTCATCTTTATGGGATCAGTGGTGGCGTTGGCCAAGGGAGCGCATCTCGGCGTCGAGTCGTTGGTCGTCCGGTTGCCTCAAAGGGCGCGCTTCGCCTGCTTTCTCGTTTCATACGGCCTGATGCTCTGGTGCTGCTGGCTCATGGCAAAGGGCAGCTTGTCACTCACCATCATCGAGTGGGGCAACGTCGCTGCACTGTCGGGAATTCCCGTCGGACTCACGTTCGCCGCAGGGCTCGTCGCCGCCGTCTTGATGGCTGCGATTCTTCTACTTGATCTGTGGCGCGCGCTGCGCGGCATCCTGCCCGCCCCATGGTCGGGAGCAGAGTCTGCTGCGTCTCAACTGGAGGTGTCCCTCGCGCAAATTTCGGAGAAAACCCCGTGACCAGCTTGGTATTCATCGGTTCCCTCCTCGGTGCGATGGCCATCGGGGTTCCTATCGCTTTCTCCCTTATGCTGTCGGCGGTCGCCATGATGATGCTGATGGGAAATCTGGATGCGCAGATTTTGGCACAACGTCTGGTCAATGGCGCGGACAGCTATCCGCTGATGGCGATCCCATTCTTTCTCCTTGCCGGCGAACTCATGAACGCTGGCGGCCTCTCCCGCCGTATCGTGAACGTCGCCTTGGCGCTCGTAGGTCACATACGTGGCGGCCTCGGTTACGTGGTCATCGGCACGGGCCTAGTGCTTGCCAGCGTTTCCGGATCCGCAATCGCGGATACAGCGACGCTGGCCGTCATGCTGGTCCCCCTTATGCGGGACGGGGGATACCATATGGGTCGAGCCTCGGGCTTGATGGCGGCGACAGGCATTATCGCCCCTATTATCCCGCCTTCTGTCGGATTCATCATCCTGGGCGTTACCGCCAACATTTCCATCGCCGGCCTATTCTTCGCCGGAATCGTGCCAGGGCTCATGATGGGGCTGAGCCTCATGGTGGTCTGGTGGTTCCTCTCCAACAAGGAAACAGCGACGGTTCGGCTCAAACTGCCGCGCAGGGATCTCCCGAAAACCATCATGACCGCCGGTTGGGCATTGATGATGCCGGTGATTATCCTGGCCGGACTGCGGTTCGGCATCTTCACTCCCACGGAGGCCGGCGTCGTTGCCGCCGCCTATGCACTGTTCGTGGGGCTCTTTGTCTATCGGGAGCTGACACCGCGGCTGCTCTATGACGCACTGCTCGCCGCCGGTCGCTTGACAGCAGTGATTATGCTGCTGGTGGCAGCCTCCATGATCACCGGCTTCATGCTGACGATTTCCAATCTGCCCGCCCAGCTTGTCAGTCTCCTCGGTCCGTTCATCGACTCGCCGATCCTGCTGATGGGTATGATCGTTCTGGCAGTCTTCGTGGTCGGCACGGCGCTCGATTTCGCACCCTGCATCACCATTCTGGTGCCCATCCTCATACCGCTCGTCAATGCGGCCGGGATCGACCCGGTTTATTTCGGGGTCCTCTTCATGATGGTCAACGCGGTCGGCCTGATCACGCCCCCTGTCGGGACGGTGCTCAACACAGTGTGCGGAGTCAGCGGAGTTTCAATGGAGGCGGCTACGAAGGGTGCCATGCCTTACCTCGTGACCCAGATGATCCTCATTTTGCTGCTGATTCTGTTCCCGGCATTGGTGACAGTGCCAGCGTCCTGGTTGCATTGAGGATCGGGGCGTCGTGGAGCTGGACGGGACATTCGACGACGGCTTTTCCGCTCATGCAACACGGGGCCTCGACGGGGACGGCGGCGGGACCCTGACGCGGAAGGAGTTGCAGCCGCGGGCGCAGGTCAATGTCGAATTGCTGCACAAGTCCGCGTCCTTCTCCTACCTCGATCTGACCGGCGTCGACGAGGTTTGCGGTGCCCAAGCGGAAGCAGAAAGCATGCTTCGCGAATTGCGAGCGCTTCATAGAACGGAACTTTTTTGAGGCGCCAGACGCGAAGCTGGGGTGGGGGGTATAGGTGAGGGTAGGTCGGCAAGGCGGCGCTTCAAATGGCTACCTCGTGTGGATTCGCAGCGGCGTGGCGGCATGCGCCTTGGCGTTAGTGACCTCATGCACCTCCACGAGTGATTATCTTGGAGAGACTGCCGCGCGGCCAGACCTCCTGGACAAGGTCGCTAACGCAGATTTGAGTGCCCGCAAGCCTTCCGGCGGTGGTTTTCTGTCGAAGCTCGGCCTGGGCCGTGCGCAGAACAACCGACAGGGTGAAGTTTACTATGGCTACGCACAGCAACTGACTGCCGGCGAGCGCAAGTCGCTCGAGCGGTTGAGCGGCGGCGAGTTCGAGGTCAATCTCGACGAAGCCGAGATCAAGGTGGCCGCGCGAACCGTTCTCGGTGAAGTGCTCGGCATCAGCTATACCATTGATCCAAGGGTAGCCGGGCGCGTCTCGATCACGACGTCGAAGCCTATGCCGGCCCCGGAAATCCTCACCATGTTCGAGTCCGCGCTGCGCAGCAACGGCGTGGCCATGGTGCGCGAAAGCGACCGTTTGCGGTTGATGCCTGCGAACGAAGCACTCGGAGCAGCTGAGCTCGATCGGGGCACCACCATCCAGCCCGGCTATGGCGCAACGGTCCTGCCACTGAAGCACGTTGCCGCCAGCACGATCCTTCCGCTGCTCGAGAACTTCGTCGCCCGTGCAGGCATGGTGCGCGAGGATCCGGGCGGCAACGCGCTGATCTTCCAGGGGACGGCGACGGAGCGGACTGCGGCGATCGAGGCAGCACGGTCCTTCGATCAGGATTGGATGGCGGACCAGTCGGTCGGTATTTTCCCCGTCAACAATTCGAGCGCGGAGGCGATGATGCCCGAGCTGAACCGCGTGCTCGACATCGGGGAGGGCGGTCGCGGCCGCAACACGATCAGGGTCCAGGTGATCGAGCGCAGCAACGCGATTCTGGTGGTGGCGAAGACGCGCAACCAGTTGCAGCGCGCAGCGAGCTGGATCAAGCGGCTCGACCGGCTCGACGCGGCTGCCGCCAATTTGCGCGTGTACAAGGTCCAGCACCTGCAGGCACGGCGCCTTGCATCGATGGTCAACGAGATATTCAACGGCGGCTCGGCATCGTCGGCTTCGGAAGATCCGGCCTCGCAGTTTCCGCCCGGCTCGCAGTTTTCGCTTGGCTCACAGGCCGACGGCCAGAATCAGGGAGCAACCGGTTCGCAGCCGGCCGTTGCGACGCCGGATCAGCGCATGGCGGATGAACTGCCGAACACAGGCGGCGAAACGCCGGCTCCGGCGGCGGGCAACACGAACTCGTCCCAGGGCGGCGTGCACATCACTGCGAACCCGGAGAACAATACCATTCTCGTCTATGCGAGGCCGGACCAGCAGCGGCTCATCGAACAGGCCCTCGTCGCGCTCGACCGCCCGCAGGAGCAGGTTGCCATCGAGGCGACGATCGCCGAGGTGACCCTGACCAACGAGTTGCGCTATGGCGTGCAGTTCTTCCTGAAATCCAACGATCTCGGCCTGGGCGGCGACAAGGGCTCGGGGGGCTTGGTCAAGGAAGCAGGCAAGGCTGTGCTGTCCAGGACTCTCCCGGGCTTCAACCTGCTGCTCGGCCCCGAAACCGAGCCGCGCGTCGTCATCGACGCCCTGCGCGGCGTTGCCGAAGTCAAGGTGCTTTCCTCGCCCTCGGTGGTGGTGCTCGACAACAAGCCGGCCGTACTACAGGTCGGTGACGAGATCCCTATCGTCACACGCACGGCGCAATCCGTGACCGACCCGGAGGCGCCGGTCGTCAACAATGTCGAGTTCCGCAATACCGGCGTCATCCTGAACGTTCTGCCGCGCATCACGGGCAACGGCACGATCAACCTGGTCATTCAGCAGGAGATCAGCTCCGTGCAGCGAAGCCAGGCGCAGTCGCTGACGCCGACCATATCGCAACGAAAGGTCAGCTCGACCGTATCGGTCACAAGCGGGCAGACCGTTATGCTCGGCGGCCTGATCAACGAGCGCCAGCAGCGCGGCCGCGACGGTGTGCCAGTGCTCGGCGACCTTCCGCTGATCGGCGACGCATTCCGATCCAACCAGAATTCCGCGACTCGCACCGAACTCATCATCCTGATCCGCACGCAGGTCATCCGCGACAGCCTGGATGCGCAACATGTGGCTGAGCAGATGCGGTCGGAGTTGCGGCTGATGAACGAGCCGTCCAAGAACATGTCGCTACGGCGGCCAGCCAAGACAATGATCGAATGAAGATATTCGTGGCGCGGCCGCGGGCCATCGCAATCGTGGCGTCCGTCGTCGCCGCAGTGACATTCCCGCCAATCGTCGGGGGAACCACATATATGTTGGCGGCTTGGGCCGTGCTGTGCCTGCTGGCGGCGGCGATCACCGTTCATGACCTGGCGACGATGCTCATTCCCGACCACTACACGCTGGGCATCCCCCTTGTCGGGTTTGCCGAGTGGCTTGCCGCGTCGGGAGACCCCGAAGCGCTCACCGTTCGGGCCGAAGGCGCTCTGATGCTGGGAGGGGCGCTGTGGCTGTTCGGTATGCTTTACGAGCGCCTGCGCGGGCAGACCGGGCTCGGGATGGGCGATATCAAGCTGCTTGGGGCATCGGCACTGCTCGTCGGGATTTCCGGGACCGGCGTTCAGATCATGCTTGCCGCATCGGCCGCGCTGATTTTCATCGCGCTGCGGGCGATGCGCTTGCGCAGACCGTTGCGGGCCGCTGCGAAGATTCCATTCGGAACGTTCCTCGCGCCGGCCCTGGTGATCGTGTGGGCGTGGCTGCCCATCGTATGGTGACCACATTGTTTGAGCCGGGGAGGGCCTTGCGGCAGTGGGCGTGAACTCGTCAACGAGCCGGCGGGGTACAATCCTCGTCAGCGTCCTGTGGATTTTGATTTTCTTGGGATTCCTTGCTGTTGTCCTTCGCGTGCAGATGAGCGGGGTCGTCGCCAGTGTGCGCATCACGGAAGACAAGGCATCGGCGCGCATTCTGGCGGAAGCCGGGCTGTCGCAGGCAGCCGCCGAGATCCGCGCGGGCCCGCCCGACGGCGTGCGCACGTTGAACGATCTGATATCTTCCACGATCACCCTGCCGGCGGGGATCGCATCCATCTCCGTGAGAAATGAGGCGTTGCGGATCGATCTCAACACCGCCGAGCGGCCGCTCATCGTTGGCGCGTTGCGAGCAGCGGGCGCCGCTCCCGGAATCGCGGACGATCTGGCGACAAGGATCATCGGCCGCCGCGCCGGGCCGACACCGCAGAACGGACAGCCGGCCGGTTCCGCTCAGCAGGCCGGAAACGACACAAAGTTGTTTCAGACGGTCTCCGAGCTCGCCGCCTTCCCGGGAATGACACCCGCCATCGCCATCGGCATCGAACCCTATGTCACCGTTTCCTCCGGCTTGCCCGGCGTTCGCCTGGAAGCGCTCGATGACGGCCTGCTGGGCGACATTCCCGGCCTGCCGCCGTCGGCGCTAAAGGCGATCAAGGATTTCCACGCCGGCCGCCTGTCGCGCGACCAACTCGACCAGTCGCTGGCGGGGGTGACCTTCAACACGTCGGCGCAGGCACCGAGCTGGCGCGTCGAGCTCAAGACGACCCTGCAGTCGGGCTACAGCGAATCTTTCGAGGCATTGATACTTGTATCGAACGTGGACGAGGCACCCTACAGAGTGCTTGACTGGCGTCGCGCGGCAATCGAGCTGGAATGAAATGCTCGCGCGGTGCCGGCGGTCGGGCATCCCGGCTTCAGTGCCGGGTAAACCCGGCACTTCTCTGTGAGATTTCCCGATCGCAGGAGCATCAGAGCCCCCCAGCCACCGTGATCAAGGTTCCTGTCATGAAGCCGGAGCCAGGAGATGCGAGCATCAGGGCGGCGCGCGCGATGTCCTCGGGCTCCGCGATGCGTCCCATGGGCGTTGCCGCGGCAATCCTGGCTGGGCGGTCGGGATTTCCGCCTTGCGTGTGTATCCGCGTGTTGGTGGTCCCGACACGGATGGCGTTGACGCGGATGCCCTCGGGTGCCAGCTCCTTGCCAGCGCCGAAGGTGATGGATTCCACTGCCCCTTTAGTGGCAGCGTAGTGGACATATTCGTTGGGGCTGCCGAGGAAGGCGGCCAGCGACGACATGTTCACGATCGTCCCGCCTTGGCCGCCCCGGCGAGTGGACATGCGCTTCACGGCCTCCTGTATACAGTACATGACGCCGAAGACGTTTATCCTGAAAGCGGATTCCAGCACCGCAGGCTGGAGTTCCTCTATCCTGCCGGCTTTGCCAATGATCCCGGCATTGTTGACCAGGCAGGTCACTCGCCCAAGTTTTTCGTCGCAGGCGCCGAACAGCGCATGGATATCCTCCTTCTTGCCCACGTCTCCCTGCACGGCGATGGCGCGGGCGCCAGTGGCCTCGCACGCCTCGACGACTTTGGACGCTGCGGCGGTGTCCGAAAGATAGTTTATGCAAACATCATAGCCTTCGGCGGCGAATAGCCGAGCCGTTGCGGCGCCGATGCCGTGGCTCGCACCCGTCACGATTACAATAGGTCTCACGGAATCAACTCCTCGATTTTGCCTACGAACGTTCTCGGCTCAGAAAACGGCCTCGAGGATCGCGGCGTAGTCTTCCTTGGTCAGAGGACGTGGATTGGTGGGGTGAGAGTGGTCTGCGATGGCTCGCTCACACACCCAATCGATGACGTGGCGGGGCACCCCAAGTTCGGACAATCTGGGTGTGATGCCCAATCGACTGTTCAACTCGTCCAGTGCGTCTGCGAGGGTTTCTCCTTCAAGTCCAGCCAGGCTTTCGAGGTAGTTGACCTTCCTGGCAACTGCTTCAACTTCCACGTTCCACCGAAGGACCGTCGGCATCAAGATGGCGTTGAGCGTCCCGTGATGAAGCTTCGCCTCCTTGAGACCGCCCAATGCATGGCTAAGCGCATGGACGGCTCCAAGCCCCTTCTGAAACGTCATGCCCCCCTCGAGGGCGCCCATCATGAGTTCGGCCCGCGCCTCCGCGTTTGCTCCATCCGCGTAGGCAACAGGCAAGGCCTTCCAGATGCGTTTGAAGCCGTCGGTGGCAATTGCCTCTGCAGGCGGATTGTAGCGGGGGGAAAGGTAGGTCTCGATACAATGTGACAGTGCGTCGAGCCCTGTCGATGCCGTCAGAGCCGGGGGAAGCCCCATTGTCAAACCCGGGTCACAGATCGCCCTGCGCGGGATGAGGTGCGGGCTGATGAATCCGAGCTTCCGGCCGTCGTCCAGTGTGATCAGTGCCGCGCGCCCGACTTCCGATCCAGTCCCCGCCGTTGTCGGAATTGCCACGAGCGGCGCTACCGCCGCCGTGATACGCGCCACCCCGCCCAATATCGCTGCATAATGCTCAAGTTCACCATCGTGCGTGGCGAGCAGCGCCACGCCCTTGGCCAGGTCGATCGGTGAGCCGCCGCCAATGGCCACTACCCCATCGCAGTTACCTTGCCTGTACAGCGCGAGACCAGCAGCAACTGCGCTCTCGGTTGGGTTGGAGGGAACGTCCAGGAACACCGGCGCCGTTTTCAGGAACTCGAAAACCGGGCGTTCAAGCAGACCAGCAGATTTGATGCCGTGATCGCTGATCACCAAAGGGCGCGATACGCTGAGTTCGCGCAACGTCTCTGCCAGTGACTCGGCTGCTCCAAGCCCGAAGTTGATGCTTGTAAGGTAGTTTATATTATTCAAACTGCTACACTCCTTGGATATTCCGCCCTCATACATCGCCGCAGCCACCGTCCACGCGGTACAGTTGGTGCAGCCGGCGGATACGAACACGCGACCATCGTAGAACCACATCGTTCATCATGTGGACATATTGCCCACAGACTAGGCAGAACTCTGCAATTGTCAAGCTCTGCTTCGTGTTGGCCGACGTGCTCCCTGTCTTGACAAAAAGGGTACAGAGCTTTACCGATTTGTAGACAGATTGACCACTATATGGACATTTGATGGCGGACCGAGAGGGCAACCGTCGATCATCTCGGGAATGGAGCCGTCATCAAGTCTGCCGTTCACGATCAAAACATTGCGCAAGGCCTTCCACGCGACAATCACCGATGCCTGTAGCAATTGGCGTCGGCGCACCCCCGAACCGAAAGGAAAACCGTTGTCGAAACCCGCCGCCACCGTGTTGATACCAGGCTGGATGCACGAGCATGCCCGGCGCATGCTCGGAACGCATTTCACGCTGGTCGAAACCCCTGACTGTGACATTCATGCCGATCTGTCCCCGGAAGTACGGGCTTCAATTCGCGGCGTGGCCTGTCGCACCAGAATCGATCGGCAGTTCATCGACGCCCTTCCCAACCTGGAGATTATCGCCAGCTACGGCGTCGGTTACGACGCGGTAGATGCTGCCTACGCACGCAGCAAGAATATCGTCGTCACGAACACCCCTGATGTCCTGAACGAGGAGGTCGCCGATCTCACCCTGGGGCTCCTTATCAGCGTCGTGCGCGAGATACCCAAGGCGGCAGCGTTCGTCCGCGAGGGCCGGTGGAAAGCATCGGAGTACCCGCTCAGCCGTCTGACGCTGCGGCGCCGGAGGGTCGGTATCTATGGAATGGGGCGAATCGGCCGCTGCATCGCCCGACGAATTGAAGCATTTGGGCTTCCTATTGCCTATCACAGCCGGCGCCGGGCGGACGGAGTCGCGTACGACTACTTTCCTTCACTTCTGGAACTTGCCAGTGCCGTCGACGTGCTCATCTCCATCGTACCGGGGGATCCATCGACCGCAAACAGCGTGAACGCGGAGGTGCTGTCCGCCCTCGGGCCCGAGGGCGTGTTCATCAATGTGGGCCGCGGAACCGTCGTGGACGAGGATGCGCTGATCAGCGCCCTGCGCACAGGAACCATTGCGGCTGCCGGCCTCGACGTGCTCGCGGATGAACCCAATGTCTCCGACGAGCTGCTGGCGCTCGATAACCTGACAATCCTGCCACATATAGGGTCCGCGTCGGTCAGTACGCGCACCGCAATGGCGGACCTCGTGGCACAGAACGTGATCGCCTGGTTCCAGAGTGGAGCGCCGATCACGCCCGTACCCTAGACCGCGTCCGTTCGGCTATCGATGCTTCCTACACCTTCAATTGAAGTTAGCAGCTACGACGTTCAATCCAATCGGCAAGCATCTGATCGGTGGGCTCCGAAGTGCGGAGATGAAGCGTTGACAATCCGCTAATAGTCTGCCCATTATTCTATGTTGGACAAAATGTCCACTATGTGGAACTTCTGAATTGGTCGATGCCTGGGGGAGTTGGGTCAGTTTCACGATCTCCATCGATCAAGCAGATAGAGGAGGAGTGACTGTCATGAATTTACGGAAAGGCGGACTGGCCCTCGTGGCCGCGCTGGCCATCGGGGGGGTAACGGTTACCGGTGCTCTTGCACAGAGTGTGTTTACTTGGACGCCAAAGCCGGTAGCGCTGGCGCCATACAAGCACCCGAACAAGCCGCGGACGACGATTGCCGACGTACGCGCTAGAATCCCCCGCCCGAAACAGACCAAGACCTGGCACGAGCAGGTCGTCAGCGACAAGCACCTGCAGGCTTCATGGGTGCAAATGGCGGTCGGTGATCAGTCGCCGGCCATGTTCATATCGGACACCCGCGCGGCCTTCATTGTCTGGGAGGGTTCGATCGAGTTCACGGTCGGGAGCCAGGCGCCGTTTACCGCGACCAAGGGCTCTATGGTTCAGGTTCCCGCGCGCACGCAGTTCCAGATGAAGAACGTGGGCCCGGTGCCGTCCCTGCATTTCGAGGTTTTCACCGCGGACGCCAAAATCACTTACCCGCAGGCGGCGGCAACCTTGCCGAAGCCGCAGAAGGGAATGACCTGGGCGTTGACCCGGCAGGATCCGGGCGAAGAAGCCCTTGGGACGGGCAATGTGACTACGAGGAATTTCACGACCGACCCGGCTGCGTTCCAATTCGTAGTCGCTCCCGGCTTGTTCCTCAACGCGATCCGCGGCAGCGCGCGCGACTGCAACATGCAGCCACCAACGGCGCTCGGACACCGGCACATCAACTATGGCGAATTCTGGTTCATCATGGAGGGCCAGATTCAATACAACATCGAGGGCTTGCCTGGCTTCGTCTCGGAAGCTGGCGATATCGTCTATGTCCCGGCCGGCCGCTGGCATTCGGCAGCGAACTATTGTCCGGGATTCGACACGCGGATTGCCATCAATCCCTTTCCGACCGGTACGCACAACTGGCCGCCGACTGCCAGCCAGCCCAACCCCCCGATGCCCCCGCTCTCGGGCAGGGGATGGCTGGATTGATCGTGCCGTTGGCTTGACCTGACTTTGGCGCCGGCGGTGTGGTTCGGGGATCGCATACGTCGGCGCCGTAGCAGAGCAGCGTACCCGCCGCTTCAGGAACCTGGGATGCAATATCGTTACTCTTGGCCGAACGGGCCATTGTCGTGACGCCGGTCCTGTTCCTGAGTGGTGGCAGTTTTCGCATTCTGGTTCCTGTGAACCAATTCTTGGGAGGTTGAATTATGAAGAAAATACTGTTTCTGACGGCGGCGCTGCTGGGAAGCCTTCTGGCTGCAGCTCCCGCATTGGCCCAGAATCCGCGCCTGGGCTACGTCCCCACGGAAGATCATCCGGTGGGACAGGCCTCGCGCCATTTTGCGAAGCTGGTGGAAGAGAAAACCGGTGGTCGCATCAAGATCGATACGTTCGGCAACGGCGTGCTCGGCAGCGAGCCCGAAATGCAATCGTCGGTTCAGGCCGGTTTCATCGACATCATGGTCGGCCCGACTCCCAATCTGGTCGGCGTCGTTCCGCAATTCATGCTCTTCGACCTTCCGTTCTTCTTCAAGGACTTCGCGGCGGCCGATGCCGTTATGGACGGCGCGGTCGGCGAGCAGCTGTTTGCACAGCTGAAGGAAAAGACCGGCATTGTCGGGCTGGCATGGTGGGACAACGGCTTCCGCCACCTGACCAATGCAGTTCGCCCCGTCAACACGGTGGAGGATATGGCCGGGCTCAATATCCGGGTCATCCCCAACCCGTTGTTCATTGCGACCTGGTCGGCTCTGGGGACCAATCCGACGCCGCTTCCCTGGCCTGAGCTCTACAGTGCCCTCGAAAATCGCGCAGTCGACGGTCAGGAGACGCCGTACGCTCTGATCAGTACCGCAAGATTCTATGAGGTGCAGGGCCATCTGGCAAAGACGGGCCATGTCTATACCCCGTTCGTTCTGCTCGCGAGCCAGAAGTGGTTTGGAAGCCTCTCCGAGGAAGACAAGGCAATCGTCATGGAAGCCGCGAAGGAATCGGCAACCTTCCAGCGGCAACTTTCTCGCAAGGCCGCAGAGGATCTGGAGGGGGAACTCGAAGCGAAGGGCTTCAAGATCACCCGCCCGACGCCTGAAGCGCTTGCAGCCATGAGCGAGCGCGTTGCGCCTGTCGTGAAGGAATACAGCGATAAGATCGGCGTCGATCTGGTCGAGCAGGCGCGATCGGCTATGGGTGCCAAGTAACATCCACCTCCGTGGCGCCGGGGCTCGGTTCACCTGCTCCGGCGTCAATCTGCAGAAGCATAATGCGTCTGGTCCGGGTTGAAGTGCAGCCAGATGGTGGACGCAGCAATACCGAACCAATAGGGTTGCAATCGCTGTGACACGATTATCGACCTGGTTATTGTGATGATTCTTGAGAGCTACGTCCGCGTCTTTGTCGATCCTGACGCTATCGACCGCACGATCGATTTTTATCGTTCGCTGCTATCGGGCGAGGTCAGCCTGCGCTTCACCGACCCCGGAACTGAGCTGGAACTGGCGGCAGTCACTTCAAAGACGCTGTCCGTGCTGATCGTCGCTGGGCTACCCGATCGACGTGCGCCATTTGAGGCGACGCGGTTGACGATCAAGGTTGACCGACTGGAGACGGCAATCGCCATTCTGCTGAACAATGGCGGCCAGCAACTCGAGCCGGTCCAAAAGACGCCCGTGGGGCGCAAAACGCGCTTCAAGCATGCCGATGGGACCATTGTGGAATACGTCGATCATGACGCATCCCTTCCGTGATTGAAGGACAGGATTTACCGCGTGCGCTCAGGCAGCAATACACCGGAACTGACGGCACAACCGCGTCAGCGGCAAGCCACCTTCGTCCCGACCGAATTTTGCAATCCATCCAGCAGGTTTGGCTTCCAGTTTCGCTGGAGGCGTTACCATTTATGGCTGAAGGATGCGATGACCGAACGACCTTCACCGTAGAAACAACCGAAGTTGCAGCTTGCAACGTAGCGTTCATCCGCGATGTTGTGGACATTGATCGCGGCAGTGAAGTTGTTCTTCTCGTATCGCAGACCTGCGTCGAACAGGGTGACGGAAGGCAGGGAGATAGCGTTGGCGTTCTCGCCATACCGCGAGCCGATATAGCGGACGCCACCGCCGACCGAGAAACCGGCCAGTGCGGTGCTTTCCGCAAAGGTGTAGTCAAGCCACAGAGAGGCTGCATGGCGCGGAATATTGGCGGGCCGGTTGCCGGTCGTGGACGTGGCCGTCATATCGCCTTGGGTGATCTCGGCATCGGTGTAGGTGTAGTTCGCCAGAAGATCCAGCCCTTCAGCAAGGCTCGCAACGCCTTCGATTTCGAAGCCGCGCGAACGCACTTCGCCTATCTGTGTCGTTACCGCACCTGGGAAGCCAGCCCTGATTTCCTCAGAGGCAATGTTGGTCTTGGTGAGGTTGTAGACGCTAGCAGTGATGAAACTCTTCTTGCCGGCAGGCTGGTACTTGATTCCGGCCTCGATCTGCTCGCCTTCGGTGGGTTGCAGGAGATCGCCGGTGATGTCATTCGTGCCAGCTTGAGGAGCGAACGAGGTGGAATAGCTGACAAAGGGTGCAAGCCCGTTGTCGAACAGGTAGACGGCGCCCGCCCGCCCAGTGAGAGCATGGTCCCTTTGGGTTGTTCCGCTTTCGTGATTGCGCGTCTCAGCCCAGTCCTGGCGCAAGCCGAGCATGAACGAAAGTCGGTCGATCTTAATTTGGTCCTGAACATAAAGACCGGTCTGCATCAGGCGTACGTCGCTTATGCTGGCCCGGGCAGGATCATAGGTGATCGGCGTGCCATAGACTGGATTGAAAAGGTCGATCGTCGTGCGGCTGCCGGTAAAATTAGACGAGCGCCACTGGTTGGTGTTGCGATAGTCGATCCCGAAAACCGCTTTGTGCTCCAATAGACCAGTTTCGAATTGAGCTTCCAGTTGATTGTCGATGCCAAAGCTGTCGAGTTCCTCCGACTGAACGCTTGCACCGCGCGTAACTGTGCGCAGGTCTGCAGGATTCAGCCTGTTGAAGTACAGGCCGTTGAAGTCTGCGTCGAAAGACAGATATTGCGCATTCTGGCGAAATTCGAAGACTTCGTCGAACCGATGGCGAAACTCGTAGCCCAGTGTCCAGAGAGTGCTTTCGTTATCGTTGAAATCGGGCTCCCCAAGGTAACGGTTGATCGGAACAGTTCCGTGGGGATTGAAGTCCAGGGTGCCGGCCTGCGGCAGACCGACCTGCGAGGTTCCCGTGTCGCGCTGGAAGCTACCAAGAATGGTGAGGGCGGTGTCGTCAGTTGGCGCCCAGGTCACTGACGGCGCAATATGGAAGCGGTCGTCCGTGATGAAATCCTGGTCACCGTCGGCAAGCCGCCCGAGAGAGTTCAAGCGCCAGGCCAAATCCTCACCGAACGTGCCACCCGCATCCACTTTGCCGACATATCGACTGTCGGTCCCGATCTCGCCGCCCACTTCGACGAAATCCGTGAATGTCGGCCGCTTGGAGATCAGATTGATCATGCCGCCCGGCTCACCCTGGCCGTACAGCACGGAAGAAGGTCCACGCAGGACTTCGATGCGCTCGAGGCTGTAAGGTTCGAAGGCCAGCGCGCCGAAATCGCGGATAAAGCGGAACGAGTTGAGGTAGACGCTGTCTTTGGCCTCGAAGCCGCGGATCAGCGGATTGAAATAACGTACGTCATTTCCGAAGGGCTCTGCAATGACACCAGCCGAATAGCCCAGGGCCTGTCCAAGCGTCTGGACGTTGCGATCATCAAGCTGGTCGCGAGTGATGATGGAGATCGACTGCGGGATCTCGATGATCGGCGTCGTGGTCTTGGAGCCGGTGGTTGTGCCAGTGGCCACGTAACCGTCCACCGGGCCGCTTCCAACCAGTGCTTCTTCCGCGGCGCTCGCTTCTCTGCCGCTCTGGATAATGATGGGCTCCAGGTTGATCGTGCCGGAAGCAGTGCGGTCGTCCTGAGCGGCGGCGGGAAGTGCCTGATATAGCAGACCGCAAAATGAGAGCGCTATGAGATTGAGTTTCTTTTGATAATGAAAGGACATCAGGCCACCCGTCGGTATTAATGACCGACATGTAGCCAGAAAAACATGAGAACAATAGTTTCCTTTTCAAGCTCTTTCGGTAAATTGCGGGATATGTGGGATTAATGCCACATATGTCTCCCGACGGCCCCTTATTCCCGGCCTCTGCCCGCCGCCGCAGATCGCATGTTATCGAGCAGAACTGCGATCAGGAGAATGAAACCGCGCACGACATACTGGTAGAAGGCCTGGATGTTGAGAAGGTTCATGACGTTTTCGGCAATGCCCATGATCAGCACGCCGACAATAACGCCGGTCATGGCCGCACGTCCTCCGGCCAGTGAAACACCGCCGAGAACGCAGGCGGAAATGACCGAAAGTTCCAGGCCCGTTGCAGCATTCGGTTGTCCAGAGGTGATGCGGGACGCGAGCAGTATGCCGGCGATGCCGCACACGAGACCCTGAAGGGCGAAGATCCATATCCGCATGCGCACGACGTTGACGCCAGCAAGCCGCGAGGCTTCGGGATTGCCGCCGATCGCCAGCGTGTTCTTGCCGAACACCGTGCGATTGAGGATGAAGCCGAAGAGGATGAACAGCAGGATCATGATCCAGATCGGCGTCGGGATGGTGAAGATGCGCGACAAGGCCAGCTGGTAGAAGTTGGGATCATTGATGCCGACGGCGCGGCCTTCGGACGAGATCAGCGCCAGGCCGCGGACGATCTGCATGGTGGCAAGGGTGGTGATCAGCGCGTTGATCCGGAATTTTGCGATCACGACGCCATTGACGAGGCCGACTGCGCTGCCGGCGAGAAGGGCGGCCAGGAGCCCCAGCAGGATCGAGCCGGAGGCGTTGGACACCATGACCGCGATCATGCCCGAAAAGGCGACTGTCGAGCCGACCGATAGATCGAAATCGCGCGACGCCAGGCAGAACATCATGGTGCAGGCGACGATGCCGATCGTGACCACCGATTGCAAGAGGCCGAGCATGTTGCGCTCGGTCAAGAAGTTCGGAACGAAGATCGACACGATCACGAAGGCAATGGCGAAGATCACCACCAGCCCCTGTTCGCCAAGAAGGATTTTTTTCAACGAGTTCATCGATTGCGTTCCTGGATTAGATCGTGTGGGCTGCGTTCTTGTCGGGCAAGGCTGCGGTCAGTATGCTGCGCTCTTCGAAATCAGGGCGTTCGATGTTGGCGGCCACGCGACCCTGGCACATGACCATGATGCGGTCCGATATGCCCATCACCTCCGGCAGTTCGCTGGAGATGACGATGATGGCCATGCCGTCCGCTGCCAACTCGTAGAGGATCTCGTAGATTTCCGACTTGGCGCCGACATCGATGCCGCGGGTAGGTTCGTCGATCACGAGGACCTTGACGCCCTGCTCGGAAAGCCACCGCCCCAGAATGACTTTCTGCTGGTTGCCGCCCGACAGGTTGATGATGTCCTGTTTGCGCGACGGCGTGCGCACCTTCAGCCGGGCGATGAAGCGATCTGCGATCGCAGCTTCCTTCTTTGGGCTCAGTATGCCGAAAGGCGAGAAATGTCTTCTGGAAGAGATGGCGATGTTCTCTTCGATCGAACGGCCCTGCACGATGCCATCGAACTTTCGGTCCTCCGGGCAAAGCACCATGCCGGCATTGATCGCGGCCTTGGGATTGTCGGGTGAAACCGTGACGCCATCGATGGAAACCGTTCCTGTTTGCCGATGATCGGCCCCGTAAAGCAACCGCGCCATTTCGCTTCGACCGGCGCCGATCAGGCCGAAGAAGCCCAGGATTTCCCCTTTGCGGACCGTGAAGCTTATCGGGGTGCGCAGCCTGGCGCCGGAAAGGTTCTTCACCTCGAGCCGCGCCTCGCCGAGAGGGCGCTCCTGCCAACCCCAGATGTTGCTGATCTCGCGTCCGACCATCTCGGTGATGATCTTCTCGCGGGTCGTGTCAGAGATTTTCGGGTGGTGGGCGGCAAGGCGGCCGTCGCGCAGGACGGTCAGGCTGTCACAAAGGCGGAAGATCTCGTCCAACCGGTGCGAGACGTAAAGTATGACCGTTCCCTTGGCCCGCAACCGATCGATCAACCGGAACAGGATTTCGCTTTCGCGCGAGGAAAGAGACGAGGTCGGCTCATCGAGCGCGATCACCCGCGCTTCGAGCATCACCGCCTTGGCGATCTCCACCATCTGGCGGGCGCCGATGGACAGGGTGGATACCTTGGCGGCGGGATCGATGTCGATGCCGATCTCGTCCAGCCTGTTGCGCACGGTCTCGATGAGGGTGCGGCTGTCGATAATGCCGGCCCGGCCCGGAAAACGCCCCAGCCAGAGGTTTTCCGCCACCGTCAACTCCGGCACCAGTTGGAGTTCCTGGTGGATGACGATGACGCCGGCATGGAAGGAATCCCTCACCGAGCGATAATCCTGCTCTTCGCCGTCGATCAAGATGCTGCCGCTGTCGGCGGACTGGTCGCCCGACAGAATGCGGATGAGCGTGGACTTGCCCGCGCCGTTCTCGCCCATCAGTCCATGGACGGCTCCTTTCTCGACCGAGAAAGAGATGTCGGAAAGCGCCTGGACGCCGGGATAGCCCTTGGAGATGGCGCTGAACTGAAGGAACGACATGAATGCCCCGGAGAAGGTGAATAGGCGGTCCCGGCAGCATGAGTCGCCGGGACGAGGTCTTTTCAATGCGGCAGTTTATTGGATGCCGAGCTCTTTGCGCACCTGCTCATAATCGCTCCGCAGCGCCAGTGAGCCGGAGGTCAACGTCAGCATCGGCGGCTCCTTGTCGTTGGCGATCCAATCGTACATGTTGAGCGCCGTCTCGTAACCGTGGCGCTTCGGCGAGATGATGACCGTACCGAAGAAGCCGGTGGCTGTCGGCTTCTTGAACTCGTTGATCGCCGACTCGGCGCCGCCGATCCCGACCCCGATGATGTTTTCGGCATTGATCCCGACGGATTCCGAGGCTCGAACAGCGCCGAGCACGGCTTCGTCGTTGAGGCCGAACGCCACCCAGTGCTTGATGTTCGAATGCTTGTTGAGGACGGTTGTCGCGGCGTTGAGAGCTGCCTCCGTATCGGTCTTGGCCTGCGGCGCGTCGTAGATGTTCTCGGCGGGGAAGCCGGCGGCCTTGAGAACCGAGACGGCTCCTTCGACGCGATCGACAGCAGTCGGAAGCTGATCATAGGAGACGCGGATCGCGCCGACCTCCTTCATGTTCCAGCCGCGCTTCTTGATCTCGTCGGCAATCGCCTGGCCCACGGTCTCGCCGATCTTGGTTGCGGAAATGCCCATGTGAGGGACGTCTTCAAGCGGGCTGCCGTCAGCGCCAACCAGGCGATCGTCGACCGTCATCAACTTGAGGTCATTCGCTGTCGCCTTGGCCACGATACCTGGACCCAATTTGACGTCCGGCACGCAGATGATGAAGCCCTGTGCCCCTTGTGCGCCAAGGTTGTCGATCGCCGACTGGACCTTCTCGCCATCTTCCGCGCCGATCTTGACCAGGGTGAAGCCCTTCTCCTGAGCCGCCTGCTCAGCGAACTTCCACTCGTCCTGGAACCAGGGCTCTTCGGCCTGCTTCACCACGAACCCGATCTTGACATCAGCCGCCCATGCCGCGCTTGCCGACAGGACGACGGCACCAGCCAGCAACAGTGCTTTCAAAGAACGCATAGATATTCTCTCCCTCTTGCCGCGTGCCTCCCCGCGGACCCTCGACAACTATCCATTAAATATCATATCAGTCAATATATATGTATGATTTTTTGCGTGGCATTCTATCGAGTGGAAGCCTCGGCATTCTTACGCGCACGCCGCAGTGCATCCGTCATTTCGCTCCGCGCCACGCCGATGAGCTGCTCCATCGCGTGTCGGGCTGCTTCAGGGCGGCGCATCCTGATGGCCTCGAGAACATCCTGATGCGTGAGAATTGCCTGTTCGTGCGACTGGCTGGCGCGGTTGGTCAGCCGGAAGCTTGCGAGCAGCGCGGCCCGGATGGCGCTTGCAAATTGGCGGTAAACCCAATTGCCGCTGGCGTCGATGATCGCCGTGTGGAACTCCAGATCGGCGCGGCTCCAATCCTCGGTATCACGTGAGTTTGCCTCGACCATGTCTTCGAACGCTTTCGATATCTGGTAGAGCTGGCGAGCGTTGGCATTGGCGGCCGCCTGCGCCGCGGCGGCAGGCTCAAGCAGCTGGCGTGCGTCGATTAGGGAGGAATAGAACGTGTCGTCCGGCCCCACCGACAGCATCACGTCCAGCACGATGGGATCCAGGTAGTTCCAATTCTCGCGCGGGAGAATGGTCGTCCCGGCACGCGTGCGCGATCGAACCATCCCAAGTGCAGAAAGATATTGCATCGCCTCGCGCAGGCTGGTGCGACTGACGCCGAATTGCTCTGTCAGCTCCGCCTCATTCGGCAAGGTCGAGTTTTCGCGAAAGGTCCCCGAAACGATCTTCTCTACGAGACAGTGCAGCAATGCTTCTCGAATGGTACGCTTGCCACGCTGCGCGATCGGCGCCCCATGCTCGGTCAGTACCTTTGTCATCGATCCTGCTGTCAAGTTCTCGTTCCCCATCTTTCCCCCAGAGCATTCCGTTCGCCAAGACGGCCATGGGTAGTATGAATGAACAGCCGCGTCTGATCAAATAGGAAAATAAATCATATTTAAGTTGACATTCCCCATTACCCCTTTACCTTGACGCCACCGGTCGTGGAGAGCCGAGCCGGCCGAGAAACCGTATCTGAGGGAGGAGCAGATGAAGCTCTTTGGGAAGGCAGCGCTGCTGGCAGCCGTCGCGCTGGCAGGCGTGACAACTGCCGCTGCACAGGAAGATCTCAAGGTAGGGGCGATCTACATGGACGCCCAAGGCTTCTACGCCGGGGTGCGCAAAGGCATCCAGACCGGTGCAGGCGAAGCCGGGCGCAAGCTGGACATCGTAGAAACCAACGCGCAAGGGGATGTCAGCAAAGAGTCGTCGTTCATCGACTCTTTGATCTCGGCGGGGGTGCAGGCAATCATCGTCTCGCCCGTTTCTGCCGATGGATCGTATCGGGCCATCAGGCGCGCTCATGACGCCGGAATTCCGGTTGTCTGCTACAACACCTGCCTCAATGAAGCGGACATGAAGGAATACGTCTCGGCCTATGCGGTCGGCGATCCCTTCGAGTTCGGACACAAGCTCGGTGACGCAGCCGCTGATTACTTCATCGCCCAGAAGAACGATGCCCCCAAGATCGCGGTCCTGAATTGCGAGTTTGTCGAGGTTTGCGTCACCCGTCGCAAGGGTTTCGAGAAAGCGCTGATGGCCAAGGTGCCGGGCGCCCGGATCGTTGCGAACCAGGAGGGCGCCGTCCTCGATAAAGCGGTGTCGGTCGCCGGGACGATGCTGTCGTCCAACCCGGAGATCGATGCCTTCTTCGGCGAAGCAGGTGGAGCCACCCTCGGAGCGGCACGCGCGATCAAGAGCCAGGGCAAGACCGGCCAGGTCGTGGTGTTTGGTGGAGATATGACAACCGAAATCGCCCAGGAACTGGCCGACTTCTCCGTAATCAAGGCCGTGGTCGACATCTCGGGACAGGGACTGGGCAAGCTGGCGCTCACGCAAGCGATCAAGTCGATCGAGGGCCAGCCGCCGGAAGGCATTAAAGTTGCCTACGATATCGATGTCTACAAATCGCCCGAAGACGGCAAGGCCTGGCTTGAGGCCCATGCGGACGGCATTCCCTGATCGCCAGCGGGCTTAACCTGAGACCCAACCCGACGGGGCCGCCGCACATCCCGGCGGCATCCAAACGGAAAGATTGCCATGACTGCCACGCAGATGCGACAAGCCGATATGACCCCCGTAGCGTCTATCCAGGGATGCACCCGACGCTATCCTGGCGTGCTGGCTCTCGATAATGCGACATTCGAGGTAGCGCCCGGTGAAGTAAGGGCGTTGCTCGGGAAGAATGGCGCGGGGAAATCCACTCTCATCCGCATGCTGACCGGAGCCGAGATACCCGACAGCGGCAGGGTGCTGCTGGATGGCTCCGAACTGACACACAATGGGTCGGGTCGCGCCCAAGAGGCCTTTGAGAAAGGCGTGCGCGTCGTTTATCAAGAGCTCAGCCTGGTGCCGGGCATGACGCTTGCCGAGAACCTTTTCCTCGGGCGCTGGCCACGCAAGCGCAGGGTAATCCAATACCGAACGATGGAGGCCGAGGCAGCGCAGGCGATGAAGCTTCTTGGCCTTGATCTTGCGCCAGACGGTTTGGTTGCGGGCTTGAGCCCTGCAGAACAGCAACTGCTTGAGATCGCGCGCGCCATGCTTGGTCGACCCAAGCTGATCATACTTGACGAGCCGACCAGCTCGCTTGCTGCCGCGGAAGCAGAAAAGGTGATGGCAGCCGTCACCCGTGTCGCGGCACAGGGCATCGCCGTTATATATGTCAGCCACCGGATGAACGAGATCCGCCAGATCGCTCACTCGGCAACGATCATGCGGGACGGCAAGATTATCGACACCGTCGATGTGAAGGGAGCCGACACCCGCGAAATCGTACGGTTGATGTTGGGTTCGGAAGCCTCGCAGGCTGCTGCGCTGGAAGACAGGAGCCAGGCTGAAGTGGTGCTGGAGGTCAGGAACCTCGGCCTTGCGCCCAAACTTACGTCGGTCTCCTTCGCCCTCCGCAAGGGAGAAGTGCTTGGCGTGGCTGGCCTGCTCGGATCGGGCCGCACCGAGTTGCTGCAAGCCATCATGGGTGTGCGGCGGCCCGATGCCGGCGATGTCTTGGTCGATGGCAGTCCGGTCAGGCATGCCGACTACAAGCGGATGCTCCGCAACGGCTTCGGCTACACACCTGAAAGCCGAAAGGAAGAAGGGATCGTGCCGTTGCTCGGCGTCGATGAGAACACGCTCTCGACCAACTTTGCGGGCGTCAGCAGCAATGGCATCCTGTCGGCCCGCCGGATGGCGGAAGCGACGCGCAAGATCGTCGACCGCCTGCATGTCAAGACCGCAAGGACCGACACGCCAATCGGCACCCTGTCGGGCGGAAACCAGCAGAAGGTGGTCATAGGACGCTGGGTCTATGCAGGAAGCCGCGTCCTGCTGCTCGACGAGCCGACGCGTGGTGTCGACGTCGAAGCGAAGGCGCAGATCTATGCGATCATTCGCCAACTGGCGGAGGAGGGGCGCAGCATCATCTTCGTCTCCAGCGAGATCGAGGAACTGCCGCTGGTCTGCGACCGCGTGCTCGTCCTGAGAGACGGGGCGCTGCAGGAAGAATTCAGATCACCAAATATCGATCAGGACAGCCTGATGGCAGCCTGCATTACCGGACATTGAGGGAGACAGACCATGTCACTCGATCACGCTGCCAAACCGGCCGCATCTGACAAGGCCACAAGAGCAGGCTTCACGTTCTCGCAGCATATGAACGAGCTTAGCCTGTTCTTTGCGATTGTCGTCCTCTACGTCATCTTCTCGGCGACCGCACCCGGCTTCATGTCGTTCAACAACCAGGTCAACATTCTTCGCGATGCCGCGACGATCGGCATCGCCGCATGGGCGGTCACGTTGATCATCATCGCCGGCGAGATCGACGTCAGCGTCGGTCCCATGGTCGCCTTCACCTCGGTGATCCTCGCGTTCCTCCTGCAGATGGGCATCCCCACGCCGGTGGCTTTCGTTCTAGCCATAGCGCTCGGCGCGCTGCTTGGCGCGATCCCCGGAGTCCTGCGCGCATATTTCGATGTACCCTCCTTCGTCGGCACGCTCGGCATGTGGAGCGCGCTTCGTGGAACTGCCTTGTTTGTCACGGACGCCTTGCCGGTCTCGATCGGTCGCAACGACATGCTCGATGCGCTGGACCGCTCCATCTTCGGGATTCCGCCCGCAGCGATTATCATGCTCGTGCTGTTCGGAGTCTTCGCCTTCATCAGCAGGAAAACAGCATTTGGCAGGTCCGTCTTTGCAATTGGCGGCAATGCCCACGCCGCGTTCCTCAGCGGCATCAGCGTCGCTCGCATCCGGGTGGCCCTGTTTGCAGTCGGCGGCGCGATGGCGGCGATCTCCGGTATCCTCTTGGTGTCGCGTCTGGGCTCCGGCAATGCGACCGCCGCAAATGGTCTTGAGTTCGACGTTATCGCAGCGGTTGTCGTGGGCGGCACGGCTCTGTCGGGCGGGCGCGGCTCCATGCTCGGCACCCTTCTTGGCGTTCTGGTCATCACCTTGATCGGCAATGGCCTGGTGCTGCTCGGCATCAACCCGTTCTTCCAGCAGGTCGTGCGCGGCCTGATCATCGTCATCGCGGTGTTGGCCAACATCCAGGCGATCAAGCGCAGCCTCGCGCGCAACAAGGGATGATCGCTGATGTCGATCATCAATTTGAGATCCGGGTCCCTGTTTCTGCGGCTCTCCACGATGGGCGGGTCGATCCTCGGCTTCTGGAAGGACGACGGAAAGCACCGCGTATCGCTGCTGCGCGATGCGCCCGACGATGCGGATGCGTTATCTTCCTCCTGTTATCCCTTGGTGCCTTTCGGCAACCGCGTAAGGGACAACCGCTTCGAGTTCGAGGGCCAGGAGTTTCGTTTTAGCGCCAACACCTCGTGGGACCCCCATTACCTCCATGGTGAAGGCTGGCAGTCGGAGTGGGCCGTTGAAGAGCAGACGGATGAGCATGTTGTCCTCGGCTTCTCCCACCGGGGCGAAGGTACGCCATACAACTATCGCGCCAGGCAACAGTTCTCGTTGAAAGACGGCGCGCTGGAGCTGAAGCTTTCGGTCCAGAACGATGGCAGCAAGCCTTTGCCCTTTGGCCTGGGGTGGCATCCTTACTTCCCGATGACGCCACAGACGACACTGCTTGCGCCCGCCCGCACGTTCTGGACGGAGGTGGAAGGCTGGCTGCCGGGGGAGGCGACGGAGCTGCCCGCCGATCTCGATTTCCGCCAGCCGTCACCATTGCCTCACCGCTGGGTCAATAACGGTTTCCAGGACTGGTCTGGCGAGGCGGTTATCTCCTGGCCGGAATGGGATACGCAACTTCACCTGACGGCAGATCCGCTGTTCCGACACGCTTTCATCTTTGTTTCGGATACGGCCTTCGATCCGCAATTCAGGCGCGACTACTTCTGCTTCGAGCCGATGTCCCATCTGGCCAACGGCCACAACATGCCAGATCTCGGGGGGCTTCAGGTCCTTCAGCCCGGGCAGCAGCTTTCCGGCAGCATCCGCTTGCGTCCCCAGGCTATTGAGCACACGAATGTCCTTTAGGAGAACACATGTCTGATCCGAACCGCTTCGACTACATCATCGTTGGCGGTGGCAGCTCCGCCTGCGTTGTAGCGGCAAGGCTTGTGACCGAAGGGCGGGCCCGCGTGCTGCTTCTGGAGCGCGGCCCCGCAAAGCCGAACCCGATCATGAACTTCCCCGCCGGCTACATGAAGTTCCTGGCAAAGGACACCTACCTCGCCATGCACAAGACGATGCCGCAGCCACAGCTCGACGGGCGCGGGCCGATCGTGCCGCAGGGCAAGGTGCTTGGCGGTGGGAGTACCGTCAACGCGATGGTCTACATGCGTGGCCAGGCGGCCGACTTCGATCTCTGGAACGAGCTCGTGACCGGCCCGGGCTCAAATGATGGAGCATGGTCATACCGGGACCTCCTGCGTTACTTCAAGGCGCAGGAAGACAACGACCATCTGGCCGGAGAATATCACGGCGTGGGTGGGCCGCTGAAGATTTCCCATCTGGGTCACACGAGCCCGATGACCCGTACCTACCTGAAGACCCTGCAGGGGATGGGCATTCCCTATAACCCGGATTTCAATGGCGCTGATCAGTTCGGCGTCGGCTTCATGCAGCACACGATCGACTGGCAGACGCGCAGACGGTCGAATGCTGTCGATGCGTTTCTTGCGCCGGTGATGAAAAATCCGCTCCTGACGATCGAAACGGGGGCCACGGTCACTGCGGTAAAGCTCGAAGGGGATCGTGCCGTCGGCGTCGAATACGTTCGCAACGGCACGCCGAGGTCAGCGCTCGCAGGAGCTGAAGTCATCCTGGCGGCGGGCGCCTATCAGACTCCGAAGTTGATGATGATCTCCGGTATTGGTCCGGAGAGCGAGCTATCCAAGCACGGCATCAAGGTGAAAGTCGCCTTGCCCGGGGTCGGCAAGAACCTTCAGGATCATTACGAATGCCCGGTCGTCGCGACCACGAAGGGGGCTTTCGGTTACTACAAGCAGGACCGCGGCTGGCCGATGGTCAAGGCCGGGCTGCAGTACCTGATGTTCAGGTCAGGACCCGTTTCTACCACAGGCGTCGAGAGCTGCGCCTTCTATGATCCAGATGGAAACAACGAACGGCCGACGATCCAGATGTTCTGCGTCCCGACCGTTTACCTCGACCGCGATGTCATGGGGACGGAGCCTGGCGACGGCGTCACCATCAATTCGTTGTTGTTGCGGCCGAAGGCGAGGGGATCGGTCACCCTCGCTTCAAGTGATCCATTCGCAGATCCGGTCATCGATACTCGGATTTTCGGGCATCCAGACGATCTGCGTATCACCATGGCAGGCTTTCGCTTCGCCCGCACGGTGCTGGCGGCGTCGCCGATGCGTGACCTGATCGACAAGGAGATCTTCCCGGGTGCGGATGTGGTAAGCGACGAAGCAATTGCCGCTCACTGCAAGCGTACCGTCAAGACGGGTTATCATCCTGTCGGCACGTGCAAGATGGGGAAAGATGGCGATCCGGAAGCCGTGTTGGACGCCAGCCTGAAAGTACGAGGCACGCGTGGCCTGCGCGTGATCGATGCCTCCCTTATGCCCACCATTGTCAGCGGCAATACCAATGCCGCCGTTCTTGCAGCCGCCGGAAAAGCGGCCGACCTCATCCTCGCCTGATCGGAACCTGATTATGAAGATCACCAAGCTTACCACGTATATCGTCCCGCCGCGCTGGCTGTTCCTGAAGATCGAAACCGACGAAGGTGTGAGCGGATGGGGCGAGCCCGTCGTCGAAGGCCGGGCGCTGACCGTCGAAACGGCGGTTCAGGAGATGGCCGACTACCTGATCGGGAAAGACCCGTTCCTCATCGAAGACCACTGGACGATCCTGTATCGTGGCGGGTTCTACCGCGGCGGCGCCGTTCATATGTCTGCGCTTGCGGGGATCGACCAGGCCCTGTGGGACATCAAGGGCAAGGCTTTTGGCCAACCGGTGCATTCCCTGCTCGGCGGGCAGCTCAGGGATAGGATCAAGGTCTATTCATGGATCGGTGGCGACCGTCCGGCGGACGTCGCGCGCAACGCGCAGGAGGTGGTCGCGCGCGGGTTCAAGGCGATAAAGCTCAATGGCTGCCAGGAAATGCAGTTCGTCGATACGAATGAAAAGGTGGAGAAGGCAGTCGAGACGATTGCCATCGTCCGTGAAGCAGTTGGTCCGCATATCGGCATTGGCGTCGACTTCCACGGCCGGGTTCACAAGCCGATGGCCAAGGTCTTGGCCAAGGAGCTCGATCCCTACAAGCTGATGTTCATCGAGGAGCCGGTTCTTTCCGAAAACAAGGAAGCGCTGAAGGAAATCGCCAATCACACCTCGACGCCGATAGCGCTTGGCGAGCGATTATATTCGCGTTGGGACTTCAAGTCGGTTTTCGAGGGAGGGTTCGTTGACATTATCCAGCCTGACCTGTCCCATGCCGGCG
Organism: Phyllobacterium sp. 0TCS1.6A; assembly: GCF_026420825.1. NCBI lineage: Bacteria > Pseudomonadati > Pseudomonadota > Alphaproteobacteria > Hyphomicrobiales > Phyllobacteriaceae > Phyllobacterium > Phyllobacterium sp. 0TCS1.6A. The sequence goes on from NZ_JAPMAB010000003.1 coordinate 115,037, forward strand.
GGATTACCGAATGCCGCAAGATCGCGGCGATGGCCGAGGCCTATGACGTGGCACTTGCACCGCATTGCCCACTCGGTCCAATCGCACTGGCCGCATGCCTTCAGATCGATGCCGTTTCCTACAATGCCTTCATCCAGGAACAGAGCCTTGGTATCCACTATAACGAGTCCAACGACATCCTGGATTACATCTCCAACAAGGACGTGTTTCACTACGCCGACGGCTTCGTCAGCATCCCCCAGGGGCCGGGGCTGGGGGTCGAGGTGGACGAAGCCTACGTGATCGAGCGGGCGAAGGAGGGCCATCGCTGGCGCAACCCGATCTGGCGTCACCCGGACGGTAGCTTTGCTGAATGGTAAGGAGAACACGATGACCGGACGCCTGACGAAAAAGCGGATATTTGTGACCGGGGCGGCTCAGGGAATTGGGCTCGCAATTGCCAAAGCCTTTCTACGGGAAGGAGCGTCCCTGTATCTCATAGATCTCGATCGTGAGCTTCTGGAGAAAGAGGCTCGCGCTCTCCGGGAGGCGGGCGGCAAGCTTGGCTGGATGGCGGCGGATATAGGCGGAGCTGCTGCAATGGCCGACGCTGTGCGCCGGGCCGCCGAAGAGATCGGTCCAATCAACGCGCTGGTCAACAATGCCGGCGTGAATGTGTTTGCCGAACCTCTCGAAACCAGCGATGAGGAATGGAACCGCTGCTTCGACATCAACCTCAAGGGCGCGTGGAACTGCTGCAAGGCGGTGCTGCCGGGCATGATCGAGGCCGGCGGCGGCGTCGTCCTCAACATTGCCTCCACCCACGCCTTCACCATCATTCCGCATACATTCCCGTACCCGCTGGCGAAACACGCATTGCTCGGCATGACCAAGTCGCTGGGCCTCGAATACGCCTCGAAGAATATCCGCGTCAATGCGCTGGCACCCGGCTATGTCTCGACGCAGAAGGTCATCGACTACTGGAACAGCTTCCCAGACCCCGAGGCGGCAAAGGCGGAAACGATGAAGCTGCATCCAGGAGGAAGAATCGCTTCCCCCGAAGAGATCGCGATGGCGGCCGTTTTCATGGTTTCAGATGAATGTCCCTTCATGAATGCGACCTGCTTGACCATCGACGGCGGATTGAGTGTTCAGCAACATCCAGCTTGACCAGGCTGGGCAGCGCGATAATTCCAGAGCATGTCACGCAACCCGGCGCCATCTTGCCCCGAGTTTCATCCCGACCATCACCATGCGAGCTGCATCCTCGGCTGCCCTGGAGAGTAGTTTCGGGGCACTGAAGATTGCGTCCTCCAACGAGCAGGGCCTGCTCAGGATCGAGGCAAAGGCGTCAATGCCGTGCTCGAAATTGAGGCGCACGCCCTTGCCGATGGTTCCGGCAAGCGCGATCACCGGCACGCCGGCAGTTTTCGCCCGGGCCGCCACTTCGGCAGGCACCTTGCCGAAAGGCGTTTGCCCGTCAAGGCTCCCTTCCGCGGTGATGACAAGGTCGGCCTGCGCAATGAACCGATCCAGCTCAAGATACTGCATGACAATATCGTAGCGCGGGTGGAGCTTGCCGGCGAGGAGCCCGAGTACCGCAGCACCCAGCCCCCCGGATGCGCCCGATCCGGGCGCCATGCCGACTTCGATGCCTGTCGTGTCGCGGATGGCCGCGGCATATCTCTCCATGGCTGCAACAAGCAGTTCCACCTGCGTCGGCGTCGCGCCCTTTTGTGGCCCGAAGATGCGGGCGACGCCGCGCTCGCCAAGCAGTACATTATGCCAGTTGACGGCCGCATCGATGCGCACGCCATCGAGGCGCGGGTCGCAGCCGCTGATATCGATGGTGCCGAGCCGGGCAAGTGCTGCACCGCCACGAGGCAGGGGATCGCCCGACCCGTCAAGAAACCGGATGCCGAGCGCTTCGGCCATACCGGCGCCGCCGTCATTGATGCCGCTATCGCCACAACCGAGAAGAATACGGCGCGCACCCCGGTCCAGCGCGGCACGCACCAGTTCGCCGACGCCATAGCTCGTCGTCAGGCAGGGATTGCGCTGATCGCGCGGGACGAGGCTGAGCCCGGCAGCAGCGGCCATCTCGATCACGGCGGTTGGCGTATCGCTGCCGCCGAGGAAACCGAAATGTGCCTCGACCGGATCGTTGACGGGGCCGGTCACTGTCAGGTTGTAGAGCGTGCCGTTGGTGGCCTTGACCAGGGCCCTGGTGAAACCTTCACCGCCATCGACCATTGGCGCCTTGATGACGGTAGCGCCGGGATAGGCGCGCAGGACGCCGCTTTCGATGCAATCCGCTGCCTGATCCGCCGACAGGCTTTCCTTGAAACCGGAGGGTGCGACGAGAACCGTGAAAGACATGGGAGTGTTCCTTTACCTATGACAATAATGTGACAGGGGAGGAACGGGATGGCTCGAAACCTATTCCAACAAATCAAAAATAAATTATGCGGCTAATAAAAAAGGCCACTCGATGTGGCCTTTTCATCTGTGTTTTCATTGCATTCAACGCAGCGGCAAACCCTGCAGTGGCCAGACGAGGGTGGCAAAGACGACGAGCATCGCCACGAAGGGCAGGATCAGGTAAGCCGCGAGCCGGAACAGGTCGGCCTGCCCAAACGGCTGCGGATCCATCGTGCCGAAGAGTGCCACCGGCTTGGCGGATACCATCAATGTCTGGCAGAAACCGCTTGCCAGCGTGACGACCATAACGAGGTTGAGCGGATCGATCCCGAGGGCTGCAAGCGGCAAGGCAAGGGCGGGAATGAGGACGGTCGCCCGCGCCGTGCGCGACGTGATGATGATATGAGAAAGCGTTGCCACGATTGCGGCGAACGCAACAATGAGTACCGGCCACGCCGCGATGCTGCCGCCGGCAAGATCGACCATCCGTTGGGCCAGATGCTCCGCGGTGCCCGTCTCCAGCAGTGCCTCGCCGATGACCAGCGTGCCTGCGAGGAAGAGCAGGAGGTTCCATTCGACGCTTTTGAGCGCCGTTTTCAGCGGCAGGCCAGAGACTTTCTGGTTGGCCAGGAGAAGCGCGGCCGCAATGCCGATGAGCGGCATGCCGATGCCATGCACCGGCTGCGCGGCAAAAAGCAGGATCATTGCACCGGTGATCGCGAGCACGGTCCATTGCTGACGCGTCAGCGGAACCCGGGTCTTGTCGAGGTTATGCTCTGCGATCTTGATCGAACGTTCCTCGCGGGTGAGGAAAAAGCGCAGCAATACATGGCAGGCGAGCAGCGAGCATAGGAGCGAGAAGGGGCCGGCAAGTGCGATCCATCCCAGAAAGTCGGGGCTTTGCCCGCGCAATCGCTCCATCGTCCCGGCGGCGACGAGGTGAGCACCGGCGCCGATCAGGGACGCGCCCGCCGAAAGCAGGATAATCGAGGGGAAAAGCAATGCGAGCGCGCGGTTGATCCGCGCATTGCCGATTGCGGCTGCAATGCCGAGATAGACCGGAGCCATCATGGCGGCGCGCGCCGAGGTCGAAGGAATGACGAAGGCCGTTGCGAAGATCAACAGTGTCAGCGCCCAGAAAAGGCCCTGCACGGTGGCAATCCGGGCGAGAAGCTGGCGGATGACCTGCTCGATGACGCCGACCTGCCGGAGCACCCCCGCAACGACGAATGCAGCCAGCATCAGCCAGACGATGTCATTGCCGAGCGAGCGATAGAGCACCTCCTCGTCGATTGCACCGACAACCGGCAGGAAAGCCGCCCCCGCAAGCGCCACGGGCGTATCCGGCAAGTCGAGAACGGTCCAGGCGATGATCGTCGTGACGAAAACCGCCAGCGTCAGCCGCATGTTCATCGTCAGCCCGTCGATAGCGAGGAAGATCAGAACGGCGCTGAAAGCGAGGATGATTGCTGCGACGATCCGCTTGACGCCGGCGAGCGACACCGTGCGCTCAGGTGGCGCGGACGGTTCCCCACGCCGGTCGGCGTGGGGTCCCACTGGGGCGATTGAATATAGGGCCACGATCGCCCTCCTTTCGGTCTGTCGGTTGTCTCAATCGTCGTCGGACGATGAATTGGAGGAAGAATTCGAACTTGAATTGCTCGAGGAATTGGACGAGCTGTTCGAGCTGGAATTGCTCGACGAGTTGGAGCTGCTGTTCGAGTTCGAATTCGAGCTCGAGTTTCGGGAGGAATTCGACGAACTGTTGGAATTGCGACTGGAACTCCAACCGCCGCGCTTGTCGTCGTGCCGATCGCGATTATAGCGAGCATCGCCAGCCTTGTTGCTTCGGGTCATCTTCTGCAGGAAGCGGTGAACCGCGTCGTCAGCGGCGGCGGGAACGGGCGCCGCGGCGCCGGCGACCAGAAATGCGCTCAGGATTGCGATGAACTTTTTCATGTCGTTTCTCCTTCGAATGACAGCCTCATTGGCTGCGGGGGAGAAACGGCTGCGGGCGCTTCTTATTCCCGAAAAATAAAACATTCTCAATCGATTACGCAGCCCATACGCAGCTTAAGGGGACATGCGTCAGCGCCGCCGCTACCGGTGGCGACGGATCGACGAACCCATCCGGTCAGGATCATCTCTGCGCGCGGGCGAACCGGCGATACCAGCCGTCCGATGCCAATGTCTTGCGCAGGATGGTCTGGCGAATATTGCCCTCTGCCCGGCTCTCGGCGCGAATGTCCGCGGCGAGGTCCGATGTCTCCCTGCGGAAGGGAATGACCTGGGCGATCGGCATGCCGCGTTCGAGAACATGCAGGCCTGGCTCGCCGGTCGCGAAGAACGGGAAGTGGATTTCCGACTGGTAGGTATCGGTGTCGACGACGCCGGCCACGATCTCAAATATGCCGTTCGGACGGTTCAGCGGCGGAACGAACAGGCAGCTCCAGCCGGGAGGTGTGCGGATGGTCCAATAATTGTGAAACTTGCAGGGCGGCAGCGGCTCCCGCGGATTGCCGGCAACCTGATGGCTGGCATGATTGCTGACGAGCGTGCGGTCGAAATCCCAGCCGCAATCCACCGTCTTTCCGCCGTCGGAGATTTCCATGCGCACCGTTGCCGCAAGGCCGATGACCCAGCCCGCCGCCATGGCGTCGAGAAAGGGCATGCAACGTTTCACCGTCAGTCCGCTATTGGTGGGCGAAACATGCGCTGCGTCGACGGGCGGCAGCTGGCGGAACCAGTCGGGCAGGGCTGTCTTGGCGCGTACGGGCGCTGGAATAACCCCCTCGTCGTCCTTGCGGCAAAGAAAGGTCAGTCGAGGCTGTGGCTTCTTTAGAAGTGCAAGTTCCATGGCTGTTCTCCGCGTGAACCGATGCGGGAAGAACGGCGCGGGGACACACTTATTCCCACCGCAGCCAAATATTCGTTCAGGGTGCCAGGATTGCCCGTTCCTCCTCGGGCGACAGGGGCGCGCCGGCCTCGATCGACGAGAGATAGGCATCTATCGTTTCCTGCGATGAGGCAGGCACGTAGCCATCGGCCCGCGGTGTCGTCAGTGCCAGCCGCGTCGCCCAGGCACCGTTCTGGCGGCAGGCGATGGTGAGCGTGCTGCTTTCCGGCTGTTTCAGCTCGTATTCGCGGCAAAGCTCGCCGCGTTCGTCGCGGAACGAGGCGACGACACGCAACACCAGGTTCGAGGCGGCAAGCGTTACGTCCCGGCCGGAAGCCTCCCTGTCGAGGGCGGTTGCGATCTCCGCGCCCACGCCAGGTGTCGATGGAGCCATGCGGCCCAGTGAAAAACCGACAACACCTGCCACCACGGCCACGAGACTAGCCGCGATCGGCATGAGCCAGCGCCACGTCGCCGGCTGCCGCTTCGGCCGGAACGGAACGATACTGTCCTGCGATGGCGTCTGGCGCTTTGCCTCCTCCGCCATCCGGTGCACCGAAGCGCGCAGTGCCTCCGGCACCGGCTCATCGATCAGCGGTTTCAGCGTGTCGCCCACCAGACGACGGCTGTCGAGGAAAACGGCGAGCCGTTGGGCCAGCGCCTCGTCATGGGCAAGCGCCTCCTCCAGCGCAAGACTTCGGGCTTCCTCCAGTTCGCCGTCGGCGAAAGCCATCAACGTCTCATCGTCAAAATCGTGTCCGGTCATGCAACGCCCCTTTTCGTATCGGACGAACGTTTTTCCCCGAAACTTATTCCTGTCATTTCCGCAAGATTCTTCCGTGCCCGGGCAAGGCGGCTCATCACCGTTCCGATCGGGATCGATAGAACCTCGGCCGCATCGCGGTAACTGAGTTCCTCGACACAGACCAGCACGAGCACTTCGCGCTGCTCGTCCGGCAGCTTCTGCAAGGCAGCGGTGACTTCGAGCAGATCCATGCGCGCAAGCGATGCGGCCTCGCCGGATGGAACCGATACGTCGCACGCGTCCTCCAGCTCATCGTGCGGCCCTGCGGTTTTCTGCCGGCGCAATTGATCGATCCACAGATTGCGCAGGATGCGAAACATCCAGGCATCGAACCGGCTACCGGGCACAAAGCTGTCGGCCGCGAGGATGGCGCGCTCGCAGGCGGTCTGCACAAGATCATCCGCCAATTCCCGGGAATGGCAGATTGAAATTGCAAAACGCCTGAGGTTCGGCAGGAAGGCAACCAGCCGTTCCGGCACTGTCTGCATGTCGTCGATCATCCGGCTTTTTTTGCACGCCGGGGAATAAGCTGTCGAGTCAAACGTATAACGAGGGTGGTGGAATTGAAATACGTCTCACTGTGCCGGCAAGGACGGAGCGGATTTCAATTCCGAACCAGACCAGGAGTATATATTTGTTAGCCTAATCGAAAGCGCTTCCAAGGCCGCGCACCTGGACTGGGATGTCGCTACAGGAGACCGACCGTGCTGCTCATTTTGAAACTGAAACCATTGCGCCTCCTCACTGCCGCAGTCACCCTGGGAGCGGTGATGGTGATGCCGCTGCCATTGAGTGAGGCCGGCTTCACCATTCCGGCGGCATTTGCCGACGATGATGACGATGATGACGACGACGATGATGATGACGGTCCCCGGTATTATCGCGACGTCCTGCCTGATCCGCGCCCGGTCATTCGTCGGCCTTCCCGCGAGCGTCGTGAACCCGTGCGCCGTGCACCCATACGCCGCCCGGCCCCGGTTCCGGCGCAGGCGCCGAACGAGCTCGTCGCGATAGGCCTGCAGGAAGACGCAATCGCCGGGCTGGTCCAGGAAGGGTTTGCCGTTGACGATCGTGTCCAGCTGTCGCTCGCCGGCGGCGAAATGGTGCGGCTCACCGTGCCGCGAGGGATGACGCTCGAAACGGCGCGCGCTGCCGTTGCTGCCCGCGATGCCACGGCAACCGTCGACCTGAACCATTTCTATCGGCCGCAATCGGAAAGCAGGTCAGGCTGCGCCGGCAAGGGTTGCACGCTTGTGCGTGAGATCGTTGGATGGCCAAAGGGCGATGGCGCCGGATGCGCAAAGCCGCACCGTATCGGTCTCATCGACACGGCGATCAATGCCGACCACATGACATTGGTCAATTCCCGGCTTGAAGTCATCCGCCTTGATCAGGGCCAAGGGAAAAAAAGTTCGGGCACGCAGCATGGAACTGCCGTCGCCGCCCTTTTGGTCGGTACGTCCGACAGCCGTGTTCCGGGCCTCCTGCCCGGGGCGGAGCTTGTCGCTGTCGATGCCTTTCGGCGGTTCGGAAAGTCTGCCGATATCGCCAGCATCTATGACCTCGTGCACGCGCTGGACCTGCTCGTTCAGCGTGATGTCAGGGTCGTCAACCTGAGCCTGACCGGCCCGGCGAATACCCTATTGGAGAGCGCGGTGAAAGCGGCGACCAAACGGGGAATGATCCTGGTGGCTGCCGCCGGCAATGATGGACCGAACGCAAAGCCCGTCTACCCTGCGGCCTATGATGACGTGATCGCGGTTACCGCGGTCGACAAGGCGCGCAACCCTTATCGTCGGGCGGTGCGTGGAGACCATGTGGACATTGCCGCTCCCGGCGTTGGTGTCTGGACCGCGGCGTCGATAACCGGCGCACGCCAGAAAACCGGCACATCCTTCGCCACTCCCTTCGTAACGGCAGCGGTCTCGCTGCTGATTGCCGGTGAAACGGATATGTCGCCGGCGAGACTGGAAGCAAGGATACGACAATTTACCGATGACATGGGAGAGCCCGGGAGAGACCCTGTATTCGGGTGGGGGCTTCTCAATGCAAGGAGGCTTTGTCAAAGCGGAAGCGAACAGGGGCCATCGGCGCTGTAAGTTTGCGCACGGGAAGCGCTTGACCTGTCAGGCGGCCGGCTGGCGCAGCTGGCGCCTGATGCGGGTTCACCACGAGCAAGGTGATTGGATACGGAAAATCCGCACCACGCCCGCGAAAATCGCGTCTGGTCATTGAAAATGGGGGGAGACGGGCGGTCTTCAGCGCGTCAGTAGTGGTATCAGGGTCGAGGTCCGAAGACCGCCCGCGACGTCTTTGCCTGCCATTGTTGCGTTTGTCGGACGCAACAACCCGGAAAACGAAGCGCCACCTCCGTTTCCTTCTGCAGTTTGCTGGCCGATCGGGGTTGTCACTTCCGATCTTCCGGCAACGCCATCCTTCCCCAGCAATCGAAACAGCACCGGAAGCTGCTCCCCCACTGGAAAGGACCTGCACAGAATAACCCGGCTTCAAACAGGTGGGATAAGTTTTTTTGCGTGCCGGGGCGAAGAATGAGCGAAATCAGCGGCTTGCAGGGCAAAATATTTTTTTAGGCCGAAAATCTATCCCACCACGTGGGCCAGTTGTGCCCCCGTTCAAGGCCCACAGCCTTGCCACCAACCCACTGCCTGTGGGGTAGCTTCAATGCCTGCGCCTGATCCTGCAAGCCGCTGCGGGCGCGGTGTCCGTGCTGTCAGTTCTCCCGCAGGATCGATGCGATTATTGCGGCAACGTGTCGAAGCGCGGTATCCGTGTGCCGGCGGTGGTGCCAAGCGAGATGGAGGGGGAAGCCGGCGATTGGGATCGGCGGCGGAAAAGAGACAAGTCCGCCTTGGGTCGCCACAACGCGTGAAGGCAGCATGGAGATCATGTCCGAGCCCTGAAGGAGCGACGGGACAAGCTGGAAGTTTGGCACGACGAGACCGACGCGCCGGGCGAGCCCGCGCCTGGTGAGTTCGGCGTCTAGCGGGGTTCGCGTGTCGCCCCGGCCGGAGACGAGGATGTGCGGATAGCTCAGCCAGGTATCGAGCTCGAAGTCGCTGGCTATGGGATGGCCCTCACGCATGGCGACCAGATAGTGCTCCACGAGCAGTTCCTCCCGATGAAGTTCGTCGTCCGCAGGCGGGAAAACGGAAATGGCCAGATCGGTCGTTCCTTCCACCAATTGAACACGGGCGGCGTCGGCTCCGTGCCAAGGCTGGACCACAAGGTCTATGCCCGGCGCAGAATGTTGAAGTTGCTGCTGCATGGGCGCGATGACGAGCAACGCCGGATAGTCCGCCATCGTAACGCGCAGGGTCTGGCGTATCTCGCTCAGCGGCACTTCCGGCGGGTCGACCAGATCCACGACACCAGCCAACAGCGATTTCAGCGGCGCGCGCAGCGCCTTGGCCTTCGGAGTCAGGCGCATGGTCCCGCGACCGCGTTCCAAAAGCTCGTCGCGAAACAGAAGGCGACAGCGTTGCAGCGCGGCCGAAGCTGCCGGCTGGGACAGGCCGACCCTTTCGGCGGCGTGACTGACGTGGGCCTCGTCCAGTAGTGCGTCGAGTATGACGAGAAGATTGAGGTCGAGCGTTCTTAAATTCATGGAACCGATAATAGATTATAATAAAAATCGATTGGAGTAATTTTTCGTGCAGCGCAATCGTCGCTCCATCTCAGCCCAAAAGAGAGGCGATCATGAGCAAGACACTCATCCTCCTGTTCCATCCCGACCTCTCAAGGTCGAAGGCAAATGCCGCCATGGCTACGGCAGCGGCGAGGCTGCCAGATGTCGAAATCGTCGACATGCAATCTGCCTATCCCGACGGCATCGATATGTTCCGCGACGGTGAAAGCGAGGCGGCACGCCTGCTCGCCGCCGGGCGCATCGTGCTCCAGTTTCCCGTGCAATGGTATTCGACGCCGCCCTTGCTGAAAGCGTGGCAGGACGCCGTGCTCACGCGCATGTTCTATGTCAACTATGAGACGGAAGGCCGCGTGCTGGAAGGGACCCAACTGATGGTGGCGGCCACTGCGGGCAATGTGCCGGAAGCCTATCGGCCGGGCGGACGCAACATGTTCGAGATCGAGGCACTGTTTGCGCCGCTTCGGGCCACTGCCAATCGCTGTGGTCTTGAATGGTCGCCGCCCTTCGTCATATATAAGGCGGACAAATTGCCACCCGAGGCGCTAAGGGCCGAGGCGGATCGCTATGCTGACCGGCTGGCCGAAGCCTGCCGGTGAGAGCAGCTATGCAACCGCCTTCGCCACCATGTCCGGATGCCGGCCGATCACCTTCAGATAGGCGATAGCGAAATCTGGCGCGGTTACCCGCGCCTGCTCCCGATCGCGTAGCGTGCCGACCGGAACCGGAAACCGGCTGGCGAACTCGGGCTGCGACAGGCCAAGCCCGGTTCTCGTCTTGCGGATCAGGCGGGCGCGCTGGCCCCGGTCCATGGCTTCGGCCGTCACGTCGAAATCGTCGGCGTCGGCCGGATCAGCAGGCAGCGCAATATGCTCTTTCTTCACCCTTGTTGCTCCTTCTCACCGAGATGAAGCGAGGCAGATCCCCCGCCGCAGTCAAAACGGAAACCGGGTTGACTGGTGCCGCTATTCAACGGAACTGTAATTCAACGCCTGGCCAGCAATCTTTCCAGCGCTTCGGCGACAAGGGCTGGTACGCCCTTCGGGTCATCGAGATATGCTGCTTCGAGCAGGCCGTCCGACAGGGCGACGAGCAGCGAGGCAGTAACGGATGGAGTGGGATCGCCATCTGCCAGCAGAAGTTCCCGCAGGACATCGTGATGCCAGGTACGGCGCGCATCGATGGCTTGCCGCACAGCGCTTGTCGGGTCGGGATATTCGGCGGCCGCGTTGAGAAACGGGCACCCACGCCAGCCGCCGGCAACCACGGCCGCGCTGATCCGCCCCATGACAGCCGAGATCATCGCTCGCGGCGGTTGCTCGGGAAGCGCTGAAACGGCATCCCGCCCAAGCCGGTCCTGCTCCTTGATATAGGACAGGACGAGATCATCCTTTGACGGGAAGTGGTTGTAGAAGGTCGCCTTGGCCACGCCGGCCTCTGCGATGATGCGGTCGATGCCGACGGCGCGAATGCCCTCGGTATAGAAGAGACGGGTGGCCGTATCGAGCAGGCGGCGACGTGCGGCGCTTGCTCCGGTGTCGTTCTGCGAAGCGGTCTTGTCCATGCACTTGACTCTAACAGACAGGTCTGTATGCTGCAAATAGACAGACCTGTCTGGATAGGAGGAGATCATGCAGACGAGCGACACAGCCGAGATCATGCGGCGATTCAACCAGGCGTTCCGCGATCACACGCCCGAGACACTCAGGGGCCTGATCGCCCCTGACTGCGTGATGGAGTCTATTCAGCCGGCGCCGAACGGAACGCGATACGAAGGCCATGACGCCTGCCTCGCGTTCTGGGAAGCCCTGGCCAATGACCCGGTTGCGCATTTCGACGTCGAAGACACGATCACAATGGGCGACCGCGCCATCATCCGCTGGCGTTTCAACTTTGGCGCCGGGGACTCGGTCCGTGGCGTCAACCTGATGCACGTCCGTGACGGCCTGATCGTCGAGGCGCTGGGGTACTCAAAAATCCCCGGCCTATCGACGCCGCTGCCGGAGTGACAGCAACAATCCATCAGCGTTTCAAGGAGGAAAGCTCATGATTATCATCGCTGGCTACACTCGCACCGACGTTGAGAAGCGGGACCGTGCCGTGGAAGCCTTCAAGGGCATGGTGCAACGCGCGAGAGCGCAAGATGGCTGCCTCGACTTCTCCATAAGTGCGGATGCGGTCGATCCGGAGCGCGTCAATCTATTCGAATGCTGGCGCGACCAAACCACGCTGGACGCCTGGCGCAAGGTCGCGAAAGGAGGACCGCGAGCGAAGCCGCGGGAAGTGGCAGTAAGCCTCTATCGCACCGACAAAGCCGAAAAGCCCTTCCAGGCCCGGATTTCAGGAGGTGAAAAGATGAATGCCGACAGCAAGACGACCCTCGAAATCGTCAACCGTTTCCATGATGCGTTCGAAAAGCATCGCCCCGAAGATCTCGATGATCTGATTGGTGACGGCTGTGTCCTTGAGAATACCACGCCCGCACCCGATGGCGCGCGCTACGAAGGGCGTGCGGCCTGCCTCGACTTCTGGAAGGGGATCGCATCCTCGGCGAACCTCGTCTTCGAAGCCGAGGATATCTGGGCCAGCGAGGATCGCGGCATCATCCGCTGGCGGCTCCGTTGGGGCGAGAGCGCGGCGGATCGGGTTCGGGGGGTAAACATCATGCGCGTTCAGGACGGACAGATCGTTGAAGGTCGAGGATATGTGAAGGGATAGCCGCGATGCAACGCTGCTGGTTGAGGGCAGCGTCGCATCGACGGAGGCTCCAGCAGCTTGTGTCTCGCCATGGAACTGCGCTCAGGGCACGCCATCGCCCATCTGCCAGGCTGGCGTTTCCGCAAATTCCGGCGGGCCGCCCTGGGTGAGCAGATAGCCATATGTATCGCCCGCCAGCCCGTCGTCGGGCGCTCCGGAGCCGTCGGGCGATGCCCAGTCGGCGTGACGCGGGTTGGAAACGGCAAATGTGGTCTGATCGACGTCATAGCGGATGACGAGGTAACGGACATTGTCCATGGGCTCGCCGGAGGTGAGTGTCTGGAGTGCCTCCTCGGCTCGGAACCTGTCTGCCGGCGATGCCGCAGCCCAGCTTCCATTGCCTTCTGCGGCATCGAGCATGCGGTCAAGAGCGTAAGTCGGGCCGAGACGCTGGTCGGCGCTGAGCTTCGAACTGTTGGCCTTGATCTCGGCTACGATATACTGCCTTGTCTTGGGGTTGTACATGAAGATATCGACCCCGTGGCCGGACGGGTTCTTGGCCGTGAGTATCGTCGTATAGCCCCGTTTTTTGAAGTCCTTGATGGCAAAATCTTCCGCAGCATCGCCGATTTTCTGATTCTGCGGTTTGATGGTCGGTTTCGGTTGGACGACCGGGGGCTTGCCAGGTTCAGTCACGACTTCAAGTTCAGGCAGGTGCCTGCTTGCATTGGTGCGGCGCAGGGCAAGCCTGTCCGGCTTGCCATTGACGCCCGGCTGCCTGTACCAGACATAGTCTGACGGGTTGAGGTTATTGGCAGCAATGTAATCGTCATATGCCTCTTGCGACGAGCCTTTCAGGCCGCCGTCCGGCCCGTCCGTGCGGGCAATTTCCCGGCCGGTGGAGGGCTGCTTTATGACCGAGGGGTCGGTGATTTTCGGATCGGTGGCGATGCGCTGCAGTCCCGAAAGATAGCCGGTATAATCGCCGATCTCGGCTGAAATCTGGGCTTTTTCGTAATCCGACAGGCCCGGCTTCTGCAGATCCTGGCGCAACTGCTGCAGCTTGGGGGTCAATTTTTCCAGTTCGAATTGGATCTGATAGGCCTTGGTGCCGGGCTTTGCGACGTCGGCGCCGAGGAAGCTTCGCAGATTTCCCTGGAACCCGTTGTTCTGATACATCAGCCGGGCAACGCGCCTGTGATTGGCTATATCCGCCTGCGAGGCGGAAGGGCCGGCCTCGATGACAAATCCGCCGTTTCCGGACGGGTCATCGACGATGCGAATCTCGTTTCCCTGGAGCTGCGGATTCTTGACGACGGTCGGTTCATAGGCCGCAAGCAGATTCCGCGTCTGCGTGACGGGGTTGAACATGCCTGCAATGTTTCGCGGGGTCGGCGAAGGACCGTGTGACATGTTCACGCCAATCGTCGTGCCCCAGAAGCCCATGGAGAGGATGGCGGATGCTTTTTCCTCGCCGGACATGGAGCCCCAATTGGTAGCGCTGTAGTGGGCCATATTGGCGATGGCCGCCGCATCCGCAGTGTTTGAAATGGCCGTGCCGTACCCGAGAATACGCGCCATTGTCGGGGTAAGCGTCGCGCCTTTCGATGCGATGTTCGCCAGTTTCGCGGCGCTTCCGAACGCCGCCGCTCCGGCGATGCTCGATACGCCGTCGAGCCAGAGCATGCGCGCGTCGGCATCCGTGATGGGATTGATCGACTGGCCATGTTCAGCGCGGTCGGCAAGCTGGGTCCCGGCGCGATAGGCCCCCCAGCCGGCGGCGGCAACACCGACGCCGGCAACGATGGGCGTTGCGACACCGCCAGTTCCGATGATGACCGCCGCGCCCACGATGATGCCGCCCACCAGCGCGGCCTTGTCGATGATCTCGGTTACATGCTCGCCGAAAGTGTCGACGGTTTTCGGCGTGTTCTCTGGACCGGACAATTTGACCGATCCATCCGGATTCTGGGTAAGCTGACCATCGGCAGGATAGGTCATTGCACCGGGAGGCAGCTGATTATTGGCCTTCCAGTCGTTGAAATCCTTGTATTCACGACCGAGATTATCGACGAATTTGTCGCCACCGGCTGTCGATACCCGGAACAATGGCAATGTCACTGTGCCCGTCTGGCTGCTGGAATACTGGATCGGCAGCACCGTGACGGCGATGTCGCCTCCGCCGGCCGTCCTGCGAATCTGGTCGGCGATTGTCTGCACGGGCTTGTTGTCTTCACCGCCAAAGAGCGAGAGCTCGCCATTGGCCACCTTGGCCTGCATGTCCTCATCCGACATGCCCTCCGGAATGACCGGTTTCGAGCCCATGGCGGTGCCGATGGTGTTTTCAAGGTCCGTGCCCTTGAGCACCATGGGCGCATTGCCGCGCAGTTCCAGATATTGACCTGCGGTCTCCTGCGCAGGCGGATTGACAAAAACCGGATTTTGCCAGGGATCATCGGTCTTCTTCAGGGTGTCGGCATTGATGTTCCTGTCTGAACGGACGATGGCGAGCGCATTGGCACGCGCCCCGAGGGACAGCGAGACGTCGTCACCGGTTCCCGGAAACAGCAATTCGCGCCCTTGGTCGGTATCGAGAATGGACTGAAGGCGACGAGCCTCCGCATCGCGCGTCCGGGCATCGTCCGGGAACCACTCGCGGGCGAGGGCTGTGGCCATTTCACCCGGGCCACCCTCGGGATTCGAGCGCAAGGTCGGGCTATAGGTATCGGAGAGCGCAAAGACATTCTGGACAACCGCGCTTGTAGTGCGCGTATGGCCCCCCGAATTCACCGCCATGAGAACCGCCTGCAGCGAATTCGTGCGGTCCATGGTTGTCTGTCCAGTGTCGGCCTCCGTCCTGAAGCCGATCGACTGGATGAAAGCGGCAGCTTTTTCCGGGCCGAGCGCTTCAATTGCGCTTCGCAGCGACGACATATCGTATTTGCCATCCTCGCCGACCGTCGCAGGTGTGCTTGCCCGGACGGCCTGATTGGCAAAATAGCGTGCTCTGAACTTGTCCTCCTGACCGGGTTGCCCGCCGGATTCTGGTGCGGCAAGGGTTGCCGCCCGCGCGGCCATCCGCTCACTGACGATGGTTCGCAATGCCGGGTCATCGGACCGGCTCGCCGCCTCGGCGAGATAGCTGATGTCCGACAGACCGCTATCCGTGTCGAGTTTGGCAAGCACCTTGTCGAGGAGGTATTTCTTCGTGCGCTCATCCAGCTTGCCGAGATCACCGTCCTCGCCCTTGAGGGCTTTCATGACCGTTTCCACGCCGTCCGTATATTTGAGCTCCTTGCCATCCAGCCAGGTATCGACCTTCTGCTGATTTTCGGCATCGCGCACAAGCTGGACCGCTTCGGGATTCTGCTTCAGCGCAAGCTGCACCTCCGGCGGCTGGCCCTGCGACAGATCCGTGAAGGTTTTCTTGACATCGGCCGGTCCTCCAGCGGCGCGTGCCTTGTCGATGATGCCGCGCGCCGTGTTTTCCGCTTCCGATCCGGTATGGCCACTTTCCCTCAGTCGAATGCCCATATCCTTGGCGGCCTGCTCGATCTCCGTCTGGGCCGATCCCGCATCCTGCCAGTTGCGATCATACAGATATTGCAGTTGCGCCGCCCGCTCGCCCTGCGGAAGGCTTTCCAGATAGGACTTCACGTCAGTTGCAATCGCGCCGCTCTTGCCCTCTTTGCCCTTGAGATGGAGTGCGTCGCCGAAACTGTCAGCGGCTGCATTCCTGATCGCGGTGCTGGCAGGAGCCGCGTCCTTCCATGTCCTCGCATCCGCC
The DNA here is from genome assembly GCF_026420825.1 of Phyllobacterium sp. 0TCS1.6A. Taxonomy (NCBI): domain Bacteria; kingdom Pseudomonadati; phylum Pseudomonadota; class Alphaproteobacteria; order Hyphomicrobiales; family Phyllobacteriaceae; genus Phyllobacterium; species Phyllobacterium sp. 0TCS1.6A. Next base: position 131,286 of record NZ_JAPMAB010000003.1, read on the forward strand.
TGCAGGCGGTTCGCCGCAGCCTGGCGCTCCGAGGGAGGGAGGGCATCGAGATAGGCTTTTACATCCTTCTGAATATCCTGGCGTTCCGCATCGGCCTGCTCGGGCGACAATGTCTTGTCTTCCAGCACTTCCCGACCGCGCACGCGCAAATCATTGAGGAAGGCTTTTTCGTCCGCCGGTACGCCATTGACGTCCTTGGGGCTGCTGGCTGTCAGAACCGGATCGCGCTGCGGGATGAAGATGACCTCGTTGGGATGCAGCACGTCATTCGGACCGAAAATACCCTTGTTGGCATTTTGAAGCTCAATGAGGGTGATTCCGTTGTCGCGTGCGATGCGCTCGGGCGCATCCCCAGCCTCGACCACCGCGACTTTCTCTTCGAGAGGATCAACTTTGCCGGACCCGCCGGCTTTCTTCCTGTCCTGCAGGGCTTGATTGATGCTGCTCGTAAACGCCCGTTCCTGCTGGGTATTTGCGGGGGTGACCACATTCCCTGTCTTGTTGTAACGGAATTTGCCATTCTCATCGATCCGGAACATCGTGTCCTCCAAAATGCGATGCAAACTATAGTTAATCCGTGACGGAGCTCAGGACCAATAAGAATAGCTGCCGGCTGTAACGCCAAATGACATTTTGTAACAATTCTGAACAGACGATTGCCGACTTACTGCTGACGGTGCTTCAGGCGATGCTTCCTCCGGCCGGAACGGTCCACTGAATAGACGCACCGGCTGAACAGTTACTTCAGCCGTTGCCGACACGAAACCATGTGCGCTAAGTTTTGAACGATGACCAAAGAATATATCCTCGACGGCACGAAGATCACGTCACTTGAGGCTTTTTACGATCAGGTGAGCGAACGACTTGTTCCGGGTGTAACTTGGGGAAGAAGTCTTGATGCCTTTAATGACATCCTGCGCGGAGGCTTTGGCACGCCCCCAGGGGGATTTGTGCTTCGGTGGGCCGATTCAGAGGTATCTCGGGCAAATCTGGGCTATCCGGAAACGGCAAGGCAGTTGGAGAAACGGCTGGCACGCTGTCACCCCGGCAATCGGGAACTTGTGCAATCCGATCTAGGCCGAGCGCAAAAAGGGCAGGGGCCCACCGTATTCGATTGGCTTGTTGAGATCATTCAAATCCATGGCGCCGGCGGTGACGAGGCCAGAGACAACGTCAAACTCGTCCTGGAGTGATGTGTCCACTATCCATCCTGCACCTGCATCTCTTTCTCCCGCCATCCGCGTGCATTGACACCAGCGGTGATGGCGAGAGCTTCCAGCGCGGCAATGTCGTCGCCGGAGAGCATCCAGTCGGCGGCGCGCAACAGTGATGTAACTGACGCACAACTGGGCAGGCGCGAGAGGTATTGCCTAAAATGTAGGCGATGCGGAATTGGCCCGGTCGGCGAGAAAGCTCGATGGGCGCCTGGGTCGGAGGCTGGCATGATTTTTGCTTGCATAAGATCAGCGTAATTTCCAGGAGTTGATATGATGCAACCGACTACCGCAATGCCAGATGACGGCAATACCCTGTTTCCGATAGTGCTGTCATTGGTAGCTGCGGCGGCAACCGGCGTTTTGTGGGCCTATGCCAATCCCATTCAACTGGTTCCCGGTGTCATTCAATGGCGGATCTTTGCTTTTCTGCCCCCGTTGATCGGCATTCTCCTTGGGGCACGAAGCGGCTTCATATGTGGCTATTTGGGAACGATCGTCTGGTCTCTCTTGGCGGGCACGTTCATTCCAGCTCATTCTCTGATTGTCGATGGCATCATGGTCGGGTTGACTGGGCTCGTGCCCGGTCTCTTGTTCAATCCGGACAGAACCCAGTTCAACCGCGCAACGCTCGTAAAAATAGCGCTTGTGTGCCTGGTTGTCGGGCTCGTCATGGTCGCGATCGTTTCTGCCAGCCTCGCTTATCTCGGCATATTTCCCTACTGGTGGGCGGTTTTCTATCTTGGACTTTCAGACATTGTGCCGATGTTGATCGGAACGCCTATGTTGGTCGTTCCAGCATTGAAAATACTGAAAAGCGCCCACAGCTCCGGGTTCACCCGGTTCTGAATCATGAAGAGGCCGTCCACGTGTTGTCCGGTGGCACGGCTGTTTCTTCCCTATTCGCTTGGATGCGCCTGAGGCGATGTAGTGCTCAAAATAAATGAACTGACGATAGGGTTCGGTGAGAAGCCTTCTGTTCTCACCGGCATCTCCCTTGATGTTGCAGACGGAGAAAGCGTGCTCATTTGCGGCGCTGCGGGTTCAGGGAAAACCACCCTGCTGTCGGCGGCTGCGGGGATCATCCCGCACCTGATCCGGCCTGGAACCATCAGCGGCCAAATCGAGCTTAACGGCACACCGTTTTCAGCTGTCGGCAAGAAGGTATTATACGCATCGGTAAACATCGTTTTTCAAAACGTTGAGGATCAGCTCTGGGATCTGAGCGTGGAAGATCTCATCGCATTCCCCCTGGAGAACAGAGGGGTTCAGAAGTCCGAGATCAGGCAGCGGATCGGTGAATTGTCAGGCCAGTTGCAGCTTGACAGCCTTCGAGGAAGGAGAGTTCTGACCCTGTCTGGCGGTGAACGCCGTATGGCGGCAATCGCTGCAGCCATGGCGGCGAGGCCCCGGCTGCTGGTGCTTGATGAACCGACAACGGGCCTGGACCCCTCGGCACGTTCCCGATTGGTCGAAACGCTATTGGAGCTTCGCACCGAGATCCCCATGCTGCTTATCGCAGACCAGGACGCCGTTTCGCTTGCGCCCCTTGCCGACCGAATTGGCCTGCTGAAGGATGGTCGTCTATCGAAGCCGCTCTCGAGCGCGTCAATGATGCGGGGCTCGGAAAGCTGGCTCAGCGCCGGTGTCTTGCCACCGAGCCGCATGAAGAAGCGGCGAGATGCAGCGGCAAAGGGCGAGACATTGATAGAGGTCGCCAAGCTGAAGTCGAGCCTGACGAGGTCCGATGGGAAGCATGTCCTGCAGGATGTTTCATTTCAGCTGCAAGCGGGCGAAATCGTTGGATTGATAGGACGCAATGGGGCTGGAAAAACCACGCTTTTCCAATCCGTGCTTGGGCTTAGCAAGGTCGTGGACGGCGTAGTCAATATCGATAGGGCGAATGCAGGTCATTGGACGCCTGCACAACGTGCGCGACGTGTGGGTTATCTTCCGCAGAACATGCGGCGCATTCTATTCAATCTGACTGTCCTCGATGAAGTCATCTTTGCGGCCACCGGCAGCACCAAACCGAACCGGGACGCGGCTGTCATCGACAACGCCATGCTGAGCCTTGCGAAATACGGTCTGGCAGACCATGCCGGAGACAATCCGTTCGCGCTTTCATCGCGTGCGCAGGCAATGCTTGGCCTGGCTTGCGTGGAATCGACAGGCTGCAGTCTTGCGATCCTGGACGAGCCGCTCCTCGCACGCGATATTGAAGGCCGCAGGATGCTGGACATATTCCTTGATGACCTCGTGAAGCAGGGAAGGGCAGCACTGATCATTTCACATGATCTCGAATTGATAGATGACATTGCAGAGCGCACGTTGATCCTGGACGAGGGAAGAATGGTATTTGACGGCGAGACGTCCGAAGTATGGACCTCCGACGCATTCCGGAAACTTGGTTGGATGCCACCCAGGCCCGTTTTGGAGCACGCATGACCTGGCTGAACAATGTGAATTTCTTTATCAAGGTGTTCGTCGCATTCGCCATTATGGGCGTGGCGTGGCTGGCGCCGAACCTGCCGATGAGCCTCCTTCTCGTCGTCGTTGTAATCGGAATTCTCGCGGTTGCGCGTGTTCCCGGGTTTCGCGGCTATCTGAAAGGGGCTGCACTGCTGGCGGGCCTGGTCATCATCAGTTGGTGCTTGAACCTGATGCTGCAGGGAATGTCCTGGATGGATGCCCTGCCAATTGCAACCAAGATGGCATGCCGCCTGATCGCCACAACCGGTGCCTTTTACTTTGTGATGGAAACAAGCACACCCGGTTCCATTCTTTCCGCATGCAGCGCGGCGCGGCTTCCGCCAATGGTCACACTGGTTCTATCGCTTACGTTCGGGATCATTCCCATGTTGCGCGAAGAGTTTGAGCGTATCGGCGATGCACAACGGGCGAGGGGAATGGAGATTGATCACGTGCCGTTCTTTACAAGGCTGCGCTTTGCCTTGGCTCGCGGCGTTCCATTGCTCGTGCAGGCAATCAGAATGGCGCATGCAATTTCATTGGCGCTTGCCATTTATGGGTTCGATACGCGGCAGAAGCGAACGACCTGGCGAAACGTCGGTCTGAGCGTCGAGCCCCGATTGCCGTTTCAGGAGAAGGCTAAATGACAATAACAGAATCGATATCACCACATACCGGCAAAAAATGGCGGGTCGACGTCTCAGGTTTCGACGTAGAGCTACCAATTGTTGCGATCAAACCGGATTTTGCGATCTCCTTGATGATGGTGATCGACCTTGGGATCAAGTTCGGCGAACATGTCGGCAAAAAGCTCGCCGAAAGGCTGGCTCCGCTGCAACCGGAAGTCATTGTCGGTGCAGCGACGCTCGGCATTCCGGTGGCTATGGAAGTGAGCCGGGCCTTGGGTCTCGATCAATATGTCATCCTTCAAAAGTCACCCAAAATCCATCTCGGCGATGCGCTCGTTCAGCCTATTTCGTCCATCACATCAAAGGGCGAGCAAAAGCTGCTGCTCGATCGCCAGTCCATACCGCTTTTAGAGGGTAGGAGGACCGTCGTTGTTGATGACGTTGTTGCATCTGGATCAAGTTTGAAGGGGTCTATCCAATTGGCCCGCGCTGCCGGGGCCAATGTCGTTGGTGTCGGACTAATCCTGACGGAAGCGAACGAATGGAAGTCGGTGCTCGGCGCCGACGCCGATCTGGTTCACAGCCTTGCCCATATCCCCCAGTTCAAACAAGGCACAATGGGTTGGGAGCCGATTCCCGAAACGCTCTGATTGGAGACCCGCAAGATAATCTGATCCTACCCTGGACCTTGAATATAAGGTCCAGGATGCCGGTAACCCCGCCACAATGGCGATGGCGTTCTCACCGTTTACCGTCGGTGCGTTGTAGCCAGTTCCCGGAAATCGGCCAAGTCGCGATTGAACCGTTGCGCTTCCTCCAGGAATGGAGCATGCCCGGAATCGGCATAGATTTGCTGGCGAATTGCCGGGTTGAGTGCCTTCGCGCGTTCGAGGCTCGGTCGCACCATGACCAGGGCGTCCTTCTCGCCGTAGAGCATCAACACAGGGGCCGTGATCTTGGGTAGCCCGTCTGCCGCAGAAACCGTCATGGAAGGCACTGTTCGGGTCATCATCCATGATGCCATGGCCGCGTTCGACAACAGTCGCTCGAACGTCACCTCGTCTGGCGGTGTTGCAAAGCATAGCGCCAGAAAGTCGCGCATTGCATCGAGATGAGCCTTCAGCTTGTCCGAAGCAAGGCCCGCATAGACCTCTGGGTGCGACGTTATAAGCTCGGCCTTCAGTTCAACAACGCCGCCGACATAGACCAGACCGCCGATGCCGTCATCTCCGTAAGCTGCAATATAATTCGAAACGACCGCCCCACCCAGCGACCAGCCGACAAGAACCGGATTATCGGCCTTCGTCGCCTCGAGCACGGCACGCAGATCGTCGGCCCAGAGGCGTCCATCTCTATAGGCCTGTGCGTCCCGTGGCTTCCCCGAAAGCCCATGGCCACGTAGATCGAAAGTAATCAGCCGGTAATGCGAAAGATCGGGGCTGGCCAACTGGTTCTCCCAATTCAGATGGCTTCCGAGCAATCCATGGATGAAGACGATGGGCGGACCTGCAGGATTGCCCGCTTCCTGAACCGCGATGTCGACACCGTCCGGTGATCTTACAATATAGTCCTTTTGCCCAGCCATCGTGACCGAGGGCATGATCGTGATCAATATTGCCAGCCATAATGCGAACAGCACCGAGGCAAGGCCGGTACGCGTCGGTTTGCTGCCGCTCAACCCCGAAGGCGATGGCTTCCCCTGTGTCGTCAATATCGGATAATTCACAATAGGCATTCCTTATGTTTAGCGATCACTACAAACTAAAGACTTGCTTTATTCTGTCAAGCTCTCTTTAGTGATCACTATGGATAAGATAGTGAAGAAACGCCGGGGCGGACCACGGACCTTCGATAGGGACCAAGCGGTCGATACCGCCATGCGCCTGTTTTGGCGCCATGGATATGAGGGAGTCTCGCTTAACGATCTGACGGCGGCGATCGGGATTGCGCCGCCAAGCCTCTATTCAGCGTTCGGCAGCAAGGCAGGCCTCTATCGCGAGGCGCTGGATCGATATACTGGCCTGCCAAGAGCCGTGAGCAATCTCGGGCAGCCGGCTAGTCTTTGCGAAGCAGTCGAAACACTCCTCGAGCGCGCCATCGATGCCGTCACGGCGCCAGAGGGGGAGCGCGGCTGCATGATTTCGGGTGGCATGATCCAGTGCAGCGAGGACCATGCCGACCTTGCACGTGAATTGGCGGAACGCCGAGGTTTGATGCGGGACACCATCGCCCTTAAACTCGAACGCTGGCTGAATCGGGATCGAGCCGCTTCCTTGTCCCGCTACCTTGTCACCGTCCTGCAGGGCCTTTCAATCCAGGCATGCGACGGCGCCTCCCGCGAAGACCTTAGGCAGATTGCTGGCGAAGTCGTGGCCGGCATCAGGGCTCGTGACCTCCTGATTTGAAAAAGAGAGACACATCGCGGGACGCGGGCATCTACCGGATTGGTCATTTGCAACAACGACAATCGCTATGCCGTCAAGCCATGAGATCAGTCCAACACATAGAGCACGATAGCGAAAATGGCCATTGTCGAAAGAATGGGAACCAGGAGCATCACAAGCATGGTGCGATCTATCGAAAGTCGACCATTTCTATCCCTGCTTACATAGACAAACACTCCAAGCACGAACGCCGCCACCATGGTGACAAAGGCCAGAGTGATGTGCTCAACCGTAAACATCTGCAAACCCGTGATTTCGATACTATTGAGAGATAGAACGTATTCGGGCTTTATCGCAGCCCTCCGCAGGTCGATGCCTGTACCCACCGTCCGGAATACGCAGTTCGGTGTCCTTTTCCACCGTCTTTAGATTGGAATCGCGGGCACTCTCGAGCGTCAGGCTACTCTTTCAATCGATCGATCGCTGCCAACGAGGCGTTCACAGACGCGTTATCCGCCGTTGCAACAATGCTCGCTGCCGCCTATGTCGCCGCTACCTACATGACCCGCCAAACCCAAGGAGCCTCCATGCCGACAACGAAATTAGTTGCCCTTATGTGCACCCTAACGTTCTGCAGTTCAATGATCGCAATGGCTGAGGAACGACAAGAATACGGGCCGCGGCTGGAAGGCTTTGATTATCCCTACAAGACGGAAACGTTTCGCTTTACCGGGCAGGGACAACCACTCGAGATGGTGTTCATGGATATTGCCGCCGACAAGCCCAATGGCGAAACAGTCGTGTTGCTGCATGGAAAGAACTTTTGCGGCGCGACGTGGGAGACCACGATCAAGGTGCTGAACGATGCCGGTTACCGGGTCATCGCGCCGGACCAGATCGGTTTTTGCAAGTCGAGCAAGCCGGACAGGTATCAGTTCAGCTTTCATCAATTGGCGGAGAATACCAAGGCATTGCTGAAGCAGCAGGGCATTGAGAAGGCCACGGTGATCGGCCATTCGATGGGGGGCATGCTGGGGGCGCGTTTTGCGCTGATGTATCCGGAATCGACTGGACGGATGGTGCTGGTCAACCCGATCGGGCTCGAGGACTGGAAAGCCCAGGGGGTGCCGTACCAATCGATAGACGCAGCCTTTGCGGCAGAGAAAAGAACGACCTTCGACAGCATAAAATCCTACCAGCAGAAATTCTATTACTCCGGTCAGTGGAAGCCCGAATATGACCGCTGGGTCGGTATGAGCGCCGGTATGTATCAAGGCAGCGGTGGCGCCGTTATAGCATGGAACCAGGCGCTGACTTCGGACATGGTATTCACGCAGCCGGTGGTGCACGAATTCAATCGGATCAAGGTTCCGACCGTAATGATGATCGGCATGACCGACAAGACGGCGCCCGGCGCCAACCGCGCGCCGGACGACATTGCCAAGAAACTGGGCGACTACACGCAACTGGGGAAAACGGCCGCGGCGGCCATCCCCAACGCCAAGCTCGTGGAGTTCGAGGATCTTGGCCATTCACCGCAAATACAGGACCCCGATCGATTCCATGACGCCCTGCTCGAGTCGCTGCGATCAAGTTAAGTCAGGAAAGGCGGCAGGATGTCACCAGAGCTGGTGGACATGGGGAGCTAGCTGCTGCGTGTAGATTTCACGCAGAGCAGCCATCGTATCGGGCGAAAGCGCGGCGATGCTGCTGGCGGCAGCGTTAGCTTCTGCCTGTGCCGCGTTCTTGGCGCCAGGGATCACCACGGTGACAGCCTCTTCCATGAGTATCCAGCGCAGTGCGAACTGCGCCATGGAAACGTTGTCCGGAACCAGCTTTCGGATGTCTTCGACAACCTCCAGCGCGACCTCATACGGTACGCCAGCGAAGGTTTCCCCCCGGTCGAAGGCCGAGCCGTCCCGGTTGAACGCACGGTGGTCATTGGCGGCAAAATTTGTTGTTGAGGTCATCTTCCCGGTCAGCAGGCCCGAGGCAAGAGGGACGCGCGCAATGACGGCCACGCCCTTTGCCTTTGCCTCCCGGAAGAACAGGTTGCCGGGACGCTGCCTGAAAATATTGTAGATGATCTGCACCGAGGCCATACCCGGATACTCGATCGCTTTCAGGCCTTCTTCGACCTTTTCGACCGAAACCCCATAATTGCGGATCTTGCCCGCGCGCTTCAGTTCCTCCAGGGCCTCGAAAACCTCAGGGCGATAAAGAACCTCGGTCGGCGGGCAATGAAGCTGCACCAGATCAAGGCAGTCGGTGGCAAGATTCTTCAGCGAACGCTCGATGAAGGCGGTCAGGTTCTCCAGCGTGTAGCCGCTTGCCGTATGGGGCGACAGGCGTCGCCCGGCCTTGGTAGCAACAAAGGGCCTGTCGCCACTGCGCTCCCGCAATACCTCGGCGATGATGCGCTCCGATCGGCCATCTCCGTAAACGTCCGCGGTATCGATGAAGGTCATGCCTGCATCGAGTGCCGCATGGAGAGCAGCGCGCGCGCCGGCGTCCGAGACTTCGCCCCAGGAGCCGCCGATCGCCCAGGCACCGAAGCCGATTTCCGATACTTTGCGCTCCGTATTGCCGAATTTTCTGTATTGCATGACAGGGCGTTCTCCTTGTGGCATTGACTGGCCGCCGTTAACTTCGATCACCTGCCGGGTTATATACCCGGACATGGCCTGCGAGTTTGGAATTTTGCGTCACGACGCGGATGTTTTCCAAGACTTTTCGATGATACGAAACGACATCATCACTGCAAGTTGGGTCCATGTTTCATGACCCAAGCTGAATTCCGTGGCTGAACTATGCGGTGCTTATGAGTATGCCGGCTTCCCTGGCGGCAGCGATAAACAAATCTCTCACGATTTCGTCCGCGACTTTTCCTTGCAGGGCGTCGAGACAGGCTTGCCGGGCCGATGTGATCAGGCCGCCTGGCACTATGGGCCAGTCAAAAAGAATGAATTCTGCGGCTTCTTCGATGGAATGGATGATTGTAGGCTTTTGCGTATGTTCGTTGAGCACGGTTACCGATGCGAATGGCATTGCACTTCCGAGTTCGAGGGGACCGAATCAGGCGGAATTTCAATTATTTACGTTTCCCGTGATTCAAACGTGACCCACGTGTCGCGCGGATCGGAAGTCGAAGCCAGCCAAGCCTTCTTGCTCGATTATCGATCCTGCCGATCTCGCTCAAGCATTGGCTGCCCAATTCGTTGTCCAGGGAGCAGACGGTTTTAGTTGGGACGATTTATGGGGAGGTGCAGGGAAACGCCCGCCTTTTCGGCGGCCGTTCGCAGCCGCTTGTCTCTCGTCCACAAGGTCGCTTGCTGGGCAAGAAGGACGGATGCCAGCAAATGAGCATCGGTGTAGCCAATGCCGATGCTGAAAAGACTGTGGCGCGCGATCATGGTCATGACTTCGTCGTGCGTCGCGACGGCGACCGCGCGCTGCGCTGCCAGAAAAGCGATCACGCTGCCGCGATCCCTGAGGCCGCCAAGCGCCAGCTCACCGATCACGGCTGGATGGCAAAGGAGAAGGTCGTCTTCGATAATCCTGCGCAGCTCCGCATCGACGCGACGAAAATGATCGATCCAGATCGAGGTATCTGCGAGTATCACTTCGCCTTTGCGCTCCGGCGGCGCGGCGCTGCCTCGGCATCGGGCATCGTTCCTCCGAGCGCGATGAGGCGCTTTCCGGACTCCACACGGACAAGAGTTTCCAATGCCTGGCGCACAAGGGCCGCAGTTTCTTTTGTACCGGTCAGGAATCTGGCCTTCTCGATGAGTGTATCGTCGAGATTAATGGTCGACCGCATGATGAGCTCCTCACTTGAAGCGTCAAAAATAGCACCATTTGGTGATAACATCCACGCCGGCGGAAGCAGTGCCATCACAAATAGCCAACCGCACGGTTCGTAGCTGTTTCCGTGCGATCCGTTTCTGTCGAACGCTGGCATACATTCTTGTTGTGGGGAACTCGCCTGGATTGATGCCGTAAGCCTGATCGACCGCAACAAGCGCAATGATGGCTGCCTGCCAACGAGACCCCTCAGGCCGAATCTCGCAGCATGATTTCTGCGTTGAGCAGGATACGCTCGCTTCCGTCCGCAGCCTCTGCACCTTCGATCTCATCGAGTTTGCGGAACAGCAGATCCATCGCCAGACGACCGATTTCATTGTAGTTCTGCGCCACCGTGGTGATTGGCGGGCATGCGTAAAGCGAAAGCGGATGGTCGTCATGGCCAGCAATACGGATATCGCTCGCGGCCGAGTGTCCGATCTTCAGCCCGTGCTGATAGGCGGCGGCGATGGCCCCGAAAGCGACGCGGTCATTGGCGCAGAGAATAGTCTTGGTCGGGAAGCCACTGCTCCTCAGAACCCGTTTCGTTTCCTCATAGCCGAACCGCTCGAAATCCCAGCCATCGTCATGACTGATCTCCAGTACGACCGGCTCCATCTTCAGCTGCCGCATAGCCTCGACATAGGCAGTCTCGCGGGTCGCGGCATTGGTATTGACCGGCGGCATGCCGAGATAGCAAGGCGGCTCGCCGGAGCGAACGAGGTAATCGACGATGAGCTGAAAACTCTGGCGGTTATTGGTGCCGACGAAAGGCGAGGTGTCGTCAAGCGGAGAGTCGACGTAAACCAGCGCGATGGATTTCCCGAGCGCCTTCAGCGTTTCGTGTTGCGACTGTACTCCGAGCGGAGCGATGACGGCACCGGCGACGTTCATCGACTTCAGCGTTTCGATCGCCCGCGCTTCGATCTCCGCATTGCCATCCGAAGACAACACGAAGGCCAGAAACCCGGCGGCATTGGCGATCAGTTCGACACGGCGCGTCAGGGCCATGTAGAATGGATCAGTGGAATTCGGAATGATGATGCCGATGATATTGCTGCGCCGGCGATTGAGATTGACCGCAAACATGTTTGGCCGAAAACCACTGTCCTTCAGCGCCACCTCGATCAGCCCACGGGTTTTCGGGCGTACCGAGTTCGGGTCGTTGAAATATTTGGATACGGTCGGGCGGGACAATCCGACAAACTCGGAAAAGTCCTCCATCGTCTTGATGGGCGAATTGATGGGTTTGTCTGACAATGCTGTCCACCCGTTTTGCTGGTCAGTTTAACACAGTTCAATCAAAACTTCTGAGTCCCCGCAAGCCGCACCAGTCAGGCGCGGCAGGCTTCGAAATAATCGTCCAGTACGCGGTCGACGGCGGCGAGGGCCAGGGCGCGGGCCTTTCGCTCCACCTTACCGTCACGAACCGAAACATAGGCGCCGGCCAGATACTGGCTGATCAGCATTTCAGGGATTTCGACGCCATCCAGCAGGTCGAAAAGCGTCTCGACCGCGGCATCGATTTCAGGATGCGGCCAGTAATAGCGGATACGGTCGCTATAGCTGAAGTGGCGCTGGATATGCTTTTCGGCTTCCGGGCCGTGGTAGTACTTGTCCCAGTTCTTCGGGTCGGCGGTCATCACGCGTTCGACGGTGGCGATCAGCATTTCGGAGCGCTTGCCGGCAAACAGGAATTCGGCGATCTGATCCAGACCGTACAATGCTTCGCGCAGCGCAAAGGTAAGACCCGGGCCAACTTTCAGGATGGCAAAGCCATCCAACACCAGCTGGCGCAACATCTCACGAGTCTGGTAGTCGGTGGAATGGGCTTCGAAAACCATGCCCGGCATATCGGAAAGCGTGGCGCTGAGGGCCTTGGCCTTCGCCGGATCGTAAGGGATGACGTTCTCGTTGCCGAATTCCACGCCCGGCTGCACGACGACACCGACGACGCGAGAAAATGCCTCCGATACACCGGCGGTCGCGAAGGCCCTGGCGTGGATGGCAATGGTTTCTCGAGCTGAATCCGGCCTGGTGACTTCGAGCACATCAAGCTCCTCCATCGCACCACCGGGTATAGGCACTTCGGTACCGACGATATAGACCGGCTTGACGCCATCCGAACCCTTCGCGGCCGTCTCGGCAATCACTGCCAGGCGCGCGGCGCGTTCTGCCGTCAGCGCGTCCGGCAGGGCGACAGGCTCGCCTGCGCAGCCCATGCTGGTATCGAGGTGCAGTTTCGTGAAACCTGCGCGGACAAAAGCCTCGATCATCGTGCAGGCTTTGGCCATTGCCTCTTCAGCCGCCAGATCTTTCCATGGATTGGGACCAAGATGATCGCCGCCGAGAATGAGCTTTTCCAGCGGGAAACCGACTTTCTTGGCGATCTTCTCGGCAAAGGCCCGGAAATCGGCAGGCGTCATGCCGGTGTAGCCACCGTCCTGATTGACCTGATTGCAGGTGGCCTCGACGAGCAGGTAGGCATCCTGCTTCAGCGCATGCAGCATCGACGCCTCGATGACCATAGGGTGGGCCGAGCAGATCGAGGGGATACCCTTGACGCCCGAACCACTCCGCCAATTGGCGATGTCGGTGAGATAGCTCTTCTGCATTTCAGACATTTCCTTGCGCTTGAATGAGTGCGTCGAGTTCGGCGCGGGTGGAGGCGCCCTCCATGGGGCCGGCCCTGGTGACCGCGCGGGCGCCGGAAGCATTGGCGTAGCGCAGCGCGTCGGCTGGCGGCATGCCCTTCAGCCAGAAGGTGACGAAGGTGGCGCCAAAACAGTCGCCGGCGCCGGTAGGATCGACCTCCTCGACCTTGTAGCTGTCGAGGTCGACCTGCGTGTCCTTGTCGAAATAGCTCGCGCCCTTGTTGCCGCGCTTGACGACGATCGCCTTGATGCCCTTCGCAAGCAGTTCGGCGACGGCTTCCTTTTCCGTGCCTGCCTCGGCGAAGAGAAAGAGTTCCTCACCACTCGGCATAAACAGGTCTGTCATCGACAGTACGGTCCGCAGGGCTTCGCGCATCCCGGGGCTATCGAGAATTTCGGCACGCAGGTTGGGGTCGAAGGACACCGTACCGCCGGCGCCCTTGATGCGTTCGACGGCAGTGAGGATGCTGGCGACGACGCTTGGGGAATATAGCGCGGTGCCCATGACGTGCATGTGCGTGCAGGCATCTATCAGCGCGAGCGCCTTGTCCGACAGTTCGATCGTGCCGCAGGCGCTGTGGCGGATGTTGAAAACGAAGGAGCGTCCACCATCCTCGCGGTAACGCACGAACGCGCTGCCGGTCGTAGCGAGCGGAGCCACTTCGATGCCGGAGACATCAACGCCATCCTCGGTCAGACGGTTGATATTGACCCAGCCGAAATCGTCATCGCCCACGCGCGAGATGATGGCGCACTCCTGGCCGAGCTTGCCGACCTGATCGATGAAGATGGCTGGTGCACCGGAGGGAAACGGGCCGATCAGCGGCACGGCTTCGCGAAATCCGTTGCCGCGATCAGTGGCAATGATCTCAACGAGAATTTCGCCGATGGTGAGGATTTTCGACATGGATGCTGCTTGCTCTGATTACTGCTTGGCGCGCTTTGAGCGCACGTCGAGATAGACGGCGATGAGGATGACGAGGCCCTTGACGATGAGCTGATAGAAGTACGGCACCGACAGCATGTTCATGCCGTTGTTGAGGACGCCGATGATCAAGGCACCGATCAGCGTGCCGATCATGGTGCCGACGCCGCCGGCAAGGCTGGTGCCGCCGAGAACGGCTGCGGCAATGGCGTCGAGTTCGTAGCTCATGCCGGCATTGGTTTGCGCCGAGAACAGGCGCGACGAGAGCAGGATGCCGCTGATCGCCGCCATGACGCCGGAGATCATGAAGATGACGATCTTCAAACTGTCGACCTTGATCCCGGAATAATGCGCCGCCTCCTTGTTGCCGCCGGTGAGATAGGCGCGGCGGCCGAACTTGGTCTTGCTCAACAGGATGTGGTTGAACAGGAACAGGACGGCGACGACCCAGATGACGATCGGGATGCCGATGAAACTCTGGGTGCCGATGGCGGTCCAGCTGGGTTCCATGATCATTGCCGGCGCGCCATTGGTCGGCAGGCTGACCATGCCGCGATAGATGCCCATCGTGGCGACGGTCACGATAAAAGACGGCAATAGCAGTTTCGCTGTCAGTACGCCGTTGACGAGGCCGAGAAGCGCGCCCGCAACCAGTGTCAGGAACAGCGCCGGCGCGAAACCGAGACCGAAGGCGAAACACTGGGCGCCGACCATGCCGGCGACCGCGATGATCGAGCCGATCGACAAGTCGATTTCACCAAGCAGGATGACCCAGGTCATGCCGAAGGCTGCAATCGCGATGACCGAAACCTGTTGCAGGATGTTCAGGAAGTTCGCCACCGACATGAAACGCTGGTTGGCGACGGAGAAGATCACGCACAATATGATCAGCGATAGAAAAATACCGCCATATTGTCTCATGACCTGTTTGAAAGCGGCGCTGGCTGCGCTCTTGTCACTCATGATGTAAATCCTGTGGCAAAGCTCATGATCTTTTCCGGCGTCATCTGGTCGGGATCGGCGATCGCCGTGACCTTGCCCTCGCTCATCACGACGACGCGGTCGCTCATGCCGATGACTTCCGGAAGTTCAGACGACACCAGCAGGATTGCCGTGCCTTCTGCCGCCAGCTGGCGGATGATCTTGTAGATTTCGAATTTGGCGCCGACGTCGACGCCGCGCGTCGGTTCGTCGAGGATGAGTATTTTCGGCTGGGTCAGAAGCCATTTGGCCAGCACGATCTTCTGCTGGTTGCCGCCGGACAGCGAGCCGGCGCTGATGTCGAGCGATGCGGTCTTGATGGCCAGTCGGTCAACTTCTGCATTGGCGGCTTGACGCTCGCTGCGGCGTTTCAGGAATCCGAGCGGGCTCGAAAAACGGTTCAGCGCCACCATCGAAATATTGCTTTCGACACTATGGCCGAGAACCAGCCCTTCTTCCTTGCGGTTTTCGGTGGCAAAACCGATGCCGCGGCTGATGGCATCGACCGGCGAGGCAATCGTCACCTCCTTACCGTCGATGGCCACCGTACCGGCGGAAGCGCGCGCAATGCCGAACAGCGTGTTCATGACCTCTGAGCGACCGGAGCCGATCAACCCGAAGAAGCCAAGGATTTCGCCGGAACGAACCTCAAAAGACACGTTTTCGAACTCGTCGCCGCGTGACAGGCCCTTGACGGCAAGCACAGGTCCCTTGGTTGTCGCTGGTGCGGCAACCTCACGCGCCGGATAGATCTCGTTCATGTCGCGGCCCACCATCAGGGCGATCAATTCGGCAATGGTCACTTCGGTCTTGTCGCGCGTGGTGATGTAATTGCCGTCGCGCACGACGGTAATGTCGTCGCTCAGCCGCATGATTTCTTCCATGCGGTGAGAAATGTAGATGACCGCGACGCCACGGGCCTTCAAACGGGCGATGATCTCAAACAGGATTTCGGCTTCGCTGTCGCTGAGCGAGGAGGTCGGCTCGTCGAGAATGACGACCTTGGCCTCGATGCTGAGGCCTTTTGCGATCTCGACCAACTGGCGCTGAGCGATGGATAGGTCGCCGACCCTGGTCGTGACGGAGACCGGCAGACCAAGCTCCTTCACCAGTTCGGCAGCTTTTCGAACGAGAGCCTTGTCGTTGATGAAGCCACCACGTGAAGGCTCGCGCGTCGCCAGGATGTTTTCAGCAACCGTCATGTTGTTGCAGAGACTGAGTTCCTGAAAGACGATCGTGAGGCCCGCCCTGGCAGCATCCTGCGGACTGGTCGGCGCGTAAGGCTGGCCATCGAGCAGGATCGAACCCGAGGTCGGCTGGTAGACGCCGGCCAGGATCTTCATCAGCGTCGACTTGCCGGCGCCGTTTTCACCGAGAATGGTATGAACGCGACCCGATTTCACCGAAAGCTGCATGTCTTTCAGCGCAGTCACAGCGCCGAAGACCTTTGTCACGTCCTTGATTTCAAGAATTAGATTGTCGTCCGAGATCGTCACGACGTCACCTTTCACCGAGAGGGCGGGCCGTTTCGCAACGGCCTGACACTTCTTCTTCCTGATCCTGCACATCGCTGCCGAAAACCAAACAGTATCGGCGTGGCTGCGGACGGAAGCGGTCTCCATGCGGCAGGCGTCAACCTCGCATGGATCGCCTTTGGGAGATTACTGCTTCTTCGTGTAGACGCCCGGCACGATCGGCTGTTCGGCGGGGACGTCCTTGCCTGCCTGCAGGTCCAGCGCCGTATCGACGGCAAGCTTGCCCATCTGGTCCGGGAACTGCTGGATGACGCCGACCATGTCCGGATCACTATCGACGGCCTTTATGGCTTCCGGCATGCCGTCGAAACCGATGACCTTGACCTTGCCGGTCAGGCCCGAGGACTTGACTGCGACCGCGGCGGCGAGAGCGGCGTCATCGCCGAAGCCGAAAATGCCAGCGATGTCCGGGTTGGCCTGCAGCATGTTCTGGGCAACGGCCAGCGCTTCTGCACGGGTAATGCCGGTCTGGACCGATACGATCTTTATGTCCGGGTGTTTGGCGATGGCGTCCTTGAAGCCGTTGACGCGGTTCACCACCGACTGCACGAGCGGGTAGTCAATGATGGCGACATTGCCTTTTCCGCCGAGCTGCTCGGCCATCAATTCGCCGGCCTTGACGCCACCAGCATAGTTGTCGGTGCCGATGTAGGAGGAAACCTTGACGCCTTCGACAGGAACGTCGACCGTGATGATCTTGATGCCGGCTGCCTGGGCGCGGGCAACGGCTGCAAGTGCGCCCTTGCTGTCGACCGGGGACATGATGATGACGTCGACGCCCTTGACGATGAAGTCTTCGATGTCGGCGAGCTGCTTGTTCAGGTCCTGGTTGGCGATCGCGATTTCCACCGGAACATTCTTGGCCTTGGCTTCGGCAGTGATCGCCTTGGCGAGCTCGTTATAAAATGGGTGCTGCTGGGTTAGCAGCGATGCGCCAACGCCTTCGGCGTGAGCTGCAGCCGCGGCAAACGCCATGCTGGCGGTAACCAGAAGTGTGTTGGCGATAGTCTTAAAGGTCATTTTAGTCCTCCCAGTCCATAAGGCCCGTTTACGGCGACGATCCATCTGGGCGGGCCTCCAGCTGCCAGCGGATGTTTCCAACATATCCTTTAAAATTTACGCGCGTCAAGAAATTTTAAATCATACGTAAAATATCAGACCGATAACCATGCCGCTTGAAGGAACGGGGCTGAACGGTGCTGGGCGCGGGGTGAGGGATTTGGACCGTTGCGGCTACGGCATGGTGCATCAACGAAACGAGCGCCTCATCGTCCGACAAGGCGCTCGCTCTTCGCTGTCAGTATCAGGGATCGGGATCAGCCGTCGGTGTGAAGTTCGGCCGCCGATCTGCTTTTGTCGTTCAGGTCATCGAAACGATGGTCGAACTCATCCTCGGCCTTCAACGCCTTGCCCTGGAAGGTGCCGGCTGCCTTCAGCAAGTCGATCGTATCCTGCTGGCGCGGAATGATCTCGGATTTCCAGTCCGGGATGTAGCTTTCGCCGCTCTCGGCATGGATGACGGCCTGGGCGTCCTCGGCGCTCAGCCTCTGGTCCTTGACCAGGTAGTCCCGGGCCCAGGTCTCCGCGTTGCTGTTCTTCCAGAGATGGGCGCGGTACCAATGGACGACGAGGTCGCGGATCGCGGCCGCCTGCGCCGGATCGGCGAGCGCGGACTTGGCGGCATACAGAATCTTCAGGTTCTTGTTGCCGCCATCGGCGTCTTCGATCTCGCGGGCTCCGGTTCCGGCGACGGACTTCAGATAGCGCGCTCGATCGGGCTGCTTGAGAACGGCGGCGTCGATCTGGCCGGCACGCAGAGCATCCGCGAACTCGGCAAGGCCCAGATTGACCGGCTGAATGTCTTCAGGCTTCAGGCCGCTCGCGCGCAGGTTCCTGAAGACGATCGCCTGCTGGGCGGTGCCGGGATTGATGCCGACCTTCTTGCCCTTGAGGTCCTTCAATTCGTTGATACCGGATTCGGGAGACGTCGCAATAATGGTGCTGGGGCCTTCCGTCACCACTACGCCGACGATGACGACCTCGGCGCCGGAGAAGTGGGCCAGGATCGGCGGCACATCACCGACGGCGCCTACCTGCGCGGCGCCCGCACGGATGGCTTCGAGGCGGAGAGGGCCGCTCGTGAAATTGGCGAAGGACACGTCGGCGGCGAGCTTGTCGTATTCGCCGGAGAGCTTCAGGAGGCTGGCGGCGTTATTCGCATCGTCGGCGAGAACGATCTTGGTGCCGCTCGGGACTTTCGTGGGAAGCGCCGGATCATCCGCCAGGGCCGATGTAGCGACCAATGCGGAGAAAATGGCGGCAATCCCCGCCAGGAATGCTTTCGAGGATCTTTGCATGTCGGCCTCTCAGTGCTGTCGCTGGGGAACGCCCAGATGTTCAAGGATTTCGGTTCGGTACGCTTCAAAACGGGTAGGGGATGCCCGGACGTCTTCGGTCTTCTCGTCATAGGAGACTATCCCGTCAGTGATGATCAGAACCCGATCCGCCAACCGCAGCGACTCTTCCACGTCATGCGTCACGAAGAGCACGGCGGGCTGGTGCCGGCTGCAAAGATCGAGAAGCAGTCGCTGCATCCGTATCCTCGTCAGGGCATCGAGTGCGCTGAAGGGCTCGTCCGCAAGAATAAGCTCAGGTCTTCGAACGAGGGAACGCGCCAGCGCCACCCTCTGCTGTTCGCCACCCGACAACGTTTTGGGCCAGGCATCGGTGCGATGCTGGAGTTCGACTTCTTCCAGCGCCCTCAGCGCCGCCGCTCGGGCATCCGGATCGTCCAGACCGAGCGTCACATTGTCGATGACCTTCTTCCAGGGTAGCAGCCTCGAGTCCTGGAACAGAACGGAACGCCGGGAGGGGACGGCGATGGTGCCCGTCCCGTCGACGCCCTCGTCCAACCCGGCGAGCGCACGCAGGATGGTGCTTTTACCGGAACCGCTCTTGCCGAGCAGCGCCACGAACTCTCCCTTGTGGATCTCAAGATTGACGCCATGCAGGACCGTATTGCCGTGGAACCGACGGACGAGCCCCCGTGCGCGCACGGCGACTTCACGTCGGGTCAGCCCTTTGACTACTGCTCGAGCGACTGACGCCATGACAGGACCCTCCTTTCGATGATCCGGACGGCAGCATCGGACGAAAAGCCGAGTACGCCATATATGATGAGCCCGAGCAGCACGAGTTCGGTCTGGCCATAGGTTCGCGCCTGGCTGATCATGTAGCCGATGCCGCTTGTCGCATTGATGGTTTCGACAACCACGAGGGCGGTCCACGCCCCGGTGACGCCAAGCCTCAAACCCGTAAAGAAGCCGGGGAGGGAGGCGGGAATGACGATGTCGCGGACGAAGCGCTTCCGTGTAAGCGCGACGGTCTGACCGAGTTCGACGTAACGCCGATCGATGCTGCGCAGCGCGGCATGCGTGTTGATGTAGATGGGCACCATGACGCCGAGCGCTATCACCATGATTTTCATCGTTTCACCGATTCCAAGCCAGATGATGAAGAGCGGGATGAGCGCGAGGTTCGGGATGGCTCGCTTCACCTGGACGTTGCCGTCGATGACGGAATCGCCAAATCTGCTTAGCCCGGCGAGCACGGCGAGCACGAAACCAAGCAAAACGCCGATACCGAGCCCCAATGCGGCACGCTGCAACGACATCAGGAGATCGTTCGCCAGTACGCCTGTCGCGATCGTTTCGTTGAAGGCGGTGAGGACGGCGGCCGGCCCGGGCAACTTGGCAGGCGACACCCACTGCTGGGCGGATGCCACGTACCATAGGTGGATGACAAGGACCGGCCCCAGGATACGCTGACCGGGGATCGACGGCTTCGGAAGCAGCCGGACACTCGTGGGAGCGCCGCGGCCGACCTCGCTATCGGGACGCTCTTCCGGCGGAGAAAACGATACCAGTGTCATGTTCCGCCTCACTCATTCTGCCGCGACGGCGAAGACACGCGACGCCCGCGTTACATTTGGCCGATCGAGACCGAGATGTTCCCGCAGCGTCGCCCCCTCATATTCGGTACGGAACAGGCCGCGGTTCTGGAGGATCGGCACGACGTTGTCGACGAAGGCCGCCAGCGACGTGGGCAATGCCGGCGGTATGAGATTGAAGCCGTCGGCGGCCCCGTTCTCGAACCAATGCTGGATCGTGTCCGCGACCTGGTCTGGCGTGCCGGTCGCGATGCGATGTCCGCGGCCTGCGGCCAGACGGCGAAGCAGCTGCCGCAGCGTGACCGTCTCGGTGGAGGTGAGGTGATGCACGAGATCGTGGCGGCTTTTCTGGTCAGTGGCGATTTCCCCGCGCGGCGGTATCCGGACCACGTCGTCGAGATCATGGTTCGAATAGTCGATACCGGTTATCCGCTTGAGCTGTGCCAGCCCGTAGGTGGGGAGCGTCAGATCCTCGAACTTGTCCTGCAGGCGCTTCGCCTCCTCTTCCGTTCCGCCGATAAAGAAGGAGAGACCGGGAAGAATGTGGACCTTGTCCGGATCCCTACCGTAGGTTCGCACCCTGGATTTCACGTCGGCGTAGAACGCCTGCGCCTCGTCGAGTACCGGCTGCGCGGTGAAGATCGCTTCCGCGAAGCGAGCAGCGAGATCCTTCCCGGGTTCCGACGAGCCTGCCTGGAAGACAACCGGGCGACCTTGCGGCGAGCGGGGAACTTCGAGCGGGCCCGCAACATCGAAGTGCTTTCCGTGATGATCGATGCGATGGATGCCGTCTGGCTGGACGAAGGTGCCGCCCTCCTTGTCTCCCAGGATCGCGTCGTCGTCCCAGCTGTCCCAGAGACGGTTGACAATTTCGAGGAATTCGGCGGCCCTCTCATACCTGGCGTCCGGATCGGGATGATATCCCAGGCTGAAGTTGGCGGCGGCGGCGGCGTTTGCCGTGGTGACGGCATTCCACGCTGCCCGACCCTTGCTGACATGGTCCAGGGTGGCGAACCTGCGGGCAAGGCCGTAGGGATCGTTGTAAGTGGTCGATGCGGTCGCGACCAGACCGATCCGCTCGGTAACGCCGGACAATGCGGCGATGAGGGTAAACGGGTCGAGCGAGTCCCATGGCCTGTCTTGGGCTCGATCCTTCAAAACCGGGTGGTCGGCGAAGAAGATGGCGTCGAGCTTTCCGCGTTCGGCGATCCGGGCGAGGTTCTGGTAGTGATCGATATCCGTTACAGACGCGATGCGGGTCTCCGGAAGTCGCCACGCGGCCTCGTGCTGGCCGACATTGCGAAGAAACGCATTAAGGTGGAGCTGTCGAGTGTAGGTCATGGCTTCCTCCAATCTATCTTTTTATACTCGACTTGGTTGATAGACTTTGCGAGGCACATTTTTTTCCTTATGGTCGATGCAGGGAGCAAATGTCTCCAAAGGGCAGGGCGTTTGGAGCTGAATGGAGCTTTGAAGTCGATTGCTTCAGCCGTTTCTCGCTGAGCAATGGCGCCCTGTCTGGACGAAATCGCACGAACCTTCTGAAGGAATAAGCCCATGACATCGGTCCGTCGTATCGCACTTGCAAGCAGGCCAACCGGGGAGCCCGGTCCGGAAAACTTTCGTCTCGAGACGTTCGAATTGCCGGAAGCGGCCGAGGGAGAAGTCACCGTAAGGTCGCTTTACCTCTCGCTCGATCCCTACATGCGCGGTCGCATGAGCGATGCGAAGTCCTATGCGGCGCCGGTTCCGGTCGGCGGCGTCATGGAAGGCGAGGCGATTTCGGAAGTCGTCAAATCCAGACATACAAAGTTCGCACCAGGCAACATCGTTCGCGGCCGAACGGGATGGAGCAGTCACGCCGTGGTCAGCGGCGATGTATTGAAGCCTGTCGAAACTCACGGCGCGCCGATCACGACGGCGATCGGGGCTCTTGGAATGCCCGGCTTTACCGCATGGAGCGGACTGAAATTCATCGGGAAACCTAAAGAAGGAGAAACGGTTGTCGTCGCCGCCGCGTCCGGTCCGGTGGGTTCCATGGTCGGCCAGCTCGCGAAACTGGCTGGCGCCAGAGCCGTCGGCATAGCCGGTGGTCCCGAGAAATGCGCTTTCGTGAAGGACGAACTCGGATTCGATGCGGTCATCGATCACCGATCGAAGGAATTTGCCTCGGGTCTCGAGGCAGCATGTCCGAATGGTATAGACGTGTATTTCGAGAATGTCGGCGGGCATGTCTGGGACGCCGTCCTGCCGCTGCTCAACCAGTTCGCTCGTATCCCCGTTTGCGGCCTGGTCGCTCATTACAATGGATCGGGATCGGCTGAGACCGACCGACTGCCGGGGACGATGTCCGCGATCCTGCGCCGCAGCCTGCTCGTCCGCGGCTTCATACAGACGGAGTTTGCCAGCCATTTCGACGAATTCCTGGGTGAAGTAGGACCTCGCCTCGCGGCAGGCGAGATCAAGTACCGGGAAGATATCGTCGACGGGCTCGAGAACGCCCCGGAAGCCTTCATCGGCATGCTGACCGGAGGCAACTTCGGCAAGTTGATCGTCAAGATCGCCGACTAGGCTGCGAGGTATGCAGTGCTTGCGCCAAGCCGCCGCAAACCGGACAAGTGGCGCGATCAGCGCTGCAGACAACATGCTCTCAAATTCGGCTTCGAAGAGCGCCAGCCAGCTTCGGTTTTGCCGAATGGACACCGATGGCCACCGTCGTCAACAAACGAGGATCTGATATCGCAGCGATCGGAAAACACACCTTGAGTCGCCGGGTCTTCGATGAGCCGTAGTCGATGACATTGCGTCACCCTTCTGCTCGCTGGATTTCAGCGTAAATTGTTTCTATCCGAGCGGCTTCTGCGTCGCTGAGCGCCGAAAACTCTCTATCGCGGGCCCGACCTGACAGGTGCCCTCCGTTCTGGCGTAGGAAGCGGAACAGCAGGTCCAGCAAGCGATCGGGCATATCGATCATCTGCTGTACTTCAAGCTTGAACGCGTCATAGATGCGAAGGAACGCCGTTTCGGCCGGCAGGTCCACATCGATCGTCTGGGCTACGCATTCGAACAGGAACGTGGCGTGCGGCGTTGCGTCGAAATAGCGGTAAAAGTCGGCGGTGTCATTCAGCACTGCGACATTGCCACGGTCCGTTGATTGCCAACGAATAAGCGGCAAAAGGCGCCTTGAGTAGCTTTCCAATGCGGTTCGATAGGCATCGATGCGATCCAGGATGACTGACGAGACCGGGAAGACGAGACCGGGAGGGTTGAACCCGCGCTCGGCGAGAACATGATGGATCAGATAGCGGTGCAATCGGCCGTTTCCGTCCTCGAAAGGGTGGATGTAGACGAAGCCGAAGGCGATAGCTGCGGCGGCGAGTACAGGATCGAGCCGCTGTGCCGCGCCGCTGTCGAAAGAGGCCAGGCCGTCGATCAGCGAGGGCAGATCTTCGTGTCGGGCGCTGACATGATCGGGGATCGGCGCGCCCGTCTGGCGATCGTGCTCGCCAATGAAGCCACCGTCGACACGCAGGCCGAGATGGACGAAGCGGGCATCGCCGATGACAATACGCTGTAACCGCTCCAGTTCGGCACGGTCTATCGGCCGGCGGCCGGCTTCGCCGATCACCTGGCCCCAACGCTGGATGCGATCTTGTGGCGGAGTTTCTCCCTCGATCTGGAAGCTCGAGCGCGAATCCTTGAGCAGCAGGAATGCAGCGGTGCGCGCAAGCAGGTCTGCCGGCACTTCGGCGATCAACCGCCGCGCTTCGTCACCAAGCCCGCGCGCAACGAACGCCGCGAGTGCGGGCGTGCGGAAGATCATCGGGCAGAAGGCTGGTGTCCCGGGCAAATTGTTCTTCACCCGATGTCTCGTCGAATTCGTTCCACTTACCGCGAATTGGCGATCTGGATCGACGACAAGGGCATAGGTGCCCTGTGCCGCGTCGGGCAGATCGAGAGGTGTATCAAGCAGCCATTCGTAAAGAAACCACAGCCGCCGCGCATAGGCGCCAGTAGGCGCTGCGCGCACCAGGTCAGCGATTGGCTCAGGACCTGTTTCCCGGAAAAGAGCTTTCAGAACCGCAAGGTCCAGCCCTTCATAGCGCAACGCGAAGGTCAGATGCCCAACGAGACCGTTGTCCGGTTGGTGGCGCGGGGTATAAATATTCCAATTCTCGGCCTGATAGACTTTGTGGCGTGGGCCTATCGCTGACAGGGTCATTGGCACTGGTACGGATAGTTCAAAAGCATCAATCAGGGCGGCATAGCCGACAGGGATGGCGGATTCTGGCATGCCGCGGCCGTGAAAGATGCTGACCGCGCCTGAAAACGGCTTTTTTTGTCCCTGTTCCATGAATCCTGGTATTTGCTTCGGAAACTGTGTCTGGGCGTAAGGTCTCATGAAAATCGATCATTGGCAATGAATTTCGATGACAACAAGGACGAACTTACGAATATTGATTCTCCGGGTCCTCGCGCCGCCGCTCGCCGGTGGTCGGACCGAGGAGCAGGACAAATCTGAAAAATCTCTGGGCAAGTCCGCGACTTTCGCTACGCTGGCGAGGAAGCACAAGATGCTTCACCAAAAGAGGATGGAACATGAAGAAACTAATATTGGTAACTGCTTTGGCCGCTGTCGCTTTTGCATCATGTGCTGGCGCTCAGGAGATCCGCATCGCAACCGAGGGTGCTTACCCGCCGTTTAATTCCCTTAAAGCCGATGGTACGCTCGAGGGGTTCGACGTCGACATTGCCAATGCGCTGTGTGCCGAAATGAAAGCGACGTGCACCATAGTCGCGCAAGATTGGGACGGCATCATTCCGGGCCTGATGGCCAAGAAATACGATGCGATCGTCGCGTCCATGAGCATCACGGAAGAGCGCAAGCAGCAGATCGACTTCACCAACAAGTACTACACGACACCACTTGCGGTTGTGGTTCCCAAGGACAGCACGCTTGCCGGCGTATCCGTGGAAGACATGAAGGGCAAGGTCGTCGGCGCACAGGCATCCACGACGCAAGGCAATTACGCCACCGACAGTTACGGCAAGAACGGCGCGGACGTGAAACTTTATCCAACGCAGGACGAAGCGGCTGCCGACATGCAGAATGGCCGGATCGATGCACTGATTTCCGACAAGTTCGTGGTAGCCGATTGGCTCAACAATGCCGGCAAGGAATGCTGCAAGATGCTTGGAGATGTTGCGGGAACAGAAACGGAGGCCGGTATCGGCATACGCAAGGGCGACGCCGAACTCCGTGCCAAGTTTAACAAGGCGATCGACGCCGTCGTAGCCAACGGAACATACAAGAAAATCGTAGCGAAGTATTTTCCGTTCGATATCTATTGATCTGCGACTAGCCATCCGGTGAAGCCACCGGATGGCTAGTCGGTTCCATAACCTATCTTATCTGACTTTGATGCCTGAGTGGGTGGGTTCAAGGATGAAGTGCGACTTGCGATAGATAACAATGGCTTATCACTTGCAAGGAACCCGTCATGGAGCGCACCTACTCCCAGATTGACATGGATGAACGGCGCAAGATTGCGCGCTGGCGAACAGCCGGTGTCAATGTCGATATCATTGCCGAGAAGCTTGGTCGTCATCGTTCGACGATTTTCCGCGAGCTCACGCGCAATCGTTTCATCGATGCGCAGATACCGGATCTCAACGGATACTATTGTGTAACGGCGAACGACATGGCGCGAGCCTGGCAGAAAGGCTCTGTAGAGAATATGAACCAAACGAGTGAGACGCTATCTGCCGCGCGACACCGATCTCCTGTCCCTTCCCCATCAATGCGTGCGATCGATCTGCGAGCGGCTGAACACGACACCTCGAAAGTGTCTCGGCTACAGGACACCAACGGAAGTGTTCAGGGAGCAGCTTGTTGAAATTGTATCGCTGCCGGAATAACCTGTCCTACCCGCCGTTGCATTTGAAATAGAACCCACAGGTTCAGATCAGCGCCAAGGGCGTTTTGCCTTCAATCGTGCCCCGACACCGAAAGAGCAATTCGAGGCAATCGTCGCGTGAATTCCGTCAAGAAGCTCGCAGACCACGTCAATTCTAAAAATTGCACCACAACCTTCCTCGGCTCTGCCGTGATTCCCGCTGCGAAAGGACCGGAATCAAGTGAAGTGCTTCGCGGCAATCAGCCGTCCCACTTGAAATTCCTCACACAGTTGAGCCTTCTGGAAAAATTCTTTAGTTTCTCAAGGATTCATGCTGCCGTTCAACGCAATCTCTAGATTGTCGCGCAGCTCACCATCTCAATCCGGCAGCAATGCCAAAAACATGAGGGACCGAGGGCGGATTATTGACAGAAACAAGTGTGCAAGACGAAATCAATTCAGAGGCAATTCCTCAGCCGGAAGGCGCAACCCAGATCATCGATACTGACTATGAAATCGGTCAGGACAACATTAATTATCGGCGTCGGTTCGTTTTTGAACTCGATATTCACAATATTGTATTCAGTGTATCTGCCATTGGTATCGTTGCGTTCACGATTCTTACACTCGCCTTCCAGAACACGCTTGGTTCATTTTTCGCGGAATTGCGAGATTTCCTGACATCCAATCTCGACTGGTTCTTTCTTGCTGCGGGCAATGTGTTTGTTTTGCTCTGCATTGCCCTGATCGTGCTTCCATTAGGTAAAATTCGCCTTGGCGGGCCTGGAGCCACACCGGACTATGGCTATGTGTCGTGGTTCTCGATGCTGTTTGCCGCTGGCATGGGCATCGGGCTGATGTTTTATGGCGTGTCAGAGCCGCTCGGTAATTTTACCGCCGCCATGCAAGGGCCGGTAACAGGCCCTGACGGCCTGCGCACGGATTGGTCGCCCTTGAATGGCATGGCTGGCGATGCAGAAGGGGCGCGGCGTCTGGCGATGGCGGCGACCATATTCCATTGGGCGCTGCACCCTTGGGCCATCTACGCCATTGTCGCACTTTCTCTGGCGCTCTTTACCTTCAACAAGGGATTGCCCTTGACCTTGCGCTCTGTCTTCTACCCGATCTTCGGCGAAAGGGTTTGGGGTTGGCCGGGACATATCATCGACATTCTAGCCGTCTTCGCTACGATATTCGGATTGTCCACATCGCTCGGAATCGGCGCGCAGCAAGCGAGCGCCGGACTGGAATTTCTATTCAATATTCCGTCTAGCCAAGGCGAAATGGTGATCCTGATTATTCTCATTACCGCGATTGCGACCGCATCAGTCGTTGCGGGGATGGATAAAGGGGTCAAGCGTCTTTCCGAAATCAATATGGCGCTGGCCCTCCTGCTTCTCGTTTTCATTATTCTTGTTGGCCCGACGCAACAGATTTTCACGGGCTTCTTCAAGAACCTGCTCGCTTATGTGGAATATCTCCCGGCTCTGTCCAATCCGGTCGGGCGGACGGATCATAATTTCCGCCATGGCTGGACAGCCTTTTATTGGGCATGGTGGATAAGCTGGTCACCTTTCGTCGGAATGTTCATCGCCCGCGTCAGCCGTGGCCGTACGGTGCGCGAATTCGTGATTGCCGTGCTTCTCATACCTTCCATCGTGTCAACGCTTTGGATGACAGCGCTTGGCGGTACTGCCATCAGCCAAGTGGTCGATCAGGGTATGACTGCGGTACAATCGGCGGCGCTTGAACTGCAACTGTTCCAAATGCTAGCAGGATTGCCGCTTACGTCCATCACGTCGCTGATAGGCATCATTCTTGTCGTCGTGTTCTTCGTGACTTCATCCGATTCCGGTTCCCTTGTAATCGACACGATCAGCGCGGGCGGCAAGATAAATGCGCCCACTCCGCAGCGCGTATTCTGGGCCACTTTCGAGGGACTCCTGGCTATCGCCCTGCTTTTGGGTGGTGGCTTGGCCGCATTGCAGGCCATGGCCGTTTCTACGGGGTTTCCGTTCGCGATTGTCCTTCTCGGTGCCTGCGTGGCGCTGGTGAAAGGACTTGTGGCGGAACCACGATAGAAGGGTGCCGTCGGCGGCTTTTGCCGTAACTCTGACAGCGTCATATCGTGATATAAAGCCGCCCCCTGTAAAAAGGCGACTTTATGACCGACCGATTTGGTAGGGCCTATTACGCTTCGATCCCCTGCGACGGAGCGGGCAAGGCAGGCCGTTTCACCTGCCATGCCTTGAAATCCGCGCCGCTTGGGTTCTGGAACACCGACAGGCCGAATTCCGGCAGCAGCGCAAACAGGTGGTCAAAAATGTCGGACTGGATCGCCTCGTAATCGTGCCACGCAATGGTTTTCGTGAAGCAATAGATCTCCAACGGCAGCCCCTCCGGTCCCGGCTGAAGCTGGCGCACCAGAATCGTCATGTTCTGGTGAACCTGCGAGTGCGCCCGCACATAGGCTTCCACATAGGCGCGGAACGTGCCCATATTGGTGATGCGGCGGGTATTGGCGGTGATGCTTCCCTTGTCGCCCAGCTTGCCGTTCCATTCCTTCAATTCTTCCTGCTTACGTTGCAGGTAATTTTCCAGAAGGCGGAAACGACCCAGCTTTTCGATTTCTTCCTGTGTCAGGAAACGAATGCTGGTCTGGTCGAGATAGATCGAGCGCTTGATGCGCCGCCCGCCTGCTTCCTGCATCCCGCGCCAGTTCTTGAATGATTCCGTTACCAGTTTGCGAATGGGGATCGTCGTAATGGTCTTGTCCCAATTCTGGACGCGAACCGTATGCAGCGCGATCTCAATCACATCGCCGTCCGCATTCAGGGCGGGCATTTCAATCCAGTCGCCCACGCGCACCATGTCGGTGGACGAAATCTGAATGCCTGCCACCAACGACAGCAAGGTATCCTGAAACACCAGAATGAGGACCGCCGCCATTGCGCCCAAGCCGGACAGGAGAATGAGCGGCGAACGGTCGATGAGGGTTGCGATCATCAGGATTGCGGCAATCGCATAAATGGCGATTTTGACAATCTGGATATAGCTCCTGATCGGCTTCAGCTTCGCTTCCGGCCTTCGATGGTAAATGGTGTCCACCACGTTCAGGGCTGCGGCCAGCGCCATTGCAAGCGTCAGGATGATAAAGGCGTTTGACACGTTGCGCACCACTGTCACGGCGGCGGCTGGCAGATGCGGCACGAGCGCGATACCGGAGGCAATCACGAAAGCGGGCATGATGTTGGCGAGGCGTTCGATGACGCCATATCGGCGCAACTCTTCGTCACGCCCGTAGGCGGTGCGGCCAAGGAAGCGATTGACGACGCGCAGCAAAATCTTTTTGAGGACAAAATTGGCAAAAAGGGCTGCAAGGACCAATACGGATAAAGCAATCAGTGTGTAAATCCACGGATAGGCGGCGAGGAATGCTTCCAGCGTTTCCGTCATTATTCCGGTGTTCTCCTTTGATCGATGGGGGAAAGATTGCGAGCAGGTCGCAAACAACAACTATAGCCTGAAAATGAACTGCATTTGAACCACAGGATGTGATGGAGTTGTCCAATCGCACGTGGGGTGTCAAGCATTCTGATGTTGAAACGACGCTGCCGGGTGCATGGTTGTCTTCGCGGTCGACATTATCCGCCGCATGATGGAGCTTCGCGTAACGAGCCTTCAATGTGGACAACGCAGCAGCTGAGACAGCGATGCAACCCCATCACATCCTCATTCGCCCTTGTCAGAGGCGGTAGACCCGCACGGCATTGTCATGAAAAAGTGCCCGCTGATCGGCAGATGGCAGATGGGCGACCGATCGCTTGAAGTTGTCGTAGATGTCGGAAAAATTCATCTGCAGGCGGGCAACGGGATAGTCGGTGCCGAACATGCAGCGCTGTGGTCCGAATGCCGCAATGCAGTCGAGCACTACGCCTTCGACGCTTTCGAAGGTCCATTCGGGATCGTAGGCCCCGGGATTGGAGATTTTCAAAAGCACGTTCGGTCGTTCGGCGATCCGCTTCAGGCCGTCGCGCCACCGCTGCATTCCGGCTTCGTCGCGGTCGATCGGGCTGCCGCAATGGTTGATGACCAGCCGCAAATCAGGAAAGGCACCGGCCAGGTCGAAGACTGCATCGGCCTGGTAGGGATACATCATGAGTTCGAGATGCAACCCAGCATCATCGACGAGGCCGACGTCGCGTCGCCAATCCGCATCATATGCTAGATCAGGCCGCGAAACAAAGGACTTCGCAGGCGCGTGCGGATGGAAGCTGAGAATGCCGCGCACACCGATCACGCGGTCATAAGCGGCCTGCGCGGCGATCAGGCTTGCCGCCGCCGGAGTGCCCAGCGCTGCGCCCGCAATGTAGCGGGCGGCCACCGAACTGGACTTGTCCAGCGCTTCCAGCCAGCGCGTCTCGCCAACCGGATCGGCGGCATCCCACAGTGCTTCGATGTGCACGGTGGCGACGACATCGTGGCTTGCGCTGTCGCGCAGATAATCGGCGACGAGATAGTTATGCATCAGGTTCTCAAGGCCGGGAAGCGGGACCGCCGAATCCGAGGGTGTCAGCCATGGGTGCTTGCCCATGGAAAGGTCCCACAGGTGATGATGGGCATCCACGATCGGGCCGTCATAGAGCTTTGCCATCATACATTTCTCCGTCCAGGTTCAGAGGTCAGCCGGCACGGGCATGGTCCGCCAGCACTTCGAGGAACCGCATGCAGCGATCGATCTGCTCGAGGGCGATCCATTCATCGGTGATGTGGGCTTCCGAATCCTGTCCCGGGCCGCAAAGCACCGTGGCCATGCCGGCCTTCTGGAAAATGCCGGCTTCGGACCCGTAGTCGACGACCATGGTTTCGTTCGTGCCTGCGAACCGTTTGGCCAGGGCTTCCGCTTCCGAACCGGGAGCCGCGACAAGCGGCGGGACGTCGTATGCCACGCTGGTGTCCACCCGCGCGTCCTTGTGGCGTGCGCGCGTGCCGGGCAGCACCGAGCTATCGACGAAGGCGGCGATGCGATCCTGCACTTCGTCGGTCAGGCCGAGGCGGGTTGCACGTATATCCCATTGGAACGAACAGTCGCCGGCGACCGTGTTGCGCGCTGTACCGCCATTGATGACGCCGACACTGACCGAGCTGTACGGCACCACGAAGCGGGAACCGGGCTCGGGCTCACTCGCCAGCTGGTCGGCGCAGCGATGCAGTTCCTCGATGATCGTCGCCGCCGCGAATATAGCATTGGTACCAAGGTCGACGCGCGAGGAATGAGCAGCAAAGCCGGTGACCTTGGTCAGCATGCCACAGCTGCCCTTGTGGCTGTCCACCACGCGCATCGCGGTCGGCTCGCCGACGAAAACGGCGCGAGGCCTGGCGACGGCTTTGTTCAAATGATCGACCAGACCGTGGACGCCAAGGCAGCCGACTTCCTCGTCATAGGAAAAGGCCAGATGGATCGGCGTCCGCAGCCCCGCGGTCTTCAACGCTGGCGCCATCGCCAGCGCGCAGGCGACAAAGCCCTTCATGTCGGTGGTTCCGCGACCGTAGAGCCGTCCGCCTTCGCGGGTGAGCTTGAAAGGATCGCGCTGCCACTCCTGTCCCTCGACCGGAACGACGTCCGTGTGGCCGCTCAGGACGTAGCCAGCCTGTGCGGGATCGCCGATAGTGGCGAAGATATTCGCCTTCTGGCCCGAGGCGTCGGGAATGATGGTCGAACTCATGCCGTGACTGTCGAGATAGTCGCGGACATAGTGGATCAGCTCCAGATTGGAACGATGGCTGACAGTGTTGAAGGCAACCAGTCGCTCCAGGATTTCGACGGCACGAGCGGAATTGGTGCTCAAGAATCTACCTCGTCGGCAAACAATGGCGGCTTCGCCGGCCAGCTTGATGGATCACCCGCTGATGCTATACGCAGTGATGAAATTCGCATACTATTGAATGTGATAGTCCGTGGGGCGACTCATCAAGGTGAGGAAAGGCACAGGTGAAAGACGTTCATACTCTATCTTCACAGCAAGGGGCGGTCCACTCCCTGATTGCCGGCCTGACCGGCCATGTCGCCGGAGCCGAAACCGCCGCCGAACTCTACCTTTCGGAATTCGTTGAGGCCATGGGCTTCGAGTATTTCTCCTACGCCACCATGCCCTCGTGGAGCGGCGGCTCCGAAGGGTTGGTCATCACCAACTACCCGCCGAGCTGGCA
Source organism: Phyllobacterium sp. 0TCS1.6A (assembly GCF_026420825.1). Taxonomy (NCBI): domain Bacteria; kingdom Pseudomonadati; phylum Pseudomonadota; class Alphaproteobacteria; order Hyphomicrobiales; family Phyllobacteriaceae; genus Phyllobacterium; species Phyllobacterium sp. 0TCS1.6A. Next base: position 163,979 of record NZ_JAPMAB010000003.1, read on the forward strand.
GCGGCTCTACCGGCAGGAATCCTATCATCATATCGATCCTGTGATGACGCAGGGGAGCCGGGCCGTGCTACCGTTCAGGTGGGGAAGCAGGGAGTATCTGGACGGCCTATCGGCCAATGAACGGCGCTTGTTCATCGAGGCCCGCGACCACCGCATCGGCGAAGGCTTCACCATCCCCGTCCATGGACCGCAGGGTGAATTCGGACTATTCAGCGTGGCGAACAAAGAAAGCCTGCCAGAACTGGCCGATCCCTCGAGCTCCGTCTACCAAGGTCTAATGACGGTCGCGCCCTTCGTCCATGCATATAGCCTGACGTTTGGACGGGAAGATACACCTCCCGATGTGTTGCTCACCGAGCACGAACGGGTCTGCCTGAAATGGACCTCGCTGGGCAAGACGGCCTGGGAAATCGCGCAGATCATCGGACGCAGCAAACCGACGGTCGAATACCATCTGCAGAAGGCAATGAGGAAAATGGCAGCGGCGAATAAAGCTCATGCTGCTGCGCTCGCCATGAAGCGCGGACTGATCTGAACGGACGCGATCGTCCTCGTCAGAGGATAGATAACCGTTTGAAAAAGAAATATAAAGTTGATAACAAGGAAGTAATATACCGGGACGAATAGCGGTGTACACTGAGGATATCGAATACTTTACCGGAAGCTCGCATGTGGCACCTCTCAGCGATGAGTCAGGCGTGCCTAACGCGTGGAAGGCATATACGAAATCGGAAATGTCTATCCGGCTAGCAAACGTTTCGAATGATATCAGCCCCTTAGCCGATTTGATGCCGAAGACTCACACTAGGCTTCTCTCAACAGTTCGAAAGCTGGGCCTCGATCGCCGCTTTGTCGAGCACTGACCATACTCTGACTATCTTTCCGCCTTCATATTCATAGAAGACGTTTTCGCAAAACTTCACGCGCTTGCCGTTGACGGGAAGGCCGAGGAACTCCCCGCTTGGACTGATGTCAAATTCGAGGCGGCTTGCCAACGTATTCTGATCGCACACCAGAATGCTCACCTTGAAATGCAGGTCGGGGATCTCGCGAAATTCCCTCATCCGGGCCTGTCGGTAGGCCGCAAGACCGACCGTCTCTCCATTATAGGCAACTTCAGTGCCGACATATTTTCCAAGGCTGTCCCAGTCCTGAGTATTGAGACAGTCGATGTATTCTTGGTACAAATCGGCAAGTGCAATCGTCATCTTGGTTTTTCCCTTGCTTCAAGTGATCTGCTCTCGGACCCTGATGACAACGCTCGCGAAATCCTCGGGCCGCTCCTGCGGCACGTTGTGAGCCGCGTCAGCGACGCGGTGTACCCGCGCCCCGGCCTGCGCCAATATCGGTGCGACGTCATCAAACGCGCATGCAAAAGGACCACCGGCCATCCGTCAGCCACGCCATATTCGAGGTAGGCGACGGACAAGGTCTCGGTATTCGCGGTCCGTGTCGAAGTCATTTATGTCGCCCTCAACGCCTACCGCCCTCAATCTTGGCGATGAATGCGCGCAGGTCCCCAAGCATCAACTCCGGTTGCTCGAGCGCCGCGAAATGGCCACCCTTCTGCATGTCGCTCCAATGAACGATATTATAGGTCTTCTCGGCGAACGACCTCGGCGGTGGAAGGAATACTGGATCGGGAAACGCCGCTACGCCCGTCGGGACCTTGATGCGCGTACCCTCTGGAAAGGTCTGCGATCCTTCCAGTCGTTTGCCGTGATAAATCCAGGTCGACGTGACGACAGAGGACGGTGCCAGGTAGAGCATGATGTTTGTGAGCAGTTCATCTTCCGAGAACTTGCTCCAGATATCCGGACTGCCGTTTGTCGTCGTGCCCAGGTCGGCCCACTTGCCAAACTTTTCCAGTATCCACCCCGCCGTGCCGACCGGGCTGTCGGCGAGCGCTGCCCCCAGCGTCTGCGGGCGGGTTTCCTGCTCGTGATTGTAGCCTGTCTCCCAGTCGAGTATTTCAGCGCGCCTCCTGAACAGGTCCTTCTCGTCTGGAGTCGTCGGTTCAGCGTCCTTGGCAATGACGCTGACCATGTTTAGATGAAAACCGAGCAGCGCGTCCGGTTGGCTGTAGGCCATCCAACTCGCGATCCCTGCTCCCCAATCTCCTCCCTGGACGACGTATCGGCGACTCGGAAACAGCCGTGTCATTAGTACATGCATTAGTTCGGCTGCCCGTCGCGGTCCGATGACGCCGGTGATCGGCTGCGAGAATGCGAATCCAGGCAGGGACGGAACGACGACGTCATGACCGTCCGCGACGAGCGGATCGATAAGCCGTTCGAATTCGAGGTAGGAGCCCGGCCACCCATGCAGGAGAAGGAGGGGTGGCCTCGTTCCGTCGCCCCTGGCGTGCAGGAAATGTATCCCTTCGCCCTCGACATTGGTTTTGAAATTGGGAAGTTGATTAAGACGCTGTTCGACCTCGCGCCAGTCATATGTGTCGAGCCAGTAAGCCACCAGGCGCTTGAGGTCATTCACCCCGACGCCGGCCGACCAGCCGCCTGCATCGGTAAGCTGGGACCAGTCATACGCCTCGACCTTCGTGCGGATGGCCGACAATCGTTCATCGGGTATGTGGATCGTAAAGGGCGAGATCATCGTATTTTCCGCTTCAATTCAATTGCCCGACGGGAAAGCCCAGCGGGCAAGTAATTTCCATTGACCTGTCAGATGCAAAGATGGACATTTTTTCCGCCGTATGTAAGCCTTGTTTCTATCAAACACTTTTGCACAGGACGCACAAATGGCCGGGATGGAAGTAATCGATGATCTCGAGGTGTTTACGCTTGTCGCCGCTGCGGGAAGTTTTTCCGCTGCTGGCCGCCGCATTGGTCTTGCGCCCTCTTCAATCGCGAGGATCGTCGATCGCATCGAGGCAAGGCTCGGCGTTCGCCTGTTGCTGAGGACCACCCGTCTGCTGACGATTACCCCGGAAGGCATGGCATATCTGTCTGCTGCCCGTAGAATCCTTGCGGACCTCAGGGAAACCGAGCAAATGATTTCGGACCGGAGTTCTCCGCGCGGGCGCCTGCGGGTGACAACATCCATACAGTTTGGGAGGCTGTCACTGGTTCCGCTCCTTGGCGAGTTCATTCGGCGTTATCCCGACATCATGCTCGACGTCAACCTTACCGACGCGGTCGTGGATATCGCTGCCGGGCAGGCGGACGTCGGTATCCGTTTTGGGCCGCTTGCAGACGGGCCACTGACGGCGCGAAAGCTCGGCGAAACTCGCAAAGTGATTGTCGCTTCGCCAGAATACCTTGCGCGTCGGGGCATACCGAGAGTGCCGGAGGACCTGCATGACCACGACTGCCTTGGTTTCAACTTCAAGCGTGCTGCTCCGACATGGCCGTTTCGGAAAGACGGGCGCGACTATCCACTGACCATCAAAGGCAGCGTGGAGGCAAACAACGGCGAGACCCTAGGACAACTTGCCGCCGACGGCGTAGGTATCACGCGTGTGGGAACCCAGACGGTGGAGAATGCGATCCGATCGGGGCAGCTCGTGCCGCTTCTCGAGGATTTCAATCCCGGAGACGTCGAAGAAATCCATGCGGTGTTCGTCGGTGGCACGCACACGCCGGCGCGCGTCAGGTGCTTTATCGACTACCTCGTAGAACACTCTCGCCTGCTCGGCACAGGGCGCCCTGTGCGTCCGGATGACGAATCCACCTAGCAAATTCCGAAGCTGACGGATGAACGTACTCCCGGTCCTCTGCACACGCATTCCTTATGAGCTCCCGATTTATCGAGGCGGGGGCTGCATGCCGCTACCTTGTTCGAAGGAGGGGCGTGTCAACCCAGATGGCAAAATTCTGTTGTCCGGGTCAGCGTTCGCTGGGATCTTTCCAATCGAGCCGCAGCGAAGTCTTGCCGATCCCAGGATTGAACGAATTGGTTGGATCAAGCTGGCGATAGAAACTCTTTAGACTGTCGGTCGCTTCATACTGGTGGCCCACATTGTGCTCGGCCGGATATTCGGCGCCGCGCGCCTTAAGCAGCGACAGGATCGCATCCTTGACCGTGTCACAATCTTCGCCCTTCTTGACGAGATACTCCTGATGCAGGACGTGGCAGAAAAAATGCCCGCAATACATGGTAAAGTCGATCTTCTGCGTGATTTCGGGTGGCAAGTTTTCGAACCAGTCGATGGTGTTGCGCGGAAGTGCGACATCGAGCGCGACTATGTCTTCGACTGTCCTTGGATGCACGGCACGGTAGCGTACGATCGAGCCGCCAACCGCGAAGCGATTCAGGAAAGCCGCCTGCCCCTCTTTTTGGGTGCACTCAAAATAGCCGCTCTGTTGCGATGGAAAACGAGATGCAAGGTAGCTGCGGGCCTCATCGATGCCGTCATTGCCCATTTTCAGCAGAAGGTGATGTTCGTATCGGTCGCGATATTCATTGAGACGTCGGGGTAGGTGATTTGGGAGCACATCGGAGATGAGCTGTAGTATCCGGTCGCTCACCGCTCCACCCAGGCCAAGCTTTTCGCTGATCCCGTCGAAGCGGCTTTTCAGCGCAAAGGCGAGCGGAACCTTGTCCGTACCGAAAGCCTGGATGAACAGAAACAGGTCCTTGCCATAGCGCTTGCTGGCATCATAGGCGGAGCGATGCATATATTCGCCCGCGATAGGAAGCGAGTTGAAACCGCTTAGGATGTCCCGCCGGATTGCCTCGAGTTCAGAGGGGTCGTTGCTGCCAATGTAGAAAACCTGACTCTTCTCGTCAGTTGCAAACGTATCGAGCCGCACCGCGAACACGGCAATTTTGCCGGCAGAACCCGATGCTTCATACAACCGCCGCGGGTCAGCGTTGAAGCGCGCCGGTGTATTCGCCGAGATGTCACGCACGTGGTTGCAATATTCATGATCCGAAGCATGGAGATCCGACATGACGATATCCGAGTCAGAAATCCTCCCCTCGTCCAGCCTGGCCAGGATAGTTTCTGGCGTGGCGCCCAATTCAATACCCAGATTGTTCACCAGTTTGAGTTCTCCGGCGGCATCAATTCTGGCGAACAGGGCAAATTGCGTGAACGCCGGTCCGCGCCTTATGAGAGAACCGCCTGAATTGTTGCAGATACCGCCGACTACCGACGCACCTATGCAACTTGAACCGATGACCGAGTGGGGCTCCCGCCCGATAGGACGCAGTCTCTTTTCAAGCTGATCGAGGGTGACGCCCGGTTGCGAGACAATTTGGGCACCATCTTTCAATAGATCGAGCCGACGAAGCCGTAGCGTGCTGATGATGACGACGGGACGATCGTAACCTTCGGTGGCTGGGGTCGATCCGCCCGTCAGGCCGGTATTGGCAGCCTGGAAGATGATGATCATTTTCGCCTTGTGGCAAGCCTGAAGGACGCGCCACATTTCCACCAGCGTTCCTGGTCGGATAACCGCCAGCGCGTCGCCGCCTCCATAGCGATAGCCCAGCCGGAACCGACGCGTCTCAGCATCGCTCGTCAAGACATGCCGGCGGCCGACGACCGCGCGAAGTTGCTCAAGAAAATCGTTCATGTGCTCAGCTCGGTCTATTGGTCGGTCCGCCATTGACCTTCAGAAGGTGCGCAACGGTCGGCTCCGCAATTTGGCTTGGGAGAGTATCAGGCGAAGTAACGTACTCGGATGGCATCGATGGCCACGGCGATGAAGATCATGAAGCCGCCGATCATGCCGACATAGAAGGATGGCACATTGGTAATCGCGAGACCAACCTGGATCACGGTCAGAAGAAGCACGCCACCGAGAATGCCCACAACATTGCCGCGTCCGCCAAACACACTCACACCGCCGATGATGGGCGCGGCGATTGCGTAGAGCAGATAGCTCGAACCCTGGTTGGACGTTATCGCCATTTGCCAGGATGCGAGGAGAAAGCCGGCCACGCCCGCCAGGAAACCGGCGATCGTATAGGTGATGATCTTGATGCGGTTGACGCGTATGCCGGCCGAGTTCGAGGCAAGCGGATTGCCGCCCACCGCATAGATCGACCGGCCGAGAATTGTCATGCGCAACATGATGCCAATAACTGCAAGTGCGATCACCAGGATCAACGGCATCAGCGGCCATCCGCCCAACGTCGTAGCCTGGCCAATCCAGACGTAACCGTCGGAAAGGTTAGTTAACGTCTTGCCTTGCGTCAGCGCGAGCAGCGCACCCTGTAGAATGATCATCATCGACAGTGTCTGGATCAGCGACACCATGCGCAGTTTGGTGATGCAAAGCCCGTTAAAGAAACCGACCAGTGTGGCGACGCCCACACCAACCAGCATTGCCAGGAACCAGGGCATTCCCAGGTCCGAGTAGGCAAGTGCACCGATCGCAGACGAAAAGCCCAAATTTGCCGGGATCGAAAGATCGATCTCGGCTACCAGCAGGGGCAAGGCAACGGCGAGTCCAAGCATGCCGAGAACTGTCGCCTGCACGGTGATGTTCTGCATGTTCAGCACGGTCAGGAAAAATTCGTTGAACATGCCGAAGCCGATGACAAGTGCTACCAACCATATCCAGACCACGTTATGCAGAATCCAGCCGATCATCTTGTGCATCCCCGCATTTTTCTCGGCGGCTGCTTCCTTCGGTATGGATGTGGTCGTGACAGTGCTCATTCTCTTGTTCCTCTACCGTTGCTTGATCACACCTGCGCGAGGCGGCGCAAACTTTCGGTTGTAATGTCATCGCCAGTTAGGGTTTCGTAGATGGCGCCGTTTCGAAATACGCAGACGCGATCGACGGAGCGCACCAGCTCGTCCGTATCGGTCGAGACGATGATGACGCTGACGCCGGTCTTGCTCAATGCATCGATAATGCGCAGCACATCCTGCTTGACGCCGACGTCGATGCCTCTTGTTGGTTCGTCAAGTATCAGAAGCCGCGGCTCCGTCGCCAGCACACGACCCAGGCAAACCTTCTGCTGATTGCCACCGCTGAGCGTGTTCACAACGGCTGCAGCGTTTGGCGCCTTGATCCCCATGCTGGAAAAATAGCCGTCACAGAGATTCGCTTCCTCGCCGCGCTGTATGAAGCCGAATAGCGCGCGGCGCTGGAGCGACGAAAGAGCAATATTCTCAGCGATGGAAAGATGTCCCACGACACCGTCCCTGCGTCGGTCGTCCGATAGATAGGCGATACCGTTGTCGAAGGCTGCCTGCGGATGGTTCGGCAACCCCTGCCCGGCCTTCCCTTCGAAGCTGATGCTTCCGGATCTTGAACGATTCAGGCCGAAGATGGCCTTGGCAAGCTCCTTCGCACCAGCACCGGGAAGTCCAGTGAAACCGACGATTTCTCCCTTCCTGATATCAAGACGGTCAAGATCGACATCGTCCGCAACGACGTTGTGTAAACTAACGGCCACAGGTTCGGCTTCGAAGCTCCGCCGCTCTCGCTGGAACAAAACCAGACCACGTCCAAGCACAAGTTCCGAAAGTTGCGCCGACGTCATCGACCCAATGTCCTCGCTGCCACCAGCAAGAGAACCGTCGCGCAAGACCGATACGGCATCGCAAATCTCGAGGATTTCGTCGTTGTAGTGGGAAATGAAAATGAACGTAACGCCGTCATTCTTCAGCTGACGCATGAAATCGAAAAGCTGACGGCGATCCGGAACGGTCAAAGCAGCCGTTGGTTCGTCCAAAATGATGACCTTGCCGCCTGAGAACATGGCACGCAGAATGTTGAGCTTGCGGCGCGCAACGGCATTCAGCCTACCGGCGTTAATGTCAGGGTCTATACCCGAATCTTTGAGCATGCGCGCGGCGTCCGCTTTCAGCTTGCTCCAGCGTACGAAGCCGCCTTTTGCTGGCCAGATGCCGAGCATGAGGTTTTCCGCGGCGGACATGTGATCAATGATCATGGGCTCCTGCGTGACGAGGAACACACCAGCCTGCTCCATGGCGCGCACGTCGGCGTCGGCTACATTGATGCCATCCAGGTAAATGGCGCCGCTGCTGGGAGCTCTCTGGCCGGAGATAATCCCGACCAGCGTGCTTTTCCCTGCACCGTTTTCGCCGAGCAGGCCATGAATGCTGCTGCGGCGAATATTGAGACTGACGGAGCGGAGTGCATAGAAGAGGCCGTACACCTTGCTTACATTTTCGACACGCAAGACAAACTCGGCGTCAGGCGCAGTGCTCGCTGCAGCGCCCATTGTCCTGTGTTTGGTCGTTTCGACTCTCAATTCGGCCTCCTCCCTACATCTCCTACCGTTCGATACGGTAACCCGGCCGCCAAAACGGAGCGGCCAGGCAACCGCCGTATATCACGTGTAAGGAACGCCCCATTCCTTTTCAGCGACATAGCCCCAGTGGCGCTTGTCAGAGGCGTTTTCGCCATTGATGATGAATGGCGGAATGATCAGCGTCGGGCCGGTAGTGCCCGCGACGATTTCGCCCTTCTCCCAGAAATACTTCTTGTTTTCATAGGTGCCGGTCGGAACCGCCTCGCCCTTCATGGAATGCTTCTCGAGCATCTCGACAGCGATCTCGCCATAGGCGATCGGATCCTGCGAAACGCAGGCATCCATGTAGCCTTCCTGCAGCAGCTTTACCGCAACGGGCTCACCGTCGATCGTCACGAAGATTACGTGGCCTTCTTCTCCGACCTTCTTCCAGCGCCCCTTCTGCTGAAGGGCCGTGGCGATACCGCGAGCGGGAGAGTCGCTTGGCGCGTGAACAGCATCGAGATCCGGGTGCTCCGACAGTGTGGCCAAGGTAACGGATAACATCAGGTCGAGCTGACCTTCGGTCGGACGGGTGATATAGGTAATATCAGGATACTTGGCGAATTCTTCGTCCATGCCTTCCTTGCGCTGACGCCACGCGACGCTCGCCAGGGAGCCAAAGCAATTCAGCACCTTGCCACGCGGGGCGCCATGTTTCTTCGTCAGACGATCTATGATCTCGCGTGCCGCCATGACACCCCCGAGATGATTGTCAAAGCTGACAGTGATGGCAACGTCGCCGCCATCGGCCGGCGTGTCTATGATGGCTACCGGGATTTTCTTCTGATTGTAGCGGCGGATGGCACTGACGATCGCCTGACTATCGATCGGATCAGCAACCATGGCGGCGGGCTGTGAGAGCATCAGGCTCTGCCACTGCTCCAGTTGCTTGGTATTGTCGAAGTTCGCATTGGTCGCCTGGAAAGCCCAACTCCGGCCCTCAACGGCGCGCTTGACGGCTTCTTCCTCGATGACGAAAAAATAGTAGTCGAGGCTCTTATTGCTGAACGGCAGGAACACCCGGTCTTGCGCATACGCCATGCGCCCCGCTGTCGCACTCACACCCAATGCAAGCCCTGTCGCCAGGACCTGGCGACGGTTCACTCTGAAATCATTTCCCACGTTTCAACCTCCCTGTTTTCTTGAGATAGTTTCACTACATTATACCCGTCAGTGTCAAGTCACTTCCATTCACAAGCTAACTCCTCCGCTTAAAAACGACGCATTTCGACTGAAAATGCCGAGATACGAAGCGGTTTGGCTAGGCGGACTCCGATCGTGTCGGGAAATGCGCTAAGGTCGATCTGAAGTTTTACTACATCTCTCGCATTTTTACATAGGACGATCCGTCCAAGCAGCCGACAACCATTCCTGCGGATTCGCGGGTGAAAAGACCATTCTCAACCACACCGGGGATCTGGTTGAGCGCGACCTCGAGAGACCTGGCATCTGAAATTACTCCACATTTGCAATCCAGAATGAAATTGCCACTGTCGGTCACGACAGGTTGACCGTCGCGCATGCGTCGATCGATGCTTGCCTGGATGCCATGCTCGGCTAGCACGCGCGCAATCATCCTTTCGCTCTGCTTCCATGCAAACTGCACCACTTCAACCGGCAATGGAAACGCCCCGAGGCTATCAACGATCTTCGTTTCATCGCAGATCGTGATCATCCGTTTGGACGCGTGCGCAATGATCTTTTCCCATAGAAGACAAGCGCCGCCACCCTTGATCATGTTGAACTGACGATCAATTTCGTCAGGTCCGTCGATCGTCAGGTCCAGTTCGCCAATGTCGTTTGGGTCAGTAATGGCAATGCCAACTTCGCGTGCAACATCAATGGTCGACCGGGACGTGGTCGTACAGGTCAGCTTCATGCCATTGGCAACATGCTTGCCGAGTTCGCGAACGAAGAAGTGGGAAGTCGTGCCGGATCCCAGCCCCAGCTTCATGCCGTCGTGGACGAACTCTTCAATGACCCTGCGGCCGGCTACTTTCTTGGCTTCATTCTGCTGGTCGGACATTTCTATTCCTTGATGACGAGTGAATTCAAATCTTGTCGGTCAGCCACGAATCGAGTGCCGGTAGCTGGTCCGGGAATTCGCTGCCGCTCGAGACGGCGATAGCTGTAACGAGCATGTTGATGACGAGGTGGTGGTTCAGGCGCGAGGCAAGCGGCGTCATGAGTTCCGTCTGATCATAGGGAAGGACCGCAATCAGAGCGTCGGTCACGTGGGCCAGCGGGCTTTGCGCAGCTGTGACCGAGACAACGCGGGCTCCGCCCGCTCGCGCCGCGATCGCGAGTTCCACCATCTGCTTCGTATGGCCCGATTGCGAAAAGATAAGCGCAACCTCGCTCGGGCGCGCGCTTTCAGCATGCATCCACTGTTTGTTCCGGCCAAGAATCGCCGCGCAACGCATGCCGAGCCGCTGGAATTTGTGTTCGGCGTCAATTGCCGTCACCTCGGATATGCCGCTTGCATAAATTCCGGTCCATGCCGCATCGCGCAGCAAGAGCGCCGCGCTCTCGATCTGCTGTGGGACCAGATCTTCCATCGCGCGCTGTATTGCATTCAGCGAATTGCGGCACGTTTTACGCACAATATTATCAATGCCGTCATTCGGAATGATCTGCTCGTAAGCAAAGGGCGCGGAGGGAACCAGACTCTGGGCGAGTTTGAGCTTGAAGTCCTGATAGCCTCCGTAGCCGAACCTACGGCAAAAGCGCATGATCGTGGGATCGCTGACGGAACAGCTTTCGGCCAGTTTTGCCATACTCATATGGATAACGTCGCCGGGCGATGTATTCACGAACGTTGCGATGCGCTGTTCGGCAGCGCCCATCTTGTCCATTTCCTGGTATATGCGCTGCAGCAAGCTTACCGTCATGCGATCCGCCCCCTGCCAACGGCAGACTCTTGAGTTGTCGATGGGCGGTACGCCATAAGGTCGGAAATGCGTGTCAGACGCTGCCTGGGCTCAACATCGACACCGGCGCCGCCACCCCACGGCACCACGAAGAATGTCGCCTTGATGGCATCCGCCGTTGCCTTGTCAACATTCGTGTCTCCGACATAGGCCCAACTTCCCTTGTTCACGCCCATGCGGTCAGCCACGGCCAGAAGGTGACGCGGATCGGGTTTGCAAGCGGGAACAGCATCGGCACCGAGAGCAACTTCAATAATATTGTCGAGTCCGAGAATTTGGAGAATTTGCTGTGTCAGCGCATGCGGTTTATTCGTGCAGATACCGAGGCGAAAGCCGGCTTCATGAAGACTTTGCAGGTCCTCGTGAACATTGCTGAAGAAGCGCGTCCGGCTGGCTGGGTCCCGTTCGTAATTCGCAATATAGCTTTTGACGGCCGCATCGACGGTCGTATCGTCGACGGGTATGCCTTGGTCGACGAAAATGTCCCACAACAAACGGCGCGGCCCGTTGCCGATGAATTTCTCCACATAATCCACTTCGAGTTCCGGTAAGCCGTTGGCCGCCATGTAGACATTGACCGCAGCGGCGATGTCGGGAGCGCTGTCGATCAGCGTACCGTCCAGGTCAAATATTAGAGCCGAATAGTTGGTCATAGCTGCCAGGTCCTCGCGGTTTCCGCAGTAATTTCTTCAGTCAGCAAAAGCAGGATCGGCCAACGCGGAAAAGCTCGCGCGAAGTGCCGGGTAGAGATCGCTATAAATTCTGTGCCCCTTGCGATAAACATCACGTGCGGAATCATTGGCACGTTCCCGTGTCAGCGCCCGGATCGTCCCGGCGGCCTCGGTCGCATCCTTCCAGGCGGCAATCCCGACGCCTGCGACCAGCGCCGCGCCGAATGCAGCACCTTCAGCGGCGCCTTCAGTGGTTACGACATCGCAGTCAAACATGTCCGCCTGTATCTGGCGCCACAACCGGGATTTAGCCCCGCCTCCAGACGCCTTGATCACTTTTCCCTCGATACCCATCAGCTTCATCAACGCGTGCATGTCATAAAACGCGTGTACCACACCCTCCATGACGCTGCGGCCCATATCACCAAGCGTATGCCGCGCGGTCAGGCCGACAAAGGCCCCGCGCGCCACCGGGTCGGGATGCGGGCAACGCTCGCCATTGAGATAGGGCAGGAACAGCAAGCCCCGCGCGCCTGCAGGGCTCTCGGACGCTGCATCGCAGATGGCCTCGAACGACAACTCGTCGCCGCGGCCAGCTTGTGCAAGGACAGATCGGAACCAGCCCATCGCGCCGCCGGCATTCAGCGAAACCCCCATGGCGTGCCACTTTGAAGGCGCGACGTTACAAAACATCTGGATGCGGCCATCAGGGCTCGGCGACGGAGCATCGAGCGCTGCCGCCAGGATGCCGGCAGTTCCTATCGTGGTTTGCAAATCGCCAGGAGCGATGACGCCGGAACCGATCGTTTGGATCACGCTGTCCCCGCCCCCTCCTACCACCGGAATACCGGCTGGCAGTCCGAACAACGCCGCACCCGATGCGCTGACTTGCCCGGAAATCTCATGCGATTCATGGCAGATCGGCAAAAGTGAAGGATCAATACCGAGCATTTCAATCAAGTCGGTGGCCCAGACGCGGTTCTTCACGTCGAACAGGCCGGTCCCTGATGCGTCGGACACCTCCGTCGCCAGTTCCCCCGTCAGCATGAAACGCAGGTAATCCTTCGGGTTCAGGACATGGCGCAGCCGCGCGAAGAGTTCCGGTTCGTGCCTGCTCATCCAGACAATTTTTCCGCCTGTATAGCCAACCAACATCCGGTTTCCCGTTCGGCCGATGAGCGCCTCGATGCCTCCTGCCTTGCGAGTAATTTCTGCTGCCTCAGCCGCATTCCGCTGATCGTTCCAGAGGATTGCAGGGCGAAGAACCTTCTTGTCTTTATCGAGCGGCGTCAGGCCATGCATCTGGCCGGACAGCCCGATGGAGGCCAGTTTCACATCCCGGCGCTGGTCCATAACTTCGGCTACGGCCTTGCGAGTGCCCTCAACCCAAAGGGACGGGTCCTGTTCGGTCCAGCCGGCGCGCGGCTGAGAAAGGCCGTAGGTTGCAGTGCCCGTCGCCAGGACGTCGCCGTCCACGGACAGCAGCAGCGCCTTGCAGCCGGAAGTTCCGATATCGATGCCCAACAAAGCGATCGTCATGGCTCACGCCCCGACGCCGTGAAAGAGGCGCACGTGCTTGAAATTGAAGTATTCCAGCAGCCCTTCCCGGCCGTGTTCATAGCCGATGCCGCTCTGCTTGCGACCACCGTAAGGTGCATTCATAATGCCGGCGTCGACATTGTTGATGGCGACGTTACCATAGTCGAGTTCGGCTGAAAGCTGATAGATTTCCTCCAGATCGCGGGCATACACGTAGGAAGCAAGACCGTAGGGCGTATCGTTTGCGCGTGAGGCAGCCTCCTCCAATGAGTCGAACGGCGCGACCCCAACGAGAGGTCCGAACGTTTCTTCGCTCATGACCTTCATGTCCTGCGTACAGTCGGCGACGATCGTCGGTCTGAAAAAGAAGCCCTTTTCGAACTCCGGGCCTTGTGGTGCATTGCCACCTGCAACGAGGCGGGCGCCCTTGACCAGGGCATCATCAAGATGGTCGCGCGTTTTAGTCAGTGGATCGCGGGAGGCCATCGAACCAAGGTCCGCGGCGGGGTTGTCGAGGCCGTCACCGATTGTAAGGGCGTCGGCAGCCTTGGCAAATCCATCGAGAAACGTCTCGTAGATCGGGCGTGCGACGTATATGCGATTTATTGCGATGCAGATCTGCCCCATGTTGCGGAAGGACCTGCGCGTCGCGCCTTTCACCGCCGCATCGATATCAGCGCTTTTCGTGACGATCATCGGGCAGTTTCCACCGAGTTCCAGCGACAGGCGCTTGACGCTCGGGCAGGAGCGCTGAATATGCAGTCCGACAGCGCTGGAACCAGTGAAGGCGATCTTGTCGACACCTGAATGTTCCACGAGTGCCTGACCAACGATCGAGCCCTTCCCCGTCAATACGTTGACGACACCGGCTGGAATCCCGGCTTCGCTCACCTTTTCAGCGATGGCCAGTGCGGTAAAAGGCGTAAGTTCTGCCGGCTTTATGATAATGGTGCATCCGGCAGCAAGGCTGGCGCAAAGTTTCCACCCGACGAGCTCCGCCGGATAGTTCCAAGGCGTGATCGCTCCAACGACACCGATCGGCTCGCGCACTACCTGGCTTTGATAACCATTCTGGTCATTCGGTACGATTTCGCCGAAAACGCGTACAGCTTCCTCGCCATAGAAGTGGCAGGCTTCCGCAAGCTTGAGGATTTCACCTTTTGCCTCGTTCAGCGGCTTGCCCTGCTCGCTCGTCATGATCTGCGCCATATTCAGCGCATCGGCAGCAATCAGCTCGCCAAGGGCGTGCAAAGCGTTGGCTCGCACTTTTGCCGGGACACGAGACCAAACCCTGAAAGCCGCGCGAGCACTTTCAACAGCGGCGTCGACCTCTTCGGCCGTCGTGGCTGCAATCTGACCGATCCGATCGCCCCGTGCAGGGTTTATGACGTCGATGCGTCCGCCGCGTCCTTCGACAAACTGGCCGCCGATAAACAGCTTGCCGCTGATTTGCGACAGTTTGACTGCAGGCATATAGTCCTCCACATGTTTCCTTGTCGCCGGACGCGACGTGCCCGACTGATGTTTGAAACTAGCATAACTACCTGAAACACAATTGTTGAAATCATGCAATCAGGAATTTTCAACGACGGTGCCTCTTTTGCCTCATCATGCTGCTTTTGTTAAGGAAAATAGCCCATTGCTCCCGAGTTTCCTGACACTGATTGCCGAGACTGCCGCGAAAATGCGCATTTCTCCGAAAGCTCTCCCTATTTGCTCTTGACGAGATGAGGGTCATTTAAATAGTTTTACTACACACAAACTGGAGGAGTACGCGAAGCGACAAACGCGTTGCTGCCATCCCATGATCTTTCATCAATCCAACAACGTTCGGATCAATAGAGTAAGATGACATATCGTTCGAAAATGGACTTGAGTGGACGGCTGGCCCTGGTAACCGGCAGCGGGCAGGGAATCGGTGCTGCCTGCGCACAGGCACTCGCCGAAACAGGCGCCACGGTGATCTGCACTGACATCGTCCTTGGTCGAGCCGAGAATACAGCGAGGGCCATCGGCGATATGGCCAAGGCCCGCGAGCTGGACGTCACAAACAGTCAGCAGCTGACTGCGTTGGCCGATTCATTGCCTCCATTGGATATTCTGGTGTGCAATGCCGGAATTGTCAGCAATGTGGCGGCCGAAGAGATGACGGACGAGCAATGGGATCGCGTCATTGAAGTCAACCTCAGCGGTGTCTTCCGCACGTGCCGGGCCTTCGGCCGGCGCATGCTCGAAAACGGCAAAGGCTCTATCATCAATATTGGCTCGATGTCCGCCGAGATCGTCAACGTGCCGCAGCCGCAATGCCACTATAATGCGTCAAAGGCAGGCGTTCATCACCTGACACGGTCGCTTGCGGTCGAATGGGCCAAGCGCGGCGTGCGAGTGAACGCCGTCGCGCCGACCTATATCGAGACGCCACTGCTTCAGAACCTGGAAACCCAGAGCGGCCTCGTCGATCGATGGCTTGATCTCACACCCGCTGGACGAATGGGACAGCCGGATGAAATCGCATCGATCGTTCAATTCCTTGCTTCCGATGCTTCAAGCCTCATGACCGGTTCGATCGTGACAGCAGATGCGGGGTATACGAGCATCTAGAAAAAGGCCTTTGGCCTGCCGGAACATATCTGCGGCGCACGGTGTCCACATCGCCAAGAGCAGCTAGCGCTCAATGCGCGCACGCGCACCGTCGGACAGTTCCTTGAGTATGATCGCACAGGAGGTTGCGCCGGCATCGAGCACGCCAAGCGACCGTTCTCCAAGGCGACTGGCACGTCCGATCTTCGCCACAAGATCTATGGTCGAGTCGCGGCCGGCCTCCGCCGCAGCGACCAGAGCTTCGAGCGCCTCACGGAAGGTTTTTCCGTCCGCAGTCGCTCTGTCGAAGGCCTCGATGGCGGGAACGAGCGTATCGAGCAGCGTTTTGTCGCCTACCTTGGCCGAACCGATCGACTCGACGCCGGAAAGGCCCGCATGCAGCATCTTGCTGTAGAGCGCTGCGTCAATCTTTTCCGTGCCTTGGATGCTTTCGGCAAACTCCGTGAACATGACACCATAGAGAGGCCCCATCGAGCCGCCAATTTCGGTCATCAGCAGGTCTCCCAGCGTATCCAGAGACTCGGCAAGCGTCAGGTCTTTGCCTTTTAGCCGCTCCGCAGCCATGCCGAAGCCCTTTGCCATATTCACCCCATGGTCGCCATCGCCGATCTTGCCGTCGATCTCGCTGAGGTAGGCGCGGTTTTCGATGATCCGCTCAGCCATTGAGAGAATTATTGCGCCTGCGGATGCGTTGTCGAAATTCTGCATGGATGCTCCTCCCGTCACAGGATAATTGTACAACGCGTCTCGACGTCGAGCAGCGTTGCCAGTTCTTCGTCAAGGGCCATGATGGTCAACGTCGCGCCGACCATTTCCAGTGATGTGAAGTAGTTGCCGACCCAGGTCTTGCGGATCTTCAGGCCACGCGCCGATATTTCGCTCTCGATCGTGTCGTTGAGGATGTAGAGTTCATTCAGCGGCGTCGCTCCGAGACCCGAGACGAGCACGGCGACCTCTTTGCCTTCCGGCAGGTCGTGATCGTCGAGCACGATCTTCACCATGTCGCGTGCGACCTCTTCGGCGGTCTTCAGCGCCTCGACCCGTACACCCGGCTCGCCGTGATGCCCGATGCCGACTTCCATCGTGCCGGGTTCGATCCGGAAGTTGGGCTGGCCTACGGCCGGCAGCGTGCACGGGCCAAGGCCGACTCCGATCGAGCGGCAATTGTCGATTGCTTTCTGCGCCGTGGCGCGCACCTCTTCAAGGCTTGCGCCCGTTGCGGCCTTGGCGCCGCCTATTTTCCACATGAAGATTTCCCCGGCCACGCCGCGGCGTTTCTCGCGCTCCGCTGCCGGGGCGGAGCAGACGTCGTCATTGGCGACGACGGTTGCTACTTCGATGCCATTTTTCGCGGCGAGTTTCACCGCCATCTTCACATTCATGTTGTCGCCGGCATAGTTGCCGTAGAGCACGACGACGCCTTTGCCACCATCGGCTTCGCGGATGGCGTCATGAAAGCTTTTTGCGGTGGGCGAGGAGAAGAGTTCGCCGACCGCGACCGCGTCGAGCATGTTTGTGCCCGTATATCCGATGAAGGCCGGCTCATGACCAGAGCCTCCGCCGGTTACTACGCCGACCTTGCCGGCAACCGGCGCGTCCCTGGCAACGATGACACGCGGGTTCTCAGCGGAAAGGCGCACGATATCTGAGTGGGCCTTCACAAATCCCCTGACCGTGTCCTCAACCACCATGTCAGGGTCGTTGATAAAACGCTGCATAATCACTCCTTTACGGTTACCAGTGAGGCTGGCGGACACATGCCCGCCCTAACAATTTGGTTGGCGGCTGATTGAGAAAGGGCCGCAGGCCCGGCGAATTGAACGCATCAGGCGCGTGGCTTGATTGAGAACAGCGCTCCTGCGCCAATAATGAACAGCCCGAGAATCGCGAGTTGCGAAGTACTGGGAATTCCTACGAGAATAAGGACATTGCTGACGAGAGTGATCAGCACCACCCCCAGGATCGTTCCGAGGACCGTTCCAGATCCGCCGGTGATCCTCGCTCCGCCGAGAATGACAGCGGCGATCACCTCAAGTTCAGATCCTGCAAGATCAAAGGGGTTTGCCAGACGATTGCTGGATACGTGCATGATACCTGCGACGCCAGCGAGAAGGCCCGCATAGGCGAACCCGAATATATGAACCTTGCGAAGACTATACCCCAGGCGCTCAGCAATCTCCGAGTTGCCGCCGACTGCATAGATCGCACGCCCCATAAGCGTGCGGTTCAGCAAAACCCAGGTCACGGCGATTGCCGCAACGAGCACCAGTACATAAGCCGGCATGGTGGCAACGGCGCCATTGGAGCCCTGGTAGTGAAATAGCGGCAGCTTGCCGAAAGCGTCCATGGCGGCCGGTATGTTCATAAACAGTGCGGTGCCAACGAAGGTCAGTAGAAACCCGCGGATAACATACTGCGTACCGATTGTAACGATCAACGATGGAGCCCGAAGCTTGCTGACGAGGAATCCATTGGCCGTACCCAGTAGCGCGCCCCCCAGGGCAGCGACGAGGAGGATGACTGCAATCGGCATCTCCGGTGCCTGACTTGTGACAAGCATCGTCACGACATACATCACGAAAGCGGCAATCGCGGTGAACGAAACGTCCAGCCCCCCGGAGGCCAGTACGACGAGGACGCCGAGCGCGAAGAGACCCCGAACAACGGTCGAGCGCGCCAGGTCAAACAGGTTCGACATCTGCCAGAAGTCCGGATTGATCGACCCTACGACCAGACACACGAGGACAATCAAGAACGCGGTGACAGCCGGTGGATGACGCACGAGCCAGCGTGTCAACCGATTGAGAACGCCATGCCGGTCGGTCTGGCCAGAAGGAATTTCGGCGGCGATGTCGGTGGGGTCAGCATCCCCAGGCTCTTCCCTCTGTGATACCGGTTCGGCGGCCATGGACCGGTAGAGTACCTCTTCCTCGAGGCCTTCGGCCTCGAACGTATCGGCGAGGCGCCCCTTGCGCATCACCATGATGCGATCGCAATTCTGTAGCAATTCGGGCAAATCATCGCTGATGATGATCACGCACATGCCCTCCCCCGCGAGCTGCTGGATAATGCGGAAGATGGTGTCCTTGGAGCCCACATCGACGCCGACAGTCGGTCCATGCAGGATGAGAAGTTTGGGCTCGATCGTCAGCCAGCGGCCTATCAGGACGCGTTGCGCATTGCCGCCCGATAGCGAGGTGACCGGCTTATCGATGTCGGGTGTCGCCACCTGCAGGTCTTCCACCGTCTTTTGTGCCAGCGCTCTGGCGCGGCGTCCGTCGAGCAGGCCGAACGCGCCCCGCAGCCGATCGAGAACCGCCATGACGATGTTTTCCCGGATCGATTTCTCCAGAAACAGCCCTTCGGACAACCGATCTTCCGGAACATAACCAATACCGGCATCGATGGCATTGACGGGTGATGAAAGGTTAACGGTTGCATCCGCAAGGGAAACGCTGCCGTGGCTCGGTGGGTTGATGCCGGCGAGCGCCAGCGCCAGCTCGTTTCGGCCGGAATCGAGCAGGCCGGTGATGCCGAGAATTTCGCCCTTGGCGACATTGAAAGACACGTCTTCGAAGCCGCGGCCAGCGAGTGTCTGAACAGACAATGTCCGTTCGCCGCTATGCGGCGTGGAGCGATAGCGCTTGTCCTCGAGCTCCTTGCCCGTCATCCAGAAGCCGAGCTTCGTTTTGGACTGTTCCGCGACATCGCATTCTGTAATTTTGAGGCCGTCGCGCATGATGATGGCGGTTCCGCCGATCGCCTTGCACTCATCGAGCTTATGGGTGACGAACAGCACCGAGACGCCGTTGTCATGCAGGGCGCGCACGACACGGATGAGGTTGTCCACTTCTCGGCGTGTCAGTGCCGTCGTCGGCTCGTCCATGATGACGAGACGGGCGTCCGACGCAATCGCGCGGGCAATGGCGATCAGCTGACGGGTAGCAATCGGCAATTGTTCTACCGGTGTTGCAAGAAAATAGGCGTCGGTTGGCAGGCCAACAGCTTCGAGCGCTTTGACGGCGGTCTGGCGCAGGGCTTCGCGATCCAGCTGCCGCGCCAGATTGCCGTTTGCTGCCACGAGCTGGCGAGTCAACGCAACGTTTTCCTCGGCGCTGAGATTGGGCAGAAGAGACAGGTCCTGGTAGACCGTTTCAATCCCCGCGGCGAGCGCGCCTATCGGATCGAGGCTCTCCACGGTCTGACCATCGATGATCAGTTCGCCGCCATCGGCTGATTGGGCACCGGAGATAATCTTGATCAGCGTACTCTTGCCGCAGCCGTTCTCGCCCATCAGATGATAGGTGCGGCCGCGCTCGATACTGAAACTCACTCCCTTCAATGCGCGGACGCCGCCGAAGCGCTTTTGCAGGTTTCTGACTTCCAGAAATGGTGTCGCGTCGGCCGGGGCGGAACCTCGGGGACCTTCAATTGTAACGCTGTCTCGCATTATCTCATTCCGTTATGCTGCGCGCCGGCGGTGCTTCGCCGGCGCATTCATGACGATCGTTGCGGGATCAGAACGGGTATTCTTTGTAGTTCGACTTATCGACATCGACCCAGGCTTCCCCGACGATGATGATGCCGTCGCCTGGCCCCTTCTTGACGCTGACCTTGTTGTAGCCGGGAACGCCAAGATCCATGCCGTCGGTGATTTCCTTGCCCTGAAGCAGGAGATCGGAGACTTTGTTCATGACATAGCCCGCATCCTTCGGATCCCAGAAGGAAATGCTCTGGACGGCGCCAGATTCGAGATATTTGGATGTATCCTTCGGCAAGCCCAGACCGACCACGCAGACTTTGCCGACGAGGCCGGCTTCTTCTACAGCACGGCCGATGCCGATGACATCAATCGCTGAACCACCCTGAAAGCCTTTGATATCGGGATATTTGCGCAGTATTTCGCGAGCTTTTTCATAAGCCTTGTTGGCGTCGTTAAAGGATTCGTTCTTCTCCGAAACCAGTTCCATTTCAGGGTGCTTTTTCGCATTTTCAGCACCACCATCCGCCCATTGGACATGCGTCAGGCTGCCGAGCGAACCGACGAAGGACGTCCACTTGCCGGAATTGCCCATGCACTGGGCAAGTCGCTCGTTGAAACGTGCGCCAAAGACCGCATTGTCAAAGGCCTCTATGTCGACATTAGTGTTCTTGAGGCTGTCGCCTTCATGCGTAATGATCTTGATGCCGCGGCCCATGGCGCGCTTGAAAGCACCCTCAAGCGCCGACGGATCCATCGGAACGACCGCGATGGCACTGACGTTCTTGGCGACCAGGTCTTCAATCAATCGGAGTTGCTGTGCGGAGTCTGCCTTTGCCGGTCCAACCTGACTTGTCTTGACGCCGGCATTGTCCTTGCCGTAGGCGACGACGCCCTGTTCCATGCGGGTAAACCAGTTCTCGCCGGTCACCTTCACGACGGTAACGATTGACGGCGTCTCCTGTGCAACGACGGCCTGGGCTGCGCAGAGAGCGCCGACGGCAACCGTGCAGGCTGCGATTTTCCTGTAGAGAGACATAAGCGTTTCCTCATTATCGTTGTTGCCCCAAAAATGTGCTGGCTGCGAGGGCATTGCGCCGCCAGCAATGCCGCGGCTTCAACTTCGCAATGGAAGGAAGGACCGCACGTCGAACCGCGAGGTTGCGAGGAAGATCAACAGCAGCAGACCCCAGGCGCAATCGCGGAAAAAATTGGAAATATCGATGAAATTGAAAAGACTGGACAGCATTTGCAATGCCGTTGCCGACAGGACGACGCAAATGATGCGCCCGTAACCACCTTCGGGGCGAACCCCGGCCATGACCACGATCAGAATGGCGATCAGCACATAGGATGTGCCGTAGTCCCACTTCACACTGGAAGTGCGTGCAGCGATGATGATGCCGGCGATCGAAGCGAGAACTCCGCAAATCGTATAGATGACGAACAACATGCGCCGGTTTGGAATACCGGCATAACGTGCGGCCTTCGCATTGCTTCCCATCAGATAAAGCTTGAGGCCGAAAGGTGTGTAGCGCAACACCACGCCCAGTATGACGGCAATGGCGATGAACAGGGCGAAACACATGGGCACGCCGAGGACCGGCGTGTTGCCGAAATCATCAAGCGGCTCGATGTAGCCGAGGCTGACAGCCGAACCATTGGTGATGAGAACGGCAATCCCGGTGAAGAACAGTTGAGTGCCTAGTGTGGCGATAATCGGGGTCAGCCCGACGAAGGCGACCAGCGCTCCATTGATCATGCCGCCGACGAGGCCGACGAGCAGCGCAATGCCCGCGAACAGCCAGACGAAGGTCAGCGGCAGATCATCGGCCGAAACCCAATCGCGGATCAACAGGTAGGACACGATACCGGAAAGATTGGCAAGCGCGATGCCCGACAGATCAATGCCGCCACTGCCCGCGATCATCGCCAACATGACGCCGAGCGCAAGAAGCGCAAGTTCCGGGACTTGCGCCGACATGGATTGAAAATTGTAAAGGCTGAGAAAGGTATCACCAGCGAGGACAACCGCAACCGCAATCACGAGGGCGTTGACCACCACAAGGAAATTCAACTGCCGATCCGACAATCTGGCAAACACCGCACATCCTCCCGCATAGCTGCAAGCCAACCACCCTGTGAATTGCTCGCCCAACTCCCAGGCCATTCCACTAGCCGGCGCTATTGTCGCTCCGTCCTCCGCTAACCAAGGCCTGGAAAGCTTATGTGAGTTTTTGACATATGTCGATAGTAAATCGAACTTTGTAAAAAGGCCGCCTGATTGCACAGGGGCCCGGCTTCACACCTGTCACCAAAGGCCGGGATCGGCAGCCCAGCTTTAAAGGCCAGGACAAGCGTCGCAGGATATCGGCGACAAATTTGCTGTCATGAGATCCTGACGGGAGCGATTTTATCTTTGGATCACGTGGGATATGCTATCGCGAACAGCGCGGAGGAATTCATCGGCAATGCCGGATGGTCGTAGCATTTTAGGTCGAATGCACCAGATTTCCGAGTAGAGCGTTGGCACAAAGGGGCGAAACACCAGCCCTGGTCGCCCGTAGCTTGCGGCTGTGAGCTGGTCCACTAGAGAGAGACCCGCTCCGTTAGCGACAAGATCGCAGGCTACGAAAGCCATCGGTGTTTCAAGATTTAATTTACGGGGGATTTGGGCGTCGATAAAAACCTGGTCCGCCTCGGTAATGTCGCCAATATCGCCTATCCGGACGAATTCCTCATCCTGGAAGTCGGCGGGTCTGATAGTTTCCCGATGCGCCAGCCGATGGTTTGTTGGCATGATGCAAACCTCCGGAATTCGAACCAGAAGCTCACTCGAAACAAACGGGTGAATCGCGCGACTGTGCGTGAAGCCGATATCGATCTGGCCGCCAATCGCCCATTCATGGATGCGTTCGGAAGTGCGCGCATGCACTGAAATTGAAACATTCTTCTTTCTTGCAGAGAAGTTCGTGACGATCGGCGGCAGGAATGAGCCCGCCACACTCGGCATAGCGGCGATGTTCAAACGACCAAATTTCAGTTGCCTGATATCGACAGCGGTACGCCGAAGCCGTTGAATGCTCTCCCATGTGCGCTCAACCTCGGCTGCAAACACCTCACCTTCCCGCGTCAAAATCAAACGACGCTTCGTCCGTTCAAATAGTTCCAGCCCAACGTGGCTTTCGAGTTGAGCGAGCAGTTTGCTTGCAGCAGGTTGGGTAATCGACAAGGCGTCTGCGGCCGCGGTCAGCGTTCCCTGACGAACGACCAGACGAAATAGCTCAATTTGCCGAAGTCGCACATCGTCCTCTTACATAACTAAACGGAATGAATTTACGCACGATCTCATATTGATTCTTTCCATCAATCGAGACCTATTCAGAGGTGATTTCTCCCGTCACCAAAGTTGGGAGAGAGCGACAGATTCGAAATACCATAGATAATCGTACTTATGGACAATCGCCTCTAGTTTCACAGACTGCTCAGATGAGCAAGCTGGCGAACAGGGAAATGCCTTGCTGAATCCGCCGGAACCGAAATTGAGGATACTCCATCTCACGAAACGCTCAAAAGCGGCGAGGCCTGCCGATGAGCGCCTTGACCACCTGACAACGGTTTATAAGGACTGTGGCCTATGAGGCATGCGGAGACCGTCGACCGGTCAGACGACCACGCTTTCGAAGTAACGAATAAGGTCGTGTTGGCAATCGCGGCGCCGATGACGATAGCCTACCTGACCACCCCCCTCCTCGGGCTTGTAGACACTGCTGTCGTCGGTCAGCTCAATGACGTGGCTATGTTGGGAGGGCTGGCCGCCGGTGCTGTGATATTTGATCTAGCGTTCACGAGCTTCAACTTTTTGCGTGCCGGCACGACGGGTCTCATCGCCCAGGCTTATGGTGCGCGCAATGTTGCGGAAGAACAGCAGATATTCTGGCGCGCTTCAGCCCTAGGAATCCTTTGCGGCCTTCTACTGGTCACTGCCGCACCCCTCATCTCACTGGCCGGAATGTGGTTCATTGGAGCATCGCCGGCGGTCAGCTCTGCAATGGATACCTATATTCGAATTCGCCTGTTGGCCGCACCCCTGTCGTTGCTGAACTATGTAATACTGGGTTATCTACTCGGAAAGGGGGATGCGCGCGTCGCCTTAGGATTGCAGGTCCTGATAAATGTCTTCAACATATGTTTGTCAGTATGGTGGGGCCTCTATCTCAACCTGGGGGTTGCTGGCGTCGCCTGGGCAGCAGTTGCCGCAGAAACCATCGCCGCCATTCTTGGCATTGGAATTGTGCTCAGCGGCTTCGGCCGGATAATCCCGATCTCTTTGAGAATGCTGCTGGGGCCCCCTGCCGTAAAGCGACTGATGGTCTTCAACCGGGACATACTGATCCGCACATTTGTGCTCATGGGAGCGTTTGCCCTTTTCGCCAGGCAAGGAGCGCGCCTCGGGACCGTGGAAATCGCCGCAAACGCCATTCTCATGCATTTTCTCATTATCGTAAGCTTCTTTCTTGATGGATTCGCCGCCGCAGTTGAACAACTGGCAGGCCGAGCTGTAGGAGCACGCTACCTTCCGGCATTTGATAAGGCGGTCAAACTGACAACAGTCTGGGGCGGCGTTTTGGCTGCGGTATTCGGTGTAGTCGCTGTTGTTTGGGGCACTGAACTAATCAGCCTTTTCACGACGTCGAAAGAGGTAAGAGAGGAGGCAACAAGGTATCTGCCGCTGGCTGCGGCCACTGGACTCACCGGTGTTCTCGCATTCCAGATGGACGGCATATATCTGGGAGCAACGTGGTCTTCGACACTCCGGAACATGATGCTTTTCTCATTCGTCGTCTATATAGCCGCGCTTTTCGTTTTGGGCCATTATCTTGCCAACTATGGTCTGTGGTTGGCACTGCACATTTTTCTGATTGTGCGTGGCGTAAGTCTGATGCTCGCGCTGCCACGCCTTCGCACCGCGACATTCGGGAAAATATAGATCGCGTTCGGTAGGTTGCCGAACTGGCCGCCACGCGAACTTCAGGAAATCAGGAATCGGCAAAGGTGTCCTTCATGGCCGCAATGATGACCACGGCGGATGCTGCTCCGGGATCGATGTGGCCAAGGGATCGTTCGCCCAGGCGCAGAGCCCTGCCGCGCGCTGCCACCATCGATTTGGTTGATTCACAGCCGGTTTCAGCGGCCGACAATATGTCTTGCCACATTTCGACGGCCGTTGCGTCGCGAGCGCGGGCCCTCAATGCCGCCTCGGCAGCGGGAACCCAGGCATCCAGCATTGTCTTGTCGCCACGTTCGCCCTTTCCTCGTCGCTTTATACCTGAGCTGAATGCCGCGATGAGATCCGCCTGTTCCTGCACCGCCAGGCGATCCTTGCCGGACAGAGCCTGCGCCGCATCTGTAAATGCGGTCGCATAGAGAGGGCCGGTGGAAGCTCCGACTGCATCCAGGAATGTCGATGCCGCAATGCGCAAGATTTCCGAGGGGGACAGGGTCTCGCAATTCGAACCCGACAATCGTTTGGTCACAGCGGAGAAACCCCGAGCCATTGTTATTCCGTGGTCCGCATCCCCAATCGCTCCGTCAAGCTCCGAGAGCCTGCCTTTTTCGCTATTGATCGCCAGAGATATCCGCTCGAACATTCGGATGATCTGCTGCGTACCTGGCTCACCCATTCCATTTCCTCCCATTCCACTCACGAACTCTCGTTGTAACAGCGGTAATCATGCAATGTTAATCGCCACGCCGTCGCAGGGATGACGAAGGAGTTCCGTGAGCTGGTTGTCCAGATGCATGATCGAAATCGATGCACCAACCATGTCGAGCGACGTACAGTAGTGCCCGATCCAGTTAGCTTCTATTCTGACGCCGCGCGCGGCGAGGCGCTGCCGAACGCGCCGGTAGATAATATAAAGCTCCATAAGCGGGGTGCCGCCAAAAGAATTCACAAGCACCGCCACGCTGTCGCCATTGGCAGGTTTCATTTCCACGAATATCTGATCCATGATGCGATCAACAATCGCATCGGCTGGCGCCAGCTCCTGTCGGGTCACCCCGCGTTCGCCATGAATGCCCATACCGATTTCTATGTTGTCAGGCCCGATATCGAAGCTTGGACGCCGTGTTTGAGGCAATGAGCACGACTCCAGCGCGACCCCCATGGTGAACGTGCGGTCATTGGCATGGCGGGTCATCGCTTCACATTCATAAAGATTCAGACCGCGGTCGCATGCAGCGCCGGCTATCTTGAAGATGAAGAAATTTCCCGCGACACCTCGCCGTCCCTCGCGATCTTCCAGGGAGGAGGATGCGATATCATCGGTCGTCAGGACGGTTCGGACCTTGATGCCTTCAACCTGCGCCATCTCGGCGGCCATCTCGAAATTCATAACGTCTCCGGCGTAGTTGCCATACACGAAGAGCACGCCTTCACCACCACTGGCGGCGCGTGCGCACTCGAGAATTGGCCCAGGCGGTGGAGAAGAGAATACATTCCCAACGGCGACGGCATCGGCGAGTCCCTGGCCGACATACCCGAAGAAACAGGGTTCGTGCCCGGATCCCCCGCCAATCACCAGTCCAACCTTTCCCGGCCGCGGACCATTTCGAGCCATTAAAGCCCGCTGGGATCCGTTGATTGGCGAAAGATGGGAGCTATGAGCCTCGACGAGACCTTCCAGCATTTCCTCCACGACCTCATCTGCATCGTTAAGGAATTTCTTCACGAAATTGCGCGTCCTCAGTGGCTGCGCGACCTCGTCCTGCGATCGCGTTCGTAGCGGCCTGGTGACGTTCGGTCGTATGTCCTCGGCGCTCAGTATCGCCGAAGCGGTCGCAGCATCGGTTATGAGGATGGTCACGTATCCTCCTCTCAACGCGGCCAGAATTGCGGGAACCTTGTCATAGCCACCGGCTACGGCGATGCGCATGTCGATGGCCTTGAGCGTATCCAGATTGATCCCGATCGTGCGCTCATCCAGCGGGCCCTTCACGGGGGTGCCTTGTCCATCAAGGAAACGGCCCGCCACGACACCCACGGCGTTCTTCGACAGGTATTCTTGAATTGCTACAGACTCAAAAAATCCGCTCGTATGAATAGTGGAATTTGGCCTTAAGGATGCAATTCCGAACAAGGCCTTGTTTGCCTGCTGAAGGACCTCGAACTGATCTTCCACCAGCGGTTCCTGCATGATGATGTCACGCGCCTGGCGGCTATTGACCAATGCCGGGGCGGTAATATTGACAAGACGGCCCTTGACTGCCCGCGCCAGTGCCGCAGCGCAATGCTCTGGCGTGTAGGCAAAATTTGCTCTCGTCCCGCCGGTAGCCTGCACGACGGTTACATCCTGCACACTTGCAGACGTGTGCTCAGCGATAGCCATTACCGTGCGGCCCCACGCGACAGCAAGAGTGTCTCCCGATCTGATCATCCTCGATAGTGCCTGTCCACCAGCGGCCCCTAACCGGTCTATCAGGGGGCGAGCACCATCGTCGCTTGGCACCACGAGGCAGTCGTTCAGACCAAAATGCCGTTTGAGTTCCTTGGCCAACAACAACGAACCAAGGCGCTCTGGTTCCAACGATATATTGACGATGCCGCGATCGCGTGCGTCCGCAAGATAGGTGTTTACGGTCGCGCGGGAGATTCCCATGATCTGTGCAATGTCGCTTTGCGTCCGCCCGTCTTCGTAATACAGCCAGCAGGCCCAGACATAGGGATCATCCCCAAACCTCAGCGGCATGGGAGCTGCAACTTCGACTGCATCGCCTTTCGTTCCCGTGGTCTTTCTTGGAGAAGTGTTCTGGTCAACCATGATGCGCCTACCCGTCCCTATATGTGACAGGCAAAATGAGGCCAATGTGGCAGCATTGCAATTGCCTCCCTGAATTCGGCGGTATCTGAGCGCTGCGCGCATGACAACTCGATGGCTACATCAAACGCGCCATCGGAAGTTCTTGAGCAATCGAGCGGCCGACCCGGCCCTGGCAGAGCCGCGCCCGTGACCGGCTTCGATGAGCATCCGCTGTGCAACGGCCAGTAACCGCATCGGGACAGACGAATTGCGCCACAGGCGTTGGATAGCGCTAATCGGCGGTCCAGCCGCCGTCGACCATGAGGGCCGTTCCCGTGATCATCGACGATGCATCCGAGGCGAGATAAATGACGGCGGCCATGATGTCTTCGACCGTGCCGAGACGACTGAGCTTTATTTTCTCCTCGATCCAGCGCACCCGCTCGGGATCTGCGAAGGTTTGTTCGGTCAAAGGTGTGCGAATGAAGGTCGGGCAGATCGTGTTGACGCGGATGCCGCTCCTGCCCCACTCGATCGCCATCGACTTGGTAAAGCCTTCGACCGCGTGTTTGGAGGCACTGTAGACGGCGCGGTCTATGCCGCCGACCTGCGCCATCTGCGACGAGATGTTAATGAGCGATCCGGGTTTTCCGGCGCCGATCAGACCCTTGGCAATCGCCCGGGTAAGGAAATAGGCACCGCGGACATTGATGCCGAAAACGGCGTCGAAATCGGCGGTGGTGGTTTCGAGCGCCGGAGTATGGCGGGCGAGCCCTGCGCTGTTCACCAGGATATCGAAGGGGCCCAGAGCCGCGACCTGACGCTCCGTCTCCGTGACATCGGCGACGTCGAGGGAAAGGGCATCGGCAGAGTGTCCGCGCGCGCGGATCGCTTCCACGGCCTCGGCGAGCCGGTCCGCGTTGCGGGCCGCGAGAACGACCTGGGCGCCGGCTTCCGCCAGCGCGACGGCGCCGCCCAAGCCGATACCAGAGGACGCGCCGGCGACAAGTGCGCGCTTGCCTTCCAGTCGAAACGAAGGTGTGGTCGGCAGTTCCATGGTTCCGGCCCCGGCTTTTGAAGGAATGTGTGCCAGCGGTGGCACGCCCGTGGGTTATGTACCTTATTCCGCGGCGACGCCATAAGGTACGTTTTTACCGCCATAGCGGCGAACGCGCACATTGGCCTGTTCGGCGTGGCCGACGAAGCCTTCCAGCATGCATAGCCGCGAGCAATAGGCGCCGAATTCGGCAGCAGCGGCATCCGTCGTCACCTTCTGGTAGGAGTGCGTCTTCAGGAACTTGCCGACCCAGAGGCCGCCGGTGTAACGCCCGGCTTTCTTCGTCGGCAGCGTATGGTTCGTACCGATGACCTTGTCGCCGTTGGCGACATTGGTGCGGGGACCCAGGAATAGCGCGCCGTAGGAATGCATCTTTTCCAGGAACCAGTCGTCGCGGTCTGTCATGACCTGGACATGTTCGGAGGCGATGTGGTTTGCGACGTCGAGCATTTCCTCATAGGTGTCGCAGACGATCACCTCGCCATAATTGCGCCAGGAAGCAGAGGCCGTTTCGGTGGTGGGCAAAATGGCTAGCAACCGGTCGATCTCGGCCAGCGTCGCGCGTGCAAGCTTTTCCGAATTGGTGACGAGGACGGCTGGGGAATTGTAGCCGTGCTCGGCCTGGCCCAGGAGATCGGTGGCGCACAATTCGGCATCGACCGTCTCGTCGGCGATGACCATGGTTTCCGTGGGGCCGGCGAAGAGGTCGATACCGACGCGACCATAGAGCTGGCGCTTCGCTTCGGCGACGAAGGCGTTGCCGGGGCCAACCAGCATGTCCACCGGCTTGATCGTTTCGGTGCCAAGCGCCATGGCGCCCACGGCCTGCATGCCGCCGAGAACGTAGATTTCATGCGCCCCCGCCTTGTGCATGGCTGCGACGATCGCCGGATGCGGTTCACCCTTTTGCGGCGGCGCCGCGGCGGCGATGCGCGGAACACCCGCGACAGAGGCGGTCAGAACCGACATGTGGGCAGACGCCACCATCGGGAACTTGCCGCCAGGCACGTAGCATCCGACCGACTGGACCGGAATGTTGCGATGGCCGAGGATGACACCCGGCACCGTCTCGACCTCGATGTCATGCATCGACGCCTTCTGCGCTTCAGCAAAACTCCGGATCTGTGCCTGGGCGAATTCGATATCGGCCATGTCGCGCGCCCCGACCTTGCTCATCGCCGCTTCGATTTCGGAAGCGCTGAGGCGAAAGGAGGGCGGTGAAAACTTGTCGAACTTTTCCGACAGCTCGCGCACAGCGGCGTCGCCGCGGGTCTCGATGTCCTTGAGGGTCGTCTCGACGACGGCGCGAACCCTGGCATCGTCCTCGGCGCGTTCGTCGGCGGGTTTGCCACGCTTGAGATAGGTGATGGTCATGATTGATCTCCCTTTGCGACCAAGCTGTAAGGGCGAAGACATACCGCTTGCAAGTTTTCATAATCATCATGAAAAATTTTCATGATGATTATGCCGAGTCTGGGCTCGTTTGAGCCAGACACTACATCTCGACTACCAGCCGGATCACCTCACCCTTGTGCAACCGGTCGAAACCCTCGTTGATCTCGTCGAGTCTGATCGCACCGCTGAGCAGCTTGTTCACCGGCAGGCGCCCCGACTTATAGAGGGCGACATAACGCGGAATATCGCGAACCGGCACGCAGGTACCGATATAGCTGCCCTTCACGGTTCGCTCCTCGGCGACAAGGCTGACAATGTTGAGCGGCATGGCCGCCGTTGGCGCAGGCAGCCCGGCTGTCACCGTCGTTCCGCCGCGCCGCGTCATCTTGTAGGCGGTCTCCAGCGCCTTTTCGGAGCCTGCGAACTCGAAGGCGAAATCAGCGCCGCCATTTGTGAGCTTCCGGACTCTTTCAACCGCATCCGCGTCGCGGGCATTGACCGTCGCCGTTGCCCCGAGCTCGCGGGCGGTCTCCAGCTTTTCATCCGACAGGTCGACCGCTATCACATGCGCCGCACCTGTGGCTATCGCGCCCAGCAAAGCCGCCAGCCCCACACCGCCGAGACCGACGATCACTGTGGTCTGCCCCGCTTGGACTCTTGCGGTGTTCACCACCGCGCCGACCCCGGTCAACACCGCGCAGCCGAACAGCGCTGCCTCATTGAACGGGAGGTCCTTGTCGATCTTGACGATCGAGCACCGCGACACGACTGCGTGGTCGGCGAAGGCGGAGCAGCCGAGATGGTGATGAACCGGCTTTCCATTAGAGTGCAGCCTGATGTCTCCAGTGAGGAGCGTGCCCTTGCCATTGGACGCGGCACCCGGCTCGCATAGTGCCGGCCGTCCCTCCGAGCATGGCAGGCAATGTCCGCAGCTTGGCACGAAGGCCAGCACGACATGATCGCCCACATCCAGATCGTCGACGCCTTCACCGAGTTCGACCACCTCGCCTGCCGCCTCGTGGCCGATTGCCATCGGCAACGGCCGCGGCCTGCTGCCGTTGATGACGGAGAGATCCGAATGGCAGAGCCCGGCCGCACGGATGCGCACCAGAACTTCTCCGCGTCCCGGGCGGTCCAGATCAAGCTCGGCGATTTCCAGTGGCTTGCTCTTGGTGTAGGGCATGCTGGCGCCCATCTGGCGAAGCACGGCGGCTCTGATCTTCATGTCTCTCTCCTTCAAATGCGATCTGCAGCCAGCGACGCTAGCACGGCGAACACCGCACACGAAAACTTTCGCCGGCGGTTTCGATATGGGCCGCATGCGGCGCCAGAAAATGCCCGGTCATCAGCATCCTGCCGGTATCTGCTATGTCGGCCAGCAGGGCGTTACGGGTGTGTGCCGACTGCACTGGATCCTCGCAGCCCATGCAGCTAAGCCGCGGATATCTGAGCTGGATCGGGTGATGGATGATATCGCCGGAAAACACGCACTCGCGGCCATTGGAGTGCAGCCAAATGGCAACATGGCCAGGCGTGTGGCCGGGTGCCGGCTTGAACGTCAGGCAGCCGTCAAGCTCGTATCCGTCGTTCACCAGCACCACCTGCCCGGCTTCGACGACAGGCAGGACGCTGTCGTTATAAGCGGCAAGATGATGGCTACCCGGGTCGGAGCCATATTTTTCAGTCCAGTAATCGTATTCCTTCCGCCCGAAAATATATTTTGCGTTCGGGAAGGTCGGCACCCAACGCCCGTCGATGAGCCTCGTATTCCAACCGACATGGTCGGCGTGAAGATGGGTGCAACAGACATAATCGATCGCATCGGGCTCGGCGCCCGCCGCACGCAGGCGCTCAATGAAGGGCGTATCAAGATTGGACCATTGATTGCGCGCGTGACGCTTCTTGTCATTGCCGACACAGGTATCTACGAGGATCTTGTGCCGACCGGTATCGATCAGCCAGGCATGAATGCTGAGCTTGATCTGGTCCGTAGCGGGGTCATGGAACATCGGCGTTAGCCAGGATCGCTCCCGGGCCAGCATTTCCTCCGTGACGAGTGGAAAGAAGGACCTCATCTGGAACGACGTGTCCTCCATCTCCCATATGGCGGAGACCACGGTGTCTCCGATGGCAAAGCGGGTCATCACACCTCCACTATCCGTGTGCGCTCAAGCTGACGCAGCGACTGCCTGCTGCCGAACCGGCGGCCAGCCGCTATCCCGTGATGTCGCGAGCCTGTTCAGCAGTTGTTTCAGCACCCAGGCCTCGTTCTCGTCGAGAAGGGCCAGAGTTTCGGCTTCCGCCGATTTCAGCATTGCGACTATCTCGATCATCGCCTTGCGACCCTCCCCGGTTAGATGCGCCGTTCGTGTCATTGTTCCATCGACCTTGATAAGGCCTATGGACTTGAGTTTGTTAATCGTTTCGTCAGTGATCTCGTCTCCGCGCGAGCGGCCGATTTCGCGAATTTCCTCGAGCGCGCGGCCATCCTCATGGCCGAGCAGTGTCAGAACGGCATAGTCCGCGCCACTCCATCCGCGGCGACGCCGTTCTGCCATCGCGTCGCTGCGAATCTGATAGAATACGCGCGAAATCTGATAGATGAAGTCGTCCGGCGAAAGGCTGCTTTCCTTCTTTTCGAACGAGGTTGCGTCGCCGGCGTGGCGAATGAGCCGGCCATACTGCCCGCCGTGAAAGATCAGCGGCGGCGTGCTGGAATGCTGGAAACCGATAATTTCGCCAACGAAAATGATGTGGTCGCCGCCTTCGTACTGATAGGCGGTTCGGCATTCGAAACGGGCTGCGCAGTTTTTCAGAAGCGGAATTTCGTCTTCGCCACGCTCGACTGCCAGCCCATCGAACTTGTCTTCCTTCTTGCTGGCGAACAGGCCGGATATGTCGCTTTGGTCTGCCGACAGGATATGCACGGCGAAATGTTCGGCCTGCCTGAAATCCTCGAAGCTGGACGAGGTTTTCGCCAGGCTCCAGAGTATCATCGGCGGATCGAGCGAGACCGAGCTGAAGCTGTTGGCCGTCCGTCCGATATCCCTGTCGCCAACGGCACGAGTGGTGACGACGGTGACACCCGTAGCGAAAGATCCGAGGGCGTTGCGGAGAATGCGTTGATCATGGGACATGGCGTCTGGCTCCTGTCTTATTGATATTGATGGACGGCCCGTGTCGAGGATGCCGGTTTGAGCGTGCCTTCGTTAGATTTCTCTTCGAGATCGGCGCCGGCTGCTTCGCGCAACGGGACGATGCTGAGGACTGAGAGGCACGCAGCTGCCATGATGTAGCACGCAAGCGGTATCCACGTTCCCGACCACGCCCATAGTGCTGCTGCGATCATCGGCGTCGGCCCACTCCAGAGCACGGTAGCGAACTGGTAGGCGACCGATACGCCGCTATATCGCACCGAGGCGGTATATTGCTCGGCGACGAGGCTGGGTTGCGTGGATTGCGTCGTCGCCTGTCCGAGGACGATGGAAAGTATCATCGCCGCCGTGATCCAGAACACGTTGGCCGTATCGAGGAACAGGAAGAACGGTGCGATGAACAGGCCGTTGAAAATCATCCCGCCCATGAATACGCGCTTGCGGCCGATCCGGTCGGACAAAGCGGCGAAAATTGGCTGGGCGACAAAACAGAATACCGCAGCGACCATCAGGGAATTCAATGCGGTGCCACGATCAATGCCAACCACGGTGGTGAGGTAGACAAGCGAATAGACAGCAACGACGTAGAAACTCGTGTTCTCTGCTGCCTGGCAGGCGATGAGAAGGGCGGTCTTCTTGCCGTGCTTGCCAAGCACCTCGACGACGGGCAGGCGCTCACGCTCGCCCTCGGACTTCATTTTCCGGAAGCTCGGCGATTCCGCCAGGCGGCGGCGCAGGTAGATGCCGAAGACCAGCAGCA
The DNA here is from genome assembly GCF_026420825.1 of Phyllobacterium sp. 0TCS1.6A. Taxonomy (NCBI): domain Bacteria; kingdom Pseudomonadati; phylum Pseudomonadota; class Alphaproteobacteria; order Hyphomicrobiales; family Phyllobacteriaceae; genus Phyllobacterium; species Phyllobacterium sp. 0TCS1.6A. The sequence goes on from NZ_JAPMAB010000003.1 coordinate 198,610, forward strand.
CGCCGCTGAACAGGAACGGTATGCGCCACCCCCAAGCCATGAACTGTTCCGGCGTCGTCAGCGCGCCGACGAGCGCCATCATGCCCGACGATAGAAGAAGTGCCGCCGGGATGCCCATCTGAGGCCAGCTGCCGAAGAAGCCCCGCGTCCGATTAGGCGCGTGTTCGACGACCATCAATGTTGCCCCTCCCCATTCGCCGCCGACCGCAAAGCCCTGCAGAAAGCGGAGCAATGTCAGAAGGATCGGCGCACCGACGCCGAGCACCGCATAGGTGGGGATGAGGCCGATCAGGAACGTGATGCCCCCCATCATGGTCAGGCTGAGCACCAGCATGGCCTTCCGGCCGATCCGGTCGCCGAAATGGCCAAACACGATGCCGCCCAACGGGCGGGCGATGAACCCGACAGCAAAGGTCGCGAAGGCCGCGATCATGCCCGTTGCGGGGTCGAATTCAGGAAAGAATAATTTGTTGAAGACGAGGGCCGTGGCCGTACCGAAGATGAAGAAATCGTACCACTCCAGGGTCGACCCGATGAAGCTTGCCAGCGCAACCTTGCGGATGTCGGATGTTTCTGTGGCCATAAGCTCCTCCCAAAGCTGATAGTGGCAACCGCATGGACCTCCCTGCGTCCTCCTGCAAGAAGACCCATGCGCGGTTTTCAGGTCACTTTTGAAGCGGGATATCTACATCTAGCAGCGGCGCATGTTGCTGCGCCCCATAGACGTCGGTATCTCCGATATCGCCTGCGGGCACCGCCCGCGGAAAGGTTGCCTTGAAGGCGGACGCCGTGTCGTAGGGAGTGAAGAGCACGTCCTCTTCCTTGACGCCGTAGAGTTTTGAAAACAGCGCGGCGTTCAGCACCCCGGTGGCCTTCACCTCTTGATAGACCGAGTGATCCTCGAACAACACGTCGATCGTCACGTTGAAAGGACCGGCATTCTTGCTTTTGCAGATTTGGGCAATGTCTCTGATGAGGGCCATGGTCAAACTTTCTCGTATTCGATGGGGAAGAGAGCGCAAGGATCACTTACCTCGACTGTATGGAAGATGCTGAAGCGGTACATCGGCCCCATGTCGATATCGGACGGACTGAACGGGAAGGCCATATTGCCTTCCTTGCAGAGGCGCCCTGGAAAGTCCGCGTGCAGCATGGAGGTCCGGGCCATGGCGATTACCGCATTGGCGACATCCGCAGTCTTTCCGACCACCTCGATCACGAAGCCCAGTTCGTGGCTGGTGATCTGGTTGACCGGCTCCCAGCTGCCCATGACACCATCCTTGCCGTAGCAATGGACGATCATCCGGTAGTCGTCGCGCGGCACGCCGAAGGACTCGGCCTTCACCGCCACCTTCTCACGATGGGTCGCGAGATAATCGTCGATCTGCGAGATCAGTATCGGGTCGCGCGTGCCGCAGATGGCGATGGCGCGATAACCGGCCATCTCGACTCCCTCCAGCTTCACCGTGTAGCGCTCCGCGGGCGTCCAGGTCATCCCGTCGATCTTGACCGCGCGGTCGCTGATGGCCTGGAACCGGCAATTGGCCGTATCGAGAAGTCCGCCTGGCTCGACATGATGGATAGGGCTCGAATTTTCATGCAGCGCGAAGTTCGCAACCGCCAGCGGCGTCGAACGACGGATCGGGTTCGGCGGTTCGCAAACAACATGATCGTCGCGAACACGCAGGAAGATGCAGTCTGGCTCCTTCGGCACCGTCGGCTCGGCGCCGCATTCCAGCATCTTGCCTGCATACCAGGATGGTGCGGGCGCCATGCCGGCGCGGATTGCAGGTGCGGCCCATTGCGCCGGGTCACTGCTGCGACCAGCGAGAATGACCTGCGCTCCTTCGTCGAGCGCCCTGGCGAACGGCTCCGGCCCCATCATGCCGACAACGCGGGTTGCGTTGTCTATCATGCCGCGATCGAGCGGCCTCATCTTCCCCAGCGGCTTGGTCACGCCGGCTGCGGCCCATTGGGCAAGATCGCCCTTGCTCTGTTCCGAATGGATTAGCGCCATCTTGAAAGACAGCTTTTCCTCCCGCGCGATTTCACGCACAAGCGCTGCCGTATCCTGCAGATGCGGCTCCCCGCCCGCACCACCGGATGTACCGATAATGCAGGGAATGCCCGCCGCGATGCTTGCCTGCAGCATCAGCCGCAAGTCACGCTTGACCGACAGGCGCGAGCAGAAGGATTTTCCCGCGCCAAGATAATACGGCCCCGGATCGGTGCTGCCGCCATCGCAGCCGATGACATGCGGCTCCCAGGACATACCGATCTTGAGCGACTCTTCCGCATAGCCATAGCCGAGGATACCGCTCGTCGAGAGCATTCTGAATTCTTTCATCGATCTTCTCCGCTGTCTTATTCGGCTGCGCGGCGCTGGGCAGGATGGGTCGGCATGGAGATGCCCAGATTTTCGCGGAGCGTCGTACCGGCATAGTCCTTCTGGTAGACGCCGCGTCGCTGCAACTCCGGCACCACGTAGCGCACGAAATCCTCGTAGGCGCCTGGGGTGTGCGTCGCGGCGAGCACGAAGCCGTCGCAGGCCCTCGAGGTGAACCATTCTTCCATCTGGTCTGCGACCATGGTCGGCGTGCCGCAGAAGATCGGGAACTCGCCGATCGTGCCGCGACCGGAATAGTGTACGAAGTCGCGCACGGTCGGGTTGGGTTTGCCGCTCAGCGTGATCACCCGCTCCTTGAAGCCCGACCAGGAAAGCTTCTTCAGTTCCTCGTCGGTGAACTCGCTGTCCATCGGCTTGCTGGCGAAATCAAAGTTGAGTGCTTCCGACAGAAGCACGAGGGCATCGATCGGCTTGGCGAGCGCACGAATATATTCGCGCTTCTCCTCAGCGATCTCCACGCTTTCGCCGACGCAGACATAGCAGGCCGGACAGATTGCAACTTCGTCCGGGTCGCGACCGGCGGCGGCGACTTCTTCCTTTACGGCGGCATACTGCTTCTGGCCTGTCTCGATCGTCGGGTAGACGACGAAGATCAGGTCGCCCCACTTGCCGGCAAACTGGCGGCCACGGCCGCTCTGGCCGGCCTGGATGAGCACGGGGCGTCCCTGCGCCGACGGCGGCACAGGCAGTGGGCCACGCGAGCTGAAATACTTGCCCTTGTGATTCAGACGATGAACTTTCTTGGGATCGGCGAACCGGCCCGTCTCCTTGTCGACGATCAGCGCGTCGGGCTCCCAGCTGTTCCACAGCCCCGTGACCACTTCCATGAATTCGTCGGCTCGCTCGTAGCGCAGATCATGGGCGAGATGCTCGGTACGGCCGAAATTGGCGGCCTCCGAATTATTGAGCGACGTCACGACATTCCATGCGGCGCGGCCCTTGGTCATCAGGTCGAGCGTGCCGAACAGGCGTGCCACGTGGAAAGGCTCGTAATAGGTCGTCGAATAGGTGATGCCAAGACCGATATGGCTCGTCGCCATACCAATCGCGGTGATGATCGAAACCGGGTCCATCTTGACGACGCGCACGCCGTTCTCGACCGCCTCTTCGTGATCGTCGCTATAGATATCCGGCATCGCCAGGCGATCGTCGAAGAATGCGAGATGGAACTTGCCCTCCTCCAGGATGCGTCCGATGCGCTGGAAATACTCAGGCGAGAGAAAGTCGACGGCACCGGCAGGATGCCGCCACGAGCCTGGTGCAATGGAGCAATTCTGCGCCTGCAGAAAGCCAACCATTTTCATCTGGCGTTTTGAACTGGACATCGCTCCTCCCACATCAGGCAAATCAATAAAGTTGCGCAAACGTTTGCGCAATCTGATCCAAACGGTTTATGTGTTCGATGTCAAGTTGCGTTCTAAAATTTTGTCGCCGCCGGCGCATTTTCCACCGACTCGCAGTTGGCGCATATCCACGCGACAGGCCGCCACCGTTTTGCTATGAAGCCGCATGAGCTCAATTTTGACCCCACCAGCACCACGCAGAGCAACGGTCGTCACCCTGTCGGAACTGGCCGGCGTCGCGCCGTCGACGGTGACGCGTGCCCTGAAGGGAGACACCCGCATTTCAAAGAAGACGCGGGACTTGATTCTCGGGCTTGCAAAAGAACATGGCTACATGCCCAATGTGCTGGCGCGCACGCTATCTTCCGGCAAGAGCGGGCTTTATGGCCTCGTTTTGGGATCGGCGGAAAACCCCTTCTACCTGGAACTTCTATATGAAGCGACGCGACAAGCCGAGAAGCTCGGTTTTCGCCTGCTTATCATCCATGCCGGCGGCGGGCCGATCGAAGACATCACTGCCCAGGCGCTAATCCAGTATCAGGTCGACGGCTGCATCATCTCGTCAGCCATCCTGTCGTCTCGCGCAGCGGAAATCTGTGCGCAGAACAACGTGCCGCTGGTCATGGTCAACCGTGTGGCCCTTGCCCATGGCTGCTTTGTCACTTGCGACAACCGCGCCGGTGGAGTCGAGATTGCCAGGCTGATGATCGCCCGCGGCAGGCGCCGTTTCGGGCTGGTCTATACCGCGTCCAGCAGTTCGACCTCGCGGGAACGCGAGGAAGGTTTCGTCTCCGAACTGGAGCAGGCGGGGCTGAAACTGGCCGTCCGCATCGATGGCCACTCCAATTATGACGGAGGCTATGCAGCCGGCCAGGAGATCGCAGCCCTGCCCGCGCATGAACGGCCGGATGCGATATTCGCGCTTAGCGATATTATGGCGATGGGCGTCCTCGACGCATTGCGCCTCGCATCGATCAACGTACCCGAAGATATTGCCGTGGCCGGCTTCGACGGCCTGCCAAGTTCGGCGCGGCCGATCTACGACCTGACCACAATCCAGCAGCCGCTGCCACTGATGATCCAGCGCGCCTTTGAGCTTCTGCAGGCCCGCACCCTCGACCCGAGCCTGCCGGATGAACTGATCGCCATGCGCGGAAAACTCATCATCCGCGGCTCCTGCGGCTAACGTGAAAGGGGCATGAAGTGCCCCCTCCCCGACACCGGCATCTTATTACTTGCTGAGTGACGGAATGTAGGTCACGATCTCCGGGAAGAAGTAGATCGCCAGCACAGCGCCCAGCATGATGAAGACATAGGGCAATGCCCCGTGCATGACCTCCTTCAAACTCGATCTTGCTACGGACTGGATGACGAAGAGGTTCATGCCGACCGGCGGTGTGATCAATGCGATTTCGATCATCAGTACAAAATAGATGCCGAACCACACAGCGTCGATGCCGTGAACGTCGAGTGACGGCAGCAGCACCGGCAACACGATCAGGATCATCGCGATCCCTTCCAGGAACAGGCCCATGACAAGCAGAACCGCCGTGACCGAGATCATGAAGAGACCGGCTGATTCGATATTGGCAGCGATCCACCCTGAAATTTCGTAAGGAATGCGGTAAAGCATGATCGCCTTGCCGAAGACATTGGCTCCGGCGATGATCAGAAGAAGGTTAGCGGTCGTCAGACCCGCCCCGAATACTGCCTCGCGGAAGTCCGTAAAGGACACGCCACGTCGCATGCCGAAGACATAGATCAGCGTCATGACGAGGCCGACAGCGGCCGATTCCGTCGGTGTGAAGACGCCTGCATAGATGCCGATGATCATAGTCAGCGCGATAACGATTGTCGGCAGGGCTCGCACGCTCGCCATCATGCGCCCGCCATCTCCGGCCGCGGCCTCGGTTTGTGGAGCCCCGCCAAGGAACGACTTGATGACGCAATAAACCAGGAAGGCGGCAATCAGGAACAGGCCTGGGCCCACGCCTGCGAGGAACATTTGCGCCGTGGATTCCTCCGCCACCGCGGAATAGATGATCAGCGGGATCGAAGGCGGGATGAGAATGCCGAGCGTGGCGCCGGCGGCAAGCGTGCCCATGACGAAGCGGCGGTCATAGCCACGGCTCACCATTTCGGGGATGGCAACCGTGCCGATCATGGCGGCAACGGCGACGGAGGAGCCCGAGATCGCAGCGAAAATGCCGCAGGAGATGATCGTCGCGATCGCAACTCCACCCCGCACGCCGCCGACCCATCGCTGCACTGCGTCGAAGAGGTCCTTCGCCACACCTGCCTTTAGCAGGATGTTGGAAGTGAGCAAAAAGACGGGTACGGCGAGCAGGATGAAATTATTCACCGAGCCGAGGAATTCCATGGACACGCTGGCGAGCGGTACGCCCTTCATCATCAGAAGCACGATTCCGGTCGTCGTCAGTGCGATGCCGACAGGAATGCCGGTAAACAGGAAGACAAAGAGCGCGATCAGCACAAGAACGCTTTCCATATCAGATATCCTCGTGGCTGAGTTCGGTCTTGCGACGTTGGCCGGTGGCGACAAGCAGGAACAGATCCAGCGCGGCCTGGATGAAGAATAGGAAAAAACCGACAGCAACCGGCAGATAGAAGAGCCAGTACGGAATGCGCAGCACGCTTGCCGTAGCGCGGCCAACCGCGGCGGAATCAAATGCCGCAATGGTCGCCTCCCAGGAAACAAGAGCACAAGCGACGGAGATGACCGCAAAGGCAAGTCCCTCGAGCATCATCTTGCCACGCTCACCCACGGCATCGGAAAGAAGCGTGATCGAAATCAGTTGCCGGCGATTCATACAGGCCGGAAACAGGAGGAATGTCGCCCAGACCATGCCGAGCCGTGAGGTTTCCTCTACCCAATCCGTCGGACTATTGAAAAAGTATCGCAATGCCACCTCATAGGCGACGATGATGCCGATGAAGAGGTAGATCCATGAACTGTATTCACCGATCTTCAGGATAGTCGCCTCGATGGCGTTCACCCACTTCTTTTCTTGCGGGGGCATAATGCCGTTCCTCCCAGAATTTCACGCCTGACCAACGCAGGCGTTTGCGCGTATGCGCAGTTGGCCGTAACGGTGGCTGAGCCACCATCCTTGCTTCTAGTGTTGACCGGTCCTTTGGCCTTACGGCAGCGTGAGGAGCACCAAGCCGCTTATTGCAGTTTCTGCGCTTCTTCGAACACGGAACGGGCAAGCTCATTTCCGTTTTCGTAGAAGGCTTTGGCGACGGGCGCCGTCTTCTGCTTCCACTGGCCGATCTCTTCGGGCGTGAGATCGATGATCTCCATCTTGTTGGAGAGAACGTCACGCGTGTGCTTCGTGGCGTCGAAGATGCGGTCCATCAAAACGGCCTCAAGCTTGGCGGCTTCTTCTCGAAAGATGGCCCGAAGCTCGCCCGGCATCGCGTCGAGCGCCTTCTCGCTCATCAGGGCGAAATGCGTCTCGTACATGTGGTCCGTGGCGATCACATATTTGGAAACTTCGTAGAGGCGCCGCTCCTCGACCGACGGCCAGCCAGTCAACCCGCCATCGACGATACCGCGCTGGAGCGCCAGAAACTGCTCGCTGCCGCTGGTAACCACCGGTGCTGCGTCGAGCGCTTCGACAAACTCGCTGACGGTCGTGCCGAATGTCCTGATCTTGAGCCCGTTCATATCGGCGGGCAGATGAACTTCCTTGCCCGCTGTAATCATCGTGATGAAGCCGTAAGGGATCCAGAAAAGGGCATGAGACCCCGTCTCGTTGATCCTTTTATCCAGCATGGTGCGGATCGGCGTGCCGGGCAGGACGGCACGGTCAAGTTTCTCGCGGGTATCGAAATAGAAAGGAACGGCAAAGACATTCAGCGCCGGGACAGTGCCGGCGAGAATGGATGCCGACGCGATCCCGATGTCGATCGTGCCATTCGCTACCGCCTCGTCCATGTGCTGATCGCTGACGAGCGATCCGGAATCATAGAATTCGAACACGATTTCGCCATTCGTCCGCTTCGTTACATTCGCGGCAAATTCTTTGACGACCTTGGTGAGATAGTGATTGTGGGGAACGCTCGTCGCGACTCGCAGAGCGCGTTCGGCAGAAAATCCCTGGCCTGCGGTAGCAAGAACGGCCGCGCAAACGATGGCCAGCGTTCTCAATTTCATGGTGCTCCTCCCATTCTGTTTCACGACTGGATAAAACGAACAGGCCCTCCTGCCTGCTCGTTGCCAAGTGCGCAAACGTGTGCATGAAACATGTCAAATTTGCCGCGCTAGTCAAGATTTTTTTCATCTGTCACGAAATTTACGTCTGCCTGGGAGTACGCCTGCAACTTTCAAGCGCTGCCGCGCACCATCAGCTTGCCAGGCAGAATGCTGGTCGCCGTATCGTCGATCGGGACTGCAGCGCCGGCCTCGATCAGGTTGACCACTTCATTGATCATGCGGGTAATCGGCTGGCGGATTGTGGTCAGGCGATAGGACGTCCATTTCGCCATCGGGATATCGTCGAAGCCAATGACAGAGAGATCGTCCGGCGTCGAAAGTCCCAATTCTCGCGCTGCATCAATGGCGGCAAGTGCCATGATGTCATTGCAGCAGAACACTGCGTCGGGCCGCGTTTTCTGCGTCAGCATCGCCTGCGCCGCGACATAGCCGCCGCGATAGGAATAGCCACCGGCAGCCTCCGCGAACAGCGACTGTCCGCCTGCCTGTAGCGCCTCACGAAACCCCGCCGCGCGATCACGATGCGTCGAGGTATCCACGATACCGCCGATAAAGCCAATCCGCCGACGCCCGCGCGCCATCAGAAAAGTAGCAGCATCGCGCCCACCCGCATGGTTATCGCAGGCAACGGCATTAACGCGCACATCGCTCTGTATCCGGTTGAGCAGCACTACACGGATGCCATGCTGTCGGCAGGCCCGTGCCATGTCGGATGTCAACCTCGCCGACGTTACGACGAGTGCGTTAGGTCGTGCTGCCAAGATCTGCGGCGTCAACTGATCCATATCCGTGCCAGGCGCAATCGTATAGACGAGCAACTGCCGGCCCACCGCCTGCAGCGCTTTCGCCAGTGTGTCGAGTACAAGTGGATAGAACGGATTGGCAAGATCGCCAGCCACCAATGTTACCGTGCCAGCGGAAATAATCTCGGCTGTGCGCCGCGCCGGGCTGGTATAACCGAGCTGTGCCGCTACCTGGAGGATTCGCTGCCTCTTCGCGGGGTCGATCGACGATCCGGGCGAGAACGCCCGCGATACCGCGGAAATCGAGACATCTGCCTCATGCGCCACCTGCTTGGCTGTCGGCTTCAATCCTGTCTCCGTGAAATCTTTTCAAAGAATGATGAAAACTTGCATGCGCCATCGCTAGCACATTACCTTTCTCATCGAAAGAGACGTGTGGCGATCTGTTATCTGGAGCAGGGCAAAGCAACCACCGTGTGCCGACGATGCGATGGCCCACTCTTATGCTCGACGGCCGCGGGATAGCCGGCCTGAGCCGGCGCCCCCGCCATACCCTCCAACGCTCGGCCCTCTAACGTTTCGCCTTGATGATGCGCATCAGCATTTTGTCGCGCCATGAGCGGCGCGCATCGAGCTGTTCGGACGGGAGCACCTCGCGACGCTCCGCATCCGCCCCTGCTATGGCTTCAGGCACCCAATTGCGATTGGCATTCCTCTGCCCGGCAAAGCCGGAATACATCGGCCCCAGCCGTACCGCGTAATCGGCCAGCCCTTTCGGCGCGTTGAGATCAATCGTCTCGAACGGCCCCATGAAGGCCCAGCGCAAACCAAGCCCGTCGCGCACCGTCCGGTCGATATCCTCCGCCGTCGCATAGCCTTCCGCATAGAGCGCGAAAGCCTCGTCGAGCAACGCACCCTGCAGGCGGTTGAGAACGAAGCCCGGAATTTCGCGGCTCAGCGATACGGCCGACTGGCCGATATCTCCCATCAACTGCCGTATACGGGCTGCCTCCTCCGGCGCGGTCCAAGGTGTAGGAACGATCTCCACCAGCGGCACGAGATGCGGCGGGTTAACCGGATGCACGACCATCATGCGTTTCCGATTCCTGCAATCCTCGTAGAAGGCGGATCCCGGGAAACCGGAAGTGGAACTTCCGACAACGGCATGTGCCGGCAGGAACGCATCGATGGCGCGGCTCACTTCGCGCTTGACGTCGATCCGCTCGAAGACGGATTCCTGCACGTAGTCGCATCCGGCCACGGCGTCCTTGAGGTCCGCCGCAAAGCGGATGCGTGAAAGGATTGTCCCGGCATCATCGCAGAGCCCCGCCTCTACCAGATCGGCCAACACGTTTTCGACCTGGGAGAAGATGCCTGCCTTGGCATTCTGGCGTTCGTCATAAATCGAGACCTGCATGCCTGCCCGTGCAAAGACGATCGCCCAGCCCTGCCCCACCAGACCCGCGCCGACAATGGCAACGTTATTGATAGCTTTCATGACGCAGGGCTCCTCTTGTGCATGCTGGATGGCGCGACGCCTCCGCGTTCGCAGGACCGAGCAAGCATTGCCGGATACGACGCGTCAACTGCCGGACCGCCTGGTGAAAATCTTTCATCATCAGGCACAGTTCGTAACAGCCGGGATCACAACCACGGCGCAACACCCTGACCTTCGGCACGAAACCATCCCCATCGACGTCATCGAGTTGATTGTTTACATTCGATTTAACTCATGCACACTGACCCTAACGTGAAAGAACAGGAAGGGCGGCGTGTCGGGAGGCGCGCCGAATTGTCCGATGGTTCCTCATTCTGAGCATATTCGCGAAATCGAAAGCGTCGGTCTCGGCGCAGCGACCGGTCGTGATGACAATGTCGTGCAAAGCTGGCTGCGCTGTATCAATGAACATCGGCTCGATCCCGCGCAGTCTTGCGAAGCCTATATTGTGCCGGATACCGAGTTACGTGAACATCGTCAACAGTCGGAAGAACTGATCTCGATAGCACGGTCCGGACTCGAGAATCTGTTTCGGCAGGTCGCGGGTCAAAACTATGTGCTGCTGCTCTCGGATCGCCAAGGTGTGACAGTCGATTTCCTCGGTGATCCACTGTTCGACAATAATTTGCGCAAGGCCGGGCTCTATCTTGGCTCTCAATGGGCGGAATCCCGCGCGGGCACCTGCGCCGTCGGTGCCTGTATTGAGACCGGCGAAGCACTGAGCATCCATCAGACCGATCATTTCGACAACACGCATACCCCGCTTTCCTGCACCGCCGCGCCGATTTACAATGTCCGTGGCAGGCTTTCCGCAGTGCTGGACATCTCCCTACTGAGTTCTCCCATCAAGAAGGCGAGTCAGAATCTCGCCCTGCATCTGGTTACGGCTACGGTGCGGCGCATAGAGATGGCCAATCTCATGGCGCAGGCCAGACAGGAATGGGTTCTGCGCTTTGCCCGATCACCTGAATTCCTGGACGTTGACCCGGAGGCAGCCATCTCCATCGACGGTTCCGGGCGAATTATCGGCATGACCAATGGCGGCGCCAAGATTCTCGCGCGTTCGGTGAGTCTCGACTGGCGCCGGCCTGACGACCTGATCGGACAACCGATCTCGCGTTTTTTCGATATGGAGATCGACGATCTGCCTGATCTGATGCGCCAGCGCCGTCCTCAGGATCGTCTTGTCTTTGCCCGTGATGGTAACGCCCTCTTCGCCCATGCAATCGAGCCAAACGCCACGGCGCGCGCGCCTGCAAGCGTTCGCGAAAGCATTCCTCGCTCCCTGCGCAGTCTCGGCGGAGGCGATCCACGTCTCGCAATGCTTCAGGCCAAAGCCGCCAAACTCGCCACAACGCCGCTCAGCATCCTGATTCAGGGAGAAACCGGAACGGGCAAAGAATATTTGGCACGCGCCATTCACGACAGCAGCGGCGTCAAAGGACGCTTCGTGGCGATCAATTGCGCGGCGATCCCGGAACAACTGATCGAGGGCGAATTGTTCGGCCACGTTCCCGGCGCTTTCACCGGCGCCAACCCCAAGGGCCGAAAGGGATTGATCGAGGAAGCCGATGGCGGCACGTTGTTTCTCGACGAGATCGGCGACATGCCCATCCATCTCCAGAGCCGCCTGTTGCGCGTGCTTGCGGAGAGGGAATTGCTGCCTATCGGCGCGATGCGCCCGAAACCGGTCAATATTCGCGTTGTCGCCGCCTCGCATCGGCTGCTCGGTACGCTCGTCAAGGACGGGCTCTTCCGGGAGGACCTGTTCTATCGGTTGAATGTGGCAACCCTAACCTTGCCTTCCTTGCGGGAGCGATCCGACTTTGAATGGTTGCTGGATGCAATCTTGCAGAAATACAGCGTGGGCGAGAACGTGCTGACGGTCGCACCCGATGCGCTGGACGTACTTAAGGCCTACGCATGGCCGGGCAACATCCGCGAACTGGACAATGTCGTTTCAGTTGGCGCCGCGCTTTGTCAGACCGGCATCATCACTCTTGCGGATTTGCCGGAAGCAATGCTCAGCGTGGCGGACCAGAAGCGCCCGGCCGCGCCTGGCTTGCAGAAGTCTGCACTGGAGGCGATGCTCATCGCCTGCGATTGGAATGTTTCGGAGGCGGCCCGCAGGCTGGGCGTCGACAGGTCCACGGTGCATCGTCAGATCAAACGACATGTACTGAGCCCGCGCGTGCACTGAGCAGGTCACGTCGTTTGCTGGTGCACCAGCGTTGCAACAGGTGTTGCACGTACCGCAATCGATGCAACACTTACCTGCCGTCTAACGCCTGAAGCGCCTGCTTTTTCCTCTCTTTTCCAATTGGCACAGCTTTTGCTTACCTCATCGGTGTGCATTCACGTGAATGCCAAACTCGGGAGGAAAACAATGTCATTCAATCTTGAGGGGCAGTCGATGGTCGTGGCCCCGAAAATGCGACAGCTCGGTCCTGACGCGATGGTCTGCGTGAAGGACAGATAATCGTCACGCGACAAGAAATGAGTTTCAAGGAGGAGACAATATGCTGGAAATTGATCCACGTACAAAGATCGATGCCGTTCTTGGCAAATTGGAGAAAGCCCTGACGGACGGCGACATCGATGCGGCCGCAAGCCTGTTCCAGGCCGATTGCTACTGGCGCGACCTGGTGACGTTCACCTGGAATATTCGCACGATGGAAGGTCCCGATCATGTGCGCGACATGCTGGCCAAGCAGCTGGCCGCTATCAAGCCCAACCATTTTCACCAGGATCCGGCCAATCCGGCCAGCGAAAGTGGCGAAATCACCGAAGGCTGGTTCGAATTTGAGACTGATGTGGCGCGTGGCTATGGCCACATCAGACTGAAGCACGGGCTCATATGGACGTTGTTGACGACCATGTCCGAACTGAAAGGTCATGAGGAGCCTAAGGGAACCAGACGTCCGATGGGCGCCGAGCACGGCAGCGATCCCAGCCGCAAGACCTGGAAGGAAAAGCGGGAACGGGAGGCAGCCGAGCTTGGCATAACGACGCAGCCATACGTCGTCATCATCGGCGGCGGCCAGGGCGGCATCGCGCTTGGTGCGAGGCTACGTCAGCTTGGCGTGCCGACGATCATCGTAGAAAAGAACGAGCGGCCGGGCGACAGCTGGCGCAAACGCTACAAGTCGCTCTGCCTGCACGATCCCGTCTGGTACGATCACCTGCCCTACATCCCGTTCCCGGAAAACTGGCCGGTCTTCGCACCGAAGGATAAGGTCGGCGATTGGCTCGAAATGTATACCAAGGTCATGGAGCTGAATTACTGGAGCTCCACGACGTGCACATCGGCCCAGTACGATGAGAACACCAAGGAGTGGACTGTTACCGTCGAGCGCGATGGCAAGGAAATCGTGCTCAGGCCGAAACAACTTGTGCTGGCGACTGGCATGTCCGGCAAGGCGAATATTCCAAAGTTCAAGGGACAGGATGTCTTCAAGGGCGAGCAGCACCATTCGTCGCAGCACCCAGGTCCGGATGCCTACAGCAACAAAAAGGTGGTAGTCGTCGGCTCCAACAACTCCGCCCACGATATTTGCGCAGCGCTCTGGGAGGCTGGCGCGGACGTCACCATGGTGCAGCGTTCATCGACCCACATTGTAAAATCGGACTCGCTGATGGAAATCGGCTTGGGCGATCTCTATTCCGAGCGTGCCGTCGCCTCTGGCATGACAACCCGGAAGGCCGATCTCATCTTCGCTTCACTACCCTATCGCATCATGCACGAGTTCCAGATTCCGATCTACAATGCCATCCGGGAGAAGGACGCCGACTTCTACAAGCGCCTGGAAAAGAGCGGCTTCATGCTGGATTTCGGCGATGATGATTCCGGTCTCTTCATGAAGTATCTCCGGCGTGGTTCGGGCTACTACATCGACGTCGGCGCGAGCGACCTCGTGGCAGACGGCAAGATCAAGCTGGTAAGCGGTGTGGGCATCCTCGAGCTGACGGAAGACTCGATCTTGTTCGAAGACGGCCGCGAACTACAGGCGGACCTGATCGTCTACGCTACCGGCTATGGCTCGATGAACGGCTGGGCCGCCGATCTTATCTCCCAGGACGTCGCCGACAAGGTGGGCAAGTGCTGGGGCCTGGGTTCCGCCACGACCAAGGACCCCGGACCGTGGGAAGGCGAGCAGCGTAACATGTGGAAACCGACGCAGCAGGAGGCCCTTTGGTTCCACGGCGGCAATCTGCACCAGTCGCGTCATTATTCGCAATATCTCTCGCTGCAGCTAAAGGCGCGCAAGGAGGGTATTCCGACACCAGTCTACGATCTGCAGAAGGTGCACCATTTGTCCTGAATCCTTCCGGCCGAGGTCCGCGCCGGGGGCTGCCGCATTCGCTTGAACCCGAGTGCGGAAGCTCCCGTGTGCCGGCTGGTCCGACGTAAGCGACCCCCACAGCTTGCTATCGGGCTTCGTAGCGAGCAATCAGCGCCTTATAATCATCGACCACACGCCGATAGTGGGCTGCCCACTGCTTTGAATTATCTATGGGCGTTCCGTCGCATTTCACCGATCCCGCCTTTTCCCTTCCGGTCTCCAGGGCCTCCGCATAGGCCTCGTAGGCCGGAATTTCCGCTTTCAGCCTCTGAATCCATTTATCCTTTCCGTCCGCCATTCTCCCTCCTCGAATCCGTCGCTCTTGGCTAAACCAAGCCTCCCAGAGCCAATGTGATGGCGCTCTTCAGAGCTATCCCGAGACGAGCCTTCCTCGGCACAACGGGACTTGCGTCCATCCCGGTGCAATGAGTCATGCGCGTGAAGGCTTGATGATGATGATTTGCCGAGACCAATGCGACGGGTCCGATCCTTCGCCGCATTGGTCAGCTTCGATGGAGTCGATCAGGCCGAAGATGCCTCATCGGCAATGCCGTCGATCTTGTACTTCTCCAGATAATCGCCGAGAAGGTCTCCATAGTCGTTTTGCAGCGATGAAGCCTGGCTCTCGTTGATAGCCGCAAAAATGAACACGGAGGCCAGGCTCAAGACACCGCCTGCGATGCCAAATCCGGCACCGAGTCCGCTTATCAGACGCGGAACCGTCAGGCCGAGCACGCCCAGCCCGCCTTCTACCGTCACGGCGCTGGCGCCGAGCATACCGAGCGTGCCGGCCGCAATATTGACGCCGCCATATCCCGTATCGCCGTTGCGGATCGCCTTGACGCCGTCAAAGATGCTGTAGGCACCGAGGGCAAGCGCAGCCAGCCCGCCGCCAAGACCTCTAAACCCGAATTCAAACCTGCTTGCATTCTTCTGCAGAAATTCATTGAAGTTCTTCGGATCGTCGCTCACCTTGATCCCGGCTTTCTTCATATAGTCGCGGTAACCCTTCACTCCGCCTTCGGCCAGGAGCGATGCCGTCTGGACCGAGCCGATGGCTATATCGACCTTGTTGCGGTCCGTCAGCTCACCGCCCGAACCGGCCCCCTTGGCTATGGTGATGCCAGCCAGAAGCAGCCCGCTCACGCCATGCTGGACACCTTTGTCAAAGAGTCGCTTGGCAGAATTATTGGCGTCCACAAGGCCATAGGCACCCGCCCCTTTTATACCCTGCCGCAACAATTCCCATTGGCCGCGGAAGGCGGTCAGAATCTGGTCCGGCTTTGCCTTTGTACCGTCCGCATTGACGAGCAGCTCCGGATTCGTCTCCTCGATCCCCTCGAGGATCTTTTCGACCTTGTCGTCATCGAGCTTGTCGCCGCCATCAACGCCGAAGGCTTTCTTCAGATCGTCGAAAGAGCCAGCCTCCAAGGTACCCTTCTCGGCAATGGAAGTGAAATTCTCGTTCAGTTTCTTATCGAACTTGCCGGTGAATGCCGGATCCAGCCCAGCATTGTAAACTGCTGCCTCCAGACTGAAACTGCCGATTGCCTCTTCGGGGGAGTGATCCTTCAGCAGTTCCTTGAGACGATCGCCGGAAACCATCGTTTTCTCGTAATAGTCCTGCAACTCGCCATTGTGCTTGGAGTTTTTAACCGCCCCCTGCAACGCCTTGGTATCGTCGAGCCCCAGCGCCGCCTGATACATCCTGCCGGTCTGGAGGAAGCTGGCAAGGTTCTCTGTCGGACTGATCGATTTTCCATCCTCGGTTTTCGTTTTCCACTGCTTGTCCAGCAATGCGCCGGTCTTGATGTCCTTGTCGTAATTTTCGGTCAGCGCCTTCTTCAAATCCTTGTCGCTGTCGAGGAAATCCGAAAGGGCGCTCTTGCCCGTCTCGTTGAGGAATTTCTCGACTTCAGGGTCCTTGGTGAGCGTGGCGATACGGGCATCGATCTCCTTCATGACCAGTTCCGGGTCGTCGCCGACACCTGCCCGGTCCTTGAGCTTCTTGATGATGTGGTCTTCCTTCCACATCCCGGCCTGCTCGCCCATCCCGACCAGATCATAGGCGTTCTGCAGGTCGCGCACGACCGCAGCCTTCTCCTTGGCGCTATACTTTTCGGGGTTCTTGAATATCTCGTCGTCGAATTTCTCGACCTGTACGCCCGAAACCGCATTGCCATCCGCCGCGCGCACGGCAAACCCGATCGCTCCCTTGGCATCCTTGGGCGCGTCATTATTTATCCAATCCGAGATGTCAGTCTTCGAAAGCTTGCCGTCCGAGCCATTGCGCAGCTTGTCATGGCTCGTTTCAAGAATGTCGAAACTGCCAGGTTTCGTCCAGAAGTCGAGCGACTTCCTCAGATCATCGCTCATGAATTTTGGATTCTCATCCTTGAACTTCTGCAGGTCCTTGAGGGTAAGTGTATCCCCCTGCGCACCGGTCGCGTCCCTGATGGCATCGAAATTCTCGTGCAGGATCGAACCGTGCTTGGCAATGATCTTGGATGCGTCATCGGCATCCTTGTTCTTCTTCAGATAGTCCTCATAGGTGCCGCCGACGCCCGCAAGGCTGGAGAAGCCATATTTGCCGAAATCCTGAAGCCGTCCGGCTTCCGTCCCGGGTTCGGCTTCGGCGCTATCGGTGAACCCGTCGATCTTGCCATTGTCGACATTGTCGCCCGTTTGCCGCTTGCCGTCCGCATCATAGTTCTCGATACGCTCCAGCACCTGCACCGCGCGATAGGCGGCGTTCCGATCGCTCTCATAGTCCCCGACACGATCCTTCAGCATGTCCTTCACGCCGCTCTGATTGCCCAGATCCTTCAAAAGCCGGCTATCGTCGATGATCTCCCTGGCATCGCGCTTGTCGTAGTCGGGCAATTCCCACTTGATGCCCAGAGCCTCCGCTTGCTTGCGCGCCTCCTCGTCCTTGCCCGCATCCGACCGATCAGGGAACTTGCCCTTCAGATGCTCGAAACCATATTTGCCAAAGTCTTTCAGGCGCCCGGCTTCCGTCCCGTGGCGGACCTCATCCGAATCCGTGATCCCGTCGATCTTGCCGTTACCGACATCCTTGCCCTTGGCGATCTTGCCTTCCTCGTCGAATTTCTCGATATGCTTGAGAACCTGTACGGCCCTGTAGGCCGCATCGGCATCCTTCTCGTAATCGCCAACACGTTTCTTCAGGTTCTCCTTCATATCCTTGATATCAGGACGACCCTTGCCGCCGTCCTCAAGATCGACCAGACCCTTCAGCATCGGGTCGGAATCAATGATCGATTCGGCCGAACGCTTGTCATCCTTCGGACGCTTCCATTCGATGCCCAGCGCCTCGGCCTGCTTGCGCGCCTTCTCCTCGTTCTCGATGGGTTGCGAACCACCCCCGTCCGAGGTCTCGCCGCCATCCGATGTGGGCGATTCCGGCTTGTCCCTGGCAGGTATATCCTCCAGATTGCCGTTCAGGTTCTTGAACCCGTATTTGCCGAAATCCTGCAAACGCCCGGCTTCGGTCCCGTGCTTGGCCTCATTGCTGCTTGTATAGCCGTCAATCTTGTTATTGCCGACCTCGTCGCCGTCCTGAACCCTGCCCTCGCCGTCGAACTTCTCGATATGCTTGAGCACCTGCACCGCGCGGAAGGCAGCATCCGCATCCCTGTCGAAATCGCCGACACGCTCTTTCAGCATGTCCCTCGCATCGCCATGGTTCTCAAGGTTCTTTAGCAGGCGATTGTCGTCGATGATCTCTTTGGCAGACCGGTCATCGCCCTTCGGACGCTGCCACTTGATTCCGTGCGCTTCGGCTTCCTTGCGCGCTTCCTTGTTATCTGCAGGATTGAGCTTTTCCGGCAGCTTGCCCTTCAGGTGCTCGAAACCGTATTTGCCGAAATCCTGCAGGCGCCCGGCTTCCGTCCCGGCATAGGCCTCACCGCTATTGGTAAAGCCATTGATCTCATTGTTGCCGACATCGCCGCCGTCCAGTTTCTTGCCCTTTTCATCGAACTGTTCGATGTGCTCGAGCACCTGCACCGCGCGATAGGCAGCATCGCGATCATGTTCGAAGTCTCCAACACGATCTTTGAGCTTGTCCTT
Organism: Phyllobacterium sp. 0TCS1.6A; assembly: GCF_026420825.1. Lineage (NCBI taxonomy): Bacteria > Pseudomonadati > Pseudomonadota > Alphaproteobacteria > Hyphomicrobiales > Phyllobacteriaceae > Phyllobacterium > Phyllobacterium sp. 0TCS1.6A. Next base: position 217,276 of record NZ_JAPMAB010000003.1, read on the forward strand.
CACGCCGCTCTGATTGCCGAGGTTCTTGAGAAGAAGATTGTCATTGATAATGTCTTCGGCCGAGCGGTTATCGCCCTCGGGAGTAACCCAGTTGATCCCCAGCCGCGCCGCATCTTCACGAGCTTTCGGATCTCCCCACATGGTGTTCGACTTTACCAGATTGCCCTTGAGGTGCTCAAAACCGTACTTGCCCAGATCTTTTAGCCGGCCCGCTTCCGTGCCATGCCTGACCTCACCCGACCCCGTGATTCCGTCGAGCGCGCCGTTGCCGACATTTGTATCGGTAATAAGCTTCCCATCACTGTCGAACTTCTCGATATGTTCGAGCACCTGATCAGCCCTGAACGCCGCATCGGCATCCTTCTCGTAGTCGCCGACAAGCTTCTTCAGACCGTCCCTCATGTCCTTTACGTCAGGACGGCCCTTGCGGTCTTCTTGACCGATCAGGTCCTTCAACATCGGCGAATGTTCTATGATGTATTTGGCCGAACGGTTATCGCCCTTCGGACGGTTCCATTCGATACCCAGAGCCTCAGCTTGCTTGCGAACATTCTCGTCCGGAGAGTTTTTTGTTGCAGCAATTATTGTAGCCCATTTGTTGGAAAAATCGGGCTGGGGCGCTTTATTGACAACGGCTTTTTCGGATTTCACTGACGGCAAGGGCATTGAAAAGTTCCTCCACTGTTCATACCAAAATGAGAGTAATCAATGTTTTAACTATCACTAACAGACGACATGAGCCCTCTCCCCACGAGAGTCCGTGGGTAGATGTACCGTTGGCAACATAGAGCGTTCCCGCACCTATGGTTGGCCAACCTCGGATGCAGTAATTTCACAGTACTTATGGCGTCTCCTCCAAGAGGCAAGCAGAACTGCACCTCCCACCTCTCGACCCTTTAAAAGCAAATGTCGTGCCAGTTGCACAAAACACCTATAAATGCTTGGCAATAAACGGATTTGTGCAAACAAGTTTTTCGCCTGCATCTTAATGTGTGTGTATAACCGCGCAAGGTGCTGGGCCTTGTGCGGATTTACGCACAATATTTCCTTTCCGCCTCATGACGAAAAGCGGTGGCTTGAAGTTGCCGAATAGACCGCTTTCAAGTCATTCAAAGTCGAACGCTGGATTTGCTTTACCGCCACTACGGATCGCCAGTTCCAGCCCCAATAGCTGTGGCAGGACCTGTTCGGCGAAGCCTGTCGCCTTCGAGACAGGCCCGGACATTAGGTTGCTTGTGGCTGCCAGCCCTATGAGGTTCTCGCGTAGATTTCGCTAACTCAGCAATTATCCTTTTGAGCTCCACGATAGAAAGGTCTCTGGTTTGACGCCATCCGCCCGCGCCTTCTCGATCAGCGGCCTGAGGCTGCCGTTGACGAAGTCTTCCATTGTCGTACGCAGCGCAGGGCGATCGTCGCGGAACGCTACACGCCCATCGTTAAGAGCAGCCAAGGTGTCGTTATCGTAGACCCACCGCCCGAGGGTTCCGAACCTCTCCCGGAATACCGTCTCGACCTCGCGATCGCCCCTATCGATGAAGCGATAGTCCACCTCTCTACCGAGTGCCCGGCTGATACTCGCAGCGATCTCCGTCATCGTGTAATCGATGCCCAATTGCTTTACGGATCGGTGCTGGTCGGTCGGCGTGTCGAACTCCTTCGCCGCGAGATCCGCGATGTCCTGAATGGCAACCCAAGGAGCTTTGACGTTTGGGTCAAGCGACCAGCCGATCTTATCGTGGTGCGCGATCGAGTCGACCCATCCGGACAGATCCTGCATGAACCAGCCACCCTGCAAGTGCACCAATTTGATGTCGCGTAGTCGGTTGAGTATCTGATCCAGGATATGGAAACCCTGGAAATGGCCGGTATTTCCGCTGACCTCGGATCCCATCCCGGTCAGGTTCACGGCCAATTTTACAGGGGAATCCCGAAGTGCGTCGAAAAACCGGAGCGCTACCGTAGGGTAGTGCCCATGGAAGTCCTCCGATCCCCAAACGGTTTTGACCATTAAGAACGCTGCGTCAGCGTCTTCGAAGAATGTGTTAAGCTCACCAGCACCTGTGTCGAAGCTGCCAAGGAACGGTTCTGCGCCTTTTGCAACAAGTGCATCGAGGGCGGGCCCTCCTCTCGAAAGAGCTTTGACTGAATGGCCTTTGGCCAAGAGGTTTTCGGTAAGTTTGGCACCGATCCTGCCGGTCGCGCCAACCACGGCGATACGCATGGCTAATCTCCTAAAGTTGATGAACCAAGACTCTAAGGGGTTGAGTCGCGAGTGAAAGTCGAGATAATGCCATATGATCTCGAAATCGGGCCAACCTTGGAATAAGCCAGCTCCCTGCAGCACCGCTATCGATCTGAGCCTCTCGCATGGGCCGGCGATGGCTATCAAGATGGACTTCGCAGACTATGAGCCCGAGGGAACGCAGCACCAACACCGGCAGGGTCAACTGATCTTGGCGCTACATGGCGCGGTTACCTGCAGAGTGGAAAGTGGGGTCTGGATCGTTCCGCCCAACTGCGGAGTTTGGATACCCGGCGGCGTTCCTCACAGCAATCAGGTCACGTCCAATGCTCGTGTGACATATCTGTTTATCGAGCCCGGCGCGGCCCTGCTTCCGGCTGAATGCTGCACGCTTTCGATATCACCGATGCTTCGGGAGATGATACTTCGGGTAGCGGAACTATCGGAAAGTGATGCGCGCGACGCTCATGTCGATCGGCTCATGCGGGTCATGCTCGATGAACTTGCGCTGATGCCGCGGGAGGGGCTGGAGCTGCCCGTATCTCACCATCCGAAGATCGCCTTGATCGCTGCGGCTCTTCTGGCAGACCCGAGCGACCGCCGAACCCTCGGCCAATGGGCTGAGCATGTCGCCGTCAGTGAGCGATCGTTGAAGAGACTAATGGTCCAGGAGACAGGATTGAGCTTCGGCCGTTGGCGACGTCAGCTCCATCTAGTCATCGCGCTGCGGGAACTGGCCGGCGGTGCGACGGTCCAGCGAGTAGCAGGCGACTTAGGATATGAATCTACGACGGCCTTTATCGTCATGTTCAAGAAGGCCCTCGGGACCACACCATCGCGTTACTTTGGTGCTCGCTTATTGAACACGGAGCACGCGTATAATTAAGACTATAGCGGCAACGTCCGCGTCGATCTTGAAGATTCACTATGGATCAGGCCGGGCAAGCTTGCCGAAAGCAATACCCAGCAGGTCACCAAGGTGCGAACTCTGATAGAGGAGTTCGGCTTTGACGTCGCAAGCCCGGCCGAAGCCCGAACGATCCTCGCCCTCAAGGGCGGCGACCGTGTCGGTTTCTGGTCTGCAATTGCGCTTGTCTAATCGGCGATCCTAAGCAGGTTCGCTGACCCAGTCTTCATGTCCATGGCGTATTCGGATCACGAGAATGGTTTCATCCACTTCGATGCGGTAAACGATCAGATGGGCTTTGAACGGATAGATTCTAACTGGCGGTGTAATCTCTTCCCGCTCACGAGCCATTCGCGGATTCACGGCGATCAGTTCCAGTATTGCGAACAAGTCGTCATGGTAACGCCTGGCCTGTAGCGTTCCGAACATGCGGATACCCTGCTCGGTCAGGGCAATGATGTCCTCTTCCGCTTCGACCGAAAGGCTAAAGCGCATTATCTGCTGCCGCGCGCCGTTTCCGTTCGCGCGACAGCCGCAGCGAAGAGCTCGTCCTTCGATCGGCTGCCAACACCACTTCCGAGACCGTCATCAACGAAGCGTTGCATGGCCACGATCTTATCATTACGCGTTTGATCTCTGCGGATCAGATCCCGCACATAGTCACTAGCATTGGAATATCTCCCGGTTTTCGCTTGGGCTTCGACCCAATCTTTCATCGGGGCCGGTAGAGACACGTTCATAGTAGCCATTCAAGCCTCCATTTGTGTGCAGATTAACGGTGTTTGGCAAAGTTTGTCAAACTTTCTTGAACACAGAGCTTCGAACGAGCAGCGTTTATTCTGACGGCGGTGAAGGGAGGTGCCCGCAAAGCTCGGCATACTCGCCACCGCCTATTGACGCGAGTGTCGTCATCCAGTGGGGAGGCACGTCGAGGCCAGAATCGATCATCGCCGCCGCCGAGCCGTGAGGTTCGCCATCGGACGATGGCTCCAGCGCTTCCAATGGTAAAAGGTCTTCACATAATACCTTTTGTGTGCTGATATGCTCCCGAACAATCAGGGGAGCTACACATGATGAAAAGCGATGAGCGTTATCGCTCGGAGGAGGCAATTGTTCCATTTCGGGACCATTCGACATGGACCCGGTCTACTGTCCCGGCGACAGACTACCGGCCCGATCTACCACCGTTGGTAATTCTGCACGGCGGACCGGGAATGCCTCACGACTATAGCAAACCGATGATCGCTTTCTGCGACGACGGAAGAAAGGTCATACATTATGATCAAATTGGGTGTGGACGTAGCAGCCATCGGCCGGATGCACCGAAGACCTTCTGGAACGTGCAGTTGTTCGTCGATGAACTGTCCAATCTCGTAGACTTCTATGGGTTGGAGAACGGTTTCCATCTGTTGGGGCAATCCTGGGGCGGAATGCTGGGGCCGGAATACGTGCTTCAATGTCCTGAAGGTGTACTCAGCATGACGCTGTCGAACTCCCCGGCTTCCATGCCACTTTGGACCGAAGGCACGTCGCGGCTCATTGAGGAGCTTCCGACAGATGTCCAAACGCAGATTCGAAAGCATGAAGTTGCTGGTACGACCAGTCACCAAGAATATGTTGATGCTGTCGATTTTTTCTACCACAAGCACTTATGCCGGCTTGATCCGTTCCCTCAAGATCTGACGGATAGCATAGAGCGTATGGCGGCCGACCCCACCGTGTATAACACGATGATCGGGCCGAGCGAGTTTACGATTACCGGCTCTTTGAAGGAATGGACCGTCATCGACCGTCTACACCAGATTGTCACCCCAACTCTTGTTGTTGCGGGGGAGTTTGACGAGGCTCGACCAATAGCATGGCGACCATTTGTCGAGCGGATGCCAAACGCTTCCAGCTATGTGTTTCCAAATGCGAGCCATACACCTCACTTGGAATGTCCCGAGGAATATTTCCGCGTCGTTGGCGAATTTTTACGCACGAACGACATCAAATAAGAGCGTCTGACGAATATGGAAAACTCACAAACCACCCAAGCAAATAGCCTGGAGTCGCTGGGATATAGCCAGCAATTGCAACGCTCGATGTCGCTAACGGACATCGTAGTCTACGGGCTCATTTACATGGTCCCAATGGCACCCATCGCTGTCTTTGGAATTACCTACAATTTTTCGATGGGAATGCCAGCACTCGTATATCTGGTGGCAGCTACGGCAATGGTATTCAGCGCGCTCTGCTATAAGGAAATGGCAAAGCGCTACCCTGTGGCAGGATCAGTGTATTCTTACGTTCGTTTTGGCATCAACAGTTACTTCGGCTATCTCGCAGGCTGGGCCATACTGCTCGATTACCTTCTTCTTCCGGCGCTCTTGGCAGTATTTGCAGCAAGTGCAATGACCGGGCTTTGGCCAGCATTTCCGGCTTGGATATGGGTAGCAATCTTCGTGGCCTTGGCGACTCTGATTAATCTGGGAGGCATTTCGCTGACTGCAACCATGAATAAGGTCTTTCTCGGTATCCAACTTGCGGTGCTCACGATCTTTGCTGTTGTAGTGGGACTTGACCTCATCAATGGACGTATATCCCTGTCTTTGTCTCCCTTCTTCAATAGCGAGGGTTTTTCATGGCAGATAGTGTTTGGCGCCATTCCGATCGCAGCTCTGAGTTTTATCGGTTTTGACGCCATTTCCACCCTTAACGAAGAAGCCAGAGGCGGTGGTGAAACAGTCTCGAAAGCCACAATGATCGTGCTCGTGGCCGTGGCATTTCTCTTCATGCTCCAAGTATATCTGGCCGCGCTTTATGTGCCCGATAACACAATTTTTTCGGAGGGTGATCAGACGAACAATGCGTTCTATAATATCGCTGGACAAATAGGCGGCGACTGGCTTCGCATATTAGTGACGCTCAGCTCCGCATTGATCGCCATTTTTGCCAATTCTCTGGCTTCCATGGCGACCTCGTCACGCCTGATCTTCAGCATGGCACGTGACAGGCAGCTTCCCTCCTTTCTGGCCGCAGTAAGTTCGAATAATGTTCCACGCAACGCGACCTTGCTTATCAGCGTTCTTTCACTTCTGATTGGCATTTTTGGTGCAGAGAACCAGGGTGTTCTGACCACGCTTGTAACATTCGGTGCCCTTACGGCGTATATACTTCTGAATATAGCAGTCCTTGTCCGTTTTGGGCTGATCGACCGCAGTAGGAAGCTATTCTTGCATTGGCTGAGCCCCTTGATTGGCACAGCAATCTTGTCATATGCGCTCTGGCATGCGGATTATCACGCGCAGATCGCCGGAACGATCTGGATGATTGTAGGCGTCTGCGTTGCGCTATCTCTTAAAATGTCTGGTCATCTCGGGCGAGTAGAACAGGTTTCCTGATAAATTGACTTATCCCAAGCCCGAGCTGTGCTTGGGCTTGGGATTTTTTATGAATACTGCGATAACCGCACTGGCATTGCGGAAGGAATTGCCGCAACCAAGAACGGAACCGAGTGCATGAATGCGTCTTGACGATCTCTTGAGCCACGCTGCAGGACCGGAGTTAAGGGCCGCGGCAGTGACGGCGAAACGTGAACTGGCTGACCGCATCATAACAGCCATTGTGATCGGGGCGTATTCTCCTGGTGAGCAACTCCCATCGGAAAGGGAGCTGGCTGACCTTCAAAAGGTAAGTCGCGTCACTGTTCGAGGAGCCCTTGAACTTGTCCGGGAAAAAGGGCTGCTGACGTCGAAACGCGGACGCGGCGGCGGAACATTTGTAAAAGCAGTCAACTTGAAGACTGCGGCTCCCGATTCCGTTCGAAAACTATTGACTGACGAGTTGCCCCAATTGACGGAATTTGTCGATTTCCGTTGTCTGATCGCTGGGTTGGAAGCCAGGACGGCAGCTGAACGACATAGGCAAGAACAATCAGACGAACTACGAGAGATATTGAACGATTTCTGTGCTACTGACGATCTGGCGCAGGCCAGAGTCCTGGATCGCAGGTTGCACCAACAGATCAGCAAAATGGCGGGAAATCCGCAACTGGAATCATTGGTAAATCAGTTGAGTATTAAAGCGACGCTTGGATTTAACTCAGAACCCTACCCACTTGCGTATTTGGACCAAGCCAGAACAGAACATATCGAGCTCGTCGATGCGATAGTGACGCGCGATCTGGCTCGATCATACAGCGTGGCATACAAGCATTTCTCTCTAACGCTCAAGATTATGATCGATGTATTGGAGCTGATCACTTCTTCCTAAATTGGCTGTATGAAACCTGCTCGTTCCCGACTTCCAGATAAGTTTGCATGTCCGTGGCACTTTCCAGGGTCAGCAGGAAGATATCAAAAATGACCTGTTTTACCATCGCCATCGCTATTGTGACCCACGAACGAGTCAATACGTTTTCACCGGATCAGATTGGAATGGCCGGCGGGGATCCTCCGCAAGGCTCCTTTTGAGCTGGCGCTCAAATCGGGCGAGACGCCGCCCTGTCGGCGGTTGATCGCGCTCGACGGCAAACCGCTCTGGCTGCTGCAAGGCCTGAATCATCGCGATTGCTCCTCCGCAACGCGGTCAATGATCAAGCAGTAGACCGAGTCCTGGGACTGGTGAGATGAAGCCTGTCACTCCGCCAGTTGATCAGTGGATCTCGGAGGCACAAAGCGCATCCACATCGCCCCAGCACAACTCCGTGGATGGCTAGAAACCGTTGTTCCGCTACACTGTTGCAGAACCTATTGGCGCATGCTCCAATCGTCCGATGAAACAAAACACTCGGGCCCTCGATGGTTCAACACGTCGCGTCTTGTTAAGTGTTTACTTGGTCGGAATGACCCTGACAGGGGTCGTTCTGGGTTTCTGCTGGTATATGTCGCCATTGGCGCTAGGGTTCGCGCAATGGCCAACCGATTCAGAGATGAGATATTGGACCGCGATCCTGTATGATCTGTCCTTCTATGCCGGCATCCCGCTGGTTGTTCTCGGGCCGATAGCTGCCATCGTGCCGTATAGGATGGGCTTTGATCGCACCGCCTTCGCCATTCCTCTGATATCGCTCGTGACCTTCATGGCCTGTACCACGGGCGTGCTCATGTCGCTGAAATGAAATCAGTTTTCCCGCCGCATGTCCGGGCGCGCTTCATCGATGAAATACCAATAGGCAAGCCGTGAGAAGGCGCGTCGTCCTGATCGGTGCAACCGGCACATTCGGTAGCGGTTGGCCGCCCTGTTGGCCCTATCTTCCGAGATCGAATTGGTGCTCGCCGCGCGGCGGAAAGAGGCGTTGGAGACGCTATGCAAATCGCTCGCTGCCCCGATGCGCGCAGCCGAGCGGGCCGGCGAACCCATAGCGAGGGTTCATCGGGAAGTGCCTCGAGACAACCAAGCGGCACCGCTGAAACACATCAGCTTTTCGTTACCTGTACGTCTGAACCAGTGCCAGCCTCTTGCGCAAGCTCTATCTCGTCTGGTGTCAATTTCGGCGATGCTCTGGATCCAGATTGTTTGCCGTCACCTGAACCGAGGCCACCCAAAAGGGACCGGCTCACGAGATCGGCATTGGGCGCATCGCCCGTCACCAGCACTGTGCGACCTCCGTGAGAAGCAGCATCTCTGAGGGCTTCCAGCCGATTGATTTCCATCATGAAGGCCATGGCGTCCGAATCAGTCAGCGTCGTATCAGCACGAAATGCTGAAAGCGCCCGTGCATTGCCTTCTGCAATAATGCTGCGGCTTTCCGCGATGCCGCGTGCGGTGATCGACATTGCTGCTGCCGAGGCTTCCGCGCTCTTGGTGCGTTTTATCTTTTCAGCCTCGCCATCATTCTCGGCCGCTTCCAATCTGCGCTGCGATGCAAGCACTTCGTTGAAGGCTGAGATCATCTCAGGCGTTGGCCGTGGATCATCAATCAGCACCGCCCGGATCTCGTAGCCATAAGCATTTATAGCTTCGTCCAAAGACTCACGGACGGTGCGGGTGAACTCATCTCGATCAGTGTAGAGCTGATCGAAAGTTCGTGCGGCCGCAACGGCGCGCGCATCCGTTGCCACGTAGGATTCGATTTGGGCCTCCGGGTTGTGTAACTCATAGAAAGCCGCTTTGACTGCTGATGGTATGACCCGATATTGCAGACTGATCGGCATCGTCACAAAGGCATTATCCTTCGATTTGACGCCAAGCTGTAATGCGATCTGCCGGGTTTGGAGGGAAAATGGCTTGCGGGCGCGCTGAAACGGCCATGGAAACTTGATCGACAATCCGGCAGTACGGTAGCCCGTGTAACGCCCGAAGGTTTCAAGCACCCGCGCATGCTGTTGCGGAGTTATGACAAAGAATGTCTTTACCCATCGCAATATGATCAGTGCACCGATAACTCCCACCAAAGGCGATACCGGTATTTCGAAGCCAAAGAGATTAAATTCCGGAAAACTGAACATGAAAATCCTTCTCGACTATCAACATGTCCGCACAAGCGGCAAGGCAAAATGGCTTCTCCTGCCAGGTGAGAACGCTACCGCGGCAATCGCCATGGGGCAATACGTGCCTGTTCGGCAGTTAGGGCGATCTGGATACTCACTCGGTTTCATTTGACCAAATTCTGGGCCATCCGCTGTTTCCCTTCGCGGATTTTCGCACCAGCGATACATCGTTTATGATGCTCAGCCTTTACTGGGCAGCGCCGGTCAAATTGGGCTAGGCTGCGACCGACATGTAGTTGGAAGTCACATGCACGGAAGCAGCCTGAAAATCACGCAAAGATCGAACTGTGTCGACTCGCAAGTCAAGGTTCTAGCAACTAATCAGCCGTGCGCTGTGCGCGCCTCCTGCTCGGACAGAATGCGTTTCCGGTTTGATTGCTCGTCACGACGACGAGCCTTCTCGACCCACAACACCGACGCTAGCGTGATGAGACAATAGAGAGCAGTTATCATCGCGACGGGCCAGACAGAGTCATACCAGCCGACCAGCGCAGTCGCCAACAACGGCAACGGACCAACAAAGATGGCACCCGTAACTTCGCGCGCAAAGGCGATCGCGCTGTAGCGCACCTCGGTTGGGAAGATATCGCAGTAGAAGGCAGGCTGAACACCAAAGGACGATCTGGCGCCAATCGCATGGCCGATGATGATCAGAACAACCGCCATCCACGGCGTGCCCGCGCCCAGCAGCTGGAAATATACCAAGGAGTAGACCGCCGCCGCAGCCGACCCCAAGGCCATGATGACAACCCGTCCGAAACGATCGGACAATGCCCCAAACACCACGCACATGACCGCGCCGAACGCGCTTGAAAGCATGACACCAGTTAGAATGATCTCACGTGGGAAACCAAGTTTAGACGTCGCATAAGCCAAAGTGAATGTCTGGAACACATAGGAAAGGTTCGGCGCGAGGTTAGCGCCCATTGCGGCAAGCATTGTGCGGGGATGATTGCGGAGCACTTCCAGCACCGGCAATTTTGTGTCGCGGCGCTCTTCCTTCACCTGAATAAATTCCGGCGATTCTGGAACCTTGCGGCGTATATAGACGCCGAGAAATAGCACCAGTCCACTCAACAGAAATGGAATGCGCCAGCCCCAACTCATGAATGCGTCTTCCGGCAGCAACGTAAAGAGCGCAAAAACACCCGCCGCCAGAATGGTCGCCACATCCACCGCAGCGGCGGGAAGGCTGGCAAAAAGCCCCCGTCTGTCCGACGCAATCTCGCCTGCCATAACGACGGCGCCAGCATATTCCGCGCCAGCTCCCAGGCCTTGTACAATGCGAAGCAAGAGAAGAAAGATTGGGGCCCAGATACCAATCGAGGCATAGGTCGGCAGCAAGCCGATCAGTGTCGTACTGACGCCCATCATCAAGAGCGTTAGCATCAGCACCGGTTTGCGACCAATGCGATCGCCCATCCAACCAAAGACGATACCGCCAAGCGGGCGCACCAGGAAACCCACTGTATATGTCGCAAAAGAAGCAATTATCCCCGTGGTGGGGTCAAATTGCGGAAAGAACAGATGATTGAATATCAATGCTGCCGCGGTGGCATATAGTATGAAGTCATACCATTCGACGACTGTTCCAATGGTGCTTGCAAATATTGTACTGGCGAGTGCCCTTGACCCGGTTGTTGGACTCGTTCCCACGAGCGTTCCTCCCATGAACTAATGATAGATTTGTACAGCCTCAGAAGTCCTCTCATCGGCGCCTGAAAACTGGTGCCCTTTTTTCCTTGAAAGCTTCTCGCCCTTCATGCGCATCCTCGGTTGCAAAGCAGATCGTTTGCAGATCGCGTTCGTATTCGATGGCTTTTTCAAGTGGCATCGAAACAGCAGCTTTGAGATTGAGTTTCGCAGTCTCGGCCGCAATGGGTGCGCGCGATGCGATCACGTTCGCAATTTCGTGGGCGCGTGCAAGCAAATCGGCCTGCGGCACAACCTCGCTCACCAACCCCCACCGTTCTGCCTTCTCAGCTGAAATCGGATCGCCTGTCATGATCATCAGTGCCGCATTGGATGCGCCGACGGAATGCGCCAGGTGCGCCGCCACTCCGCCGCCACCGATCCAGCCGAGCTTGATCTCAGGTGCCGCAAACTGGGCATTTTCGGATGCAATCCGGATGTCACAGGACATGGCCGTTTCAAGTCCCCCGCCAAAGGCAAAGCCGTTGACGGCCGCAATCGACGGCTTGAGCAACGCACGAAATGCGTCGCAATAGTCTGGCCGATTACGGAACTGCCATGGTGTCTCATACGCATCGAGTTCGCGTATATCCGAGCCTGCACAGAAAGCTCGTTCTCCGGCGCCAGTCAGAATGACACAACGGATAGTGTTACTATCGTTGCATTCTGTCACTGCAGCAACGATCGCATCAGCCATTTCCGGCGTCACGGCATTGAGCTTTTGCGGGCGATTCAATGTGATGATGGCAATCGCCCCAGCTATTTCGAATTTTATTTCTTCTGTCATTCAAAACCTACCTTTCACCGCCACGCACGCGCGAAGCCGCATAAAGAGATTGCAATTCATTCAGCACTGCGGGTGCAGGGCGGCGTTCATCAAACGCCGCTCCCAACATCGCCGAGGCCTTGCCCTGAAAAGCGATGTAGCCGTCATGACGCGGACGTACATAGGCCTGCTCCAACGTATCCGCCGTATTGCGATAGAAATCGGCCCATTGCCGGTTCACCCGGTCATCGTGCCAGACATCGCGGCGCGATGGTTGACCATCATGGTCGGGAATAAATCTCGATTGGGCTTCGTGGCCCATCAGCCACAACAGATGGCTTTTGAGTTGCGGCGTAACACTGCAACGGCGGGAAATACCAATACCCGTACCACCCAACGTCGAACCAGGACGCCCGCCAACGGCGGCGCGCGGTGCATTGTGAAACATGATAGTCCGTCCACTTTGCGGAGCCGCATAATTCACATAGCCATAGACCAGCGGGCAAAGTGCGACGTCCTCATTCTGACCCATATGTCCCAGCAGGCCGATGGGATTCATTTGCCGGACAGACGCAGGGCTGCGCGCAGCCAGTTCCGCCATCAGGCCATAGACCTGTCGTCCGACAGTTTCGGAAACCAATATGTCGGGATCCGCTTCAGCGGGCGGTTCCCCATGAGCGGCAGCAATAGACAGAAATGACAGACAGGCATGCGGACCAGCGAGCGATAGTGCTACCTTTCCGCTTCTTTGCGAAAGGCGAAGCACTTCATCCCATGTGACCGGAATATCGTCTGCAATATCTGGACGCAGAGCCATAACCTGCGTGGCGGCATCAAGCGGCAGGGCCCAGTGCTTACCTCCAAAGCGATAGCTTGTCAGCGATGGGCCGATGCTGACTTCGCCAAGTTCGGCAATTGTTTGCGCGCCAAACACTTCCTCAAGCGAATGGAGGCAGTTGCTGGAAATGGCCTCACCCACATGCGGATGATCGAGAACCACGAGATCATAGCGTGCGCAAAGATCCGCGATCGGGTGCGATTCAAACCCTTCCAGTGGCTGCTTTTGCCAAAGGATGTCCAAACCTGAATTATTGACGATCGGCAATTTTGCTGCCGCAGCCAATGCGTTGTAGCCGCGCGGATGGTCCCAAGTGAGCGCTTTAACCGCCTGCATTTCAGATGCTGCCCGAAACAATAGCGCCCGATCGCTCCAGCGCTTCGATTTTGTCGGCCGCATATCCGGCTTCAGCCAGTACATCGCGCGTGTCTTGGCCCGTGATTGGTGCTCCGCGATCCACTGTCGATGGCGTTTTGGAGAAACGGATCGGGAAACCCGGTGTCTTCACCCTGCCCTCGGTCGGATGCTCATATTCAACAAACGTGCCATTGTGCTTGATCTGCTCGTCTTCAACGAGATCGGCATAGCCATAGACAGGGCCGCACCAGATATCAGCAGCACGCAGAAGCTCCAGCCATTCGCTGGAAGTCTTTGTCCTCAACTTTTCCCGGGTCTTGGCAAAGATTTCGTCGCGTCGCGTCCAGGTGTCGACCTCGTCATTCATGGTGAGGAAACTGTCTTCGCCGATGACCTTGCCCAGCGTCTCCAACTTTGGAAAAGCGACAATGATGAAGCCATCAGACGTTGCAAAAGCGCCGTAGGGGGCACGGATATAGACATGGGCGTGTGGCTCTGCCGACCGTTCCTGTGGCTTGCCGCCGACGGTGAAAACCGAAAGCTCCTGCATCTGAATGGTCGTGATCGCATCCAGCATATTGACTTGTACCAACTGACCCTCGCCAGTGCGCTCGCGATGGAGTAGCGCAGCAAGCGCGCCTTCAAAGGCGTTGTAGGCCGTGATCGCATCAACAAGATATTGCCCGGCAGCTGTCGGCGGCTCGGCCTCACGGCCTGCCGACAGCATGGCGCCCGACATGCCCTGCAAAACGAGATCCTGACCCGGCCGGTGCACGTAAGGACCATCTTCGCCATAACCGGAGATCGAAACGTAAATCAGCCCCGGATTGATCTTGGAGAGCGACTCGTAATCAACGCCCAGGCGCTTTGCGACGCCTGGGCGATAGTTCTGCAAGAACACGTCGGCAGTTTTCACCAAGTCCAGGAGAACCTGTTTCCCATCCGGAGATTTCAGATCGACCGCGAGTGAACGCTTGTTGCGGTTGAGCGACAGAAACGAGACGTTGACGCGGCTGCCCTCGGCTCCGCCCGCCGCCACATGGCGCTGCCATTCTCCCGTCGTCGGCTCAACCTTTACCACGTCAGCGCCAAGATCGCCCAAGCGCTGCGCAGCGAATGGCCCGGCCATAGCAATCGAACAATCCAGCACACGATAGCCTGATAAAATACCCATGGCAGCTCCACTTCCCTGCTCAAATCCATTTGCGCAGAAGCTACCTTAAATTTTGGCCGTGTCTAGGGTGAGCGCTAACATTTCTACATGCAGATCAACATGATTTGTGTCATACTGCTACCAATTGCATTAGCGCTCACATTTTTCGTTTGACCTAACGTGATGTATGTGAATAAGATTTTTACAAGTGAATAGCATATTCACATGGGAGGAGAACACATGACCAAACTAAGCTCAGGCCTCGGTCTGAAGGCACCACTTGCGCTCGTCATCTTGTCGGCTTCCGCATTGAGCACGCAGGCGCTAAGTCAGGACCGCGCCACACTACTCGGCTCACTTCCAACCGAAATTCAGGCGCTTTATACCGATGTGGTTGAAGTGGGCCCTTCGGCTTATGCTGATTTCAAAGCACCAAGCAAACCATGGCGGTGGTGCCATTCGGAATCCTATATGGGCAATCCATGGCGGGTGACCTTCAATGATGAACTCAAGCGCCTCGTAGACAACGCGATCGCGGCTGGTGATGTGTCTGAATATGTTGTTTCGGACTCCAATGGCGATGCCACGCAGCAGATTTCACAAATTCGGGCCTTCATAGAACAACGCTGTAATGTCATTACGACCATTGCTGGCTCGTCCACTGCACTCAATGCAGTGATCGACGACGCCCTTAAGGCGAACATTCCAGTCATCACGTCGGCTGGGGCCGTCACGACGCCGAACGCCATCAATGTCATGCATAACCAGAATCTCTGGGGTTATGAGATGGGCAAGGGCATCGCAGCGACACTCAAGGATGGCGGCACCGTCCTTCAGGTCGAAGGCATTTCCGGTCATCCGCTTGTGCAGCAGGAAAATGCCGGACTTGAAAAGGCTGTTGAAGAATCCACCAACCTGAAGATTGCACGCAAGGTGAGCGGGGATTGGACCGGCACCACAACGAAATCCGCGGTGCTACAAGCACTCGCCACTACGCCCCAGCAGATTGATGCAGTCTGGTCAACGGGCAGCGAAGCTCGTTTCATTGCGGAAGCCTTCCAGCAGGCTGGTCGTCCGCTGCCTCTGATTGCAGGTTCCATTTCAGGCGATGCCCTTGGCTATTGGAATGCCAACCGGGACACGTTCAAGTTCTACGGTGGTGAAGTTTCACCGCATGTCGCGGCACAGAATGCCTTCCGGGTCGCCTTGCGGGTTCTTGAAGGTCAGAAACCGCTCGTCAACACCATCATTGCACCTATGCCAACGATTACGCAGGCCGATCTTCCGACCTGGTACAAGGACTGCATGAAGCCGGATTCCGCAGCCATCTTCCCGATTCCGCCGCAGGATCCATTTCCAGAAGAACTCTTGAATGGCTACTTTTCGAACGGAAGCGCGACAGCGCTTTATGATTTTGCCAAAGTTCCAGCTTCCTGCGCCAAGTAACCGCTTGCCGGACGACACCGTTACCACATCAATTGGCAACCGCTTTGGCTTGTCGCATGCAGAAAGGCACTTCCATGCCAGAGTCTGAGCATTCGACGCTGGGCACTTCCAGCATACACAGGCTGCTTGCCGAAGCGGGACTGCCCAATATCGCGCACGCTCCCGTCAGGACGCTCCGTGTCGAAAGTCTCGAAAAACGATATGGCGAAACGGTAGCGCTCACAAATGCCAATGTGACTTTCGGCCATGGCGTTCATACGATCCTGGGTGAAAACGGGTCAGGCAAGAGCACCATGCTCAAGATATTGTCGGGCGTAGTCGCACCTACCCATGGACGTGTCGTGCTCGATGATCACACCGTCTCTGGCAAATCGCCTGCCGATATGAAAGCACTGGGCCTTGCAACAGTGTTTCAGGAAGTCCTTATCGCTCCACATCGTTCGGTGGTCGAGAACATCTTTCTCGGATTTGACGGGCTCGTCACCCGCAAAGTCAGTAAATCGGGACGTGAGACGGCTGCCGATGCAGTCCTGTCCAAGATCGCGCGCTTTCCTATCGACCTTCATGCAGCTGCCGGCGGCCTGTCACTTGCTGCACAGCAGCTTGTGGTAATTGCTCGCGCTCTCATCAATCGCCCGTCGATCCTGCTTCTCGACGAAGCCACGGCCGCACTCGACTATGCAGATCGCGATCTCGTCTTTGAAGCAATCGAGGATTATGCGGCTTCCGGCAACATCGTGATCTTCATTTCGCATCGACTCGAAGAAGTGAAGCGCCTTTCTGATAAGGTTACCGTGCTACGCAGCGGACACGTTGTCGATACGCTCGACAGGCAGCAAATCAACAGCCAGATACTTCTGAGACTCATGGCACCGGAGGCTCACCTCGATGTCGAGTGATCAAATCATCCTCTCCTATGAGAATCTGGTTCTTGCACCGGGACGCAGGGCTTTGTCGGGCACCATACGCGCAGGCGAAATTACCGGCCTTGCAGGCCTGGAGGGCCATGGGCAGGAGCAGTTTCTGCTGGCACTTGCTGGACTCGTTCGGCCCCGTCAGTCCACGATAGAAGTAATTGCTCGGTCAGGTGAGCGTAACAGCTATCACAATCATCACGATGCGGCCAAGTGCGGGGTGGTCTATTTGCCGCGCGATCGGCGTGCGACCGGCATTTTCCCAGCGCTGTCCGTGCTCGACAATTTCGGCATGCCTTCCATGCCGCGCTTCTCGTGGGCCGGCATTCTCAATCGTCGCAAACAGAAAGAAGAGCTTCGGCGCTATACCGAATTTCTGTCGATCCGCTATCCGGCAATGGACGCGCCGATCACGGCACTAAGCGGTGGCAATCAGCAGAAGGTTCTGCTTGCCCGACTTCTGGCACTCAAACCGCGTTTGATGCTCCTCAATGATCCAACGCGCGGCGTTGACCTCAATACACGCATGAAGTTCTACGAATCCTTCCGCGAGCTTGCCCGTGAAGAAGGTATCGCGCTCGTCATCCTATCGAGCGAAATCGAAGAAATCCTGCAGATCTGTGACACTGTCTCAGTGTTTCGCGATTTTGAATGCTCGAGAACCATCGGCAAATCCGAAATGTCGATGTCGGGCGTTCTTGCAGCCATGTTCGGACAGAATGAGATTCAGCTATGATAGCATCCGACAGCAAAAGCGGCTTGCCGCGCATATACTCTGGCCGCCGGGAAACATGGCTGGCCGCAACTCTCTTCGTCATTCTGCTTGTCATCAATATCGTGCTCAACCCGCTGCGCTTCGCACCTTCGAACTGGGGCTCGGTGCTGGGATTGGCAGCACCAATGCTGCTGACCTCGCTTGCTATCACGATACCATTTCTTGCCGGACGCGGCTCGATCGACATCTCTGTCGGTCCGCTTGTCGGCTTGATCAATGTCATCCTGGTCCAGATACTGATCACAGGAAGCGACGTCTCATCACCCTTCATCATTGTCCCTGCCGCAATCGCAATCGGGGTTCTTGCGGGTGCGTTGAACGGTGTTCTGGCCGCAATTATCCGTATCCAGCCGATTGTCGCGACCCTTGGCACCTATCTCATCTTTGGCGGGCTGGCGCTAACCATCCTGCCTTCGCCATCGGGTTCTGTGCCTGCATGGCTGGCATCCCTTGCTGGGCCCTGGTCTATCCTGCCGGTAGGTACGGCGGTCTTGATATGGATCGGTATCAAATGCCTGCCTTTTTATGAGACACTCATGGCCGTCGGTAGTGAGGATCGCGCTGCCTACACCGCCGGCGTCAATGTTCCGTTCGTCCGTTTCATGGCCTATGTGCTGGCTGGATTATTTGCAGGGCTTGCAGCATTGTCGCTCACCGCCCTCATCGGTTCGGGCGATCCTATCATCGGACCTGGCTACACGCTGATTGCCATCGCTGCGGTTGCGCTTGGCGGCGTCAGCCTTGCAGGTGGCGTTGGCGGACTCACAGCCGCATTTCTGGGTGCTGCGGATATTTTCCTGCTGCAAAGCATGTTGACGGCCTTCAATGTCTCTACCTTCGTGCTTCAGGCAGTCTATGGCGCCGTCCTCGTTCTTGCGGTGTGCCTCAACTCCGAACAACTGAAATCACTTCTTTGGCGCAAGGCGGCCCAATCATGATCAAGGCACTTGCGAAAAATCGGGCACTGGTTGCCTTCATCGGGGTGATACTGGTCTTCCTGTTGGGAGCGGCCATCATTCCGGGCTTTGCCAGTTTGTTTTCCATCCGTGCCATGCTGGTACTGGCTGCACTACTGGCAATTGCAGCGCTTGGTCAGACGCTGGTGATGATCCTTGGAGGCATCGACCTTTCCATTCCCTTTGTCATAGGCTTTGCCAATGTCGTCTTCGCAAGCCTCTATGGCGATGGAATGCCGCCGCTTGCGGCCGGCATGATCGTGTTGGTATCGGCGGCATTGATCGGTGCTGTTTCCGGTGCATTATCGGCTGCGCTTTCCATTCATCCGCTGATTGTCACGCTTGGCGTCGGGACGATGGTTCAAGCCGGGGTTCAGCTCTGGACACGCGGATTGCCTACCGGGTCTGCACCGCCATTCATCAATGATTTCGTATCGCTGGGAGGCAATATCGGGCCTTTGCCATTTCCGTGGCTCATTCCCTTCACGATTCTCCTTACCCTTGGAACCGTCTTTGTCTTGCAGCGCACGATCTATGGCCGCAAGCTTTATGCACTGGGTTCAAACATAAAAGCTGCCGAACTTGCACTGATCAGACCGGCTGCAATATGGGCGATAACCTTTGGTTTGAGCGCTGTATTTGCGGCCCTTGCTGGCATTCTATTGCTCGGCTTCACCGGCTCCTCGAGCGCTACTGTCGGCACGCCCTACCTCTTCCAGACTGTCTCAGCAGTCGTGATCGGTGGAACTGCACTTGTCGGCGGTCGCGGCGGCTTTGTCGGAACAGTGGCAGGCGCAATCATGCTGATGGAACTGCGTACATTTCTCATTGGGCTGGGCTTTTCGGATGCCATGGTACAGTCGGCCCTTGGCGTATTGATCCTGCTCCTGGTCGCGGTCTATGGCCGAGACCGCCATATCCGCAATCTGATCTGAAGGAAATGCAGTTGGACGAGAGGCTCGCACGCACGATTGAAGCCATCAAAGCATCCGGTGCCGATTGGGGACTTTTCACCAGTCCTGATGGCATCGCCTATGCCTCGGGCCATATCGTTTCCATTGAAACGGGACCATCGCCCTTTGCCGGTGGACCAGCCATCGCTCTCGTTGGTAAGCACGGCGAATGCGGGCTTGTTGTCACCAATCTCGAGGCGGAAACGCCAAGCTGGGCAGATATGATTCTCACATATGAAGGTTTCTCATACAAAGAGCCGACGGACATTTTCGCGAACTACTGCAATGCGACGCAAGAGCATTGCACCAGATTGGGTGTCGGCGGGACGATTGGGATAGAGCAGAACAGCTTCCCGATGTCCCTATTGCCGCTCGTCAGCACGCAGCGGCATGTCTCACTTGACGATGCCTTCAAGCGCCAGCGCATGGTCAAAACAGCAACCGAGATCACGTTGTTACGTGAGGCCGCATTGACCGCTTCCGCCGGGCAACGCGCATTGATCGAACACGGCAAGCCAGGCCGCAGCGAGCTGGAGATATTTGCAGATGTACGGCTCGCCATGGAAACCAGCGCCGGCGAACGCCTCCCACTCGCCGGGGACTTCATATCGGGCAAGGAACGCACCTCGGCATTCATGGGTTGGCCGACAAACCGGGTCATCGCGACCGGCGACCCGCTCATTTGCGATCTCGCGCCACGCGTCAAAGGCTATTGGGGCGACAGTTGCGCATCGGTAATGCTGGGTAAAGCAAGCGTAGGGTTCGAGAAACAGTTCAACGCCGTAAAATCAGCGCTTGATCTGGCGATAGAAATCGTCCGTCCTGGCCTTGGTATCGGTGAACTGGATCAAAAACTTCAGGCGCATATTGCGGCGCAGGGCTATGGCTATGCCCATCACTCCGGGCACTCCATCGGCACATCTGTGCATGAATGGCCGCGACTCGTGAGCTATGAAACCGAAAGATTCAAGAAGGATATGGTTGTGATGGTGGAACCGACCTCCTTCGATCCGGACATTGGCGGTGTGCGGCTCGAATTCATGCTGCATGTAACCGAGATTGGCTGCGAAGTGCTGGCTGACTTCGAGCACCGGATGAGCATTTAGCCGCTTGCTCTGATTTTCAACTCGAAACCGACGTCGACGATCCTGGTCGTTGATGTGTCGCCGCGCATGGCTTCCAGTAAAAGCTTGCCCGCCTGCCGGCCAATTTCCGCCGAAGGCACCGCCACTGTCGTCAACGGTGGCAGCAGATGACGCGACAGTTCAAAATCACCAAACCCGGTAATGGCAAGCCGCTGTGGAACCTTGATTCCGATGCGCTGCGTCTCCAGCAATGCACCGGACGCCAGGACATCGCTCGAGAACATGACAGCATCGGCTTCCGGATATTGGGCCAGCGCTTTTCGCAGAAGATCGATCCCTGAAGCTACGGCAATCGGCATTTCAACCGCTACCGTGATGCGTGGCTTCTCGTCCGGAAACTGCTGCTCCATCGCCGCCTTGAATGCAGCTCTGCGCTCAACAGCACGGCTATCACCTTTTCGAACAACACCAGCAAACACAATATAACGTCGACCTGCGTTGATCAGATGACGTACCATTTCGGTGATCGCCGCCGCATTGGAAAACCCGACCAACCGATCGATTGGTTTATCGGTAAAATCCCACCCTTCAACAACAGGAATTTCGGCGCGTTTGAGCAATGCGACGCTGCGTTTGCTATGGTGTGTGCCAATCAGGAAAACGCCATCCGGCCGGCGGCCGAGGAGGCTGCGAATGATCTCTTCCTCGCGCTCAAGCCGATAATCGGTATTGCCGAGGAATATCTGATAACCAGCCTGATGCAGCACTTCGGAGAAGTGCTGGATGGTGTCGGCAAAAACAGACGCGGACAGAGTGGGTATGATCGCCGCGACCGTATTGCTCTTATGCGATGCAAGGTGACTCGCCGCGAGATTGTGAATGTAATGCGTTTTCTCGATAGCAGCTTGAATGAGCTTCTGCTTTTCAAGCGTCACTGAATCTGGAAACCGCAATGCCCGCGAGACGGTTTGCATGGAAACGCCTGCGGCAGCAGCCACATCCGCCATAGTGACGCCAGAGCCTTTGCGGCGTCGTTTCCGGGGTGATGACGTTTCAACGTTCACAGATGGAACGGCCTGACACAGACGGGAGTACCAATTTCGATGCGTTTACCCGTATCGGTCAAATTGCCTGTCTCCTTGTCGATTGCGAAGATCACAATGCAATCTGCATTCTGGTTCGCGACCAGAAGCCAGTTGCCGTCCGGCGTCAGCGTGAAATTACGCGGTGTTGCACCACCCGTAAAGCTGTAACCGATCTCAACCAAGCTTCCATTCTCCTGGTCCACACGAAAAGCTGCGATCGTGTCGTGGCCACGGTTGGAACAATAAAGGAAACGGCCATCTGGCGAGAGGTGAATATCCGCACCATGCGAGTCAAAGCCCGCCGGCACCGTCGGCAGGGTCTGAGCAAGACGCATGTGTTCGCCGGCACGCTCAATCAGAGAGACGGTCGAATTCAGTTCGTTGGAGACATAAACGAACCGCCCATTGGAATGCTGCGCGATATGGCGCGGCCCAGCACCGGGTGCCGTCGCAACACTGCCCAGCCGCGTGAAAGCACCCGCGCCATCCAGCCGATAGGCGATGACTTCGTCGAGACCAAGATCCGCTGACAAGAATATGCCGCCTTCCGGCGTTTCAACCACGCAATGCGGGTGGCTGCGTTCCTGCCGGTCAGTTGCAGGCCCCAGGGTGCCCGCGTGACGAACACTGCTTGCAGCAGGAGCGAGGCTTCCGTTGCCTCGTACTGGCAGCGAAACAAGCGACTGGTCCGGTCCACCCGATCCCATCCCATAATTGGCGACCAGCACAAACTGTCCGTCACGGGTCACGGTATTGTGTGCGCTTATACTGCCCTGTGTGCTTTGCTTGTTGAGATAAACCAGCTCACGACTTCGAGCATCGAAGCGATAGGCGCTAACCGCTCCTTCGTGCCAGCCGAACACTTCGGAATTCGCGTAAATGACGCCTGAATCTGCGGCAACACTCAGAAAAGTCGGATTATCGACGGACGACGTGGCACAAACATGTGACGCATGTCCTGTCGTTGTATCGAATGCATAGACGGAAAGACCTTCGCCACGCGCCCCCTGAAAATAAGGCGCTTCGCGGTTAAGTGAGCCAACCGCCAGATACAGATTCCTCACGCATTCCTCCAGTGCATCATGTCTGCTTAATGCATTACCCATCCACCATCGACATTCAAGGTCTGGCCGGTGATAAACCCGGCATCATCCGACGCGAGGAACATCAGGGCCGAGGCTATATCCCTGAACGATCCGCGACGCTTAATTGCCTGATGCTCCAGCACGAAATTTGTATAGGCTTCTGGATCAGGATGGATTTTTTCAGCATCCGTTGGAAATGCACCTGGAGAGATTGCGTTGACGGTAATGCCATAAGCACCAAACTCGCGTGCCCATGCGCGGGCAAGTCCGATCAGCGCGCCCTTCGACTGCACGTAAGGCGAGAGAAGCGCCCAGCCGCCATAGGCAGTAACACTGGCAATGTTGATGATCCGCCCCCATCCCTTGTCCCGCATATGCGACAGCGCCACCTGAACGCAGACAATGCCTGCATCGACATTGATGTGTTGCACCTTCTGCATTTCCTCAAGCGTATAGTGCTCAAACGGCTTCGACGGATAAATCGCGGCATTGTTGATCACGACATCGAATCCACCGATTTCATTTGAAATCGCTTCCAATGCCGGTCGAAGTGCCCGCAAATCCGCGAGATCAAGTGTGTGGATCGAAAGCCCGGCAAGACCATGTGCCGCGGCCTTTTTTTCGAGCTCGCCGACCTTTTTAGGATCGTGATCGATAGCCACGACCCGAGCACCTGCGCGGAGAAAACTCAACGTGGTTTCGAGACCCAGGCCCCCGGCAGCACCCGTATAAAGAATAGTCTTGCCTTCGACGGAAAATGGGGACGATGTGCTCATGAACGGCCTCCAATGGCAATATGATTGCCTGATGGCACCGGGAAATCGCCATCAGGCTGTTTGCAAATGGCTAGAATTCGGGCTTCGCTCGCCGCAATTTCCGCGGCATCGGCGAGAATGCGGAACGTGCTATGGTAATTGCGCTCTTCGCCATGTTCGAGCCAGATCAGTTCGCCCCGCTCGCGCGCAGCGCCATGCCCCAGCACATGATTAGTCGCGGGCTCTATGCCGAGCGCATACTGCCCGGCTTGCAAGTTCTGCCACTCATACATGCACGCGAACTGATCCTTGCGGGTGACGACTTCAAAGCCGATGCCGAGCCGATCATTGACCAATGCGACCGGCACTTCGCCATTGGCATCGGCACCCATTTCATGCTGCCAGACCTGTTCATGAAACTGCATCTGTGGCGCCGGCAGTGTGCAATAGCCAACACCCTGCTTTTTGTAGTCGTCTCCGGCATGTGCCGCCCAGACCACATCCTTGATCGGCGCGAGATAGCGCGAGCCTTCGGCCAAAACGGGATGCCCGACATTGATGTGATAACAATACATATGCGGCGTGCGATAAAAACCGTTATTGGTCACGCGATCCATCAGCTTGACATCGTTGGTGCCCGCCTTGATTTCGATGCGACGCGTCAGTTCCAAATGTTCGCCAAAGACGGTTCCTTGCGTAACGGCGCCCTCGCACCAGAGATAACATTCGTCGCCGTCCCAGCGTTCTCCATAGCCGGTGAGCTTCGCTGGAATGGTGCCGACGCGCCCATGAATGGAATGCTTGATCGTCTGGCGTGGCTTGTAATTATAGTGATCCGCAGACTCATCATGCATGAAGAGGATGTGATCCAGACCGCACGTGACCATCAGGCCGGAAAACGAGCGCATCCAGCCCAGGCCGCCTTCACCCTCATATTCATGCAGGCCCGGATGGCGGAAACCGGACGGAGAATGCCAGCCGATAGCCATGCCACGGTATTCGCAATCGGCAATATCCAAAGCCCGATCAACCAGCACGGTGAAGCGCAAACCGGTGCCGGACCGGAATTCCAGCATTCTTATGCCGCGCTCCAAACCATCTTCGAGCACCATCAGGCGAACGCCCGCAAATTGCGCAAAAGAACCACTGCTTGCGGCAATGTCGCGACGCGACCTCACCTCTCCATAAAGCTTCACCATTTTGGCACCTTAAATACTGTAGCGTGCGGCCGTTTGAATTCCGAAAGCGGCCGGCGCTCCCAGGATGAACTTCGCATCGGCCACACAGGCCGCTCAACGTGGTATTACAGTCCTTGCGCGCGCAGCGTTCCGTCGAGAAATTTCTTCGCACGTGGCACATCGGTCTCATCGAGATGTTCAATGATCATCGGAATATTCGGATGTTTCTGGGCAAGACGCTTGAGATAAAGGTCATAGTTGAGCGAACCGAGGCCCGGAGCCGGCAGTTCGATCTCACCCACGCCGCGGAAAGTATGGCTTTCAAGCGCGTCGGCGTCGCCGATATCGGCATGTTTTTCGCTTTTGTCATCACCTGAACGCTTGACGTCCTTGGCATGACCGATCTTGATCTTGTCGGACAACGTATCAAAGACCTGATTGAGGATTTCATCCATCCGATCGATATTGTGCGTCTCGAAATAATTTGTCGGATCCATCAACAGGCCGAGGCCCGGATGATCGACCTGTGCAAACATCTTGACCGTTTCCTCAACAGAGCCAACGACGTTGTTCACATAGGTTTCAAGCAGAAATACCGCGCCGTGATCATAGGCGAACTGCGACAGGTCAGCGATGACCTTTCGGCATTCCTCAAAGCCCTCTTCGGTCTTGTTTTTTGGGTGGTGGACCCAGTCGGATTCCGTGTTGTAGGTACCGGTTTCAGAAATCACGTAAGGCGTACCGAGATATTGCGCGTGACGGATGATCTCTTTGAGATAGTCGACGCGCCGCCCGCGCTCAGCCTTGTCCGGATGAATGATGTTCGTATAGCCGGAAATGCACGATATCGGCAAATTGTGATCGCGGAATGTCTCGCGGATCTTGATGCACTTATCCTTGGTGATCTGACCGGCGCTCAGGTCAATATCCTTGAAGTGCATGTCCAGCTGGACTGTATTGAAATCAAGCGCGCGGATTTTTTTGGCCGTTTCTTCCAATGAATAAGGAAAATAGCCGCTGAAAATACCCACCTGCATCATGATCCAATCCCTCCCCTTTTACTTCAATTGATTGATATTTCAGACAATCTGACCGTGCGGCACTCATCGATCGACTTATAGCCAGCCTCAATGAGCGCGACAGTTTTCACATTGTCGGCCACTGAAAGCGCTGGCGGTTCGCCCGACTGAATGGCGTATTGCAGTTGCTCCATCACGCCGATGAAGGCATGTGGAAACCACATTGTTTCCCATTTCGGACTCACCCATTTGCCGCTCGTCGTCTTCCTGGACACATAGGTCAGCGTGGACGGCGAACCATCGGGCCAGCCGATCGTGCCCTGTGCCACACCATCCGTACCTTCGACGCGCCACTTGATGTAAAGATCGCTGTCGAAGCCCTCTTCGCGCGGCCCCGACCAGACATCTTCGATCGAGACAGCCATGACGCCACTTGCGAACATCAGCGTCGAGACGGTAATGCCGTCCTTGTGTTCAAACCTGGTGCGCGGGTCAGTTCGCGTTAGCGTGGTGATCGTTTCTGGCTCACCGAATAGAAATCGCAGCACATCGAGATGATGCACGCTCATGTTGGACAATGTCAGGCGATCGTAATCTTCGAGAAATGTCTGCCAATGAGGGATCGCACGCATATCGATCGTCGCCATCACGGGCGCACCCAGCTCACCCTTGTCGAGAATTTGCTTCAATACGCGCATCGACTGGTCGTAGCGCATGTTCTGATTGACCGAGAGGATTTTACCAGCCCGTTCCGCTTCATCGCGAAGAGCAATGGCTTCCTTAAGTGTCAGAGCCAGCGGCTTTTGCGCCAGAATTCCCTTTATGTGCGACTGTGCGAGCGCTGTGCGAATGAGCGCAGGCTGTTGGTCCGGCGGATATGCTATGTCGAGGACTTCGATTGCTTCATCGGCGATCAGCGCTTCAGGCGTGTCGTGAACCATGCCGATACCCCAGCGTGCGGCTACCGCTTCGGCCTTGGACTTGGTGCGCGAGGCGATTGCCGCGACGGTAAAGCCCGCAATTTTGTAGGCCGCAAGATGGCACTCCGACATGATCATGCCTGCACCGACACAGCCAATTTTGAACTCCCTGGCCCGCAACTGCGGATCAGGAGCAAAGCCCAGCGCTTCCCTCATTGCATCCTCCACTGTACTCCAAGGGTCCACATCTTATCGACGGATCGACAAGCCGGACCCCTCCTCCTTCGAGGAGAAGCCAACCTCCATTGGCAACTTGATGATTATTGAAGCCTCGACATCGCAGTGTCAACGCCATTAGCAATCATTTTACATCATTTATCATCAATATTGATGACTGGCGCCGATTTTCGTCCGAATTCCACGACTCGCCTATGAACCAATGACGTCTTATGATGGAATTATCTCGTAGCGCACTAGATTCTAACGAGGAAAACCCATGTCCTTAGCACGACCGGGCTTGCATCCTGCGGAATTCGAAATACATCATTTTCCATCATTTTGATGAGGAGTCTGATTTGCGTTCGACGGTGAGCGATATTGCTAAGACAGCGGGAGTTTCCAGTTCTACCGTCGATCGCGTGCTGAACAACCGTGAAGGCGTTAAAGAGCGCACGCGGCAGATCGTGCTCGAAGCCGCCCGGGACCTTGGCTATCTGCCTGGCAGCACACGGTCCAGCCCATATCCCGCCCACCGCATCAGGCTGGATTTCGTTTTGCCAGCGGGCACAAACACCTTCATTGCCAATCTGCGCAACCAGATCGTCACGCAGGCCGCTCTTCAGCCTGAGATCGAGCTGACGATCCACAGTGTCGAAGGTTTCAACCCCGATACACTGGCGCGCGCACTCGAGGCGCTCAAGGGACAGGCGCAAGGCATTGGCGTGATCGCACTGGATCATCCGGCCGTGCGCGAGGCCATGCGCTCCCTTGCCGAAGCCGGCGCACACATCGTTACCATCGCATCTGACATCCTGCATGTGCCGCGCGTCGGCTATATCGGCATCGACAACCGAGCTGCTGGCCGCCTCGGCGGTTATATTCTCGGCCGTTTCCTTGTCCGGTCAGCAGATAAAAAGATCGCACTTTTTGCCGGATCCCTTTCCTATCGTGGTCATGAAGAGCGTGAAATGGGCTTTCGTCGTGTAATCACGGAGGAGTTCTCACATCTTGACATTGTCGAACTCAAGGAGATCGAGGACAGCCGTGAGAAAGCCTATACGGAAACCATGGCTTTGCTTGAGCGCCATCCAGAGCTTGCTGGCATCTATAATCTCGGCGCGGGCAATCAGGGCATCGGACAAGCGTTGATCGATTCCGGGAAATCAAATTCTGTCATTTTCGTCGGCCACGAATTGACCGAAAACACCAAACGACTTTTGTTGAATGGCACCATGGATGCCGTCATCGATCAAAACCCGCGCGTTGAAGCGCGGGAGGCGCTCGCCGCGTTGATAAACAGCGTCAAGGGTCAGCCCTTCGACAATCATCCGCCACGCATACAAGTAATATTCAGGGAAAATATTCCGGAGCTCTAATCCTTCGCTTTTGCCCAAGGACTTGCAGGCAAGACCGGCTATATGGCAAATGGCAGTCGATCGGGAAAGGGACGTCGATCCGACCGAATAGCGTTCAATTATGGGTGTTGTCATGTCTGGATGGCGCCCGTTTGGCAGGGTGATTTTGGGAGAAGTTTGAGCACGGCGGGTCGGATGCAGTCATGTCTCCGGCCTTTGCGTGCGGCATGTCATGACCGCTGGACCTGTCACGGCAATTGTATGCGCATACACATTGGTCGCTACTATGTTCGGAACATGCGCATTGGCGCAGAGTTGTGATTTCCAGATTCAGCGTTTGGCTGGCGCCGTCGAGCCGCGTACTATCAGCTTGGCCTGCATGGGGGGCGGCAGGTCGGGCATTTCGCGGCGCAGGCGCGCCAACAAATATAGCGCCGCCTCTTGTCCCATCGAAGCTCGGTCCACTTTCACGCTGGTAAGCGGTGGAGTGGTGTGCTGCGCAATGGGATCGTCGTCAAAACCGATGATGGAGAGATCGTTCGGTATGGATATGCCGCGTGCTCTGGCCTCGGTCAACACACCGAAGGCGATCTGGTCGTTACCACAGATGATTGCAGTTGGCGTCGGGCTTCCGGCGGCCAGGATAGCCGCAAGACTGTCCCGACCGAACTGAATGCTCCAAGGCCCCTCGATGAAGTGCTTTGGTCGCATGCCCAGCCCTGCAGCCGCCAATGCGTCACGGACCCCGCCGACCCGGGCCTCGACCCTCGCATTATTCGCTTGAGGTGGAGCGATCATGCCGACGGTTGTGTGGCCCAACGACAGGAGATAATTCGTAATTTCTTGAAAAGTCTTGAAATTGTCGATGCCGATTGTGGGGTGACGACTATTGGCATTGAAGCCATGAGTGATGACATAGGGTACACGGCGTGCCGCCATTAAATCGAAGATGGGATCGCCGAAATCTTCCCCAACCACGGTTATGGCTTCTACCCCGCGGGCCAGCATGGCCTGGGTACTGCGCATTGCCTGCGCGGGGTCGTGATTGGATACCGACACGATCAGGTTGATTCCAGCATCGGAAAACACTTCCTGCAGAGCGGCGACATGGGTGGCAAATATGCCATTTGCCAGAGTCGGGATCAATGCGCCTGCGATCAGACTGCGGCGTCGCGCCAGTGCGCTTCCTGCTCCGTGCGGCAGCCAGCCAAGGCTTTCAGCGGCCGCCAGTACTCTCTGCCTGATGTGAGGCTGAACCTTGTCCGGCTCGTTAAACGTCCGGGAGACGGTCGCCTGAGACACCCCGGCAACCTTGGCGACGTCAACGGCGCGGGGTGATCGAGGCATTGTTGGCTCTTCAATGGCTTTGGTCATCTATCAGGCCTGTGTCATCCGCTTTGAGGCATAGCTGCGACTGATATTGCATTTCCATACAAGGTTGACAAGGCAAATGAATGCGCATACATCCGTGAAACTACAAGTCCGGCGCTCGTATCAAGCCGGCGGAATGGCGGATATCGGGAGGAGATCGTCATGACCCAATTTAAACTGTCACGCCGGCATTTCATCGGCGCAGCGGCTTCTGGCCTCGTGCTGCCACGCGTACCTGGCGCTTTCGCCCAATCCGGCTATCCGAGCGGCAATATCACATTCATTGTCGGCTATAATCCCGGCGGCACCAGCGATCTCATCGCGCGCAGCTTTGGTGACGAGATAACCAAGGAAACCGGGCAGACCGTGGTGGTGGACTATCGTCCGGGGGGTGGTGGTGGCATTGCCGGCGACATGGTCGCCCGCGCACGCGCCGACGGCTACATGCTGCTGGCGGTAAGCAACACTTTCTATGCGGTGACACCGTTCCTTGGCAATGTGCGTTACGACCCGCTAGCCGACCTGACGCCGGTGGGATTTGCTGGCGACCAGTTCAATACCATGTCGGTCCATCCCTCGGTTCCGGCCAATACGCTTGAAGAGCTGATCGCTTATGGCAAGGCCAATCCAGGTGTGCTGAACTTTGCCTCCAACGGACAGGGTTCGCTCACACATCTGTGTGGTGAATATTTTAAGCAGCGCACCGGTATTGAAATGACCCACATCCCCTATCGCGGCGCGGCAGATGCCATTCAGTCCACGCTCAAGGGTGAGACGCAGGTCAATTTCTCCATGGGTGATGCCGGCTATCATACACGCGGTGAATTGCGCGGCCTTGCCACGCTTGGGGAAAGCCGCTGGCCATCCCTGCCCGATGTCCCCTCGACAACGGAAGCTGGTCTTCCCGACTGGGCCATCCGTTCGTGGCATGGTGTTGCCGTGCCGAAGGGGACGCCGCCCGAAATCTGCCAGCAGTTGAACGAAATGATGAACCGCTATGTGCAATTACCCAAGGTGATCGAGCGTTTTGCAACGCTTGGGCTACAGCCCGGTCAGCAGACGCTGGCGCAACTCGAAGAGCGTCGCCGTCAGGACCATGCAGTGTTCGGGGACCTGATTGCGAAGGCAGGTATCGTCGCAGGCTCCAAGCCTTGAGGCTTCCGCAATTGTGCGCATTGAAAGAGATGAGATGACCTATAGAGATAATTCCATGAAGGCCCGCCTCGTGGCCGGCGAAAAAGTTCTCGGCTGCTGGACGTCCTCGGGAAGTCCAGTCGTCACCGAGTTACTGAGCCTCGCGGGCTATGATTACCTCGTGATCGATCAGGAGCATGGCGTGGGCGACAATCTCAGTCTGATCGGCCAGCTTCAGGCTATGGCCAACAACCCGGCCACCGCTATCGTTCGCGTGCCATGGAACGATCATGTGATGATCAAGCGGGCGCTCGATGCTGGAGCAGAAGGAATCATGATCCCCTCCGTCGATACTGCAGAAGAAGCCCGGGCGGCCGTGGCAGCCTGCCGCTACGTGCCCTCCGGTATAAGAGGCGCTGGCTGGGCTGGCAGCAGGTCCTCCCATTATGGGATGATCAAGGATTATCAGCTTACGGCTTCCGAGCGCCTTCTGGTCGTCTTGCAGATCGAGACGGTCAAGGCCGTGGAAAATCTTGACGAGATTCTCAAGGTCGAGGGCATCGATGTCGTGTTCATCGGCGCCATGGATCTGACCGGCTCCGCCGGTCATCTGGCAGACCGTCATCATCCGGAAGTCGTGCCCTATTTCGAACTTGCCGAGCGTAAGATTCTGGACTCTGGCATTCCCATGGGCACCGTTCCCCTGCAACGTTCCTGGCAGGAATTATTCGATGCCGGTTATGCCATGGTCAATTCCGCGTCGGACACCGCGATCCTGCGGGACCGCTCCCTCGCCGATGTCGGCACGTTTCGTCAGCTTTACGGGCGCACGGGCTCATAAACCAAGGATTTCGGCCATGCCCTCGTTCGTGTGCAATCCGAAAGATTTCTGGATGGGGCTGCTCTACCTCGTGGTGGGCGGGGCGGGTCTTTTCTATGGCCGGGATTATGTGATCGGTAGCGCGGCCAATATGGGCCCAGGATTCTTTCCGTTCTACATTTCCTGCCTGCTGTTGATTTTCGCGGTGATTTCTTTCGTTCGCAGCGTCACGACGACCGGCGAGGCTGTCGGCCCAATTGCCTGGAAGGCCATTGCGTTGATCACCGGGGGCGTCCTCGCCTTCGGCTTTCTGATTGAACGGGCGGGTCTTGCCATGACGATGCCACTGCTGCTCGTCCTCGGGGCGCTTGCCAGCGACAGGTTCAGCCTGGAATGGCGGACTGCGTTGGGGGTGATCGCCTTCACTCTGGCTTGCGCGGCCCTGTTCACCTACGGCCTCGGCCTGCCCATTCCTATTCTCGGCTCCTGGTTTCGGTGAGGCAGTAAATGGATATGTTGGCCAATCTCGGTTTGGGCCTTGTCACGGCAATGACCCCCTTGAACCTGGTGTATTGCTTTGTCGGGGTTTTCCTTGGCACTGCAATTGGCGTTCTGCCCGGCCTTGGCCCAGTCGCCACCATCGCCATGTTACTTCCACTGACCTTCGGTCTGCCACCTGAAACATCGCTGATCATGCTGGCGGGCATTTTCTATGGTGCTCAATATGGCGGTTCGACCACGGCTATTCTGGTCAATCTGCCGGGCGAAACCAGTTCGGTGGTCACCACGCTCGACGGTTACCAGATGGCGCGCAATGGCCAGGCCGGCAAGGCACTGGCCACAGCGGCCATTGGCTCGTTCATCGCGGGCACCATTGCCACTCTGGTCATTGCGCTCTTTGCCCCTTTTCTGGCTCAGGTCGCGTTCAATTTCCAGCCGGCGGACTTCTTCTCTCTTATGGTGCTGGGCCTCATCGCTTCCGTGGTGCTGGCCAATGGATCACTACTCCATGCGTTGGGCATGATCCTTATTGGTCTGCTGCTTGGTTTCGTGGGCACCGATATCAATTCTGGTGTTGCCCGCTACACATTCGATGTGCCGGAGCTTTATGACGGCCTCGAGTTCGTCGCCATTGCCATGGGTCTTTTCGGAATTGGAGAGATCATCGCCAATCTCGAAGAGAAACTGGACAGGAGCATTTCTCTCAAATCGGTTTCGGGCAGCCTGCCGACGCG
The DNA here is from genome assembly GCF_026420825.1 of Phyllobacterium sp. 0TCS1.6A. Lineage (NCBI taxonomy): Bacteria > Pseudomonadati > Pseudomonadota > Alphaproteobacteria > Hyphomicrobiales > Phyllobacteriaceae > Phyllobacterium > Phyllobacterium sp. 0TCS1.6A. The sequence continues at coordinate 250,009 of NZ_JAPMAB010000003.1, forward strand.
GGAAGATTGGAAGCGGATCTTCTGGCCCATCCTGCGTGGCACCGGGCTGGGTTCCATCCTTGGCGTATTGCCCGGCGGCGGGGCCAACCTAGCCTCCTTCGCGGCCTATGCAGCCGAAAAGAAAATGTCCCGCCATCCCGAAGAATTCGGCAAGGGAGCCATCGAGGGTGTCGCGGCACCGGAAGCTGCCAATAATGCCGGCGCTCAATCCGCCTTCATTCCTATGCTCACTCTGGGCATACCCTCCAATCCGGTCATGGCCCTGATGATCGGCGCCATGTTGATACAGGGCATTCAGCCCGGACCAACCGTCATGACCGACCAGCCAGCGTTGTTCTGGGGGCTGATCGTGTCCATGTGGGTGGGTAACCTGTTCCTTATCATCCTCAACCTGCCGCTGATTGGCTTCTGGGTAAAACTCGTTTCTATGCCGTATCATCTGCTTTACCCGATCATTCTGGGCTTCTGTGCCATCGGTGTGTTTACTGTCAGCAATGCGAGCTTCGACGTCTATCTGATGGCGTTGTTCGGCGTGGCTGGATATCTGCTGCGCAAGATAGGCGCAGAACCGGCACCGATGATGCTGGCGCTCATCCTTGGCTCAATGATGGAAGAATATCTGCGCAGAGCATTGCTTCTATCGCGGGGTGACAGCACCGTGCTGCTCACCAGCCCAATCAGCGCTGGTATCCTTGTGATCTGCGTGGTGCTCGTGGCGCTAGTGGCTCTGCCCGCTATACGGCGTGGACGTGACGAAACCTTTGCGGAATAGGAGCGTTCATGGCGTTCACCACTTTCCTGGCTGGCTCTGTCGATGGTCAGCCCATAGAAGGCTTTGATATTGCGCGTGGAGATACGCGCGTTCGTCTCTTCAGCTATGGTGCGGTGCTCAATCAGCTCTGGCGGCCCGACAGGAAGGGCTGCGAGGCGGATATCGTTCTCGGCTACGATCAACCAGACGCATATGTGACCAATCGCGGCAATGCCGGCGCAGTCTGTGGTCGCCATGCCAATCGTCTTGCCGCCGGTCAATTCACGCTGGACGGTGTCGATTACCAGCTTGCCTGCAATGATGGTGCGCACCATCTCCATGGTGGCCCGAAGGGCTTTGGCAAACGTGTCTGGGGAGCCGTGCCGGATGCCTCCGGCCATGCCGTACGATTTGAGCTGGACAGTCCCCATGGCGATGAGGGCTATCCAGGCCATATGACGGCAAGCGTTACCTATGCGCTGGACACCCGCGGTGATCTTGGAATCCATATTCGGGCCAGCAGCGACCGGAACACCATCGTCAATCTCGTCCATCACGGCTACTGGAACCTGACGGGCCATGATTCAGGCTCTGTATTGGGCCAACATCTTCGGATCGCAGCCGGATATTATACGCCAGTCGATGCGGATAAGATTCCATTGGGGACCATGCGGCCTGTCAGCGGCACGCCCTTCAACTTCCGCACTTTACATCCAATTGGAGATCGCATTGAAGACGCATGGCCGGGAGGTGGATATGATCACAATTTCTGCCTTGACGAATGCGCAGAAGACGAGCCCAGTGTCGAGGCATGGGATCCGGTATCGGGGCGCGCCATCGCCATTCATACTAACCAGCCGGGCCTGCAATTTTACACGGCGAACCATTTCGGTGCTTTCCCTGCCACAGGAAAGGGTGGAGCGCATTACGTTCGATATGCCGGCTTTGCCCTCGAGACGCAGGGCTTTCCCAATAGCCCCAATGTCAGCGCTTTCCCATCCACAGTTCTCACGGCAGGCGAGACCTATAGGCACGACATGCTGATCCGGTTTTCTCTCAAAGACGTGCCGGAACCGAAATCATGAGCCATTCTCCGGGCCAGCCACGATGCTCATTGCGGCGCATCGGAAACGGAACAACAACCGTTCCAACTCACCTGGTTACCCATCTGCGGCGGGATGATGCGCGACAGCCCTTCTCTAATAGCTGAGGAATCGCGCAGTATCCGGGTCAATCGGAATACCTTCCGCCGCCCTACGGTCGGCCTCCGCCCACTCCCTGTCCCCTGGCGCCATAACAGGCCCGCCACCTTGGCGGCGAGCAGCGCCCCTTAGAGAAGCGAGATATCCCGCTATGGCTTGGGCAAATAATGTGGCACCAACAAACTTCTCGGGATCTACAACGAGAACGAAGTGCCCCATATTGCGTGGTTGATGCATATTATCCGTGCCGTACATGGGTATAAAATCAGGATCGAGGGTCGTGCCGGTTAGAAGTGCGGAGAATAGCGTGGCGACTCCAGCCAGACCGGCTCCCTTGTAGCCATATTCTTCGCCGCCGAGTGGCAGAAGCATTTCTACCTTGAACGGGTCGGTGGTGGCCAACCCGCCCTGGTCGGCCGCTACTCCGGATGGAAGTGGGGTGAGAAGCGAGCGATGCAATAGGACACGGTTCATCGGTATCGACGACGTCGCCATATCAAGCAGCCATGGCCGGCTATCCGGGACTGGCGCGGCAAAGGCCAAAGGGTTGGTTCCATGGAAGCGTTGTGCACCGTCGAACAGGCTCACCATTGCGTCGGTATTGGTCGTCGCGAAGGTAATAAATCCTTCCTCTGCGCCCGCCGTGGCATAAGCGCCGGCTGCGCCCAGATGCGAGGAATGCTCGATACCGACTGCTGCCACGCCGCTTTCTCGCGCTATATCCAATCCGACTTCTACAGCCTTGTAGGCTGCATAATGTCCAAGTCCATCGTCGCCGTGGACCATTGCGCTGCCTACGGCGGTGCGCCTTACCGATAATTGTGGTTGCTTGTTTAACCGTCCCTTTGCCAGCATACGGCAATAATGTTCGACAAGCCGGACGCCGTGACTGTCCACTCCGACCATGGAGGCATGCATCAGCGCCCGTACGGCGGCTGAAGTCGATTCCTCACTGGCTCCCGCATCAGACAAAGCCGCCAAGACGCGTCGCCGCAGATCATCGACCGGTACGAGAATTTGGTTATCATCGCGCATAGGGGATCTCACATGGTTACACCACCATCGGCGACGTAGACGGCACCGGTGGTATAAGCAGATTCGTCGGAAGCAAGGTGGACTGCCAGTGCCGCTATCTCCTCTGGCTGACCGAGGCGGCCCAATGGTTGCCGGGCGATAAAATCAGCTCGAGCTGCATCATAATCACCAGTGGCTTGGGCTCTCGCATTGAGCGAGGGACTATCTGTCGTGCCAGGGGCGATGAAGTTGGCACGAATGCCCTGTTTGACAAAGTCAGCAGCAAGTCCTTTGGTCAAGCCCATCAAAGCGGCCTTGCTCGCCCCATAGGCAAACCTGTTTGGTGTTCCTTTGATTGCCCCGGCTATCGAGCCGATATTTATGATGTTGCCGCCGCCCCGCTCGATCATGCGGGGCAGAAATGCCCGAATGAGATGGAATGGGGCCGACACGTTGATGTCGAAGGAGGCTTGCCACTCCTCATCCGGGCAGTCGAGGATTGACCCTGTGTGCACATAGCCCGCGACGTTGACAAGCACGTCCACCCTGCGGGGTATCGCTGCGAAACTGGAAATTGCGGCTCGATCGGAGACGTCCAGACGATGAGCTTCGATCCCTGCGGGTAGTTCAAACGGCGATCGGCTGGTGGCAATCACCTTTGCACCCTCCGCAGCGAAAGCCAATGCAATCGCCCGACCAATACCGGCACCCGCACCTGTGACGAGCGCAATTTTTCCGTCAAGGCGGTTGCTCATGACTTATTTCTCCTGTTCTTCCAGCACTCGCAGATAGGACTTGCGGGTTTGGTCGATATGCGCCGCCAACAGAGCTTGAAGCTCAGGGATATCTTGTCGCTGGACATAGGTGAGCATTTGGCGATGCTCCGCGACTGAACGCGAATTCAAGTCTGCGATCCGCGACAGGCGTGATCGCAATGCCTGTGTACGAAAGCCCACCTGACTGAAAGCTTCGACAAGGAAAGGATTGCCGCAAAGCTCGATGAATACCTGATGGAACGCACCGTCCAGTTTGTGATAGCTAACGGTGTCATCGCGGTCATAGGCCGCCTGCATCTCCTCCATGACGACACTCATCTGGGAAACAAGTGATGTGTGGTTGCGGTTAATTGCCAGGCGGCAAGCGGCAAGCTCCAATACCGTACGCAATTCGCTGATCTGCTCGACCTGTTCTGCTGCTATGCGGAATACGAAAGAGCCTCGTTGCGGAAGCACTTCTACCAATCCTTCGAGCTGGAGCTGCTGTAGCGCCTCTCGCACCGGAGTCTTCGACATACCAAGATCGGCGGCCAACGCATTTTCCGAAAGAGCAGCGCCCAGCTGAATCTTGTTATCGATGATACGGCTTCGCAGTTCGTCCACTACCAGTTCCTTCAGTGACCTTGGTCTCTCGATCTTCATCATTTTGCTCTCGACAATCGCCAATACTGCAACTGCCTCCTTATCAGCCGAAGATCAGGTTGGGTATGTAAAGAACAATGCTCGGGACAAAGATCAGCAAAACCGTCACAATGCTGATAGCCAGCAACAGCGGCCAGCCTTCTTTGATATAGTCCTTTATCGAGACGTTGAGGATTGAGCAGACCGTGTACATGGCAGCTCCAACCGGAGGTGTGAAATTGCCCAAGGTCGCCGCGATCACGAAAATGATCCCGAAATGAACAGGATCACCACCCAGTCGGGTGACCACCGGCAGAACGATCGGCGTCATCATTATGATCAGTACCGTTGCATCGACAAAGAGCCCGGCTACGATTGTGAGCAGCACGATCAGTACCATCACCACCTGGACATTATCGGTCAGAGTGCCCAACCCCGACGCCACAAGCTCAGGTAATCTCTCGAATACAATTCCGTAACCGAAGATGGCAGATAGGCTGATCAGAAACATTACGGATCCGACATCGCCAAGGCTTGACTCCAGCGCTTCAATGAAGTCGCTCACCTTCATTCTCTTGTAGATAAGAAAGCCGATAAACACGGCATAGAGTACGGCAACGGCGCCAATCTCTGACGGAGTGAAGATACCGGCGCGAAGCCCCACCAGCAGGATAACCGGGAACAGGATGGCCCAAATGCCGCCGCGGAATGCAGTGATCGTCTCTTTGGCTGTCGGGCGCGTCGAGCGTTCCGGGGGATAACCCCGCTTGGTCGCCGTTATCCAGACCGAAAGGCTCATCGCAACGCCCAGAAGCAACGCCGGCAGGATCCCACCGGCAAAAAGGCGCCCGATCGAAACCGATCCAATCGTACCGAACAGAATCATTCCAATACCCGGCGGAATGATGGGGGTCAGCAAGGAGGAAAACGACAGGACGCCCGCTGCAAAGCCCTTGGTCATTCCACGGTCAATCATTTGCTGGCCGAGCATGCGGGACTGCATAGCCGCATCCGCGATCGCCGAGCCGGAAACACCGCCCATTAAGGCAGATAGCACGATCGAGATTTGGGCCAGCCCGCCACGCAGTCGTCCGGTGAGGACGGATGCAAGATTGAGAAGGCCCTCCGTAATGCCCGAGCGGTTCATCAAGTTGCCAGCTACAATGAACAGTGGGACGGCGAGGAGCGAGAAGTTTTGCGTTGTCGATACAGTTATCTGCAGCGGTATCGAAATGGGCAGTTCGGGGTGCTGCAGGAAGAACATCATTCCGGAAATGCCTATCGCGAATGCGACCGGCATTCCGATGACAAGGAAAATGGCAAAGACGATAGCGACAAGGAGCATGGTTTTGCCTCAGCTGACAGATGCTGTCGGGGGTGCGTGTTCCAGGCGGGCGTCCTTGAACTTGATCAATGTCGTGATCAGCATCAGCGTGCAGCCGACGGCAATTGAGCTTGTCACCCAGGAATATGACACTCCAGGAATGCCGTTGAAGGATCTCGCGCGGCTTGCCCATGCCAGAGTTACGCCATACCAAACGCCATAGCAGAGGAACACGGCTATGATCCCGAGATTGATCTTATCAAGGACGCGTCTGGTCGTGGATGGCAATCGTTCTGTGAAAAGATCCAGCGACATGAGGGTGTTGTTGCGCCATGCGATGTCGGCGCAAAGGAAAACGGCCCAGGCGAAAAAGCCGGTTGATAGATCAATGGTCCAATTGAGTGGCATGCTCGCCATGCGCGCGACTCCACCCAATAACACCATACAGATCATGGCGATGAGAAAGAAGCCGGCGAGGATAGCCTCCAACCGCGTAAGGGAACGATAAAATGCCTTCATATGAATTTCCTAGCCAGCCATCACCTATCAGCGGCCCAGTTCTTTGTAGAGCGCGTCTCGAACGTCCGTCAGGTTGAGGGCTTTATATGCTTGCTCACTCGCGGCTCTGAACGCTTCGAGGTTGACATTGTCCACAACGGTCATTCCCGCTTCGATCAGTGCCGCCTTTTCTGTTTCAGCCTGCGCCTGCAGCACTTTCGTCGTCTCCTGCCCTGCAACGCGGCACTCCTCGACGAGCGCTGTCTGGAACTCGGGCGGAAGAGTTTCGAACCAGGTCGTTGAAACGACCTCGAAATTCAGAAGCAGGATATGTCCTGTTTCGCTAACGTGACTGACCACTTCTTGGAGATTGTTTGGCCGAATATTAGCGTAAGTGACCTCTGCGCCGTCGATCGCCCGCTGTTGGAGCCCTGGATAGATTTCCCCGAACGCCATAGCCGTGGGCGCCGCGCCTAGCGCACGGGTCGCTTCCTGCCAGATGGGAGCCGGGGGTGTCCGGATGCGAAGGCCGGAGAGATCCTGGGGGTTGCGGACGGGCTGATTGGTAAAGACATGGCGCAGCCCTTGCGAGAAGTCGAAACACACAACCTTGAGACCGTGCTGTGTCGCCAATTTGTCGATCCATCCTTGAACCACAGGCAGCTCGGCCAATTTGAAGGCTTCATCGAAAGACTTGACCAGATAAGGTCCGTTGAGGACCGCGATCTCTGGGACGTAGTTGCCTAGTCGCGCCGCATCGGTGTTTTGGCCGACATTGGCCCCCATACGGATCTGCTCAATGATGTCTTCCTCAACACCGAGCTGGGCAGAGTGAAATACCTCGATCTTGAGCCCGCCCTTGGTGCGCTCAAAGACGCGATCTGCCCATTTCTGAAAGCCCTGGTGATAAGCCTCGGCAGGCGTGTGCACGTGATTAAGCCGTAAGACGTATTCCTGAGCCAGAGCTTGACCGGTGGACATGAGCGCCAACGCGCCGACGCACAACGTCGCTGCAATGCAATTCTTAACAGACATGAATTCCTCCCATAAAGCCACCTTGTTCCCTCAAGGCAGCATGTCTCCTCAAATGCGGATGCTCCACGAAAGTCTGCTGCGTGTTCTCCTCCACCATCAGACTGCTAATGACAGATCTTGCATACTTGCATATCAGATGCAAGATATCAGATATAAGCATGAGACAGGGAGGATACCGGACGATGACGCAACGCTCTATACACGCCTACACATGGGTCCCGCAGTGGACGACAGAGGACGGGGCCTATGCGGTGGAGAGGGCGGCGGCATTTGGGTTCAATCATGTTGTTGTCCCCATCCGTAACCATGAGAACATCGAGCCGACCAAGATTGGGCGGATCTTTGCCGATGCCGGACTTAAGCCCGTAACGACATCGCCGCTGCAGATCGACAACGACATATCAAGTACTGATCGGTCGATCTGGAAGCGCGGCGTTGAACGTCACAAAACCGCGCTGGAACTTGCCGCGGCCATGGGTGCAGATCGAATGGGCGGTATACTCTATTCCGCATTCGGAAAGGCCACTCGTGTGGCCACGGAAGACAACTTCAACGCCGCCGCTGAAGGGCTGGCGATTGTTGCGGACAAAGCAAAAACGATGGGAATGATGCTGTCACTCGAAGTGGTGAATCGTTACGAAACGAACCTTATCAATACCGCATCCGACGCAGTCAGAATGATCGAAACCATCGGCGCAGACAACGTCAAAGTACACCTCGACGCCTTTCACATGAACATAGAAGAAGACGATATGATGGATGCGCTGGAGACTGCCCTTCCCCATCTGGCTTACTTCGAGATCGACCAGAACCATCGAGGATCGCTAAGCCGTGGTACCATCGACTTTTCACCCCTTCTGATCCGCCTTAAACATGCCGGTTATCAAGGACTCGTAGGTGTGGAGGCATTCTCGTCGGCCGTCTCGCATCCAGACATCGTTGCCGGTGTCGGAGCATGGCGGAACTTGTTCGAACACGGAGATCACATTGCACGGGAGGCGGTCGAACTCCTCGAAAAGCATGGATTCTGAATCCCTGGAACTTGGTTTGTGAAACACACCCTCGATGCGATTACCTTAACTCGGCGGTTCAAAACTGCAGTTGCAATCCTGTTCCGGTCGTATCAGGCATACCTCGCTCCGAATCCTGCATCAGAATGTGAGGCCGATGCTGTTGAAGAACGTATCCATGCGGTGATCAAGATCCCGTTTAGTTTCTACCCACGCGGGGATTGTATTCAGAAGCCGTTGTTGCCAAGCCCAGAGGTTCGAAAACTCAGCAAGGGGCGGCTTGGATCGGTGAACCTGGGAGAATGGGACAGAGATATCGATGTCAGCCAATGTGAGTTCCTTGCCGACGATAAACTGCCGGTCTGCGAGATGAGCGTCCAGAATTCGGGCCGAGCGAATCTTGTTTAGTGAGAGGTCGATGACCTCAGCGATCATTGCAAGAGCACTTGACTGCAGATGACGACTACCGAGAACAGTTCTCTGAATTGTTCCGCGTTTGCCGATCTGCCGCCCTCTCAGCGGGGGCCGCTCAAGGTCAATCCGAGGCCCAGGTCGACGCGGCCCTCTGCGACGCTGATACGGCTCGATTACAGCAGGAATCCGACGAGAAATTTCGAAAGTTCGCACATGAACCTGGCGAAATCGTAAAGCGCTTCCTGTCAGCGATGTAACGCGCTCGCCATTTCGATTTATGACTTCACGTCCTAGTGAGAATTCCCATTTTCAGAGTGAATCCTAGTTGAACTCGAGATGCCACCTTAATAGGACTATAATATAATCAATCTGCGCACTTAAGCGCTCCGCGGAGCACCCAAGCCTCTATGTCTGTGACTTTACTTGATTGAGCGGTTCCCGTTGCAATTTTGCTTTGCGGATCAGCTTTCATTACGATGAGGCACCTTTTCGCAACTTTGCGGTGGGGCGTCGCATTGACATGCCTCGGTATGGCTATGCCATTATGCTGTTCGAAACAGGGTATGCTACGCCTTTTAAGCAAATAGTCGAAAACAACTTCATCGTTGCCAGCGTCATATTGGCATGCCGCGCCCTGAACGATCGCCGTCGCCGCCTATTTCTGCACGCAGAGCCTGTTCGTCGGCATTACCGGCAGCCTAGCGGTGATGCTGCTGCCGGGCGACACAGCCTGGCCGCTCGTCGCCTATTCCGCCGTCATGGCGTTGATCGTCATGATGGCGCTGCGGCTGACGCGGCGATAAGCCAGGACGGGGCGGTGCCTAGGCGCACCGCCCTCGCCAGCAGCTACCAGGCGGTGAAGCCGCCATCGACCACGACGTTGGACCCGGTCATGTAGGAGGATGCATCGGAGGCTAGAAACCGGATGATGCCATTATACTCGTCGATCTCGGCCTGACGGCCCATCGGCACCCTTTCGAGAAAGGCTTCGATGAACTCCTTGTCGAAGCTCGCCGTCTTGACGCCACCGAAGGAGATGAGGTTGACGCGGACTTTCTTGGTACCCCAATAGGTGCCGAGATAGCGGGTCAGGTTCACGAGCCCGGATTTCGACGCGGCGTAGGAAATGGCCTTGACGAAGGGTATGCCGTCCCGCTTCTCGCGATAGGCATAGAGCGCCTGGTTGGGCGAGACGATGCCGTAGATCGAGCCGACATTGATGATGGAGCCGCGTCCCGCCTCGGCCATCCTGCTGCCGACCACCTGGCTGGTCAGCATGACGCCGGTCAGGTTCGTCTCGATGATCTCGTCCCAATATTTCTGCGGATAGACCTCGAACGGCGCGTTCTGCTCGGCGGAGCCGTCTGGCTTGGAGTCAATGCCGGCATTGTTGACGAGGATATGCGGCACGCCCCAGTCCGCGATCAGTTTTTCGGTGGCCGTCTCGAGTGCCTCCTTGTCAGTGACGCTGGCCTCATAGACGCGGATGCGCTCGGTTAGCCCCGGAAATTTCTCCGCCAGCTTCTCGTCGCTGAACGGGCGCCGGCTGTAGATCGCCACCTTGGCCCCTGCCTCCGCGAGCGATTTGGTGAACTGGGTTCCGAGTTGGCCGAGGCCGCCGGTGACGACCGCAACGCGGCCTGCAATGTCGAATGGATCACTCATTGATTGGTCCTTGCTGGATATGATGCGCTTTGCTCAGGCGGATTTCGCTGCCGTGTCGATTGCTTCGCGGGCCCGGCGGCATCCTTCATTGAGGAACAGCACGTCATTGCCCATGATGATCATGTCGACGCCCTTTTTCTTGAGCGCTGTGACATTGTCGGCGACCGGCGGAATGCACGGCGCCATGACCTTTATGTTGCGGGCGTGGGCCTTTTCGATAAGCTCGGCGAGCTTGTCTTCCACCTCCGGATGCGACATGGAATAGTCGATGGAAATGCGGCGCGAGATCGAATAATCGGCAGGCCCGAAATTGATCACGTCGATGCCTTCGACATCGAGGATTTCGTCGATATTGTCGAAGAATTCGTAGCTTTCCGCCATCGGTATCACCAGGCGGCTTTCATTTTCGTGCTCCATATAGGCCGACCACTGGAAACCCGGGCCGCCGAAGCCTGCCGCACGGCAATTGGCATCGCCGCCGCGCCGTCCATAGGGTGGAAACTTTGCGGCCCGGACGATGGCGCGGGCCTGTTCGGCGGTGCCGACCTGGGGAACGATGACGCCCGTGGCGCCGAATTCCAGCGATTTGCGGATGTCCCACTCATTAGTGCCGCGCACGCGCACGAGTGGCGCAATTGCGGCAAGCAGCGCCGCCAGTACCAGCTTTTCCATCTGCGGGTCGATGTTGACGGGCGTGTGTTCGGCATCGATGAAGGCGAAGTCGAGCCCCCAATTGCCCGCCGCCTCGATGGCCGTGGTGGACCCCGTGTAGAAGGTCGCGCCGAAGACGGCCTCCCCACGCTTCATCTTGTCGATCAGGGTTCGATTCTCAGGACCGGGCAATTGTCATCTCCTTGGATTTGCATGTCATGAATTGTGCGGCTCATTTCAGATCCGGGGCCACGAAGCTTTGAAGTTCCGGTGTTCTTGGATTGGCGAAGAGCTCTTCCGACCTCCCCTCCTCCCAGATGCGGCCCTGGTGCATGAAAACGGTACGGTTGGCGACGCGGCGGGCAAATCCCATCTCGTGCGTGACGAGAACCATAGTCATTCCCGCCTGGGCGAGTTCGGCAATGGTCTTGAGCACCTCGCCGGTAAGTTCTGGATCGAGCGCCGAGGTCACCTCGTCGAAGAGCATGACTTTCGGCTTCATTGCCAGCGAACGGGCGATCGCCACGCGCTGCTGCTGCCCGCCGGACAATTCGTCGGGAAAGGCGTGCCGCTTTTCCTGCAGGTCGACCCGCGCCAGCACTTCCTCGACAAGCGCCGATTGCTGCTCCTTCGGAACGCCCTTCACCACACGCGGCGCCAGCGTGATATTCTCGGCGACCGACAGATGCGGGAACAGATTGTAGCTCTGGAACACCATCCCCACCTCCTTCCGCAATTCACGCAGATTGGCGCGCGACCGGTCGAGGACGTGCCCGGCAACCTCGATGGCGCCGTCCTGAAAAGGTTCGAGGCCATTGATACAGCGCAGCATGGTGCTCTTGCCCGAACCGGAGCGGCCGATGACTGCGACGACGTCGCCATTGTCGACGGTGAGATCGATCCCATTGAGGACCGGGACGGCGCCATATGATTTCTTCAGGTTTTCAATGCGCAGCGCCGGCATGCTTTCTCTCCTTCAATCTCTCGCTCCACCACGACAAGGGGAAGCACACGAGGAAATACATCGCGGCGACCGTCAGGAAGACGTGGAAGGGCTGGAATGTCATGTTATTGAGCAACTGCCCTGCGCGGGTCAGTTCCACGAAGCCGATGAGGGCCGTCACGGATGTATTCTTCACGATCTGCACCATGAAGCCGACGGTCGGGCCGAGCGCGATGCGGAATGCCTGAGGCAGGATCACATAGCGCAATCGTTGCGTGCGGCTGAGCGCGAGTGCGTCCGCGGCCTCCCACTGGGTGGCCGGGATGGCTTCGATACAGCCCCTCCAGATATCGGCGAGGAAGGCGGTCGAATAGATCGTCAGCGAGATCGCGGCGGCGGCGAGCGGCGGAAAGTAGAAACCGGCAAAGCTTAGCCCGTAAAATGCCAGGAATACCAGAATGAGCAGTGGTGTCGCCTGGATGAGCTGGATATAGCCCGCGATGATCATTTGCAGCCAGCGTGGGCCGAGCGCCCGGCCGACCGCAAAGATGAGGCCGAAAACGCCGCCGCAGACGAAGGTGCACAGGGAAAGGCATACCGTCCAGATTAATCCGTTCCAGAGGAACCCGACGCTCGACCACCCGAAGGACTGGATCATGATTCCACCTCGCGCGGTAAAGTGAGTGTTGCAGTGGCCGAACCTGCTGGCGGCGTGCGGCGGCGGAACAGCCACAATCCGACCAGCCAGTAGAGCAGGCGGAACGCAAAGGTGATGCCGATATAGATGGCAGCGAGAACGAGGAAGGTCTCGAGACTGCGGAATGTCTGCGATTCGATCTTAGCGCCCGCGAGCGTCAATTCCGTCGCGGATATGGCCGAAGCGATCGAGGTTCCGAGCAGCGTGAGCGTAAGCTGGCCGGTCAGCGCCGGATAGATGATCCGCAGCGCCGGTATGATGACGACATAGCGCATCACCTGCAATCGCGACAGGCCCAGCGCAAGGCCGGCCTCGATCTGCGTCTTCGGGATCGCCAGAAGGCCGGCGCGGAATATCTCCGCCGAATAGGCGCCGAGATTGAGCGAGATCGCAAGGATCGCCGCGTGATCGGCGCTCAGGCGAAAGCCGATATAGGGCAGCCCGAAGAACAGCAGGAACAATTGCACCAATAGCGGCGTGTTGCGGAAGGCTTCGACATAGGCCGCACCGAACACCGCGCTCCATTTCGGCCCGTCCACCCTCAGCAATGCCACGGCGAGGCCGATCACCAGCCCGACCGCGATGGATTGGGCGGACAGCGTGATCGTGTCGATCGTACCGCTGACGAGCTCCGGCGTTCGGGCGAATACCGGCGCAAAGTTCATTTCATAAGCCATGATGCCTCCTGCTACAGCCGGCCGGCGGTGCTTTCTGCCCCGCCGACCGTCGGGCGCGCCATCATCTGCGCGCCGCGCCCCGGTCAGAATGTCGGCAGCTTGCCGCCTGGCGTCGGAATTCCGATCCACTTCTTGTGCAGCTCATCGAGCTTTCCAGTGATTTCGGCGTAGTAGATGAAGTTGTTCAACCACTGGTGGAGTTCGGTCGCATCCTTGCGTGTCGCCATGGACCAGTAGAGCGTAAAGATGGGCAAGTCGTTCTTGACTTCGAGATTGTCGAGGCTGCGCTTGGTGATGACGTCATTGGCGACGGCGGCAACCGCCGCGGTGGCATCCACCTGCCCCGAAACGAGCGCCTGCATGGCCAGCGCGTCGTCGTCGAAGCGCACGACCTCCAGTCCATCGATGCCGTAGCCGCTGACAGCGACGTCCTGCGTGCTTCCCTTGGGCACCGATACGCGTTTGCCCTTCAGGTCGTCCAGCGAAGTAAGCTTCATGTCCTTGGCGGCCACGAACCGCATCTGATAGGCCCCGTAGGGATTGGTCATGAGAAAGGTCTTCGCGCGCTCCGGCGTCGCCGTCATATGGGCGATCAGGAAATCGACACGGCCGGATTCGAGTGCCGCCGCACGCGATGCATTATTCACGGGCACGACGGCGAGCTGCACGCCGAGAGCCTTGGCCGCCTCCCGAGCCAGGTCGACGATGAACCCATCGGGATTGCCGGATGCATCCACCGTGTCATAGGGCGGGATGCCGGTGAGAACACCGATGGTGACCGTCCCCTTCTTTTCGATATCGGCCGTGGTCTGCGCCTGTGCCGCGGCAAAGGGCGTTGAAAGCAAAGCAGCAAGGCCGAGAACGGCCATGGTGTGACGCGCAAATGATCTGATCATATTTTCTCCTCCCGATCGTTCCTCCCGGCGCCTACTGCGGCGGGTGTTTCGCGACGATTTGATGATGGCCGCCCTGGCTCCGTTACTTCCGAGACCTCCCAGTCACGTCGAGCCACTCTTGACATATGACTTATGACATCAGTATGAGTCAAGTGTAGTTCGGCGAATTTGTCGGGGGACCAGTCAAGCCAGTGCCTGTTGAAGTTTCGAGGGCATTGTCGCAAAGGCTGGAAATATCGACTGGAACAGCGGGAGCGAATGCATGATATCCAATGAGCGAATATCGGATCAGGGACGGTCCCGGGACCGGCTACATTCTTCGGTGGCCAGTTCGCTGGAAGCCCAGATCATGTCGGGAGAGCTGGCGATCGGTGAGCGCCTGCCTTCCGAGAGCGAGATCGCGCGCGATTTCGGCGTATCCACGCGCTCCGTCCGTGAGGCAATACAGATACTCGAAACCAAGGGGCTCGTCCGACGCCGGCATGGGGAACGGACGACCGTGGTGCGGGATGATGTCGGCGAATTTCTCGGCACCCTCGCCATAACTGTCAGACAGCTTTTCTCGAGCGACCCCGAATATTTGCTACAGCTGATGGTTGTTCGTCGCATGATCGAGACGGAAGTGGTCGGACTGCTGACCGCCAGCGAAGATCCGGTGGGCGATGAAGTCCGGGCGGCGCTGGACGCGATGCGGCAGGCGCGCGACAGCGGCGATTTCTCGGGCTTTACCGAGGCCGACGCGGCATTCCATCTCGCACTGGTGCACTCGACCGGCAACCAGATTCTCTCGGTTTTCTACGACAATCTCTATGGTCTCATCACCGAGGTTATCCGAGTGACGAGCCGCGTGCCGAGCAAATCGCTCGATGCGGCCTATGCCGAACATGCGGATATTCTTGCCATGATCCAGAACAGGGACGAGGCAGGTGCAAAGGCCCTCATGCGGGCACAGATCGACAATAGCGCGGCCTATCTGCGCGTTGCCATAAAGAACAGCAAGGACAAGGACGGTAAGAATGCCTGATTTCAACTATTCCGACACTGACTGGGAAGCAATTTCGCGGCTGAAGAAATGGTACTCCGGCGATGTCCACGACAGCATGGAACATCTCGGCCTGTGGGGCTACCTCGAGGGAATCTCCCTGCTCGGCGCGCTGCCTGCCGGCGAGGTCGTCTGCGGGCCAGCCGTGACCGTGCTGTTCGAACCGTCCGATCGCAAGGGCGAGCCGCAGGATGTCTATCACAATGCCATCGACAATACGCCCGAAGGCGGAATTCTTGTCTGCGACGCATCCTGTGCCGATGGTGCCTGCTCGGGCGAACTGATGAGCACCGGGGCGAAGACGCGCGGCGCGGCGGCGACGATCGTCAATGGAACGGTGCGCGACCTGGCGCAGGTCCGCGCGCTTGGCTATCCGCTCTTCGGCACCGCAGTGAGCCCTGTCGGCGTCACCGGCAAGAAGGAGCCGAAGAAATCGCAGGTCCCATTGAAATTCGGCCGGGTCGTGATCAATCCGGGCGATGTGATCTTCGCCGATATCGACGGTGTCGTCGTCATCGCCAAGGACCGGGTGCGTGATGTCGCCGACGCGGCAGACGAACTGGGCAGGAACGAAGCTGCCGCAAGACAGCGCATATTGGCCGGGGAGAAGCTGCAGTCGATCTGGCCCGCCTGATCAATTTTGGCCGGCAGCGGTGCTACAGCCGTTGCCGGCGTCAATGGCTCTGCAAATTTTCCGTAAACTACCATTGTGAGATTGAAAAGGTTGAACTTCGCGCCGGGAAGTCGCAATGTTCAAGGGCCGCATCATCCTGCTGTTTGCGCGACGGTATCTGGCGTACGATCCGTTGGCGGGAGCAGTTCTGCTCGCTAGAGCGCGATCGAGCGCATTGGCAATCGCTGCCGAATAGATCAATAATAGATCGCGTGATCGAATGCAAGCTCTCGGCTTGCTGGGCTCCGCATGGCCTAGTGGAGTCCGGCGAACAGGCGCTGCTTGCGCAGGTGGAGCGTGCAGTGCGTACGCAGGAGTGGGGCTCTAACGGATGTGTTGCAAAAATCGGTTAGCGAGCTCAGCTTACCGCTGGACGCCGGATTTTATCGAAATGACGGCCTTCGAACATCGATAATTCTCCGCTGAAGACGAGCAGCGTTCCTCCCTGAGACCAGGAACGATCGCATACCTGAATCAGATTTCCTTAGGTTTAACCTGGTTTAAAAATGCGGGCAGCAGGGCGAATGAAGCTTTTTTGACCGCGCTTGAAACCCACCAACGGAGATGCCAATCCTCCGAAAGCCTCCATTTCATCAGTGGTGTCAAGGACGATGATATCGGCTCTGTTCCCGGGAGAAAAGTCCATAATTCGGAATCCGCATCAGCCGGGCAGCGCCTGTGCTGATCATATCGAAGCAACGTGGAAACTCTTCTGGGCCGATATGCATGATGTTGGCATAGAGATTGGCCATTCGTATGAGCGAGGCATCGCCATAGGGGGTAAAGGGGTTGAGAACGTTATTCGTTGCCACTGAAACTGTAACTCCTCGTTCAGCCAGAAAATGAATTGGCGCAACACCGCGCGGTGCGCGAAACTGCTGTTCCCTGCCGTTTAGATAGAGGTCGGTGGATGGCAGCGCTGTAACGGCCACGCCTGCTGCGGTAAGCCGGTTGAGCTGTTTGTCACCCATTGCTGCGAGTTTGGTCGCATGTCCGACCGCTACACGTCCCTGCCATCCATTTGGCTCAGCGGTGCCCTAACGCCAGCGCTTCCTCTGTAGCGCGAGCCAAGTGATCCCCGAGTACGTCGACCGAGGCGAAGTCGACAAACCGGCCTTCTTCGAGATTGGCGAAATCGATCCGGGCAGCCCTCGCGGAGAGCTTCCAGCTTGGCGGTTTCAAGGGTTTCCTGCTGCTCTATCAGACGCAGGCCCTCGTGTATCATCTCGCTGGCATTCCGGTAGCGCCAGTAGCTGCAGCCTATCGCGGATTAATCTGCGGTATTCCGCACAGCGCACCGGGCGATAGTAGTAAGTACATTTTGCGCTTTAGCCCTATAACAGGCGGGACCTCTTTAAAGAACAGTCGGACTGAAGGGCATGAGGCTCAGTATCTCGAATAGGATCTGGGCCGCCGCTTGGGCGGTGTTGGTTGAAGGGTCGTATTGAGGCGCTACCTCGACAACGTCGCCTCCCACGAGGTTGAGTCCCTTCAAACCTCTGAGCAGCTCCAGCACCTCGCGCGTCGCCAAGCCGCCGATTTCCGGCGTTCCCGTACCCGGTGCGAAGGACGGATCGAGACTGTCGACATCGAACGACAGGTAAGTGGGACCGTCGCCGACGACCGCTCTCGCCTTTTCGATGATCGCTGCGATTCCCAGATCGGACACTTCCTCAGCGTGGATGACCGTCATTCCCGATTCATAGGAGAATTCCCACAGATATTCCGAGGAACCCCGGATTCCGATTTGGATCGTGCGGGCAGGATCGAGCACTCCGTCGAGCACCGCGTTCCTGAATGGTCCGCCGTGATGAAACTTTGTCTGGTCGAACAACCCGCCGGTGTCGCAATGAGCATCGATATGAATCATGCCCACCGGGCGCTGCTTGCCAACCGCCCGCAGGATCGGGTGCGTTATCGAATGGTCGCCGCCCACGGAAAGAGGAATGACGCCGGCCTTGACAATCTGGGCAACGCGGCGTTCGATGTCCTCGTGGCTTAATTCGAGCCTGTATCTGCTTTGAAAAGGCACGTCGCCGATGTCGGCGACCCGCAACTCGTGCACAGGAGCGGTTTCCAGCACGTGATTGTAGGGCCCGATCCGCTCTATCGCCCGAAGCGCACGCGGCCCGAACCGGGCGCCGTTGCGGTTGGTGACGCCGAGATCCATCGGTATGCCCAGGAGCGCCACTTGCAAATCCTTGAAATCCGGATTGACCGGATCGACAACCAGATGGGGAGCGGACAAAAAGGTCGGTACGCCTGCATAGGGTGCCTGGCGCGTGCCGTTCTTCGAGAAGATCTTGTCGGCAACCTTCCGAAACCGTGGGTCAAACATCTCGCCACCATGCGCCTCGCCATACTTCGCGCGAAGCTTTTGCAGCCGGTCTTCAAACGTCGACATAGCGTCTCCTTCAGATTTGCGCTCTGACATTTCTATTTGCCGACAAAGCGTGGTTTGCGACGTTCTCCGAAGGCCTTCGCGCCTTCGACATAGTCTTCGGTTGTGTCCATGAACATGTTCAGATCGGTCTCGATCTTCATGCCTTCCTCGAGTGGAACGCGTTCGCCTCGGACAATTGCTTCCTTCGCGTAGCGCACGCCCAGCGGCGCGTTGGAGGCAATCCTGCCAGCGGTTTCGAGAACGCGCTCCATCAGGCCTTCAGTCGGAGCCACGGCGTTCACAAGCCCGATGCGCAACGCTTCCACGGCATCAATCCTCTGACCGGTGAAGATCATCCACATGGCCTGGCTCTTGCCGATCAGCCGCGGCGTCCGCTGCGTTCCTCCCGTTCCCGGAAACGTGCCAAGCCCCGTTTCCGGAAACCCGAACAGCGTGTTTTCGGCGGCGATGCGTATATCGCAGCTCAGCGCAAGTTCTAATCCGCCGCCGAGTGTGTAGCCGTGCACTGCGGCCAGCGTCGGCATCGGCAGGCGCTCTATGCGGCCGCTGACATCGCGACTGTAATGCTTCGCTCGCGCTTCCACGGTGGTCGCGACCGTCTTGAATTCCTTGATGTCGGCGCCCGCGCAGAACGCGCGTTCGCCCCGGCCGGCAAGAATGAAGACACGGGCCGACGACGCCTCGACCTCGGCAATCGCCGCGTTCAGTTCCAGCATGAGCTGATTGCTCAGCGCATTGAGCGCATGCGGCCTGTTGAGCCAGACGGTGGCTATGTCGTTCTCGAACGAGAGTTCAACGCATTCTGCCATGATCAAATTCCTTTCAGCATTCGCGGTCAGCGGCCTCGGAAGACCGGCTTGCGACGTTCGCCGAAGGCTTTGGCGCCCTCGACGTAATCCTCGGTCGTATCCATGAACATGTTGAGATCGATTTCCACCTTGAGCCCCTCCGCCAGCGCCGTGCGTTCACCTCGCGCAATTGCCTCCTTGGCGTAGCGGACGCCGAGCGGCCCTCGTTCAACGATGTATCCCGCGACCTCGCGCGCTCTGGCGATCAGGTCGGACGTCAGCACGACCTCGTTGACGAGGCCAATGCTAAGCGCCTCCGCGGCGTCGATCCGCTCACCCGTGAAGATAAGCCTCATCGCCTCGCTGCGCCCGACGATCTGCGGAAGCCTGAGCGTCACTCCCATGCCGGGAAAAGTGCCCAGCGCTGTTTCGGGCAGCGCAAACAATGTGTCGGCAGCAGCGATCCGCAGGTCGCAGGGCAATGCCAGTGCGATGCCACCGCCGAAGGTATAGCCATGCATGGCGGCGATCGTCGGCATGGGCAGCGTTTGAATCCGCATGCACACATCGCGCCGATAGTGCCATACCCGCGCTTCCACCGTGGTCGCGACCGGCTTGAACTCGGTGATGTCGGCGCCGGCGCAAAATGCTCTCTCGCCACGGCCCATGAGCAGCAGAGCGCGCGCCGACGATCGCCCGACCTCCGCCAACGCCGCGTCGAGTTCATTCATCAACTGCCGGCTGAGCGCGTTGAGAACCTTCGGCCGGTTCAACCATATTTCGGCGATGTCACCGTCGAAGATGAGATCCACGCACTCAGCCATCGCAGCTTAACCCTTGAGCAGGCCGGCGAACGCCAACGCGTCGCGGAGCGCCTTGCGCTCGATTTCCGAGATCGCGAGAAGAGGCGGTCGCACGGTTGCTCTTTCCAGAACGCCGAGCATCACCAAGCACTCCTTCATCCGCGTGTGCATGTCGATGAACGGAGCCTTGTAGAAGCACTTCGTTAGCGGCCGCAGCTTTTCATGCGCCGCGCGGGCGGCAAAGAGGTCGCCTTTCTCGACAGCTTCCCACATCTCGCCCAGTTCCGCGGCGATAACACTGCCGCTCCCGGACAGGATTCCCTCGCCGCCGACAGCCAGAGAGCTGAGCAGCGAAGAGTTGTTCGAGGTCAGAACCGGCACGGGCGGCGTCGCCTCGCGGCAAATCTCGACGTTCAACTGGTAGGGAACCATGCCGGCGCTACCTTCCTTGATGCCGACTACATAGGGAAGGGCCACCAGGCGCCGCAGCGTATCCGGCGTGTAACCGAGGCCGCCGCCGGGGCTGAACTGGAACAGAACCAGGGGGATGTCGGCCTTTTCCGCAATCGTCTCGTGCCATAGCAGCGGCATCTCGTGGCTGGCGCAGGCGCCGTCCGCGAAGATCGGCGGTGGGAAGATAGTGACGGCGTCGGCCCCGGCGGCCTTTGCATCCCTGGCGTGGTCGACCGCCTCATTGAGCGAATCCGTGTACACGCCGGTCAGAACCGGAACGCGCCCCTTCACCTGATCGCTGATGACGCGCGTGACCTCGGCGCGCTCCTCGCGCGTGAGACTCGCGACTTCGCCGGCATGGCCCACTCCAAATACCGCGCCGACGCTTTTTACAGCCAGCGACCGGTCGACCAGTTTGCGCAAAGACGCGTAGTCGATCGAGTAATCATCGTAGAAGGGGGTAAGGAGGGCGGATACCACGCCCCCAAGTTTGACGCTTCTCATAGTCTTCCTGTCTATAAACGTGGTTGTCGAAGGTTGATGTCAGACGATCTTTGCCGCTCTCAACGACGCGATTTTATCGGCGCTGAGGCCGATCCCGGTCAGCACTTCGTCTGTGTGCTGTCCGACTTCCGGCGCCATCCTGCGCGGATGGAGGCTGGTTGGCGCCTCTGACATGGTGACCGGGCTGCGAATGTTGCGCAGCCGTCCGAGACGCGGATGTTCTGTCTCGAAGAGAAGTTCGTTGTGCGTGAACTGCGGGTCCTCCAGCAATTCTTCGTATCCCTGCACTGGGCCGCACCAGATGCCCTTCGAGAGCAGGTGCTGAAGCCAGTCCGCGCTGGTGCGTTGCTTCATTCGCTCGGCCACGATGTCATGGAGTTCATCGCGCCGGGTGAATGCATCCTGCTTCGAGAATTCCGCGATACGCGGCTCATCGAGCGCATCTGACAGGGCCGCCGTCGATACGTCCGATAACGAGATATGTCCGTCGGCTGTTTCGTAGATTCCATAGGGCGCTTCGGCGCCGGGGCTGGCCAGACCCGAAGTGCTGCGCACCTTGTGAATGCCGTTGGCGCAGTCGAATATATTCTCGGTCTGCAGGTGCGCGGCGGCGTCGAGCAGGCTGGTGGTGACGTGCTGTCCCTTGCCGGTCTTCTCGCGGTGAAGCAGGGCGGCGGCCATAGAGAACGCATTCAGCGCGGCCGAATGGAAGTCGATCACCGAGGCGCCGGTCGGCGTCGGAAGATCCGTGCGCTTGCCCGTCGCCGAGGCAAGGCCGGTCATCCCCTGCAAGATCAGGTCCTGGCCCGGACGGCTGACATAGGGGCCATCCGGACCGAAACCCGAAGCAGACAGGTAGACGAGACGGGGATTGACGCGGGACAGGTCCTGATAACCCAGACCGAGCCTGTCCATCACTCCCGGGCGAAAATTCTCGACCAGAACGTCGGCGCCCTCGACAAGCTTGAGAATGATCTCCTTGCCCTCGACCGACTTTAGGTCGAGCGTAAGGCTCTTCTGGTTCCGATGCAGCATCTGGAAGAGAAGACTTTCGCCGTTCCGAAGCCTGTAGGTCCGCTCCAGCGACCCGGAACCGGGCCGCTCGACCTTGACCACGTCAGCCCCGAGATCGGCCAGCAATTGTACGCTGGCCGGCCCCTGCGCCAGTTGCGCGAAGCTCAACACTTTGATGCCGGTGAATGGCAGGATCGGTTCCGAGATCGTCACTTTGTGAATCCTTTTGAAGAGGCTCGCGCGCTTGCGCGCCGGTATGCGGGATTGGTCTCAGTTGCCCGAGAACCAGTTCTGATAGGCTTCGTTGAGCTTCTGGCCGTCGACGCGAAGATACGGCCAGTCATAGGCGTAAGGCTTCACATCGGGATGGCCCGCGATGGTCCAGTCCTTGTACTTGGCGTCGACCTTGTCGAGGGCCAGCGTATTGCTTGGACCCTGCGCTACGAGCGCGCTCATCTTGGCGTTGTTCTCCTTATCGAGAATGTAGGCGATGAGTTGCATGGCCTCCTTGGGGTGCTTGCTGCCCTTCACCACCGCCATCGATGCGCCGAGCACGATAGACGAATCCCATGCGAATCCGAGGTTGGCGCCGTCTTCGTTAGCCGCCACGATGGATCCGGCGTCGCAATGTCCGGCCATCACGACCTCCTTGTCGCGCAGAAGCTGCGGGCATTGGGGTCCCTGCGCAAACAGGACGAGGCTGTCGTTCTCCTTCAGCTTGTTCAGCGCGCCGAAGGCCGCTTCAGTCTTGTAAGGCACGAGTTCCTCGCGCGGCACGCCGGCGCCGATCATCGAACCCATCAACACAGTGCCTGCGGCGGTCGGGCGGGCGAGCACACCTCGCTTGCCCGGGAATTTCTCAAGGTCGAAGAAATCCTGCCATGTCTTGGGCGGATTATCGCCGAACGCGTCCTTGTCGTAGGCGACGCCGTTCACGAGGGTTCTGGTTACAATCGTGTAGTCGCTGCGGTTCGAATCCTGCATGATTTCATCGCAGGGGATAACCGCGCAGTCGATCTTCTCGAAGTAGTTCTCGGGGTCTGTGGCGTAGAGGTCGCCCTCGTAGAGATCCCAGGTCACATTCCCGGTTTCGCGCATCGCGGCGAGCTTGGCCCATTGGACGCCGGCTTCGTAGACGACCTCGATGTTCGGATTATCCTTCATAAAGGGTTCGAGCCAGACCCTCTTGACGGCCTCGCCGCTGGCGCCGCCGTAGCCGACCCAGACGAGCGTCACTTTTTCCTGTGCGAAGGCGACGCTTCCCGAAACGAGGGTGGCGGCAAGCATCACGCCGCTGAAAATTGCCCTGGCTGTCGTTGCGTTGAAGCGCGCTATATTTTTCCTGATCATATGAATGTTCCCTTTCGTTGGATTTCTGAGGTTCTTCTCATCCATGGCCCTTGCTTCCGCTTTGACCGGCGGACTGGGGCTCTTGTCATTATGTTCGTGGTCTGGTCGCCGTCGTTGACGGGACCACCGCCGGCAGGTTGTCTGGATTGATCCGTACGGACACCTCGGCCCCGGTTTCCCACGGCCCGCTTCTCGGGTTGCAGCGGCACTCGACGATGTTGTCTTCGTTCAGCTTCACCCTCACCTTGATCTGACCTCCGACGAAGATCGCATCCTTGACGGTTCCGCGGCACAATTCTCCGCCCGCTTCTGCGGGAGGCGCCGAGAGACTGATCGTTTCGGGACGGAATACTGCAGCGGCAGGCGCGCCATTCCCGATCCCGACATGAGCAACGGATTGCGGATCCACGGTCACGCGCAGCCCGCCCGGTGCCGCTACAAAACAGGCATCCCCATCTCTGTGAAGGACGCCATGGACAAGCCTTCCGTTCCCGACGAAGCCCGCCGCGAATTCGGTCAATGGATTGCTATAGATTCCAAGAGGCGTGCCGCGCTGCTCGATCCTGCCCTGATTGAAGAGAACGATCTGGTCGCTCATCGCCAGCGCCTCTTCCTGATCGTGCGTCACATAGAGAACCGTGCAGCCAAGCTCCCGCGTGATCCGTACGATCTCCCGCTGGAGATGGGCGCGCAGGGCGGCGTCAAGGGCGCTCAGCGGCTCATCCATCAGCAGGACTTTCGGTCTAAAGACGAAGGCTCGCGCCAAGGCCACGCGCTGTTGCTGGCCCCCGGACAGCTCCGACGGATACCGGTTCGCGATCTCGGTGAGCCGGACCAGACTCAGCGCATCGGCGACCAGACGATCCTGCTCAGCACCTGTCACGCCTCTCAGTTTGAGCGGATAGGCGATGTTTTTCGCGATCGTCATATGGGGGAACAGCGCATAGCTCTGGAAGACAAAGCCCAGCCCGCGCTTGTCGGGCGCCAGTCGGGTGCAGTCGGCTTCGCCTATGCTGACGCGGCCATGATCAGGCGACACCAGGCCGCCCACAATATTGAGCGTTGTGGTCTTGCCGGAGCCCGATGGCCCCAGGAAGGTGCAGAACGAACCGGCCGGCACCTCGAGGTCGATATTATCCAAGGCGACAAAGCGGCCATATTCCTTTCGGACGCTGCACAGCGCTACGGCGGCTGCGGTTGTGCTTGCTGCGACGCTCATTCGCCTGCTCCGTGTCTCAAAAGTATTCCACTCGCTTGTCCTGCTGGCATCCGCTTGCTGCGGAGTAGGACGATCAGGGCGGCGAGGCCGAACAATCCGATGCCGACGCCGGAAAGGAGAACAGCGGCTGTCGCGGCGACGGGATTAAGGACATGCTGCATTTCCGCCCAGAGCTTGAGCGGGAAAGGCTGGATTCTCGCGGTTCCCAGCATCAGGGCGCTCACCACGTCATCCCATGAGTGAAGGAACGCCAACACCGCGCCGCCGATTACGCCGGCAAGGATCATCGGGAGCGTCACGTCCCATATCGATCGCAGGAACGATGCTCCCAGCGTGCGCGCGGCTGGCTCAAGGGCGTTGTCGACGCTACGCGCTGCGGCTGAAACCGTCGCCACCATGAAGGAAATGCCGACCGTCGTGTGGGACAGAATGAGCGGCAGCATGGAATCGAGAATCTGCAAGCGCGCCGAAACGAAATAGAAGCCTATGGCAAGACTGATTGCCGGCAGGATGAGCGGAGCCGCGACCAGAGCCTGAACCGCGGGCCACTTGCCCAACTGCCCTCTTGCAAGGCCCAGTCCAAGCGGCACGCCGAGCACGACCGACAGGATGACGGTAATGACGCCGATCCACAGACTCGTCGAAATAGAGTGCGTCCAGAGAGGATCAGTCACTAGCGACGATAACCAGCGCGTCGAGTAAGTCGGCGGCGGAAATGTCATGCTGTTGGCGTCACTGAAACCGAGCATGCCAATCACTACCAGCGGCGCCCACAGGAAGACGTTGACGATGATGATCGAGAGCCACCCGATCCAACCCAGCCGGAGCGTATTCATCGGGAGCCCACCGAACGATACCGCCGCAGGAACAGGCTTGTCAGGAACAGGCCGAGCAGCGTGATGAAAACCAGAGTTATCGAAAGCGTCGACGCGGCACCGAAATTGCCGTACTCGGCCTGCGTCATGATCATTGCGCTGATCATCTGGCCGGACGGGTTACCCAGCAGAGCCGGGGTGGCGTAGAAGCTAAGGCCCAGGATGAAGGTGAGCGCCAGACCGCTCAATATGCCGACTTTCGTTGCAGGAACGAAGACTGAGAAGAAAGCGCGTGGCGCGCTGGCGCCGAGGCTGCGCGCCGCCGAAACGGTGGCGAGGTCGACCTGCTGCATGGAAGCATAGAGAATCAGGACCATGTGCGGCAGCAGCACATGACTTGTGCCGATAATGGCCCCCAGATCGTTGCGCATCAGCTTCAACGGGCTATCGATCACGCCGGCGCTCATCAGCAGTTTGTTCACGACACCATTGGTCTGCAGCAACTGCACCCAGGAATAGGCGCGCGCTATCGAACTTGTGGCGAACTGCACTGCCAGAAAAAGCATCAGATATATGCGCAGCGGCTTCGGCCCGACGCGCATGGCGTAGGCGTAGGCATAGCCCATCGCCAGAACGACAACTGCGGTGATCGCCGAAGCCTTGAAGGTCGTGAGGAGCGCATGAAAAGACGCGCCTTGCAGAATGCGGAAGTAGTTCTGAGGACCGGGATCCGTCAGGCTTCGCACGACTGTGAACGCAAGCGCTGATCCAAAGCCAAGCGCAATGAACACGATCCCCGGGATGGAGATGAGGGACCAGGGGTCCTTCCATAAAAGTGAACCACTACGCGCAGCTAGCATCGAATCAGTTCCTGTTCGCCCTAGGAAATCGTTTGCTAGATTTCCATTTTTCGGAATTGCATTTCCGTTTTATAGAAACTATTCTGCGGTTGATGAGATGTCAAGGGACTTGCGCCCATTGATGGGCTCCGATCTGTGCAGGAGAGGCTCGAAATGGAGAATGACTTGGAGCAGAACATCGCGAAAACGCCCAAAGACGCTGCATCCATGCCTTTAACGCGCGCGGCGCAGGTCGTAGATGCGGTGGCGGCGACCAAGGAGGGGGTTACTCTCAAGAAGATAAGCGAGGCTGTCGGGCTTCCTGCTTCGACGGCCCACAGGATCGTGAACAGCCTCGTTGCGATAGGCTATTTGGCCATGAGCGAATCCGACAAGACCTACCATCTGGGGCGCCGCCTCGTCAGGGTAATGCATGTCGCATTCGGGGCTAGGAACGTGCAGGCGGTGGCCGACCCGATCCTGTCCCGACTGCTGAGGCAGTTCGGCCAAGTGTTCTATGTCAATCAGTTGATCGTCGATAAGGTCCGTCTCGTGGCGTTTGCGATGCCCGAGGTCACCGAACGCGCCCTTATCGTGCCCGGCGAGTATTCGCCGATCCACGCCACCGCGTCAGGCAAGGCGATCTTCGCCTTTCAGGAAGAATCGGCGATAGATCAGCAACTTGCGAAGCCGCTCAAGAAATATCTGCCCAATACAATCATCGACCCTATGGTCGTTCGTGAGGAACTGGAGCGTGTCCGTGCGCAAGGCTACGCTCTAAGCCACTCCGAGTTCGAACTTGGCGTGACCGCTTTGGCCGTTCCGATCGACATTCCATATGCGGGGGTTATGTTTTCGATCGGCGTAACGGGACTGGAGCAGCAGATATTCGACCAGTATCCCATCGAGACATATGTCGCAGAACTGCGCGACGCCGCCCTGGAACTCCGCGCCTCACTAGCGTCGCTCGCTGTCGCCAAGTGAGTGAGTCCTTCCGTTTTCCAGCTTTGTCGCTCTTCATTGATCACTTGGTGAATGCCGTCCGCTGGAAAGTCTGTCTGAAAGAGCCGGTATGGGCGCGCAAAGCTGCCATCCGTATGCGGAAGTCCGGACGTCGTCTTCAGGCCAATAATCCGGTATGTTGAAGGTATCGACTCGAAGATCCCGGCTGACACGACTTCAGCAACCCCGATCGAATAAGATCGCAGTTTCTAAGAGTGCCGGCGGCCTCAGAGAGGAATAGTGAAACTGACATGCCCATCTCCTACGTTCATGGCCCGCCAAACACCGCCGATTACCTCACAAATTGATAGTTAATATCATTAACTATCGTAAGCGCGGCTTTCTTTGCACGGCAATTCAAGGTGTTCACCTTGAAAGGGTACCCCTATCAGGGAGCCCCCTCGTCACAGCTTCCCGCATTCCGAGCCGCCCGCAAGAGATTACACCAGATACCAAGGGGTACACCTTCAAGGTGGACACCTTGGCCGACACAAAGGCGGCTCAGGCGGCGACGCCGATTTCCACTTGCCTGGCGAAGTTGAACGGCAGCAGGTCGTCTATATCTGGATTCTCCCTGTTACGCCTGGGCAGTTCCGTCAGGACGTGGCCCAGCCATTTGAAGGGATCAACGCCGCAAGCCCGACAGGTCAGGACCAGACTGTAAACCACCGCACTCGCCTTTGCCCCATCAACAGTGTCGCGGAAGAGCCAGCTTTTTCTTCCCGTGCAAAAGGGCCTAATATCGCGTTCGAGTATATTGTTGTCGATCGGAACCCGGCCATCACTGGTGTAGCGGGCCAGATAATCCCATTGGTTCAGCGTATAGGAGATGGCTCTGCCGAGCTTGCTTTTCGGGGCGATCTTCGGGGATATCTTTTCGAGCCATTGCCTGAAGGTAATCAACACCGGCACACTATGCTGCTGGCGCAACCGGAATGCATAGGCGTGGCGTGTTTCCCCGTCACCCGGCTCGTCTTCGCGCGCCTGCTTTTCGATCTGGTAAAGCTTCGCGAGCACCTTCAGGACCTCCATCGGTGCGCCACCGGGCTTCTTCATGGCCTTGAGCGCATCGTTGAACTTCCTGCGTGAATGCGCCATGCAACCAAAATGCATCGCCCCCCGGATCGTGCGCCAGGCCTCGTAACCGTCGCTGATCAGAAGACCTTGATAGTCGCCAAGGAAAGCCTGAGGGTATGCTTGCCGCGACCAGGCTGGATTCGAACAGCACGACCGGCTGCTCGCTGTCCTGCACGCTGCGAAAGGCCCACATGTAGGATTTTGTTCTGGGGCTTCCGGCCCTTTTCCTTCAGCACCTGCACCCAGGTCTCATCGCCATGGAGAACGGGCTGGGCCAGAAGCTTTTCCTTCAGGGCATCATAAATGCGGTTCAGATGCAGATCGCAGGCGCGGATCACCCAATTGCCGAATGTCCCGCGGCTCATCGGCACATTGATCCGGTCAAATGCCTGCGACAGACGATAGAGAGGCATGCCATCCACATATTTGCTGACAAGCGCTAACGCCAGCGTTGAGGGTGTGGCGACGCTGGCGGCAAGGGCTGCGCTGGCATCGGCGCGATCACCACAGGCGTATTGATGCCGGTGCGCTCGCAATTCCGGCAGGCGTACTTCACCCGTGCATTCTGCAAGACCTTCGCGCTCGTCACCACATGCAACTGTTCGGTGACGACTTCACCCATTCTGTGCATCGGATGACGGCAGCAAGGGCACAGCTTTTGATCTTCCGGCACATCGTATTCCACCCGTTCACGTGGCACATGAGCCGGCAGGCGTTTGCGCCTACGCTTTTTGCGGAATTGCTCCCCCGGTATCCGGCAGATCGATGGCGGTGGCGTCATCACCGCCGTCATCGCTATATTCCTCGACGCTCTCAGTCGCGGCGGCCTGTTCGGCCTCATTAAAGACGCGATCGTCGAGTTTCCCGTTCTCCGCTTTCAGCGCAGCGATCTGGGCGAGCAGTTCATCGGGATCTGACGTCGAACAGGTTGGATTCATCCCGATTCTTGAATCAGGAGCCTCCTGTCAGGTCAACGATTTTCTCGCCAGAGGCTGGCTGAAGCTATTACAGTAAAACGCGCCCTTCGGGTTCCGGCAAAATGCCGGCAACACTACGATAACGTCGTACCGGATGACGGGACATCGCATCGATGTCGATGCCGTCCAGAAGCCAATGAAGCTGCTCCGTCGTGAGCGTCAGAACCGCTTCCGCCCGGCGGGGCCACCGGAACCTGTCGGCTTCGAGCCGCTTCAGAACCAGGACAAACCCCTGCCGATCGAAGAACAGGAGTTTGATCCGGTCTCTCTGGCAGTTGCAAAACGCAAATATGGACCGCGACCACGGACCGAGCTGCATGGCTTGCTCGACCAGTATTGCAAGGCTGTCGATACCCGCTCTCAGATCGACCGGTTCGCGGTGAAGATAGACCTTCACATCATCGGCCAGACGCAGCATGGCTAAGGCCCTCCATGACTGTTGTTATCGTTTTGAAGGCCATGGTCATTCATCTCTCTGACGCTGCGCTCTGGCCGCGCGCCCATTGTGCTGTCGGACGTCGAGCTGACGATACCCCGGTTAGCCCAATGCTCCAGGTCGGAAAGCGCATAAACAGCCCTACCACCGAGTTTACGACAGACCGGCCCCGTACCGCAGCAGCGGTGCTTTTCCATCGTTCGCGCTGACAACCTCAGGAACAGGGCAGCATCATAAGTACGCAGGTAACGCGGCGGTCCATCGGATAACGAAGCGGCCAGCCCGTCCGCCTTGCTGCCATCGCCAATATCCGGCAGCTCCATGCGCTCCCCTCCGGTCTCCGACGCCTGCTACGCTCAACTGTGCGCCGAACAACCACCGGATCAGGTTCAGGGCGCCATCCCGCAACTGCGTTCAGAACTGCGTCCGTCAGCGCTTCCAGACTGGTTGCCAGCAGCGGCGTTACCTTTTCCCGGACAATGTCACTCGCTGCGTCATGCCCGAACAGGCCAGCAGATTGCATACATGTCCCGGCATCATCAGGCCGGACACTTTGATGCTCCGTGTCGGGGATGTCGCTATAGCCTTGAGCAGTTTGCCAGCCGCAACGATCTCAATAAACACTGAAGGCGCAGGCGATGCTGGGCTTTGCCTGTCTCCCTGCCTTTTCCGGTAATCGCTAATCCATTTGCGCACGAGATTCGGGTTTAAACCATGTGCAACCGCAATCCCGGCCACCGAGACCCCGGGCTTCAGGCGTTCCAGGACCAGCCTCACCTTGTCAGCCGGGTCATATTCCGCCCGCCATTCGCACGCATACCTATCGGCTTCAGCTTAATGCTGTTTCTGTCGTTTCCATCCATCGCATCACGCCCCTCCTTCGGGCGGGATGCAAATTGCATCATCAATCTATTCAAGCACAGGCGCAGAGAAATGCGCGCTTACGATCAATCGGACGATTTGTACACCTCTCGGTGTCCAGCGACCCGCGCGAACTAGCCTCTAAAAGTACCGTCAGGTCATTTAAGCAGACCCGCCGCGCCAAGGATAGGCACGGATGAATTCGTATCCTCGGATCTTGGTCCATCGACCCGGCCTTACTTCGTCTGTGAAGGCGTCTGGGTGAAACACAACGCCCGGTCCAGATGATGTCTTACCGCAACGGTAGCAAACAGGCAGGATTCGAGCCGACGCTCTGGTATACCGCCATAGACCTGCAGTGGTTGCACGGCTTAGGTGGATAGAGCACCAGAGTACGAGACTGGGTATCGGAGGTATAAATCCTTCTGACTATACAGATAAAAGCAGGTGTCGAATGACACGATATTTTGCCTTTTTGGCCACTATGTTGCCTTTGGGTCAGTGTCCCTAACTTTTCTCAACGATTTCTGCATAAAATGCGGAAAACCGCTGACACTACAGGCCGCTTCTACCCTCTCCCTGCCCGCAAACCCACTGACCGCTTCCCACCAATTCCGGCCATGCCCATGACCTTGCTCTATCCGCACCAGCAGCAGGCAGCATATTTCGGTTACAGGTCTCAGCCAACTGTCTCGAAAGACTGCTTAAGCTCCATCTTCTGTGGTGTGTAGTCCACTCTATTATTTTTTCTGCCATAAGACACGACTAGCCAGCAACGGGCCCGACGGGAAGGGAAGCGCATGTTTCATGGCCGCGCCTCCGTGGTTGCTTCACCTTTCGCGGGGATGATCTCGACGGTCGCGGTCATGCCTGCCGCGAGATCGACACCGGGCGGCACCCGATCAATATGGATGCGCACCGGGATGCGCTGGGCAAGACGCACCCAGGAAAATGTCGCCGCCACATTGGGTAGGCCGAGATGACCGGGCGCTTCGTTGCTGTTCTCGATCCCGCGACCGAGGCTTTCGACATGGCCAGAGACTGGCTGATCAAAGCCCATCAGCATGATCCGTGCCGGGTCGCCAACGCGAATCTGCCTGATCTTCGTCTCCTCGAAATAGCCGGTGATCCAGAAGCTGCCGGCGTCCAGAACGGCAACCTTCGTCACACCGGCCGTCGCATAGTCGCCCGGACGCAGCCTCAGATTGGTGACATAGCCATCGACCGGCGAGCGGACGGACGAGCGGGCAAGGTTGAGTTTGGCCAGATCGAGCACCGCCACCGCTGACGAGTAGGCGGCGCCGGCGACCGCGGCCGCGCCGCCCGATTGCTGGACCGCCTCCTGGGAGACGACGTCCTTGAGTTGGCTGTGCCGCCGTGCCGTTGCCTGACGAACGATCATATCCTGGTGTTTGGCTTCCACGTCAGCCTCAGCCAACGCTACGGCGAGCCGGATCCGCTCGGGGTTGATCTCGTAAAGGATGTCGCCCCGACGCACATATTGATTGTCCACCACGGGAACGGTGCTGACCGTGCCGGAAACTTCCGGCGCGATCTGCACGACATCGACGCCAACCCGTCCGTCGCGGGTCCAGGGCGTCCGCTCGTAATGGCTCCACGCCTTCAGCGCGATAAAGGCGGATACGGCGACGAGGCTAAGGGTCAGGGCATAGCGGCCAAGCAGGGATAGAACAGGGTTCAAGGCAGGAGTCCGATCGATGGCAGGTACTGCACGAGCAGACCGTAGATGATGACAAAGGTGGCGAGCTCGACGAGCGGCCGATAAGCGAACAGACGATGGAGGCCGGCGGCGGCGAACAGGCGGAGCGTCACCATTGTGGCGACCAGCGCGATGAACGCGAGCACCACCAGACCGAGGATGAGGACACCCCCGATATTGAGATCAACGATCATGAGTTGTGGCCCTCCCGTCTGCTGGGAAGCCGAGCGTGAACCGCAGGTCGATGAGCAGGTCGATAATCCGCAGGCGGCTCCCGAGCGCGCTGCCCGCCATCGTCTTGATCAAGGTCTCGATCCGCTGATCGAGGTCGAGGAGGTCGGCAGGCGTTGACGACTTCCTGCCACTGAAGCGCCTGGCGATCACGGATAGAAGTTCGCTCAATTCGACGCCGGCCTCGCCCTTGATCTGCGGGATCGTCTTGCGAAGCTGTCCGGCGACATGGCCGATGCGAAGATGGTGCAGCGTATCGTCGAGCACATCCGGATAGGCATCGCCGGTCAGCCGCAACCTTGGGAGCAGCAAGGCTATCCGATCGATCATCAGGCTCGCCCAGCGCGCTTCGTTGGGCGCAGCGCCGAGCGCGCGCCGGCCGACGTCCCGGCGGCTCAAGCGAAGCAAGCGGTTGATCGCCGCATCGACCGGTACGGTCTGGAACAGGGACATGCTCACCGCCCCGAATCCCACCGCCGCAAAGAGCGCGATCACACTGTTGAGGGAGGCGGCGAAGTCGCCGGTGTAATGGGTGCCCAGACCCGAGAGGATCGGAACGGTCAGCGTGATGCCGAGCGCCATGAAGGTCGTCGGCAGGCGTGCTTGGAGAGACCCGGCGAACAGGAACGCCGGGGCGAGCACCGCAACAAGAACCCGGAAGTCCGCGACCTGGGGCAGGATGACGAAGCTGTAGACGAGGCTGATTACGACCCCGAAGATCGTGCCGACGATATATTTGACGACAAATGGCACAGGCGCATCAAAATTACCGAACAGGGTGCAGCACACGCCGAGAATAGAGACGGCCATTCCGCCCTCCGGCCAGGCCGACCAGATCCAGAAGGCGCAGCCGATGAGGATGCCGATGACGGCGCCGGCCGTGGTGCGAGCCGCCATCCACGGATCGCGGTGATAGACGTAGCCCTTCGCCCACTTCGGCCCATGAAGCGACGCGGTATCTCGCAATCGCCCGGTCGTCGCGATGTTCCGCCCCAATCTGTCGCAGTCCTGTAGCAGACCGATCATCTCGGCCAGGTAACCTGCGAGGTTGGCCGCAAGCCTGTCGCCGGGCGTCGCGGCGTCCGCGCCAAAGCGCTTCTGGACTGATCGCGCGCGCACGATCAGTTGGGTCGCGGCGGCCTCCCGGTCCTCCGTTTCGACGCTCGCAACCCAGGCCCCGACGTTGTCGACCAATGCGACGAGTTCGTCGGGCGCATCCGCGTCCCCTATCCCAAGGGCATGAACCCGGTCTTCGATCTCGGCTGCAAGCGACAGCAAGCGGGCGAGCCGATCATGGATGAGTTGCAGTATCTGGCGTCCTGGCGTGGGTGCCGGATCATAGGGCAGATGTGCCGCAAGCCCCTGGATCGCAAGCAGGTCCGCTGCAAGCTGGTGGCGGTCGCTATGGTTTTGTCCTGGCGTTCCATTGAGCACGTCGCCCGCCAGCCGACGGGCGTCCCGCAGCGTGGCCGATAGCTTGCCGGTGAACTGGCCGGTCATGCATCTCGGCAGGACGTAACGATGGATCAAGACTGCACAGAGAATCCCGATCGAGATTTCCTGAACGCGCACCGACGCCGTCTCGAAAACCGCGCCTGGATCGAGCACGCTCGGGAACCCGATCAGGCTCGTGGTATAGCCGGCAAGAACGAAGGCATAGGAGCGTGGCGTGCGATCGAGCAGCGAGAAAAACAGGCACAGGCCGATCCAGCCCGTAAGCACGACGCTGCACACCATAGGATTGTTCACGAAATTCGGGACGATCGCGACCGTCGCTATGGCGCCGATGAGCGTCCCGGCGAAGCGATAGACGCCACGACTGAGCGACGCTCCGGCAGAAGTCTGCGAGACGATGTAGACGGTGACGATGGCCCAGAACGGCTTGGGAAGCGCTATCCGCAGCGAAATATAATAGGCCAACATTGCCGCGGCGAAAGTCTTCGCTGAAAAGAGGATCGCATTCGCATCCGCCTTCATGGCTGGCGTGCGAAGGAAGGTAGCTCCAGCTTGCAGCAGGGCCGCACCGGCCTTGCTTGAAAGGGGGTTTATGGATTGCGCGGTGTTCATACAGTCAGTTGTGACCGATTTGCAAAAGCAGATAAATTAAGTATTCTGACAAGAAATCCCTAAATCCGGTCATCCTTATGTCCATGCCGCGATCTGCCGTCTCCGTTTCCGATCCCGACCTCACGCCGCTGCCGGCGGTCGCGTATCAGCTCGACTTCGCCGAGCATGAGGCGGAAATACCTTCGCATGTGCATCGGAAGGGCCAGTTGATCCTTGCCTTGCACGGCGCCGTTACCTGCATTGCGGGCAACGAAATCTGGATCGTGCCTCCCAGTTGCGGAGTCTGGATTCCCGGTGGCGTGCCCCACAGCGCCCGCGCGACCGCGAACGCCCGGCTCACCTACCTGTTCGTGGAACCGGGGGCAGTTAACCTGCCCGACAACAGTTGCACGCTGTCGGTGTCCCCAATGATCCGCGAGATGGTCGATCGGCTTGCTCGCGAGCGTGCGGACTATCTGGCCGGCAGCCATGCCGCCCGGATCGCGCGGGTGATCCTGGACGAACTTGTGCAGATGCCGCGTGAGCGGTTCAATCTGCCGATCTCCAGCCATCCGAAAATCCGGGCGATGGCAGATGGTCTGACGATCGAGCCTTCAGACCGCAGTACGCTGAGCGATTGGGCGAAGCGGGTCGCAATGAGCGAGCGGTCACTGGCGCGCCTGTTGACCCGGGAGACGGGACTGACGTTCGGGCGCTGGCGGCAGCAACTCCATCTTGTCGTCGCGCTTCGTGAACTGGCCAGCGGCGAAACGGTGCAGAATGTTGCCGCCGAACTCGGATACGAGTCGGTCAACGCATTTATCACGATGTTCAAGAGGGCTCTGGGAAGCACGCCAGCGCAGTATTTTGCGCAACGCAATGCACCGGCTAAGTCTGCTTGAATCATGCGTCCGCACCGGCACGCGCATCATCCGTGTCGAGGGGGCAGCCCGTCACCCTCGAGCACACCTCGGTTATTGCTTTCCGAACGCTGGAGTATGAATGGACGGAACGATCTGGCTCATTGCCGCATCACGTTCGAACTGCTTGCAGAGGCAGGGAGAAATGAGAACATACACAAGATCATGATCCACCGATAGCGTTCGGCAACTCCTATCGGAGACCTTGAAGGCGGGGCAAGCACGCGATAACGTCGATGCAGGTTTCAACCCCGATCAGATCAGCGCTGTTCCCTGTTAGTGCCAGCAGCTTTCCACTCGGCTCGCTGCTCACTTGCCGCCGGTGACGTCCAGGAATGTACCGGTGATGAAAGATGCTTCGTCGCTCGCCAGCCATACAATCGCGCGGGCGACCTTTTCTGGCTGGCCACCCCTCCCTATGGGAATCGTGTCTCTGACCCGATCCACCCGCCCCGGTTCTCCGCCGCTGGCGTGCATCTCGGTATAGATATGGCCGGGGCGAACGCAGCAGACGCGTATTCCCTCCCGCGCAACTTCCTTGGAGAAGCCGATGGTGAATGTTTCGAGGGCACCCTTCGAGGCGGCGTAATCGACATATTCGTTTGGACTGCCGAGCCGGGCCGATGCCGACGATATGTTGATCACGACGCCGCCCCGCCCGTTGTGGCGGCTGGACATCCGCCTGGCGGCCTGTTGGGCGCAAAGCATCGGGCCGATCGCGTTGACCGCGAATATGCGTTGCATACGCTCGAATCCGAGATCTTCCAGCCGGGATTGCTGCGCAATGATCCCGGCATTATTTACCAGCACATCGATCCGGCCAAACTCCCGGTCGATCGTCGAGAATAGCCGGGTGATTTGGTCGGGATCGGCACTGTCTGCCCGAACGGCCAAAGCCCTGCGCCCAGCGGCGGCCACATCGGCTGTAACCGCATGAGCGGCGGCCACATTGGAAACGAAAGTAATGACGACATCATAGCCTTTGGCCGCGGCAAGCCGCGCCGTCGCAGCGCCCACGCCTCGGCTTCCTCCGGTTATCAGCATCAGGTGTGTCTGCGGAACGGTATTCATTTGGGTTCTTCCTCAATTTGTGTGGTTAATAGATCCTTAACGTCGCAGTTGCTATCCACGGTGATGCGCACGAAATCAAACTGGTCACCCGGCCCAAGCGTCAACGTTCTGGGCATCTCTCTCGAAAGTGAAGCAAGTTGGGTTGTTTCCGCGGTTGCGAAACCAATCGGAATTTGCCCAGATTGCAGAACGCGAAGCCGTTATCGGCACGGTTGGCGCAAGCGCACTCTTCAAGACTTGCCGGTTCAGGGCCAAGTTGTGAAAGTCCAGCTCGCACTGAATCGGTGGCAATGTAGAGACTTGGGATGTCAGCGTCGAACGTTCACCGATCGGCTTCCCGAGATTGCTTCACCCCATTCGCGGCGAACCGCACGGATGGCGGCGGTTGTAGACATGATCGGCCACAGCATGGGCGGCCTCCCCGCTGAATATCTGATGGGCCGGCTTGGAATGCCCATTAGCGATGACACGATCCTTCGCCAGATTAAACGAAAGGCTTCCACCTCAAACCAGGATGCCAACATAAGGATCGTTGGCATCGATGATTGGAGCTGGCGGCGCTCCACACGATACGGCACAATCATGGTCGATCTTGAGCGTCGAGCAGTTGTCGATGTCCTGGACGACCGCAGCGTTGAGAGTGCGAAAGCGTGGTTACAAGAACGCCCTTCTATTGAGGTCGTCAGCCGAGATCGCTGTGGTCTCTACGCACAGGCTGCCAGAGAGGGTGCGCCGCAGGCCAGACAGGTGGCTGATCGCTTTCATCTGGTTCAAAATCTCAGGACGGCGATCAAGGAGCAGATGAGCCTTTGCGGTCATGCCAACGTCAGACCAATATTGTCGGAAGACGCCATTGCCAGCACCACTGCTCAACACCGCCGTGCCCGCCTGGCGCACAGACAGTCGCGTCAGGAGATATTCGAAATGCTCCACGCTTTACGCCAGCAGGGCCTCACCTACAGCGAGATCGCGAGGCGCACTGGCTATGAGCGCCGGAGCGTTACAAATTGGCTGACTTCAAACGCACCCAAGGATAGGAACCGGGCCGCATTGAACCCGACATCGCCATTGTATTTTGAAGTATTCCTAGCTGAATGCTGGAAAGATGGAAACCGCATTGGACGCCATCTGTTCCACGACGTCAAGAACCAAGGCTACACTGGCAGCCGGTCCAATCTGGAGCGACTTTTGAAGGTATGGCGCAAGGCAGAAAACTTCCGATCCAATGAGGTGCCGCCCGAGGTGAATGTTTCAGAAGCCATCCGTGATCCTGACACTGGACATGTCATTTCTTCAGATGTCGTCGCTGCGCTGTGCATCAAGCCGCGCGGCCTTCTGACCGTTCCCCAGGCGAGAAAGGTCGATGCCTTGAAGAAGGGTTCCGAGGCATTCTGCAAGATGCGAGGCTTGGCCATGCGCTTCAGTGGAATCCTGCGCAGTAGGCATCCAGAGGCGCTGGATGAATGGATCGATGACGCCATCGACACCGAACTTACGGCAATCATGCGTTTCGCCAGTGTTCTACGACGGGATATCAATGCCGTCAAAAACGCAATCGAACTCCCCTGGAGCAACGGCCAAGCCGAAGGGCAGATCAACCGCCTCAAGACATTGAAGCGAGCAATGTATGGCAGAGCCGGGCCAGAACTGATGAGAGCGAGAATGTTGCCGCTGAATCACACAAATTGAGGAAGAATCCCTTTAAGGGCAAAGCGACAGCTGGAGATTGTGGTGCATTCCTTCATTGCCTCCCAGCTGGGGAAGCCGGTCGTTTCATTGAGGCAACGTAAGCGTTCCTAGCATGCTCCGGAATTTGGACAATTTCGATCGTGTTGTTCTATTTCATCGAACGATCTTTGCTCTGGCGGCTGTAGGCCAGGCGCCCAATGGGAGAAACTCTGTTTTGTGCGT
The DNA here is from genome assembly GCF_026420825.1 of Phyllobacterium sp. 0TCS1.6A. Classification (NCBI taxonomy): domain Bacteria; kingdom Pseudomonadati; phylum Pseudomonadota; class Alphaproteobacteria; order Hyphomicrobiales; family Phyllobacteriaceae; genus Phyllobacterium; species Phyllobacterium sp. 0TCS1.6A. Next base: position 288,339 of record NZ_JAPMAB010000003.1, read on the forward strand.
TGTGCAATACACGCGATCGCCACTGGCCCTGCCGTTGGTCCCCCAACCAAACGTGACGGCTGCTAACGAAGCGGACAAAAGCCATCAAGAAAGCGAGCCGCTGCATACTGCAAGTTCTTCAAGTCGTAACCGCCTTCCTGCACAAGCAAGACCGGGAGAGCAACACCAGCAAGCAATCGGCCGACCTTTCCGAACGCCTCTTGCGTCACGCAGAGCCCGTTCGCCGGGTCGCTTGCAAGTGCGTCGAAACCAAGTGACACGACCAGAGTAGCGGGGTTGTGCCCAAGCGCTGCGGTCAGGATGGCTTCGACTCCGATAAGATATTCCCTGTCGCCCGCGTCACTGGCTAAGGGATAGTTCATGTTGGCGCCGCAGGCAGTCATACCACCCGCCTCCTCACGAGAACCCGTGAAATGGGGGTAATAGTTTTCTGTGCTGCGGTGGATAGACGCAAAAAAGATATGCTTGTCGTCCCAGAAGATGTCCTGTGTCCCGTTCCCATGATGGACGTCCAAATCGATGATCGCTATGCGGCTTCCTTCCGCAGCCAGCCGCCGAGCGGCTATCGCAGCGTTGTTCAAATAGGTTGCACCTCCACCATAGTCTCGGCCGGCGTGGTGACCTGATGGACGGCAAAGGGCATAGACCTGCCGCTCTCCATTCGCGATGAGCTCAGCTGCTGTTACAGCTGTCTGAGCTGCCCAGTAAGCCGCGTCCCAGGTCCCTTCACCCATCGGTGTGATCTGGTCGCGCAGATAGAAACCCGCCCTGGCAATGATCGACCAATCGTCCCGATAGGTCTCACGTCGCGTCTCAAAGGTTGCCGGCACTACGCGACCATTCAAACCAGATCGTTTCCACTCGCGGTAAGCGCTGGCCAGAAAACAAAGGTATTCCGCCGAGTGAACAGCACAGAGAGGTTCGAGGCCGCAGTCTGATGCGCCCACGACTTCGAGGCCTGCTTCCTTGACTGCTCGCAGCAGCGCATCCATTCGTTCGGGTACGTCACGGCTGGGCCTGGAAACGCCGTTCTCGACCACGTCTCCGGGGATGTGTGACCTGTGTAGGTCGGAATACACGACCTTCATCTCACGCGGCCGATCCTATCCCGGCGATACAAACGTATTTGATCTCCAGGTACTCGTTGATCCCGTACTTCGATCCTTCTCGTCCAAGTCCGGACTGCTTCACCCCTCCGAACGGAGCTGCCTCACTTCCGATGAGCCCCGTGTTGACGCCGACCATGCCTGCCTCAAGTGCCTCAGCCACCCTCCATATGCGGGCATAATCCCGGGTGAAGAAATAGGACGCGAGCCCGTATTCAGTGTCATTGGCCATCGCGATGACGTCGCTCTCGGTGCGAAACGCGATCAGCGGAGCCAGCGGAGCAAATGTCTCTTCTTTCGCCACCTTCATCTCCTGGGTTACGCCTGTCATGATGGTCGGCTCGAAAAAGTTACCGCCAAGCTCGCTCCTGCGTCCGCCAGCGATAACGGTCGCACCTCTGGAAACGGCGTCTTCGATGTGCTCCTCAATCTTGGCAATAGCCTTCTGATCGATGAGTGGCCCAAGGCTCGTTTCAGGATTGCTACCATCGCCGAGCTTGAGCTTAGCCACTCGCTTTAACAACGCGGCGGAGAATTCAGGCAGGATACCCTCCTGCACATACAACCTGTTAGCGCAGACACAGGTCTGGCCAGCATTCCGGAATTTCGAAACGATCGCGCCTTCCACAGCGACATCTACATCCGCGTCAGCGAAGACGATGAAAGGCGCATTCCCACCAAGCTCCAGCGAAAGCCGCTTGATCTGCGCGGCTCCCCGCTCCATCAGCCAGCGGCCCACTTCGGTCGATCCGGTGAAGCTGATCTTAGCAATCTTTGGATTGGTACAAAATTCTGCCCCGATGGCTTTCGCAGGCCCTGTCACAACCGAAAAAAGTCCGTCCGGGATGCCCGCCTGCTGCGCCAGAAAGGCGAGCGCCAAAGCCGACAGGGGCGTTTGCGACGCTGGTTTGAGAACCATACTGCAGCCTGCTGCAAAGGCAGGACCGGCCTTGCGGGTAATCATACCGTTAGGAAAGTTCCAGGGCGTGATAGCGGCGCAGGTGCCCACGGGCTGCTTGAAAACCATCAGGCGCTGGCCCGAAACCGGAGTGGCAATGATATCGCCATCGATTCGCTTGGCCTCCTCCGCGAACCACTCGATGTAGTGGGCGTTGGCGAGGATTTCGCCCTTTGCCTCGCTCAACGGTTTACCCTGCTCGCGCGTTAGTATGAGTGCAAGGTCGTCGCTGTTAGCCACGATCAGCTCGTACCACCGTTTGAGCACCACAGCCCGCTCGCGTTCAGGACGTGCAGCCCATGCCTTCCGCGTTTCGTCTGCGATGTCTATCGCATGCCGCACGGCGTCCAATCCAAGGCTGGGAAGGTCTGCGATAGCGCTCCCATCAAAGGGATCGGTCACGGTAATACGATCAGCCGACGTTGCTTCGACCCAGTTCCCTGCCACGAAGGCTCGATCACGCATCAGTTCGGGGTTACGAAGGTCGAGGTCTCGGAAGATAGCCATAGTAGTCTGTCCTGAAATTCAAACTGGGATTAGTACCGCATCGCCGCTGTCCCATCCGAGGGATAACGCCTGAGACGGCTTGATGTCGATGTTGGTGCCTGCATTGGGGACCTTTGCAATGAGCGTGGAAGCCTCGCTGACCCTGACATGCACACGCTTGTGGTCGCCAAGATAAATTACCTCCTCGACGGTTCCGCTAAAGGTGTTCAGGCACGCCTTAGTGGTATCAAGCCGCACCCGTTCGGGCCGCACCGATATCATGACCCGTTGGCGTTCCGAGAAGTCCTTTTGGCTTCGAACGATCATTCTGTGACCGGTCTCTGTTTGGACGGCATATTCATCGCCGTTCCGCCCGGAAATCTCCCCCGCAAGGCGGTTGTTCTCCCCGATGAAGCCTGCAACGAAGGGAGTGGCAGGACGCTCGTAAAGTTCAGCTGGCGGAGCCAGTTGTTCGATCTTCCCGGCGTTGAACACCGCTACACGGTCGGACATCGTTAAAGCCTCCGACTGGTCGTGGGTGACATAGACCACTGTGATCCCGAGACGCTCGTGCAGGTGTTTTATTTCCAGCTGGAGATGCTCGCGCAAGTTCTTGTCCAGCGCGCCGAGCGGCTCATCCATGAGGACGACGTCTGGCTCGAAAACGATCGCCCGAGCGAGCGCAATCCGCTGCTGCTGCCCGCCCGAAAGCTGCGCCGGCTTTCGGGCGGCAAAAGCCCCCATCTGCACCACATCCAGAACCTTGCGGACACGATCATTACGTTCGGCTTTGGCTATCTTGCGGACGCGCAAGGGATAGTCCAGGTTTTCCGCCACAGTCATGTGGGGAAAAAGGGCGTAATTCTGGAACACCATCCCGATGTTTCGACGATGCGGTGGCACGGATTCCAATGAGCGACCAGCAATGCGGATGTGGCCGCTGCTGGGAGCCTCGAACCCCGCTAGCATCATCAGACTTGTCGTCTTGCCCGAGCCCGATGGTCCCAGCATTGTCAGAAATTCGCCTTGGGGGATGGAGAGGTTGAGGGTGTCCACGACGAGGTTTCGCCCGTCGTAGCTTTTATCGACCTTGATGAATTCCACGTAGTTTGAAGATGACATAGCGGTCCCCTTTTCTGATGCGCTTATGCCGTTGCATGAACCGGAGGCCGTCTGACCGACCACGGGCGAGCTTCCTCAAGCTGAGCGGCAAGTTGAAAAAGTGTTTCCTCGTCGTTGAAGCGACCCGTAAATTGTGTGCCGATCGGGAGTCCGGCTGGTGTCCAGTACATTGGCACGCTCATAGACGGCAGACCGGCCATGTTGGCGAATGTCGTGAACGATAGGAACTGGAGGAACCGTTCCATTACTTCCTCACCGCCGTGAATGTCGGCGTCGAAGTGCCCAAGCAGAGGCGGCGGAGAGCCGAGTGTCGGTGTCAGCCATAGATCGAAGTCGCCGAGGAAATTCGCGATGGTCCGGCCGACACCATGAAACCAGTTGAGGTCTACCAAATAATCAGCCGCCGTGACCTTCGAGCCCACGCTGTACAGGTATTGGTTGAAGGGCTCGACACCGGACGCTAGGCTTTCGGGCCTGACGTTTCTGCTTCTGGCGAGAGCGGTGATGGCCCTGGTCGCGGTCATTGCCCAGAACCGCTTGTAGTATATGCGATAGGTGTCGCCGTCCAACAGCGGGCTGGCTTCAACCACCTCATGTCCCAGGCTTTCGCAAAGACGTGCGGTGTCGATCGTCGCCTTTGCGCACTCCGGATCTACGTATGTGTCTAGCAGCGAAGTGGTGGTAACCGCAATCCTGAGTCGGCCCGGCTTTGATCGCAACGCGTCGATATAGCTGAGCTCCGGGGTGGGAGCCGTATATGGGTCTCCAGCCAAGGTCCCTCGGGTCGCATCGAGGAGAGCGGCGCTGTCACGGACACTCACCGACAGAACGTGTTCATTTACGATCCCACCTGTACTGTCCCCCTGATCCGGGCCGAGTGTGATCCTTCCACGCGACGGCTTTAGACCAAATAAGCCACAGCATGACGCCGGAATTCGAATCGAGCCCGCCCCGTCACCGCCATGGGCTGCGGGAACGATGCCAGCAGCCACGGCGGCCCCAGCGCCGCCGCTCGATCCGCCGCTTGACCGTAAAATGTCCCATGGATTGCGGGTGACTCCAAAGAGTTTCGGCTCTGTGGTCCCGAGGGTACCGAACTCGCAGAGATTGGTCTTGCCGAATGTACTGAGCCCGGCTTTGCGGTACCTGCGCATCAGTTCGCTATCGTGGTCCGGCACGAAATCCCGTGTGATCTCCGAAGCACCCGTGGTTGGCACGCCTGCCATGTGGCAATATAGGTCTTTGACAAGGAAGGGAGCGCCGGCAAAAACGCTGCTCTTATCTGCGCCCCGCGCTTCCCTGCGAGCCTCCTCATGTAGAGGCCGGATGATGGCGTTCAGTTGGGAGTTTGTCTTTTCGGACCGCCTTATGGCCCCCTCCAGAAGCTCTTCGGCAGTCACCTGCCCTGCCTTGACGAGCGCCGCCTGGGCGCAGAGATCGAGTTTTGCAAGTTCATCCATCGTACACGCTCAATTCTTGAATTCAGAAACTGCGTCTTCGAGCGCCGCGGAAATACCGCCCGCAAGCTCGTCGATCTGTGATGTTGTCATGATGAATGGCGGGCAGACGGAAATCACATTGCCCATGTTACGGATCATGACGCCGTGTGCGCGGCAACGACGCTCGACAAATGCGCCAACTTCGAGGGCCGGCTCAAACGCGGTCCTCGTCGACTTGTCGGCTACGAGCTCGATCCCGGCGAGAAAGCCCGCGCCGCGAATTTCACCTACAATGGGGCTCCCTGCAATCGTGCTCTCAAGCGCATCGAAAAGATAACGGCCTAGTTCCAGAGCGCGCGCGGGGATATCCATTTCGCGGTACGTACGGAGCACTTCAGCGGCCACAGCCGCCGTTACGGGGTGACCGGAATACGTGAAACCATGTCCGAAAACCCCGATGCGATCGGCTTCGTCGGCAATTACCTGGTATACGTGATCTCCGATCACTGCTGCGGCGATAGGGACATAACCCGAGGACAGGCCCTTCGCGATGGACATCATGTCGGGGACAAAACCGAAGCTCTCGCACCCGAACCAGTTGCCACTGCGTCCGAAGCCGCAGACCACCTCGTCCGAGAGAAGGAGAATGTCATGGCGCTTGAGGACTTCGCTGACGCGCTGAAAATACCCGGCTGGAGGCGTAACGACCCCGCCTGCTCCCATGACCGGCTCGGCGATCATAGCGGCTATGGTTTCGGGTCCTTCTGAGGTAATCAGGCTTTCCAGGTCGGCAATCAGGCGATCGCAGTAAGCTTCCTCCGGTTCACCCGGCATACCGTATTTGTAGAAGTGGGGCTTCTCCGCGTAGATAACGTTCAGACCTGGCAGATTGAAGCTTTCGTGCATATGCGGCAGGCCGCCGAGCGCTGCTCCCATCACGGTACTGCCGTGGAAAGCGCCCTTTCTGCTGATGATCTTACGTTTGGATGGTTTTCCCCGGGCGATGTTATAATACCAGGCCAGCTTGACCATCGTGTCATTGGCTTCGGAGCCTGAGTTGACCAGGAATACTCTGCTCCCTCGGATTGGCGAAAGCTCGGCAATCTGCTCAACCACGTCGGCGCAGGGGTCATTCGAGCGATGATTGAAGGTATGGTAGGTCGCCAGCGTCTTCATCTGTCTGGCCGCCACTTCTGCCAAACGCTCATTTTCGAAACCGAGCGATGCACACCAAAGCCCACCCATGCCTTCCAGATATCTGTTGCCGAGCTCGTCGACGACATAGCAACCCTCCCCTTTGGTGATCATCAACGGGCCACCAGCCTCTTGGCGGCGGGGATTGGTCTGCGAGTGAAAGTGGTACGCCATATCGCGTGAGCGGAGCGAATTTAGCACGATAGCCTCCTAAGCGTTCTTGTGTTTTATAACTTATAAGTTATGAGATGCAATTGGCAACTGCTGTTGTTGGCTTTGGAATAAAATTCGTCATCTAACGTGCACGGCCGGATTATAAGATATAATTGGTTGGTCGCGTCGCCCGGTTCAGGTATGCAAGCAGTAGGGATTAGGAGTTGAGACGATGAGTGTTATAGACATGCAGCCGGGGGAGATCGGAAGCCTGTCTGCCAGGATTTATACCAAGCTGCGTGAGGGTTTGATTGTGGGGAGTTTTGCTCCGGGCGAGCGGCTTTTGATGCAAGAGCTCGCGGAAAGGCTCGGCACGAGTGTCACCCCTGTGCGTGAAGCGTGCTTGCGTCTTGTGAGCGAGCAGGCATTCGAACTCCGTTCGGGCCGGTTTGTTGTTGTCCCGGAACTCAGTAGAGATCGTTATGTGCAGATAAAAGTGATACGCACCGCTCTTGAGGGCCTTGCTGCAGAACTTGCGGTAGAGAATGTGTCAGCAGCAGACATCGAGCAGCTAAAGATCTTCCACGAGGCTTTTGTCGCGAGCGAGAAGTCTGATGACTTTGAGGCTGCAAGATCGGCAAACAGGTCTTTTCATTTCGGCGTCTATCGCCTTTCAAAAATGCCGATGCTCATCGCGCAAATCGAGACAATGTGGGTGTCTATGGGACCTATCTTGAATGTCTATTATCGCGAGATCCCACACGATTACGTTGGCGCGGAAGAGCATGAGCACCTCCTGGAAGCTCTTCGGTTGAAGAACAAGAAGAGGGCCCGGGCGGCAATCGAGAATGATATTACGCGGGCATCAACGAGCTTTCTGCGATATTTCGACGAGCGGGAGCTGGTGTAGCTCCCGTTCACTTGGTCCTCAGTTTGTAACTTCAGCAATACGCGGGGTGCGCAAGCCCGCCGTTTCACCGCCGTCGACGGTGATGACCGTTCCATTTACATAGCTGGAGTGGTCGGAGAGAAGCCATGCAACCACGTCCGCAACCTCTTCCGGCGTTCCGAAGCGGTTCGCCGGAATACGGAGTTCGAGTTGCTTTTTCCTCAGTGGATCAGCGATGATCTTTTTCATCATTCGTGTTGCGATCTGTCCAGGGCACACGGCATTGAAGCGCACTTCTTCCCCAAACTCGAGAGCCAACGCTTTGGTCATTCCGATGACGGCCGCTTTCGACGCGCAATAGACCGCTAGTCCCTCCTCGCCCGTTTTCCCGGCGATACTGGCGACGTTTACAACCGAGCCCTTCCCCTTTCTTAGTCCGTCCAGGGCGTAGCGCGTAAAGAGGAATGCGCTGCGCGCGTTGACGGCGAGAACTTCGTCCCAATCGGCCTGTGTTGCCTCCGCGAACGCGATGCGTTTAGACATTCCTGCATTGTTGACTAGACCGGAAAGGCGTCCGCCGCCCATTTCCAGAGCCTGATCGACGATGTTCTTGCAATCGATTTCCATGCTGACATCGCCTGACACGAAAGTGACACTCGAGTTTGCGTCGGCAAGCTCAGCGCCAGCGGCAACGTCTCTACCAGTTGCAAGCACTTGCTCTCCTACCCTTGCTAGCGTTTCGACGCAAGCCCGTCCAATACCGTGCGTAGCTCCAGTAACAATGATCATTAAAAATACTCCGAATTAATTTACGACGTTCGCATGAGCGGAAGCACGTTTTTGAACAAGGGCTGCGCCGCCCATCAGGACAATTGAGATGAGGACGAGCAACGTCGACATTGCGAGGATCGAAGGATCTATATTGTCCCGGAGGCCGTCAAACATCTGGCGTGGCAGAGTTCTTTGGCCCGGACCACTGATGAAGAGGGCGACAACTACCTCGTCGAAGGAGAAGACAAAAGCGAATAGCGCACCCGACACGACGCCAGGGGCGATCAGCGGAAGCGTTATTGTACGGAAGGCGTGGAACGGCGACGCGCCCAAACTGGCCGCTGCGCGGACCAGGTTCATATCGAAATTCTTCAGTGTCGCCGTAACGGTGATCACGACGAAGGGAACCGCCAGGACCGCGTGAGCAAGAATGAGGCCGAGGAAGGAAGCGACGAGACCAAGCTTTGCAAAGAAGAAATACATTCCCACGCCGCTGATCACCACGGGAACGATCATCGGTGAAATGATGACGGCGAGAATTGCCGCCCGTGCCGGAAGATGTCCTCTAGAGAGGCCGAGTGCTGCCACCGTGCCGAGGACAGTTGCGACCACAGTGGCACCAGCTCCGATTATAAGACTGTTCAGCAATGCCGACATCCACGGCTGCGGCTGAAGTATCTTGTGGTACCACTGTAGCGAAAATCCGGGCAGCGGGTACGACAGGAAGTTCGCCGAACTGAAAGAAATCGGGATGATCGCGAAGGTCGGACCGATCAGGAAAATCATTGCGAGGGAACAGAAAGCGATCTGAACGTGTCTTATGCTAGAAGGCATGACTCACTCCATTCCAACTATACGGTCGATGCCGACGAGCCTGCCGACGATTATATAGAGCGCGAGGATACAGCTCAGAAGTAGGACACCGAGTGCCGCCGACATGCCCCAGTTGATTGTCGTATTCGCATAGAAGGCGACAAAATAACTGAGCATTTGGTCCGAGGCGCCACCCACGAGCGTAGGCGTGACATAGTATCCCGCTGCGATGATGAACGTCAGGAGACACCCTGCTCCGACGCCGGGCAGCGTAAGCGGAAGATATACCCTAAGGAATGTGGTGAGTGGCCCGGCGCCTAGCGACGATGAGGCCCGGACATAAGAGGGAGAGATACCCTTCATGACACTGATGAGCGGCAAGACCATGAATGGCAGCAGGATGTGGACCATTGCGATGTAGAGGCCCGTCCTGTTGAACACGAGCTCAAGCGGCGCCTTCGTCAAGCCCAATGCCTGTAACACGCGGTTGACAATACCTTCCTTCTGAAGAATCACGATCCAGGCACTCGTTCTCACCAGAAGAGAGGTCCAGAACGGCAACAGAACGCAAGCCAACATGATGGCCGAGAACCGTCCCCCGACAGAAACGACGGCATTGGCTATAGGATAGGCAAGGAGGGCGCAAATGAGCGTAACGACGGTGCTGATGACAAGCGTTCTCATCAGCGTGGAAAGGAAAAGCTGCTCTTCCGGAGGAGCGAGCTTGGCACCTCCTTCGTCTCCAGGTCTAAGATCGACAGCAGACAGCAGATAGAACGCTGTCAATGCGGACCCGTTCCGCTGTATTACCCTCCAGTAGGCAGGATCATTCCATTGTTCGTCGATAGCGGATAAGTGCTGCTGCGCTACCGTTATTTCGGCGTTGCGAACGTTACGAACTGTCTTGGCAAGGAGGCTGCGGAAGCCAGTTATCTCGTAGTTCAGACGACGGCCAGCTTCGGCAAGAACGTTCGGCGGAACATCCGATTTTATGTCAGCGACAAGCGCGTCGAAGGCAGCCGCGGGTGGACGACCTGATCCATCCCATGTTTTCAAAACTTCCAGTGTTCGCGGCAGTGCGTTGCGAACCTCGGGGTTGTTCACCGCGTAGAACAGCATGGTTCCCAGCGGTAGAATGAATGCGAATACGATGAATGCAACGAGCGGCCCGATCAGCATGACCGAGATCAGTCTCTGCCTTTTTCGGTCAGCGCGAAAACCAGCCGCGAGCGCTGACGCGCGTCCGGGCTGGGCGGCGGCAGTCCCGGGAGACTGCCGCACTTCCAATTCAGACATCACTGAGCTCGCCATGTCGCGAATCTCGCCTCAAGAGCTTCACCATTGTCCGCCCAGAACTCGGTATTCAGGCCAACGGCGGATCTCATATTTACCTCCGTCGTGGGAAGGTCCTTTGCCAGCTCCGGCTTGACGCTCTGGATGGCCTTCTTGTTGGTAATGCCATATGCGATGTACTGCGGGAAGGCGGACTGCGCAGCATCTGACGCTGCGAAAGCGATGAACTTCTCCGCGTTCTCGCGATTGGCGCTACCCTTAACGATGCCCCAGTAGTCGATGCCGTAGACCTGGCCGTCCCAGATGAGGGCGAAGTTCTTGCCCGTTGCGTTCGCGGCCGAGACGCGACCATTGAAAGTGGCCGTGGCCGTAACATCGCCGGAGGCCAGGCGCTCCAGCGACTCCGCGCCCGAGGTCCACCAGATAATGTCAGACTTGATCTGGTCGAGTTTGGCGAAGGCACGATCCTGCCCGGCTCTGGTCGATAGGACCTCGTAGACGTTGCTTGAAGGCACGCCGTCAGCTAAAAGCGCGATTTCGAGGGTCATCTTTGCAGTTTGCCGGAACCCCCGTTTGCCAGGCCACTTCTGCACATCCCAAAAGTCTGTCCAGTTCTTTGGTCCATCCGCCAGCTTGGACTTGTCATAACTTGGAACCATGGACCAGACGAAAGCGCCAACTCCGCACTCGCTGTATGCTTCAGGAATGAAGTCGTCCTGATTACCGATCCTGGTCCAGTCGAGTTCTTCGAAAAGGCCCTCTGCACATCCGGACAGCAGCGTGTTTTGCTCGACCTGCATGACGTCCCAGGAAACGCTTCCGCTGGCTACCATTGCACGAACCTTGGCCATCTGGCCGGAATAGGAATCTTCGGTGACACTCACGCCAGAGGACTTCGCGAAGGGTTCAAAAAACGCTTTTCGCTCCGCGTCCTGTAGCACGCCACCTGCGCCGACCACGGTCAGTTTTCCTGAATCCGCCAACGCCGCAGATGTAAGGCCGAGGCCTGCGAGCAGCATAAGCGCGCTGAAAAGTTTACGATATGGCATGGGGTTTCTCCTCATTGCGCTACCCACCGGTTGAATCGTTGTTGCAGCTCCTCTTCGTGATCGACCCAAAATGGGGTGTTTAGGGCCACCGCGCCTGCCATGTTCTTATCAGCGGTAGGAAGTTGAGGGGCTACATCGGGCGAAATGCTGGCCGTCGCCTTGGCGTTCGTGACGCCATAGACCATCTTTTCCGCAAACGCTTTCTGGGGCTCGGGGCTTGTCATGTAGGTGACGAGATCAAATGCCGCCTTCGAATTACTGCCCTTGGGAATAGCCCAAAAATCCATTGCGTAAAGTTGGTTCGTCCAGCACATCTGGAAGTGCTTGCCCTGCTGGTTGGCTGCAATAGCACGACCGTTATACGCAGACGTCATAGTGACCTCGCCCGATGCCAGCCATTCCATCGGCTGAGCTCCGCTTTCCCACCACTGGATGTTCGGCTTCAACTGGTCGAGCTTAGCGAAGGCGCGGTCCTGCCCTTCCTTCGTCGCCAAAGCCTTGTACAGATCCTCCGGCTTTACGCCGTCCGCCAGAAGTGCGATTTCCACCGTCATCCGCGCCTGCTTGCGCAAACCTCGCTTCCCAGGCCATTTCTTGACATCCCAGAAATCTGCCCAGGATGTCACGCCGGTGGTCTTGTCCCCGTCGTAAGCCAGTATCTTCGACCAGACGAACGCGCCAACCCCACAGTCGGATTTGGCAGGTTCGATGATGTCTGTTGCGTTCGGCAATGTCGTCCAGTCGAACGTCTCGAGAAGTCCTTGGTCGCAAGCGAGGATCATCTCGTTTTCGTCCATCTGCACAACGTCCCACGTCGTCGTACCTGTCTCGACCATCGCCTTCACCTTGGCGATGCCGCCTGTGTACGACTCCTCCAGAAGAAGCGCGCCCGACTTTTTCTCGTAAGGCTTGAAGAGTGTCTCGCGCATTGCCTCCTGCGTTGCGCCGCCGAAGCCGACGACCGTGAGATCGCGGGCAAGTGTCGGAGTCGTCGTCGCAGAACACGCGAGCGTGACCATCAATGTGATTAACCGATGTCTCATTGGTTCCCCTTTTTTAATTGAGATTAGTTCTGGAAGTTAAGCCGCGGCCGACCGCGCGAGGTCGGCCATGGTGGTGTCGATGAGCTCGAGAGTCCTGTCCAGCACGGTCTGGTCGTGGCTGAGGGAGAGATAGAGGCGTTTGAGCTGAAGAGGCTGGAAAATCTGTTTTCGCTCTATCAGTGCCCGCCGGAACCGCATGTCGAGATCGTTGTCGTTCCGGAGCAGATCGGCGTATTCCCTGAACTCGCCATCGAAGAAGTAGACGAGCCAGACCGAGCCAAAGCCCGCCGTCTGCGCTCTGATGTTGTGCCGCGCGATGATTTCGTCGATCTGCTTCCGGAGGTAGCTCCCGAGATCGAAGAGGCGGTTGTAGACGCCAGGCTTTGACAACTCTTGAACGGTGGCTTTCACGGCGGCCAGGGAAGACGGTGTTCCATTGAATGTCCCACCCATGAACACGGCTCCGTCGCCAGTTCTCCCGACACGTTCCATGATGTCCTGACTGCCGGCAACAAGACCAATCGGGTAACCGCTGGTGGCTGCCTTGCCAAAGGTGGCGAGGTCAGGGGTGATGCCGACGATCGACTGGTAGCCGCCAAGCGCGTGCCTGAACCCGGTAATAACTTCGTCGAATATCAGTACAACGCCGTTTTCGCTCGTAATCCTGCGCAAGTCCTGGAGGAACTGGTTCTGTGCAATGATTGCGCCCATATTGTGCGCAATTGGCTCGATGATGATCGCGGCAACCTCGCCGGGATTGGCTTTGATATAGTCCTCAACGGCGGTTGCATTGTTGTATGGCAAAATCTTCGTATATCGAGCCGCGTCATAAAGGATTCCGTCGGACATCGGGTCGAACGAGCCGATCATCTGGCGGCTGGACTGGCCGTTCATGGCGACGTAGTCGTGCCACCCGTGATAGCCGCCCTGGAACTTGATGATTTGCTTTCGTCCCGTGTAGGCGCGGGCAAGACGGAGGGCATGGTACGTGGCTTCCGATCCGCTGCTGCAGAACGCGACCTGGTCGGCGCACGGGATGGCCTTTACTAGGAGCTCGGCGACCTCGACCTCCAGTTCGAGAACACCAGCGCCGATCAGATCGACACTCTCGTTGACATCCGCGATCGCCTTGAAGATTGCCGGGTTGCGGTGCCCGAGCACGTTTGCACCGAACGCGCAGTGATAGTCGGTGTAGCGATTGCCGTCGGCGTCGTAGAGGTAAGGCCCGTCCGCCCTGGAGAAAGCGATAGGCGCTCCAAGGCGTCGGCTGGGGCTGAGAAGACCGCCGGGAATGACGGCTTCAGCGCGGCGTGCAATAGCCTCGTTATTCGTCATGCGCTTGCTCCCCCGATGGCCTCAAGCACGACCGCGCGAATCCCGGCGGCATCAAGGCGATAGTGCCTGTAGAGATGGGTCGGAGGAGCGATGAGGCTGTACTCGTCCTTGATGCCGTGGCGAACGAGGCGAGCACCTTTACCCTTTTCAGCAAGGACTTCAGCTACCGCGCCACCGAGACCGCCGATAATGTTGTGTTCCTCCACCGTAAGGATGATTTTGGAACGCGTGGACGCCTCCAGTATGGCTTCCTCGTCGAGTGGTTTAATGGAATGCATGTCAATCAGACCGACCGAGTAGCCAGCCTCGTTAAGCTCTTCCATTGCTTTTTTTGCACCATGAACCGGGTAGCCGGCGGCGATGATCGTAACGTCGTTGCCTATACCGTGAACGATCCCCTTCCCAAGTTGGAAATCGACGCCGTTGTCGTAGACGACTGGGTCATGTCCGCGGTGAATGCGGAAATAGATTGGCAAGGGATAATCCACCGTCGTCTTGAGTGCCGCCGCGAGAGCCGGGCCGTCTGCTGTCGAAACGACGGCAAGGTTCGCGATGCTTCTCGTGATCGCGATGTCCTCCGTTGCGTGATGGGAAGTACCGTAAAAGCCGAGCGAAATGCCGGTGTGATGGCCGATGAGGCGGACCGGTTGCTTGCAATAAGCGACATCCATCCGGATCTGCTCGCAGCAAAGCAGTGCAAGAAAAGACGCGAACGTTGCCACGTATGGAATAACACCCGTCGTTGCCATACCCGCCGCTGCGGAGATCATGTTCTGTTCAGAGATACCAAACTGGACAAACCGCTCCGGAAAGCGTTGGGCGAATTCGTTCAAACCGTTGGAATACTGAAGATCTGCGGTTCCCGCCATCACAGGATGACCGGCCTCCACGAGGTCGATCAGGGCATCGGAAAAAGTTGGAAGCGAAGGAGCGCGGCGATTGACTTCGCGGTACTGCCACGAGTCCTTGGAAATCAGCTGGTTCATTATGAGATCACCGTATTTTGGATCGTTTCGAGGGCATTCGCTTCGTCTTCCGCACCAAGGAAGCCAAGATGCCAGCCCGGTTCGGTTTCCATGTAATCGATGCCCTTGCCCTTGACGGTCTTTGCGATGATGCAGCAAGGTTTGGTGCGATTCTTGTCGGCTTTGACCTGTCGCAGAAGAGCAGTGAGCGCATGGATGTCATGGCCGTTGACGGTGTGGACTTCCCATCCAAACGCTTGCCATTTTTCATCCAGGGGTTCGACAGCAAGGATATCGTCAACCTTTCCATCAAGCTGATAACCGTTGCGGTCGACAATCGCGATCAGATTGGAGAGGCCGTGGCTGGCGGCAGACAACGCGGCCTCCCAGACTTGCCCCTCTTGCATCTCGCCGTCGCCTAAAAGAACGAAGACGTTGAAGTCACGCTTCTGGAAGCGGCCCCCGAGGAGCATTCCAACGCCGTTGGACAAAGCATGTCCGATGGAGCCGGAACTGAAGTCGACGCCTGGCACCTTGGTCATATCTGGATGGTCGCCGAGCGGGCTCCCGAGACGCGTGTAGGAATCCAGCCAGCTTGGATCGAAATAACAGAGATCGGCCAATATCGGGAAAAGCCCAACTGCGGCGTGCCCTTTGCCCATAAGGAAGCGGTCACGGTCGGGCCATGCGGGCTCGCCTTTTTTGATCCTCATGACGTCGTAATACAGAGCAGCAAAAATCTCGGCGCAGGAGAACACCGACGTGTAGTGCCCCACTTTAGCGATGGAAATCAGCCTGATTGTTTCCAGGCGCACGAATTGTGCACGCTCGCGGAGATGCTCCAACTGGGCGTCCGACAATGGGTCAATGTCGCGGTCCATCGGTGGATGGTCGCTATTAAAATTTAACGATGTCACGGATACGCTCCCGTTGTTCCTAACTTATAAGTTATATGTTATATATAATCTCAAGGAAGGCAACATGGATTTTTGACAAGGGGTCGGTTCCGGCTGGGGGCGAAATGACACCCTAAGCGGCACACGGCAATAATGTGGTGACTCCAGACTCTCTCAAGCCTCGCAGTACGAGCCACCGACAACATCACCAGTATGAAGATTGAGTTCGAATTGGACCCACCCATCGGAAGGCGGGTCATATGCCTCACCGCGAATACCGCCATCCAACAGCTCGAACTTTCGCAAGCCGTCCCACGAAATACGCGGGGTTTGCCAACACACGCCATTTACATCAAACATTTCAAAACCAAAGCCCATTTGAGACGAGGAACATGCGCTGACTGTCGAAATACCATAGATACTCGCCGTCAAAATCACGGATAAGTCTCTTCGCTTCTACGTTTACAAATACCAGTGCCACGAGCCACGACGACAACTGATCGGCCATCATGCGCTGCATGAACGGAGTGAAGGCGTTTGCGCCATCCTTCTGAAGAGTTCCCAATGCAAGATTCACCTTGGTTCGTGGTGAATTCGACGACAAAGCTCTCTCTAAAGCATTGGGCTTCGGAAACACGATCGCGGTGGCCATATGCAGGGAAGTCGGCGAGCGTGCGGGTAATAATCATGATGGCAACCTTTGCGCATTCAGGTCCGTAACTGCTGGCGTTTGGCTATATCCTCGACGCCTGCGAGGAGCTGGACATCGCCGTCATCGCGCTGATGCCACTGCTTCAAGGTATTCTGACCGGCAAATACCGGCCCCGCGGGCCCGCCCTACCATCCCGCGTGAAAATCGTAATGCGCGTCATGCAGCTTGATCTATTCCGCGAATCTCACGAGCGGCCGTCTTTGCTTCGACGTCTTTTCTCAAAGCCCTATCCAATGCGGCGCGAGGCGCTGGAACCCCTTTTCGAAGTGATGGCCAACTTGGCCAAGCAGCATAACGCCACCATCGCTCAAGTGGCGCTCAACTGGCTACTTGGCATTAACGACAGAGTTCTCCCCATCGTGGGCGCCAAGAACCTTCGCCAGGCTCAGGACAACGCGCGAACCCTCAGCTGGCAACTCTCGCAAGGCGAAATGGACCTGATCTCCGCAACTGAAGCGACGATCCGCAAGCAAGCGCTCGGTTCGTGAAGGAGTGGCCGCACAAGGAATGATCTGCAGCGTTAGCGATTAGGCCGGGCTGGCCCGCTGCCGGTTTGGTGGACACGGAGATAAGCATATTTTTGAAGGACAGTGCGGGTGGTCGGAACGACCAACACTCCTTTCGGAACCGAATTTTGAAGTGAATTGAATAGCGGCGGGCTTCGTAGACACCCTCGGGTATTGGCGGTGTATCAAGAGGCCGCAACAACCGGCTTTTTTGAGGGAGGCTGCTGGTTGGATAATTTCGGCAAGTTGTGGTCAAGGTATCGGCCGAGCAATAGAATGTCGATCTATGCCAGGCCGGCTAGTCTCGAAGGCGATCGTATTCTTCTTGCGCGCGCTCGAGCTCGGGGCCATAGGTCATGGACCACGCGTAGAGCGCCTCGAAGGGTTGCTGTAATGAACGGCCGAGCGATGTGATGGTATATTCAACCCCGACCGGCGTTTTCGTCGCAAGTACCTCACGGCGAATGAGACCATTGCGCTCCAGACGCTTCAGCGCGTCAGCAAGCGCCTTGTGTGTGATGCCGTCCAGGCGGCGCATGATCTCGTTAAAACGGGACGGTCTGGTGCACAGTACCGTCAGGATTAGCACCGACCACTTGTTTGCAATCTGCTCAAGCACCGGCCGCGCTTTCTCAACGTCCAGCAACGCCTCGGTGGAGACAGCCTTAGGCCTACGAGGCAAGTTGGCTTTGATGGGCAGACCTTCATCAACCGCGGACACGGGTATACTCCTCCATATCTACTTTACCTATAGTGCGTAATTGACCGTAGGTATAGAGGCTATATCTTAACTTCATCGATGTTTATGGAGTTTACATGAGCAGATTAGCAAACAAGATCGCCCTCGTTATCGGCGGTGTCGGTGGAATTGGCGGGGCCATTTCTCAGATGTTCGCCAGGGAGGGAGCCCAAGTCTACGCGACAAGCCGCAAGGACGCGGAGAGCACATCTGAATCGGCGGTCATAGGGAGCATCCACGTTGTCCGGGCGGATGCTAACAACAACACCAATCTTCAGCACGTCTTCGAGCAGATCCGATTGGAAAAAGGCCGCATCGACGTGCTCGTCGTGAACGCGGGCCTGTCCGAATATGCACCCCTTGAAGACATTTCTGAGGATCATTTCGATCGGACGTTCGGCCTGAACGTCCGGTCCCTCGTATTCGCGGCACAGGGCGCCGTCGACATCATGCAGCCCGGTGGAACGATTGTGCTGATTGGCTCCATTGCGGGCGATATAGGCACCAAAGGATATGGTGTCTATGGTGCGACCAAAGCCGCAGTTCGTTCGTTCACACGCACATGGGCAAACGAGCTTGCCTCCAAGGGCATTCGCGTCAACGTCGTTAGCCCCGGACCGACCGATACGGCGATGATGGCCGGCACCTCACAGGAAGTTCGAGACGCACTGGCCAGTATGATCCCTCTTGGGCGTATGGGTAGACCTGATGAAGTGGCGGCAGCAGCGCTATTCCTTGCAAGCGACGAGAGCAGTTTTACAACAGGTGCAGAAATAGCCGTTGATGGGGGCATGGCTCAGGTTTAACGCCTGCCTTCGACAATCGTCGAAAACGACGCCTAAGCTAAAGGAAGGCAAGAGTGCCCCCCGACCGACTTTTCTCTCGTGAAGCGGCATCATTTCTGGAGAAGTAGCCTTCGTGTTTAACATTAGGTCTCGGCGCCTCGCGACCCGTGAGGGCCCGGCGATAACTTACCCCAATACCATCGCCTTGAGCGGAATCGAACCATCTGCCCACGCGTTGGTTCGTCAAGCGATTGAAAGTTCAATGGCTTCATGCAAGCGGAGCGTAGGCTGGAGCGTGACCGTTAATTATGGAACCGCTAATTCCAGCCGACCAAGGAACATTATGGTGAGCATACACACCTGTCGCAGCCGCGCTATTAGCGATACAAACCGCGGCTGGTCGTCCACCAGCTGCGTCGTTTTGTTATGTCTTCTACACCAGCTGTCCAGTCCAATTTGTGCACTCTAGGACTTCGGCGGGCATCAACTACCGCTCTATTCCAACGGGTGCGAAGGTATAGCTGCCACAACTTTGATTTCCACAAGAAGACCGGGATGGGCAAGTTCAGAGACGCCAATGCAAGTCCACGCGCATGTTCCGCGGGGGAAAATTCGGTCCTTTACCTTGCGAAACGTATGCATGTGCTGCTGCAATCCGACATGGTACGTAGTCATTTCGACAACATCTTCGAAGCTGCAACCTGCCGCTGACAAAACGGTAGCTAAGTTGTCCCAACACGCCTCGAATTGCTTCTCTGGGTCGTTGATGACATTCATGTTGGCATCACGTCCAACCTGCCCCGCGCAGAAAACCAGGTTTTCGAAGCGTACTGCAGGGGCATAGCCTGCCCGCTCAACAATGGGCTTCATTGCCAGCGGCACGATAATTTCGCGTTTCACTAATGATCCTTTCTTCGTCCGCATCGGCTAAACCAAATTAGCTAAGTGAATGCACTGATGCGATGAGGTCGTTGTGTTGAAGCCGCCTTCGCCCGGATTAGGTTGAGACGATCAGGCAGGGCTCTTTGCCAATAACAAGCGACCGCCCAGCAAAATCAAAGCCGCCCCGGAGATCGTTTTGATCCTTCTGGCGATGTGCGGGCGATTGAGAAAACCAGTTACGCTGCCGACAAGGAGGACAATTGCGCCGTAAAAGCCTAAAGCGATCAGAGCATGTGTCAGAGCAAGCGCGGCGCCATTTGCAAGCACATCCTGTTGGTGGCCCTCCAAGAATTGGGGGAAGACGGCAACGTAAAAGATCGCCGGTTTGGGATTGAGGAAGTTGCTGAGATATCCGCGAACGAAGGCTCTCGGAGCTGTCAGGATCACTGGCGCCCGGCTTGGATTCCGGACAGGTGCCGTCAGACTTCGCAGCGACAAGAGAGATTTAATCCCCAGCCAGATGAGATAGGCTGCGCCCAACAATTTCATGACTGTGAACAAGATTGCCGACGCTGCGATCACCGCCCCCACTCCAACAAGTGCCAACGCGGCATGCGAAACGATGGCTGCGGCGAACCCTAATACCATCCCGAAGCCGGTTAGCTTCGCGTTGCTCGGCGCATTGGCTAGGAGCAGAGCAAGGTTAGGTCCTGGTGTCACCACGATCATGGTAACGATAGAGATAAATATGAAGTATTGATGCAGAGGGATGGACATGGCAACGACCTTGCGGTTTAGGCACGATTAGGGGGTACTGCATTCGGCCGTTCTTCGGCCTGCATCATACGAAGGAGTTCGAGTCGAGACGAAGTTACCGGGAACAGTGCTCCCGGGCAACAGATATGCAGAGCTGCGTTTCAACGGGACTGAAAATTTGAGACGTTCCGCGCATCGGAGCGCGCTCCTGCTGTACCTTCCATGGCGCTCTACATTGAAGGCCCGCGACGACATCAGGCTTCAAAGCGCGATGTTGGATCGCGGGGACTCTCTGATGACAACGTTTATCCTTGGTGCAGCGATCACATCACTAGCAAGGCACGAGTCCAAACTCGCAAAACGCTGCAGCTAGTGAATTTGCAGAGTTACCGCGGTCCTTTTCTGTCAGTCGACAGCTTCCGCGGCCTCCTCGATCACCTTCGCAACTGCAGCCGCCTGCGAGATATAAATAGCGTGACTACCATCGATCTCCGTCACAGTTGAACCGGCGCGCTTGTACATCCAGCGCTCAAGGTCCGGATTGATCGTCATGTCGTCCTTCGCAACAATCCCGTAGCTAGGTTTGTCGTGCCAAGCGGCAATAGACACCGGCGCACTGGTGGCCGCGACGGCGACAGGCATCTGAGACCGGGCCATAAACTCGCCCTGCTCTTTGGGTAGATCCGCCCCGAAATCAGCCGCGAACTTTGCCGGGTCGATGAGCAGGAAGCCATCCTTTGTCGGCTTGATATCATTGGTGGGTGACGGCATCGATTGGAGCAGTTGTGCGCTGCTTTCGCCCTTTTCGGGCTGCAGTGCCGCAACATAGACAAGTGCCTTGACCTTGAGATCATCACCTGCTGCCGTGATGATCGTGCCCCCATAGCTGTGGCCGACGAGAACGACGTCCCCGTCCTGCTGATCAAGCACGCTCTTCGTGGCTGCAACGTCCTGATCCAGGCTTGTCAGTGGCTGCTGGACGATGCTGACCTGATAGCCGTCGCGGGTCAGGATGTCATAAACGCCGCGCCAGCCCGAACCATCCACGAGCGCGCCATGGACAAGCACGATGTTGCGCGCGTCCGCTAAGGCTGGGGCTGTTAGGACAGCAGAAGACAAAAGCGCGGCAATGAGGCCAACAGCCGCTTTACTGAAGTTCGACATGGTCGGTAGTTCCTTGAGTTTTGTGCGTGGAATTATGCAGGCTTTGAAAGCGCTGAAGGACATGTCTCTCCTGGTTCAGGGAGGGACGGACATGATCGCTTGCGCTTACTGCATGACGACAATTGGAGCCTTGATCGGCACGCGTTCATAGAGGTCTATAATGTCCTGGTTGAGCAGGCGCACACAGCCGGACGATACGGCCTTGCCAATCGAGCGCCATTCCGGATTGCCGTGCAAACGATAGAGTGTATCTTGGCCGCCGGAGAAGATGTAGAGCGCACGCGCCCCCAGCGGGTTTTCAGGCCCGGCTCCATGCCGCCATTCTCGATCGAATACTTGGCCAATTCCGGCTGACGGGCGACCATCTCGTTTGGCGGCTTCCAGCGGGGCCATTTCTGACGCCACTGAATGATGCCCTTGCCCTGCCAGGCAAAGCCATCGCGCCCGATCCCGACACCATAGCGCATAGCGGTCCCGCCCGGCTGGACGAGATAGAGGAAGCGGGAGGAGGTGTCGACGACGATCGTGCCGGGCGCCTCGCCAGTCGGGTCGAGGACCTGCTGGCGATAGTAGCGCGGATCGATCTGCTTGTAGGGAATCGCCGGGATCAGAAAGCCGCCATCCTCGGTGGGACCGTACATGACAGCCAGTTCGGCATCTGTCGGCGCAGGAGCGATGTGGACAGAGCCGATCGGATCCTGGGGAGGCGTCGACTGTCCCCCCACCATCCGACGCTTGCCGGCGGTGGAGACGCACCCTGCCAGTACTGACGCCGCAGCAATCGCCGAAAGCGTTATAAAGCTGCGGCGTGATGTAGTGTTTTCCAGATCCACGTTCATTGCTCGTCCTGCCACCTGCGCAGATCCGTTTGGTCGTGATAGCCCATGCGGTCGGGTGTGGTGATAAACTCAATCATCGTGCCCCAAGGCGTGCGGCAGTAGCAGACCTTGTTCCCTTGGCCTTTCTCGGTGGCATACGGAATATCGCGCGGCGCGGTGAGTGGCGTGCCGCCAGCCTTCTCAAAGCGCTCTACCGATGCGTCGATGTCGTGGGTATAGACACCAAAATGCGTGATGCCGAAGTCGCTCGGTGTAACCGGTTGCGCTTGTTTGGGGCCGTGCATTTCGAAGAGCTCGATGTCAGGCCCGGTTCCGATCTTGACCATCGCCTGCGCACGCACAACCGTTCCAGGGAATGCACCAGTGGCCCGCTCGAACTGGGGTCCCTGCCTTGCCGGATCCTGCGGTCCGAACGATTGGTAGATCACCTGGCCGCCAAAGGCTTCCACCAGGAACGATTTTGCCGCTTCGATGTCGGGCACTGTGATGCCGATGTGATTGACGCCACGAATTTGAGGTGCAGTCATGACAGTTTTCCTTTTTTGTTGAATCGATGAACGTGATCGTGCGGATCGCAGAGTTCAATTGGCCTTGAGGAAGTCGATGAGAGCAGCGGCTACTTCATCCGGGCACTCATCCGCCACATAGTGACTGCAGCGGGCAATCGAGCCGCCCGTTACATCTGTGGCGAACTCCTTGAGCATCGGAACCATATGCGCACCGAAGCGGTGCTCCCCGCCGAGACCTAAAACCGGAATCCGGAGCGGTTGCTTTTTGTATTCGAGCGCGGCCGCATGGTCGGCGGTCAGTGTGCGGTACCATTCCATGCCACCGCGCGTGCGACCAGGAAGTGCCATTGCTTTCGCATAGATGTCGATGTCTTCAGGATTAAAGGTGCTGTGATCGTAAAACCGCTCCGCCATGAAGGCCGAAACATAGTCATGTTCGCGGCCATAAATCAGGCGTTCCGGCAGATCCCGATTAGCATGGAACGCGAAGTGCCAGATCTTTGCCGTCGTCGCCTCCCACTGGCTCCAGCCAGGAAGCGGAACATCGAGGACGGCAAGGTGAGTAACCGCATCTCGATAGATAGCGGCCTGCGGAAGCGCCACCATTCCGCCGATGTCATGGCCGCATACGGCATAGCGTTCATGCCCAAGGGCGATCATGACCTCGTGCGCGTCGCGCGCCATCGTCGCCTTATCGTAGCCGTCAAGCGGGCAGTCGGAAAAGCCTGCGCCGCGCAGATCAATCGCCACCACTCTGAACTCTTCGGCCAGCAGCGGCATGACGTCGTGCCACTCCCACCAAGTTTCCGGCCAACCGTGAAGCAGAAGGAGCGGGGGGCCAGAGCCGCCCGTGACGGCATTGATCTTGATGCCGTTCACCGGCACCAGTTGCTGGGTAAAATCTTCCAGTGTTGGGATCATAACTCTTTCCCGTCGATGTTGATGTTAAACAGAGCTAGCGACCAGCTCAGGCCTGATCGAAATCGGTGGCGACCGAGATATCTCGCCAAGCGTCGATATCGGTGCGGAAAGAAGCCAGCTTTCGCTCGGCGATTGAATGCGCGACGGGCCCAAGCGGCAGATGAAGCGGGGCGTTATTGGCGTCGACCGCCTGCAGGATCACTGTAACCGCCTTATCGGGGTCGCCCGCCTGATTGCCGTTATTGGTTTCGCGATAGTGCCTGCGCGAACTCACGGCGTATTCCGGCATCTCCTTGGCCGCCATCGTGATCGAACGGCCAAGGAAGTCGGTCCGAAATGGCCCAGGCTCGACGATCAGCACGCGGATGCCGAACGGCTTCAGCTCACCGGCGAGCGCTTCGGAAACCCCTTCAACCGCAAACTTGGCTGCATTGTAATATGCTGCGCCGCCGCTGCCCGCGATCCCTGCGCCAGAAGACATGTTGACGATCACTCCGCCCGAACGTCGCAGTGCAGGCAAGGCTGCCCTGGTGGTTTCGATAAGACCGAAAACGTTCACCTCGAACATCGGTCGATATTCTTCGGGCGTGCCCTCCTCAAGCGCCCCAAACAGCCCGTAGCCGGCATTGTTCACAAGTACGTCAAAGCCGCCGAATGTCTCGACCGCCTTTGCGACTGCGGCTTGCGCTGCCGCCGCATCCGTCACGTCGAGCGGCAGGGTGATCATACGGCCGTCGAATGGCCGAGCCATTTCTTCAATCGAGTTGACGTTGCGGGCAGTCGCGACAACCTGATCGCCCCGCTGTGCCGCAGCGAGCGCGAGCCGTTGTCCGAAGCCGCTCGAGCAGCCTGTGATAAACCATGTTTTCATGACGTTTCTCCGCTTCATTTCAGAAGATGACTTGAATCTATATGTTTATATTTGTACTTGAAGTGACAGTTTTGTATTTTGACTGTTCACTTTTGTAAGGGCATGGCCGTGGAGTGGAGTGACGTAAAAATCTTCCTTGCGATTGCGCGATCCGGCACGCTCGGCGGCGCTGCGCGTGCTCTTCATACAAGCCATCCGACCGTCGGCAGACGGCTGCGTGCCCTCGAGGATGCCATCGGCCATACGCTCTTCCAGCGGACCGCGGACGGTCTCGTGCTGACCGAGGAGGGCCATGGGATCATCGCACTGGCAGAGCAGATGGAAGAAGGCGCGCTTGCCATGGAGCGCCGGCTCGCCGGGCAGGAGCAAAATCTCAAAGGCAATCTGCGTATCTCATCGGCAGACTGGTTCGGGGCCTATGTCCTGCCTCCAATCCTGGCAGATTTCTCGAAAGCCTACCCCAATGTAGACGTCGAGGTCCTGACCGGTACTCGCTTGTTCAACCTCGCCCAAAGGGAGGCCGACGTTGCCTTTCGCATCGTTCCGTTCGACACTGCCGATGTCATTCAACGGCGGCTCTTTAGGCTCGAATACGGCGTCTACATCGCCGAGGAGTCGCCTGACCCTAAATATGGCGACGGGACTGGTTTCCGTCTGATCACCCACGACACTTCTACCGGGCAGTTCCCCGACATAGCCTGGCTCGCCGAGAGTTTTCCGAACGCGAGACCCGTGCTGCGATCAAACAACCGAAACGTCCAGGGGCGAATGTGCAGGCAGGGTGTTGGAATCGCCGTCCTGCCCCGCGCAGTGGGCAATCAAATCCCGGGTATCCGCAGACTTGAACTGCCCAAGCCCCCGCCGGCGCGAGACATCTGGATGGGATATCACCGGGACCTGCGACGTCTCCAGCGTCTTCGGGCGTTTATCTCGACCGTCTCGGACCACATCACAAATGCCCCTGCATGGTAAGCCGGGCGAAGGGAATCGATTTTCCCCGCCGATCCACGGCTGCGGTAGGACAGCCGCGACAGACAACTTACTTCCTGGCTGCAATCTCCCTGTGCCGCTCCACCACAGCGCCCACGATCATTGTCATCAGCCCTTCGACAAAGTGCCGACTGAGGCCAACATCATTGGCGATACTCATCAGTCGATCCAATTGGCGTCGCTCTCGCTCATTATCGATCGCCGGCAACGCCTGCTTGGCTTTCAAGTGGCCGACTTGCTCGGTACAGCGAAAGCGCTCGGCCAGAATATAGAGGATAGCCGAATCCAGATTGTCGATGGTCCTCCGGTAGGAAGCGAGTTGCTCTGCCACATCATCTGTCATCATTTGAATATCTTCCAAGTGGTTTCATAGGCGCGAGGTAGAGCTTATGAGATGGGATGCATACTGCGACGCGACAGGGCGATCGTCAGCCAAATTGCCGAAACCAGGAAGTAGAATGCCCCAACGCCAGCGTAGCCCGCAACCGTGGAGATCGAAGGCTCCTGCGGCATTTGCGCTTGAAAGATGAAGAGAGCACCGGCCACAGCGGATTGGCCACCGCTCAAAACCATCGCCCACTGACCTCCACTCGTTTTCCAACGCCGCACGGCAGTTCCAAGCTGCAACAGCCCCGAAAAGATCGCCCATAGACCGAAAGCGCCCAGAACCCAGTTCATGTTCATTGTCAACGCCAGGATCACGGCTATCGTCATAATCGAGCTCGCTGTGACGTTGATTACCTGACTCCGGTTGGCGGCAAATCCACCACTCCTGGCCGCGTCAACGACGTTGGCCGCGGCATCCCACGCCGGATAGATGATCAGCAACGCGGCGGCCACTGCAAACGACTGCCGCCCGACAGTTAGCGCAGCCGCAACCCACAGCACTGAGAAGGCCGCTCTGGCGAAATAATACTGCTTGAGCCACTGGTCGTTGTCGCGTGTGGCGCGGGAGGTCTGAGTGTTCGACATTGTTTTCTTCCACTTTCTGAATTGGTTTATGGATGGTCCGCGCGAGCCTTGTCAGACGAAGCCAACATGCTTGCCAAATGGGGTGTTCTCGTCCCAATCATTTCGGCCGATACGATCGCTTTCTCCGGAGAGTTTTACGGTGTTCTGTAAGCTGTCGTGAGAAGGAACCTTTGCCCCGTGACGCTGGTCGCTCTCCAAGCGCATGCGTTTCTCGAATGCCTCGCTGATCGCCTCCTGCCGCTTTGCGACCCATCGACCGTCGGGATCGGAGAGGATCGAATTGGTTTGGCCGATGTCGACCTGGCGAGACGAAGCTGTCGCAGAAATCGGCATGACTTCCTGAACCTTGCGTCTGCTCATGAACTGTCCTCCTGCGGCTTTTCTCAGGGCCTTAGATCCCGGCGTACCATTCGTAGCCGCGGTCTTCCCAATAACCGCCGTTCCCGCCCCACAAGCCGGCGAAGCTGTCGATCAGTTCTATGCGCATGATGTACTTTGCCTGTTTGTAGCCGAGCTGCCGCTCGACCCTCAGGCGCAAGGGGGCACCGTGGCCGACGCTGAGGTCCTGGCCATTCATCTCGTAGGCGAGGATGGTTTGCGGATGAACCGCGTCGATGAGATCGATGCTCTCGTAGTATCGGCCGCTTCCATCCAGCGTCTTTTCGAGCTCGTCGGCACAGTGCAGAACGACAAAGCGCGCCGTGGGCTTGAGCCCGGTCAGGCGCAACAGATGGGCGAGCGGAACGCCTTTCCATTTGCCGATGGCGCTCCAGCCTTCGACGCAGTCATGGCGGGTGATCTGCGTGCGGGAGGGAAGCGCCTTCAGATCGGCGAGCGAATACTCTCGAGGCCGATCGACGAGACCGTCGATCTTCAGTCGCCAATTCGCAAACTTGCTTTCCAGCAGTTCCGCATATTCGTCGCTGTCGGGGGCACTCGTTCCATTCACGCGGAAGGAGGGGGAAATGTCCTTCTCGTCAAACTCACGCGCCAGCGCATTGCGCCCCTGAAGCAGTCTCTGTGCCTTCATGGTCAAGTGTTCGGCTGAGCGAAGGACATTGGCGACGTCTGCATTTTGGTCCAACAGGTCGCAGCCCGAGAGAGTAAGGGCACTGGCGCCGAGCGTGCCGCCGATGAGAAAGCGGCGTCGGGTGAAAAGCTTGCTCATGCCTTCGGTCCTTCCTCATGAATGATGTAACGTCCAGTGATCATCGAGCGGATGTTGTTCCAGGTCCCGGACAGGACGACCATCGCCACATGGACAATAACGAAGATGACGAGTGCCGATGCTGTGATGAAATGGATGGTTCGTGCGGATTGACGCCCACCGAAGATCTCAACAAGTGCGGGGAAAGCGGCGTCAATCCCGGGTGACATGGTCAAGCCCGTCACGACCATTAGGGGCAGCAGAATGACAATGACGGCCAGGTAGGTAAGCTTTTGAAGGGCATTGTAATGCTTTGCCTCCTCCCCTTGCGGAAAGCGCAGCCGAGCATGATCGAGAACTTCACGGCCAAGGTGGCTTGGCGAAAGCTCATGGGCCTTGGGTGCAAGGTCCCGTCTGAAATGTCCGCTGAGCAGGCTGAAACCGAGATAGACAATGCCATTGATGACAAACAGCCAGGCGAAGAAGAAATGCCATCGACGTCCGGCCGCAAGATCCTGGAATGAAGGGATGGTTGCCCAAGAGGGAAAAGCGCGTAAGACTTGTTCGCCTTCAACATTCGACACGCCGAGGACGCCTGTGGTGGGTAGTTCCAGGCCTGCAATGCGAGCAAAACCGCGCGGTTCGCCGCCTTCGTCATCAGCGCCAATCGTCAAGACGGCAGGATCACCGTCGGCGCCATAATGTCCCCAGTATAGTTCGGGGTGGGCGTTGAAGATCTGCAGTCCGCTCAAGAGAAGGAAACTCATGCAAAGCACGTTCAGCCAGTGCGTAAGCCGGGTCACAACCGAGTGGCGGCGGATGAAGACCATTCGAGGATATTGAGCAGGAACATTATCGGCATTTTCGGTCATCTCAGCGTCTCTCGTCTGTGACGTTCACGGCTGCCGGTGGAGCAGCATCGATCGTATCGCCTGGCCGAAGCGGCGCGGCCGCTCCGGCCAGTGACGGCGTGGTCTTCACATGGGGGGAACTACGCCATTCTTGCCGACGACCACCTGATGGGCGACCGGGCCGTTTACAGACTTTTCGCCGGTGATGAAGACGACCGCCCCCGGCACGAGATCGTCCTTGGCTGCCGCAGCAATGGTCACGACAGGCGTACCATCCGGGATGGCGATCTTCTTTTCCTTGCCGTGATAGGTCACGGTGACAGTCCGTCCCTCGACGCCCTTGACGGCATCT
The DNA here is from genome assembly GCF_026420825.1 of Phyllobacterium sp. 0TCS1.6A. NCBI lineage: Bacteria > Pseudomonadati > Pseudomonadota > Alphaproteobacteria > Hyphomicrobiales > Phyllobacteriaceae > Phyllobacterium > Phyllobacterium sp. 0TCS1.6A. The sequence continues at coordinate 316,847 of NZ_JAPMAB010000003.1, forward strand.
GCCACCGTTGCGTTGGTCATGCTGCTGTCCGGCTTCAGATCCCAGCCGTAGCTGCCTTCTCCAAGGCCCTTCATCGCCGGCGGGAAGATCAGGACTTCGAGTGCGCCATCACCGCCGCCAGCCTTTGGCAGGGATGCAATACCGACAAAATCGCCGGGCTTAATGTCCGTCACCTTGGCTTCCGCAACGCCCGCGACCTTCCAGTCGTCGGCAAGCGCAACATCGACAGTCTCCCCCTCGCGGGTTTTCACCTTGAGTGTCGATCCCCCATAGGCGACGATGCTGCCGCGGACATGGATCGGCGCGGCTTTCTTATCTTCGGCAGATGCGGGTGTCGAAAGGACTGTTACAGAAAGGATGCTGGTCAGCCCGAGGGCCAGAGCGGGGAATACATTTTTCACTTAGATCTTCCTACTAGTTGGTAGTTTCGTTAGGCGCGATTGACCTGAGCAGGCTAGCTACGCAGGATTAGTGAGAGACAGTCGGTGTGAGCCGGTTGAGAGCAGGTTCGAGTATCATTGAGAACACTCCCGGCTTCCCATAGGCTCTCGCCGAAAGCATTGCCCCGTATACGGTTGCTAGAAATGTCTCGGCTTCAACATGCGGCGCACTGGTTAGACCCAGCTCGCCCTGCTTGGAACCGCGCTCCATGACCGAAGCCAGCCACGAGGAGATGAAGCGGAAAAAGTTCGTCACCTCGGTTGCGACTTCCGTGGGGAGGGAAGGCAGTTCACTGGCAAGCATGGCACAGACACAGTATGGCCTGCTCGCATCCTCAATGCATGCAGCCCAGTGGTTTGCATAAGCCTTGAGGATGTTCAGAGCATTCGGAACCTTCTGCTCAAGGACTGCCACGCTTGCCTGGCCATCCTCTCGATAACGCTTGACCAGCTCACGCACCAGATCGACCTTGCTCGGAAAATGATGATGGATGCTTGCCTTGCGGATACCGACAATCTCCGAGATATCGGCGTAGCTGAAGCTATTGTAGCCGCCGCTTATCAGAAGGTTTCGGGTGGACGCCAGAATGTCGTCCGAGGTGGTCGAAAGATTGCTCATGCAGTCTGTCTACCTTCTAGTAGGCAGATCGTCAACAACAAATTTTGGGTTTGCGTCAGCCGTCCGTGGAGACAGTCACGCCCTTCCAAGCTTCGATTTCCTGGGTCGGGCGTTCGATCCGCGCCGTTACATGTTTAAGCGCATCGCTGCCAAGGAGAAGTTGCGGCGGGGGATTGTCAGATTCGATGAGGGTCAGCACCGCGTCGGCGAGCTTTTGCGGATTTCCAAGCTGCTTGCCGCTCACTGCCTGACGCGCCTCGCGAATCGGATCAAACAGGGTATCATAGTCAGCAATGGAACGCTCTGTGCGGACCATGGAACGGCCTGCCCAGTCCGTCCGAAATGAGCCGGGGCAAAGGGTTGTCACACGAACACCGAACGGAGCCATTTCCGAACGCATGACCTCTGAAATAGCCTGCAACGCGAACTTGCTGCCGCAGTAATAGGCGATGCCGGGCATGGTGATCATCCCGCCCATCGACGTGACATTGACGACAAAGCCCCGGCGGCGCTCGCGGAACCTCGGAAGAAACGCCTTGGCCACGGCGACGGCGCCGAACACGTTCACGTCGAACTGACGGCGCATCTCTTCGATTGGCGATTCCTCAAGAACGCCCTCATGACCGTACCCGGCATTGTTGATCAGCACATCGACCGGCCCGTGTTCGTCCTCGACTTGTCGGACGACGTCCGGGATTCGGTCGAATTCGGTGACATCGCAAAGAACCGGGGGTAGCGTCGGAAGAGTGTCCGCCAAGGCTTTGCGCGAGGCCTCAGAGCGGATGGTGCCGATAACCTTGTGACCGGCGTCAATAGCGGCAGTGGCGATCGCCAACCCGAAACCCGAACTCACACCCGTTATAAAAAACGTTTTGCTCGACATTTTCGAAACTCCTTGATTTATGCAAGATGACAGATAATCTGATGGTTCTCTTATCTCGATTGCGAATCCTCTCGATATTTTGCCAAATCCTATGATTTATGAAGAACCGTCCGTTGGCCATGACCGGCTTGTCGCCCTGGCCGGGCAACTTGCTCCCCGTCTCGGCTACAATCAGACGGCGATCGGTTGTGTCCGTATCCTGCGCACTGAAGCAGTCCTCAACGACGTGCCGGTTCTCTATAAGCCAGGGGCAGTCTTCGTATTACAGGGAAGCAAGCACGGCATCTTGGATGGGGAAGCCTACCTTTACGATGAGGATCACTATCTTGCCGTTTCGGTACCCGTTCCCTTCAGGATGACTTCCAAAGCCAGTCAGCAGAGACCGTTGCTGGCGATCTATCTCGAGTTCGACATGCAGGTGGCGGCAGAAATCGCCATGCAGGTCGAACAACATGCAGGTTCTCCGAGCGCCACGCCGAAGGGGCTATTCTCCAGCAGGATGGACCGCAGCATCCAGGACGTGCTTCTGCGCCTGGTCGAGGCGCTCCAAAGTCCGGCCGAGGTCGCTGTGATCGGAAGCTCCATCCTGCGCGAATTGCACTACCGCGTCATGGTCGGCCCGCAAGGCGGCGCGATGATCGCGGCCCTTCAGCGAAAGGGGACGTCCGGAAAACTGGTCGAAAGCGTAGCGTGGCTGCGCGAGAACTATGGTTCTGACATCACTGTCGCGGATCTTGCCAAAAGCGTGGGCATGAGCGTCCCTTCGTATCACGTTCATTTCAAAAACCTGACCGGCTCAAGTCCGATGCAATACGTGAAGGCGATGCGACTCCACGAGGCGAGACTGATGATCGCGCGCCAGAGCGGGACCATTGCTGCCGTGGCTGCATCGGTCGGTTATGTCAGTCCCGCTCAGTTCAGCCGCGAATTCAAACGGCATTTCGGACGTACCGCATCGGAAGAGGTGAAGTGGGTCCAACAGCACCTTGGAGAACAGGTTTAACCCCATTTGCCAAGACCTGAACCCAGGGCGCCTCATACGAGATAACCGCCGAGCCGCAACCGGCAGCACATCAATCCAGCGCCGCCCTAAGAGCCGCTTCACAGTGAATGAGGGTCGTATCGAAGACAGGGACGGCGACATTATCCTGGTTCAACAGCATGCCCACCTCCGTGCAACCAAGGATAAGACAGTCGCAGCCTCGATCGATCAGTCGCTGCGCAATCAATTCGTACCTCAAACGGCTTTCCTTGGTTACGACATCGCGACACAGCTCGTCGTAGATGATGCGGTGGGTCTCCGCTCGATCTCCCGCTTCAGGAATTATCGGCAACAGTCCCCTAGCAGTCAGACGGTCGGTATAGAAGTTCTGCTCCATCGTGAAGGCGGTCGCCATCAGGCCCGGCTTGCGAAAGCCGCCGTCGAGGATCGCCGTCGCCGTGGCGTCTGCGATGTGTACGAACGGGATCGACACCCCGGCCAGAATCCTGCCCGCCACCTTGTGCATGGTGTTCGTCGCCAGGATGAGGAGCTCGGCGCCTCCACGCTCCAAAGCAATGGCTTTCTCATTCAGGATATCTGCCGCCGCGTCCCAATTGGAAGACACCTGCAACGTTTCGATTTCATCAAAGTCGACGGATCGTATGAGAAGCTCAGGAGAATGAAGTCCTCCCAGGGTCTCGCGGGTGAGCCGGCAGAGTTCACGGTAATAAATCTGCGTCGAGGCGGCGGACATTCCGCCAAGTATGCCGATGGTCTTCAAATGCTTTCTCCGGTTCCATCTGTTCCAGGTTCGCCCAAAAGTATGCATCCAGCGCAGAGGCGCCAAATCCGAAGGCTGGCGGTTCTAAGGCGTTTATACTCCATGTTTCTGCACCTTTTTTCGGTGCCGTTGAATAGAACGCGGTGCTCGAGGCGTACGGTCCGCCCCCTCGCGCCAATGCTCAGGCGCTTATGCCGCCATCGACAAGAATACCCGAGCCGGTGATATAGGCAGCACCTGGACCAGCGAGGAACGCAACGGCCTCTGCCACTTCTCTGGTTCTGCCGTACCGGGCGATCGACAGTTTTGGCAGGATGGCAGGCGCGAGATCACCGTCGGCAGGGTTCATCTCAGTGTCGATTGGCCCCGGTCGGACCAGATTGACGGTAATCTCCCTCGGACCCAGTTCACGCGCCAGGCCGCGCGTGAAGCTTTCCAGCGCTGATTTGGTCGCCGCATAAACCGCGATTCCTGCAAATGGCACCGCCAGGCCTGCATTGCTTCCGGTGCTGATGATACGGCCGCCATTCGGGATGTGTTTCAGCGCTGCCTGGGTGATCAGAAACACGCCACGAACATTGACGCTCAGTTGCAGATCTATTTCCTCCAGTGGCTGTACCGCGAAATCTCCTGCGAAGAGGACGCCGGCATTGTTAACCAGAATGTCGAGGCCGCCAAGTTCAGCGACGGTCCGCTCGACGGTAGCCGTAGCGGCGGCTGTGCTTGCTGCATCGGCCTGAATGGCCACAGCTTTGCGGCCCATAGTTCTGATCTCGGCGGCGAGAGCTTCGGCTTTTTCGGCCGACTTCTCATAGGTGATCGCAACGTCGGCACCATCTTTAGCCAGCTTCAGCGCGATGGCCGCGCCGATCCCGCGTGCTGCACCGGTAACAAGCGCGCTCTTACCCGAAAGAGGAAGATCATGGATGTTGTTCATGGCGGTTTACTCCGAAATAGTTCTGTTTCAAGCTGTGAGGAATGGTCCTCTGGTGGGGACCGACGTGGAGGCGGGAATGATCAAGCCGTCAATGCAGCGTTAGTCATTGAGCTCGTCAATGCGCGTGCTCATCGGCGCACCGCCTTGTTCGACGGAAGGCCAGCGGAAAGCCATCCTGCGACGAGAAGACAGAGTGCGATTGCGATTGCTGCCAGGCTATATGCCCGGCCGATGGATCTGGCATCGGTTGCAGACCCCAAATTCAAGAAGAACAACCCGCCAATGAGTGCAACCGCGAATGCGCCGCCAATCTGAAATGTGGAGTTGACGAGACCGGAGGCCAGTCCCGATTGCGGTCTGGCGACGCGCTGCACGACGCTTTTCAAAAGGTTTGGAAGCGCGATCCCCTGCCCCGCTCCAATGAGAAAGAGCGCTAGAGAGAGGAACTGGGCATGATCACTTGAGATAAGGGCGGCCGTTGCAAACAGGCCGCCTGCTTGCAGCCCCATGCCAATGGCAGCGGAGTATCTTCCAAAGAAGCGGAGGACGCGCTCGCTTGCAAAGGGGCCAAGGACAAAACCGGCTGCGGCAGGCAGGATGGCGAGCCCGGCTTCAAAGGGCGTGCGGCCAAGGCCGCTCTGTTGATAAACCGAGAATACGAGCCAGAATGCCGCCAGAGAGTAGAAGAAGAAGGCAGCTGTCAACCCGCGCTTCAACCCCGAGACGTTCAGCAGGCTTGGTTCAAGGATAGGATTTCCGCCCGCTGTCTCGACGTTTCGCTCATGCCGCCAGAACAAGACGAAAAGCAGTGGTGAAGCACAGAGCATCAGAGGCAACCAGATTGGCCACCCCCGCTCCCGGCCCTCGATAAGCGGCGCGATCAGGGCAAAAAGTGCAAGCGCTATCAGCAAGGCTCCGCCCAAATCCAGATTGGTTGGGTGTTCCGAGCGGGTTTCGCGCAACATGAAGGAGGCCAGCGGCGCAGCGATCGCAATCACCGGGAGGTTGATCAGGAAAATGGCCCTCCATCCGAGACCGAAGATATTCAGTGCGATTAGCGCTCCACCGAGAAACAGGCCAGCCATCGATGCAACACCAAATGTCAGGGCGTAAAAGCTGAGTGCCTTTGATTTCTCGTGGTCTGGAAAAATTGCATTGATCGACGCCAGCGCCTGCGGTGCCATGATGGCCGCGGCAAGCCCCTGAAGGACACGGCCGGCGATCAACGCGGCTGGAGACCAGGAAAACCCGCACAAAGCAGATGCGACTGCAAACCCGACCATTCCAGCCAGAAAGACATTTCGTCGACCATAGAGATCTCCAAGCCTGCCCCCAGTGATCAGCATCACAGCATAGGTGGTGGCGTAACCAGAGATAATCAGCTGCATCGTTGACGCAGAGGCCCTGAAATCCACCCGGATCGAGGGCAGCGCCACATTGACGATGAAGAAGTCAAGCGGTGGCAAAAATGCGCCGGTCAAAAGGATGACCAGTGCAATCCATCGACGTGGATCGAGTTTGTCATCGGGATTGCTTGTGTCTCTCATAAGTGTCTCCACATCGACCAAAAAATCGATCGAAGGTTTGCAATGTTAAAAATTTGGAACCTATTGGTTCCAAATAGAAGTCAGCCAAGCGCCTTTAGCGCCAGTTTGACCATGGCCCTCGTCTCAGCGCGATCCGCTCCTGCTTTGGCAAGAACCCGCATGCCCTGAATCTGACACACGAGGAACCTGGCAAGCGTTCGTTCATCAAGCTCGGGATCGATTTCGCCCAAGGCCTGCGCTCTTATTATCGCCGCCGCATAAAGATCTTGCAGCCGCCTGAACAGCCGGGAAATACGTGGAGCGACCTCTTCATCCTCTGGAAGCATCTCGACGGCTGCAAAGACGACAAAGCATCCACGCAAACCTTCCTTTCCCGATGCTTGATCCACTTGTTGAGAAAAAGCTTCTAAAATCGCGGCTTTGGGCGACGGATTGGAATGCAGCGTTTCACCGACCGAGCGAACAGCGTCCTCAATGTAAGCGTCGAGGGCGCGCAGATAGACGCCTCTCTTGTCGACGAAAGCCTTATAAAAGCTGCCTCTGGAAAGTTTCATACCCTCAAGCAAGTCGGGAAGGGATGCATCGTGATATCCACGATCCCAAAATACGTGCATTGCTTTTCGAACTGCTTCATCGAGTTCAAATTCTCTAGGGCGACCAACGGACGCGGATATTTGAGTACGCTTGACCATGAACGCTATATGGAACCATTCGGTCTATAATGCAAGCGATATTTTCGGGATGACGCGCCAAGCGTCGGCACCCAACTTAGTTAGCGACGCCGATCGACAGGATAGGCCCGAGAGAATTCCCTGACCGCCATCAAAATCGGCATAAGCCCGCGGCCTGCTGAACTCAGCGAGTATTCGACTCGAGGAGGCTGCTCTTGAAAGTCGTGTCGGATTATGAGGCCGTCATTTTCCAGTTCCCTGAGATGTTGCGTTAGCATCTTCTGGGATATCCCAGGTATGTCTCTCATGAACTGCGATGCTCGCAATGATGGTTCGGCAAACAATCGGAAAAGGATCGGCAGTTTCCAACGTCCTGTAATCATCCGAAGCACCCTGCTGACATGAGAGACAGATCCGTCGGCTCCGAGGCATGTCGCCCTGTCCTCGACAGGCACTTTAAAGTGCGTAATTGCCTGTTTCATCAACGAACCTCATATCTGCAGGAGACGACAACACGGATGAGATATCGTGGACTTACAACTCCAAAACAAGGTTGCGCTGGTCACGGGAAGCAGTAAGGGGATTGGCGAGGGCGTGGCCAGAGGCCTCGCAAAGGAAGGGGCAACCGTTCTTGTCCATGGTCGCGACAGAATGAAAACAGAGGAAGTCGCGCATGACATCATATCCTCTGGAGGGCAAGCGTTCGCGGTATTCGGCGATCTAACTGTGCCGGATCAGGTCGATCGTCTGGTTCGTGATTCAAAGGCTGCAGCAGGCTCAATCGACATCCTGGTCAACAATGCCGGCGGATCTGCCCCGGCGGAGGATTGGACCTCGACAAACTCTGAAACGTGGGCCGCTGTCTATGACAGGAACGTGCTCGCATCTGTGAGGATCGTCTCGCTCGCTCTGCCCGCAATGAAAGCGTCGCGGTGGGGTCGGATCATAAACATCTCAAGCCTGGCGGCCCTGATGCCGCCTGCAAGTCGACCGGACTACTCTGCCGCCAAAGCAGCCATGATCGCGATGACGGCGTCGCTCGCAAAAGACGTTGCTGCACACGGCATCACCGCAAACACCGTTTCGCCTGGAACGGTGCATAGCATCAGTTTGGATACCGCATTCCGTAAGAAAGCAATTGCGATGGGGATGGCCATTGACGCCCCCTGGAATGACATTGAGAGAGAAATCCTGCCGTTGTTTGCTCAGGTGCCCGTTGGAAGGGTCGGAACCCTCGAGGAGATTGCTGATGCGATTGCTTTTCTCTCAAGCCCTCGTGCCGGCTATATCACAGGGGCGAACATTCGACTTGACGGAGGAATGTGGCCAGGGACGTAGCTGGGCAACAGAGGAGCTGCGCCAAACCTGTCTGGGTGCTCGCATCATTTCCAGCTTGTCATGACGAACCGGTCGATCTCCGCTTCGAGTTCCTGGTCATCCGGCGTCCCACCCATGAAGCCACCATGGGGCATAGCTTCGAAGACGTGCAATTCGGTTTCCACGCCAGCTTTTCGCAAGGCTCGATGCATCCTCACCGTGTTCGATAGGAACAGGTCACGCGTGCCGGTCTGCAGAAATGTCGGCGGGAAGCCCCGCAGATCGCCAAAGAGTGGCGATAGATAGGGATTGGAAAGATCTGCACCACCAGCGTAGAGCAGGTTGCTTGATCTAAGCGGGCGAGGCAGAACCAGATCAAGCATCTGGTTGGTTTGGAAACTGTCGCCCGATTCGGTGAGGTCAAACTGTGGAGAGAGCAAGACTAGTCTGCCGGGCATTGGCATGCCTTCATCTCTCGCTCGCAGCAGCATAGCAGTCGCGAGATTGCCGCCTGCCGATCTCCCCATGATGACCACCTTGTCGGGGGATGACCGTTCAATACATGACGGTACGTGGCCAAGCAGTCATCAAGAGCGGCCGGATAGGGATGCTCAGGCGGCATCCGGTAATCGACACCGTAGCATCGAACGGCATGCTGGTGAGCTTGGTGTCGCGCACTGACGCGACAGGCCTCACCGCCTCCTGCGCCGCCATGCAGGTCGATGAGTGCGCTACGCTCATGAAATGATCCGTGCGGCCTCGCGACATGGATCGTTGCTTGTTCGACTACAATTGTCTCGACTGTGGACTTCAAACTCCCGGCAAGATCTTTAGCCGCGGCGGCGTAGTGTGCATCTACTGCGGCTTTCATCATCATCCAGCCTGAAAAATCCTCTGGGGACGGCATTTCATACCGCGCGTTGATCGGGCTGCCGTCCTCGTCTACCAGGCGTGACAGCGACGCCTGGGCTTCTACGCTAATGGATTGTGGGGGATAAATTGTTCGTGCAGGTATGGTTACGCTGCGTGTGAAATTGCTCATTTTTTCTTGCTCTGTCATTGGTCGAAAATCGACATCTTTATCCCTACCTCGGAATATCGGTCTGGCTTATCAAATTACGATGATCTGCACGCGACGACATCGCATGGAATTGATGCCGGTGTCCGCGGCTCCTTCTTTGCCGCATCCCAGAAATGTGTGGGGGACGTTGCATCCATTGCCGACCTCAGCCAGCTACCACCTCAACAATCTTGGGCCAGTAGCCGCTCCCAACGCAGTCACGAACGCGATAGCAACCGAATACCATATTGCGACGAAGGCAGCGCCATCGTTGAGACAAGCGATCGTATAGGCAAGGGCACCGACGGAACCTGCGAGCAAACCCGCGACAGCGCCTGCTCGGCCAAGCCGCGTAGGCGTTCCTGCCCGCATGGCAGCAAGAAAAGCAGCCAACGCAGGAATGGAAGCCATAATGATGATGCCTGCACAACTTGACACCGAATAAGTGTGAACCCCAAGCAATGGAAAGCCGCTCCGGTCGAGCAATGCTCCGGCAAGCAGGAACGCCACGCCTGGAGCAAGACACAGCAACGCACGAAGCGCCCGGCCCGGTCGTACCACGGTCCTAGCGAGCTGAAACGCGCCAGCTGCGATAAAGGCCATGCCGATGACTTTGAACTGGAACGTCCAGGTCGGCAAGATCCGCGCGAGATCTGAACGCGCCCCGGCAATCACCAGAACCACGCCAGTTGCCGCCAGGATCGAAAAGACCATGGCAGCGGCAAGGACAATGGAGAGACTGGGTGTTGCCGACGATCGTTTTCCTGCCTGCGTTGCCAATCCCTTGATCAGATCGTCGGTCCGCCCCGTCAGCCGTTGGGTGTCATTCATGGTCGAAGCCTTTTCTCCGCGCGGCAACCATCAGTTTCTTTAAGGAGCGATGGAACGCGACCCGCACCGCCCCTTCACTTGATCCGAGCCGTTCTGCCGCCTCTTTGGTCGATGCGCCCTGAAGACCGATGGCGCGGACAGCAGCCTGTTCGCCACGAGGCAAGGCAGAAATGAGTTTCTCTACATCTGCCGGATTGCGCTCCGGATCGAACGCCTCCGAAGAAAAGATGCCAGCCCATTCCTCCTCGGTCAGATCAATGCGCACGCGTGCATCCCGTCCTAGGCGCCGGCTTGCATCAATGATCTTGTAGCGCGCAATTGCATTCAGCCAGGGAAGCAGAGCCCTCTGCGTATCCCATTGATGGCGACGGGAGTGAACGGCGATCAACACCTCCTGGACGACATCCTCTACCTCTGCGAGACTGAAGCGCATGCGCCGCAGATGCGCTTCGACGATCCTGCGCACCGAAGAGGCGAAGTCCCGAAGAAAGGCTTCATAGGCAGCACTATCTCCAATACGTTCGGCCCGCATCGCTTTCGCCCATCTGTCTTCCCGTGTATCCATGCATTTGTAACTTCGTTGGACGAGACCTGTTATTACGTGGCATTTCGAAAATCTTCCGATTTTGCCCAATGATCACATAACCGTGACGATGTAAGATCGAGGACTCGGCATCGAAAGACTCCATCGAAGCATGTGCTTTATCACGAAAGGAGTCCAAGATGATCATGAATAGACGCAGATTTTCAACTGCATTGCTTGTTGGTGCGGCGGCAAAGCTGGTTTCAACCAACGGCATGGCCGCACCAGCGATTGCCCGCCCACCAAATGCCCGCAACATCGTCTTCGTCCATGGGCTTTTCGCCGATGGCTCCTGCTGGAGCGAGGTTATATCCAGGCTACAGCCCAAAGGTCTGAACATCACGTCGGTCCAGAACCCTCTGACCACCCTACCCGAGTCGATTGCGGCTGCCGAGCGCGTGCTGGCGCGGCAGGACGGCCCAACCGTCCTTGTCGGGCACTCGTTCGGCGGAATGGTCGTAACGCAGGCAGGTATGCATCCAAATGTGTCCGCTGTCGTATATATCGCAGCCCGTGCCCCAGATGCGAATGAGGACTTCGCCGCATTGGCTAAGACTTATCCTACACCTCCCGCATCTGCTGGTATTGTTTTCGACGGCGAGGAAGGCAGGCTAACCAAGAGGGCGTTCCTTGAGGACTTCGCCGGCGATATCCCAAGGGCTCGTGCGGAAGTGCTTTACGCAACACAGTATCCGTTCCGGAAGGCGCTACTCTCAGGCAAAGTTACCGAAGCCGCTTGGCGCCACAAGCCTAGCTATTATGCGGTGTCGAGCGAAGACCGCACGATCAACCCGGACCTGCAGCGCTTTCTCGCCAAACGCATGGACGCAAAGGCAATCGAATTAAAAGCCAGCCATCTCTCGCTGATCTCGCACCCGGACGAGGTCGCGGAGCTTATCCTGGAAGCTGCAGGCTAGAAAGCCTAGCCCGATCCGCGAGCGAGACAGTCAGACATCGCTGCGTGACCTCCCCTAAGCCTGCGCTAATCGTCAAGTGACCTTTTTGCAAAGCGGACGGTTTCCAGGCAACCAGGCGAGCAGGGCAATCGAGAGAGGACGACAGCCAAGACTGGGGGTGTCGTTCTTTCTACGAGTTGTTAGCCAGTGAATATATGTTTGCCAGGTTGTTCAGATTCATCTCTCAAGAAATCTAGCTCTTGAACGGAATCGAACCAAAGATCCCTGCCCCTTATGTTGCCATTTAAGGACCCGTTCCTCGCCAAGAACTTGAGTTGCTGGATAGACTGATATCGGGCTCGATAGATGATCTCCCGCCTTCCGGCCTGACTGCGGCTGCGGCTGCGGAGCATCTGATTTGGTAGACAGAGGCTCCCAACCGGACGCGCTACCTACCACGGGCTCGAAGCTCGAATGGGCCCGAAAACTGGCGCTCGCAGGAATCAGCCTCAAAGCCCACTCCAATAGCGCGGCTGTCTGCAGGTTCTATCAGCGCTACGGCTTCGTGCTTGGTGGCTACGATCGTTATCTCTATCAAGCAATGCATCCCGGTACCCGAGAGATCGCCTTGTTCTGGTACCTCCGCTCTTGGCAAATTCTCACCTGCTGTCACAGAATGCTGAACGACAGATGGAATCAATAGAAGACATTGCTGATGAACTGCGCGGTGCCGAATATCTAGCATGACGCAACAGCCGGGAGTATCTTGCGAGAGTTGCGGTCACCGCCGAGCGGACCGGGACGAACGCTGCCCTGCTGAATTTCAGGTTGCGCCAACCGCTTACATCTCTGCCGACCTTCGTCGGCAGAGAGTTTGGATCAGAACGAGTCTAATCTGCAAAGCCCCAAATTCAATCAGTCAGGGAACCGCTCTAGCGCGGGCTTTCAGCCTCTCCCGCCAACACACTGTGGAGAAGCCGATTGTATCGGCTGTCTCTGCCGACGTTATTGTGGTCAACCCGCCGGCCTTTTGGGCAGGAAGACCGAGGCAGCTACGGCAACTAGCAAGGTAAGGAGCCCACCGACGGTGACCACGAGGTGCAGGCCGGTGAGAAAAGCCTCTTTGGCTTGTGCGGCAGCCTCTGTTGTGATGCCCGCATGGTCCAGAGTTTCATTAAGGGTTCCTGCCACGCCGGGACCAAAAAGACGAAAGCTGAGCGCAGCCAGTGATCCGAGCAGAGTGATGCCGAGTGCATTGCCGAGTTCATTGCTGGTTTCCGCGATCGAACCCGCAGCACCGGCGCGCTCCGCCGGAACGGCGGACACCGCAACGTCGGCAACGAGACTGAACGAGAGCCCGTAGCCGATGCCCGCGATAATCGTTGAGGCGATGAACGCAGCGACACCTGTCTGGGTGCTTGTCAGCAACAATAGGAAGACCCCCATGCTGATAAGCAGGTGTGTTGTCACCAGAGCGGCCCTCTGCCCAAGCCAATCGACTATACGGGCCGTCCCCACACATGTCGCGGTCAAGACGACAGCCCCGGGCAATGTCAGCAGCGCGGTCGTGAACACGTCGAAGCCGAGCACCGTTTGCAGGTAGATGCCCGACAAGAAGCCGGTGGCGGACCAGACAACGAGAGACAGAAGCCCCGTCAGGATCGCGATAAAGAAGACGGGGTCCCGGAACAGGCTAAGGTCCAGTAGCGGGTACGCGATGCGCGTCTGCCGGCGTAGGAACACCGCAAGCCCAAGGATGCCGATGACGCCGCCCGTCGATTGCATCACCGTGAATCCTTCCGCAGCGACCGTTTTGAGTGACCAGGTGAACAGAAGTATGCCGACGAACGATAGCATCAGGCTGGGCATATCGATCCGACCATAAGCGGTCGAACGGACGTCGCGCAGCACGAACGGCGAGGTCATTAGGAACGCGAGTACAATCGGAATGTTGATGAGGAAGACGACGCCCCATTCATACTGTCGGAGTAACATGCCGCCGATCAGTGGACCGATGGCAAAGCCGGCGGCAAATGTTGCCGCGAAGATACCGATAGCTTGCGCCCGTTGCCGAGCGTCAGGAAAGAGAGCGCTGACGATAGCGAGGGCGGACGGCAAAAGTGTCGCGCCCCCCAAACCCATCAGCGCTCTCGCGGCGATCAGCATCAGTGGTGATTGGGCATAGGCTGCGCCTAGCGACCCAGCACCGAACACCGCGGCTCCGCCCATGATAAGCTTCAGACGGCCATATCGGTCTCCGATATTGCCGAAGGCGATCAGGAGCGATCCGACCACGAAGCCGTAAATGTCGAGTATCCAAAGAGCCTGATCGGCTGTAGGCGTCAGAGCTGACGTCACATGTGGCATCGTGAGATAAAGTATGGAGCCGTCCATAGCGACGAGCAGGACAAGGGGTAGGACAGCCATAAGTCCGAGCCACCCCTTGCGGTTGACGGCCGTTGTAAGCGCTATTGGAGTCATCAGATATTGTCCCATCAAGGACGGCACGCGCGCGCACCGCCACGGCCGCCTCTCGGGCGAGGCGGATGGTTGTGTTTGAACAATTGCTACTATATACTTTTAGTAAGTTACCTCGGGTATATAAGGGTGTCAATGGTGAGTGCTGATAAATTGAGCGGGGGGAAGCGGTTGCGCCTAAGCCGCCAGGAGCGGCAGCGCCAGCTCCTGGATGTCGCGTGGCAGCTCGCGCGAGAAGAAGGTACGGATTCGCTAACGTTGCCGCGGATGGCCGAGAAGGCTGGCGTGACCAAACCGCTGATCTACGACCATTTCGGCACGCGCAACGGCCTACTGACAGCGCTCTATCGGGATTTTGATGAGCGCCAAACTGCAGTGATCGACGCCGCGCTTGGAGCCTGCGCGCCGACGCTGGAAGCAACTGCGCGAGTTATCGCTGAGTCCTATGTCGAATGCGTGTTGGCCCAAGGTCGCGAAATCCCCGGCGTGCTGGCTGGGCTTGCTGGCTCCCCGGAACTGGAGACCGTGAAACGAGACTATCAGCTAGCCTTCATTGAAAAGTGTCGGAAGGCTTTATCCTCGTTCACCGGATCGAAGGGCATCCTTCAATCCAGCTTCTGGGCAATGCTCGGTGCTGCCGATGCCTTGTCCCACGCCGCTGCGACCGGCGAGATCACTGTCGACCAAGCTCAAGTCGAGCTCAACGAGATCATCATTGCGATGGTCGGCAGGAGCGGCGGTTTGCTATCGGCCTAGAATGCTCGTCAATGATGCTGTGAAATTGGGATTCACAACGGCGTCGGCACCTGACGTCGATACGTTGCGCTTAAGCACTTTTTGTCGCGCAAGGTCATCGGCATGCGTTCGTGGATGATGGCCCGGCACGAAGGTGCCGGACCTCGTTGCTCCTATTGGCCGAACTGACCAATTACCTCTGCGAGCGGGACATGTCCCGCGCAGTTACCCGATGGCGCTCTCCTCAGAGCCGGAGCCAGCCGCCGTCAACGAGGCGAGCGCGCGCAGCCGCGGCTTGCCGATTTCCGACAGCATGTCGCTGTGAAGAGGGGACCAACCGAGCGCCGATCGGGTGGCTGCATCGCGCACGCGACTTGAGACGCTCATGATCAGGGCGCCGAATTCACCCCAGATTTCTGTCAGGCGCGTCAGGCGGGATATACGACTGCCCGAGGCCCGGCAGATCTGGGCAGATTATTGTGAATGACGGCGCCAGCCTATCCGCTACCTACCCCCAGGTCATATGCGTTCGCGGATGTCCGTGGAGCAGAAGGACGGGCGGCCCCTCCCCTCCTTTCCTCAGCCGGATCGGACCACGTGATGTTTGGACGGTTGTAAGCTCGAAGTCTGTGAACATCAGATACGTTTTTTCGGGATTTCCAGATGGAACTGTGTCCGAAATCCCTATTGCCGATAAAGGGTTCCGGCGCTCGACGTGGGAGTAAACGACCGGCGAGCGACCGAGGTTCACCAGCTGAGACCAAAAGCCCTTTTTTCGCCGTCCCAACCGGTCTTGATCAGGAACTGCTCCCAGGTGAGACTGGAGGGATTGATCCGCCTGCTCCAAGAGAGATCCCGGTCTTTCCGGAAATATCCGTATTCGACCGCGTATTCCGCCATGCCGATGTTTTCTCGAACGAGCTCGGGATTTTCCCCGAATTCTGGAAAATGACGAACCAGCTCATCAGGGGTGTAGGCGGATGCATACACAGCCTTCCGGCCCGTGACACGCTTGAAAGTCTCGATTATCTCGGCCGGGGATAGAACATCCCCGATGATCGGTAGCGTTTGCCCGGCATAGATGTCGGGATGGTCGACGATTTCCAGAACGGCTGGCCCTGTCGACGTCAGCGGATCGACGAAGGGTGCTCGGAAATGCTCCGGCAGATAAATGGGAAAGACGAGCGTGTCGCCCTCCTTACGCGGCGTATAATATTCGAGAAGGTTGGCGTAGAAGAACGCGAGCTCGACGAATGAGCTGCGAACAGGAAGACCCAGGATATAGGCCTTGACGCGCGCTTTGTCCGTGAAATGCGGCGCGAACTTCGAACCTCCAGTGATCTCATCTACGTTTTCCAGCGTGCTGAAGACGATGTGATCGACACCCGCCTCAACGGCGGCATCCGAGAGGTCCCTACCGATATCGAACTCGTAGGTAGCTGGAGGGGCGACGACTGGGGTCATCAGGAAGGCGCCCTGCGCTCCCCGAAACGCTTGCACAAAATCGCTCCTGTGGTTGATCGCAAGCGGCACGGCGATGAGCTCAGCGCCCTGCTCCGCCAGCTTGAGGGCCGCAGGCGAGTCTGTACGACTTGTCAGCGCACGAACGTGATACCGTCCACTCCCCAACAACGACTCTGTCACGCTCCGGCCCTGCTTGCTCAGGCTGCCTGCGACGACAATGGTAGGCTTTTGATCGATCGACATGTGTATCTCCATCACTTTCCTGGAGCAGCGCAGCGCGGCACTCCCTGGAGATTTAAATCGCAACCATAGGCCATATGTGAAATCGATTGATTTATGCGCTACTATCCAGCACATGGATATGAAGCGCATCGATCTCAACCTCCTCGTCAGTCTCGAAGCTCTACTTGTCGAGCGCAACGTCACAAGGGCCGCAGCCCGGCTACATATGAGCCAGCCGGCGCTCAGCGCCCAGCTGAACCGCCTTCGCGACCTGTTCAAGGATCCCCTGCTCGTGCCGGCGCATCGTGGCATGGTGCCGACCGCCAAGGCCCTGGAGCTGATCGGACCGCTCAGAGCTTCGCTGGATCAGCTCCGCGGAACCCTCCAGAGCCACGACAGCTTTTCTCCCGCGACAGCCGAGCTGACCATCTCGATCGCGTGCACCGACTACGTCGAGGCTGTGGTGGTAGCACCCCTGGTCGTGGCGCTGCGCGAAAGGGCGCCCAGTATCCGGCTTGCGGTGCACCGCTTTGCGCCGACAAGGTTAGCGCAGCAGCTGGCAGATGGAGACGTCGATCTCGCCATCGCCACACCGGATGCCGGGCAGGCTCACCTGCGTACCCACCACCTGTTTGAGGAGACTTATATCCTTATCGGCCGGCTTGGCCACCCACGGATAAAGGAAGGCGCTACTGCAGCCGGGTTCGCCCGGCTTGAACAGCTCATCGTCTCGCCTTCTGGCGGCGGATTTTCCACGCCGGTCGACGCCACTCTGGAGGTCCTCGGTCACTCCCGCACCGTTGTCGCGTCTGCCGCCTCTTTCCTCGTTGTCCCAAGCATCGTAGCCAGCAGCGACCTCGTGGCACTGGTGCCGCGACGCCTGATGCGGAACCGTTTGGGTGGGGTCGCATGGATAGACGTTCCATGGCTTCCGGAGCGGTTTCAGGTCGAGCTCATATGGCATGAGCGGACGCACAGGCATCAGGGTCAGCAATGGATGCGCGAGCAGATCCACGATCTCGTAAAAGCTTCGTAGGCGAATGCATGGCTTGAACAGGTGCCAATCGGTCGTCGATGTTCTGGACGACCGCAGCGTTGAGAGCGCAAAAGCATGGTTGCAAGGACGCCCCTCTATCGAGATCATCAGCCGAGATCGCTGTGGTCTTTATGCCCAGGCTGCCAGAGAAGGCGCACCACGAGCTCAACAGGTGGCCGATCGCTTTCATCTTGTTCAAAATCTCAGGGCGGCTATCAAGGAGCAGATGAGTCTCCACGGTCATGCCAACGTCAGACCGATATTGTCGGAAGATGCCATAGCCAGCACTACTACTCAACACCGCCGAGCCCGCTTGCAGCACAGACAATCCCGTCAGGAAATATTCGCCACGCTTCAAGCTTTGCGCCAGCAGGGCCTCACCTACAGCGAGATTGCAAGGCGGACCGGATACGAGCGCCGCAGCATCGCGAATTGGCTCACTTCTAACGCACCTCGAGACAGAAACCGGGCAGCATTGAATCCGACATCGCCGTTGTATTTTGAAACTTTTCTGGCTGAATGCTGGAAGAATGGAAACCGCATTGGGCGCCATCTATTTCACGATATCAAGAACCGCGGCTACACGGGCAGTCGTTCCAATCTGGAGCGCCTGTTGAAGGTGTGGCGTGAAGCCGAAAACATCCAACCCGACGACCCGCCTCCAGATGTGCATGTTTCAGAACCTGTCCGCGATCCTGATACCGGCCATGTGATCTCGTCTGTGGTGGCCGCAGCTTTGTGCATAACACCGTGCGGACAGATCTTCAGACCAGAAAGGTCAATGCTTTGAAGCAGGGCTCGACAGTGTTCGCCATAATGCGTGACTTGGCCATGCGCTTCAACGGCATCTTGCGCAGCAGGAATTCGGGGCACTGGATGAATGGATCGACGACGCCATTGACACCGAACTCACGGCGATCATGCGTTTCGCCAGCGTTTTACGCCGGGATATTGATGCTGTCAAAAATGCAATCGAACTCCCTTGGAGCAATGGTCAAGCCGAAGGGCTCAACCGCCTCAAGATGCTGAAGCGAGCAATGTACGGTCGCGCCGGCCCAGAACTGATGAGGGCAAGAATGCTGCCGCTGAATCACAGAAATTGAGGATGAACCCCTTTGAGGGCAAAGCGACACCCGTTGACCGTCAAGCCTCCTCGCCGGCCCCGTTCAAGACGCGGAGAGAGCCGCGCATTGTCGGTCGGCGCTCCCCAGAAGCTCCGCCAGCGTTGTGGTCCCTATTGCCAGATTGACCACGGTGACTGCAGCCCAGCCGTAATCGCTGGTGGCCCGCTCGACGAGGTGCGGGCCCAGGGTGACCAGGCATGCCTGGGAGTGGCGAACGATTTCCATGGGAAGCTTCGCTCGCTCGGCTTGTTCCTGGAACTGGGCTTGCAGCGGATCGATGACGAGCAGGGCAAAAATCCAGCCGATGAAATTCGAGATCATGTCAGTTTCCTTGTTAGCTTACGTGGTGCAGCCCGATCACACCGGCTGCTGTTGATCCCGCGTCCTGATAAGGCTCCAGGCCACGCCGGCAGCGATGATGACAAAGGTGATACCGAGCGAAAATGCGGCGGGGAATTTCTCGAGTCCGAGGAGATCGGCAATGAAGATTTTCGAGCCGATGAAGATCAGGACGATGGCAAGCGCGGGCTTCAGATAGCGGAAGCGATGGATCATTGCCGCGAGCGCGAAATAGAGGGCGCGAAGTCCGAGGATCGCAAAGATGTTCGAAGTGTAGACGATGAACGGATCCGTGGTGATCGCGAAAATCGCTGGCACCGAATCCACGGAGAAGATGACGTCGGCAACCTCGACCATCACCAGCGCCATGAAAAGCGGCGTGATGAACCAGGTCAGCTTACCCGTAGCCGGATGCAGCTTCTTGACGAAGAATCGCTCGCCATGGTGTTCCTCGGTGACATTGAACCGGTTGCGCATGAAGCGGATGAGCACATTCTTCGAGACGTCCGGTTCGGCTTCCTTGAGGAGCAGCATCTTGATGCCGGTAACGATAAGGAACGCGGCGAAGATATAGAGGATCCACGCGAATTCGGCGACCAGTGTCGCGCCGACACCGATCATGATCGCACGCAGCACGATGACGCCGAGGATGCCCCAGAAGAGCACCCGGTGCTGGTAGATGCGCGGCACGGCAAAGAACGAGAAGATCAGGGCGATGACGAAGACATTGTCGAGCGCCAGCGTTTTTTCGACGACGAAGCCGGTCAGGTAGGCAAGGCCGGCATCGGAGCCGAGATGCCACCACACCCAGCCGCCAAAGGCCAGGCCGAGCGTGATATAGAGCGCGGAAAGCTTGACGCTTTCGCGCACGCCGATTTCCTTGTTCTGCTTATGGAGAATGCCGAGATCGAACGACAGGATGGCAATGATCAGGACGAAGAAACTCGACCACATCCACAGCGGAGTTCCCATCCACTCGACGAATAGAAAAGAGAGCGTCAAAACGTAAATCCCCTATCGGCACGGATTGTCGGAAAACGGTCCGACATCGCAAGAGTGCCGAGGCTCTCGCCAGAGGGGCCCGGACCAGCGGGTTGCTGCATAGATTGTAAATACGTTTCGGGACGTCAAGGGCGCCCCGGGGATTTTCTCGCAACCAACGCCTTATTCGTTCTTGAAAACCTTTGTGCGTCGGCGGGACCGTCAGTGCAGCCCACTTTCAGAGCCCCAACGAGAGTAGCATCATTCCTGCCCGGCTGCGATCTTCTGCGCTTGCGCCTTGATAAGCTTGTACCTACCGGCTCCACCTTGAGAAGGCGAGCCAATTGCTATATGATGCGTGATGTTTGATGCTCGGTGGAGGCGGAAATGAGAACGACCCTAGCAATTGACGACGATGTCCTGATCGCCGCAAAAGCGATGGCAGCCCAGCAACACCGGAGCGTCGGCGAGGTCATTTCCGAGCTGGCGAGACGTTCTCTGCGCCGCCCGCGGAGCAGCGGCGAGCGCAATGGCATCCCTCTCTTGTCGGCTCGGCCGGATGCGCCGCCAGTGACGCTCGAAATCGTGAATGCCTTGCGTGACGAACTACCATGACCTTCCTGCTTGACGTCAACGTGCTGATTGCCTTGATCGATCCGGGCCATGTAGCCCATGACAATGCGCACGAATGGTTCGCGGCGATGGGGCAGATCGCATGGGCTACTTGCCCTATTACCGAGAATGGTGTCATCCGCATTGTCGGCAATCCCAAATATCCCAACTCTCCCGGTTCACCTTCACTCGTGGTTGAGATCGTCCGCAAGTTGCGGTCGCTCCCTGGTCATAGTTTTTGGCCGGACGATGTGAGTCTTGTTGGCTCAATTGACATCGCTCCCACAAAAATCCTAACGTCGGCGCAGGTGACTGACACCTATCTGCTTGCACTCGCCAAGGCTCGTGGGGGCCAGCTCGCAACGTTCGATCGCAAACTGTCAGCAGCAGCGGTCACAAGGGGCAATTCTGCCCTGCACTTGATCACCGCAAACAGGTCGTGAAATCCCGTCAATACATTGCGCACATCGTAGCCGATGGGTTCAAGAATGACGTGGGTGGTTCTCGCTCCGCTGTGGAGTTTTTGGATTTGGGGGCGGCGGCGTTCCATCCGAGTCAGCCGAGGCCGCAAAGCGATTGCGGCGATGGTGCGCGGAATGCCGGCCGAGCGGGGACGAGCCATATGGGTTTCGCACCCGGACGGCGATATCGTCAGCAGCCGAAAGCTCGATATGCTGGTCGTCGCAGAATCTGCAGGCGGCGAGGTTATCTTCGTCGACGCCCGTCTTAAAGCAAGGCCAAGGGCGCGTGGCGATCTGTTCCGGATCGGCGATCCGATATGGCTTTGGCGAGGCGAAGACGGTTGGATTTTCGGGCAGATCGCATTGCATGGGGCTGGACCCGACCTATTCACCGGATGATAAGCCTCAATTCCCTACCTGGGAGGAAACGCATGGGGGGCACAGCCCCGACTACTTCGTTGTGAGACTATCTGAACTCGCCGCAAAATACCGCTCGGGAGTCCTGACGCGCGAGGAATATGATGCGGCCGAGAAACGTCTGCTGGACATCGGACGGCGTGCAGATTAATCGAACCCACCGCCAATGGCGATTTACGTCAAAACCACGTTCGGCCTTGTGCCAAAGCATTGGCTTGTTGGTGTGAGCCCACTTGCTCCACCCCACAGAGGATAAAAAAATACAGCGATCCTGAATCGCTGCATCGTTATCGTGATTGTGCGCTAGTTATTTTTCAGCGTCCAGCAGATCGTCAACCTGAGCAATCTCTGCCGTCGAGAGTTCGGTCCCGAAAGCCGCTTCCAGATCCACTCTTGCTTGTTCCAGCAGTTCTTGACGTTCGACCGGATCCTCTACGGCAAGAGCAGCTTCCCTGCTCTCTTCATAGGTTGCGATTTTACCCACTGCGGAATTCGGCGCGGCATTGGCACGAGCCGTTGCCGATGCATGAGCCGCGTTCAATGGGCCAAGGGTATTCTTCTCTTTGGCAACATCTACCTTTGCCGTTTTCACGCTGGAGCGCTTTTCAGACTTGGAATACGCGGCTTTGCTTGATTTGCTTTGTCCAAACGCATTTCCTTTCCCGGAATGGTCGCTTTTGCCGCCGCCTTTGCCCCCGGAGTTTCCACCGCCATTGCCGCCGCCGTTACCTCCACCGTTTCCATCTTTTGCATAGGCCGTATCGACCTTTGCAATCCCCGTAAGCGCAGGCAAGGCACTGACCGACAGCGCCAATCCTAGCGACAAGCAGTACGTTCCTATTGTGCGTGTGTAAGACATTTCTACCTCCCTCTTTGGCGTTGCTCATGAAGGAGGCGATATGAGGCTAAATTGGGGACGCCTAAACAAATTTGGTTAGCACGAATGCAGTTTCGTGATCATGCGCTACGATGGCAAAACGCGGATTTGAACATAGCAGTGAATCTGGTCGGTTCGCCCTTGGTCCAGCGCATTTCTACTCCTTCACTACGCTGCTAGTTTCATGCTTGCTTTCCTTTGCAAGTGAGCGCCCAATAACTTGCGCGCAATGCGCGGAGGAAATTCAATGACCGACGATAAACTTGCTTCAGGCTGGAAGAACCGCACATCTGGAAAGGCAGGAGAGACCTATACCGTCGACCACCTTATGGAAGCGTTCGACCTGAACAAGGATGACGCCGAACAGCTCATCCTGAAGTACAATGGCGATTGCGAAAGGATCAACACTTCGGTTGGCTCGCGCAAGGTCCGAAAGCACTGAACCACCGCGCCAACGAGGCTGATTTTGGTGAATAGGTTTCCATGGCGGGAAGCCGTGAAGCTCTTCCCATGCGCTCGGCGAGTGTTCCCTGTCCAAAGGTCCGCCAGTCAGCCGTAAATCACCTATCTCTGCTGATAGAGCTGATTTGCTCTACGTCAGACCGGATTTTTTCATCACCTGGGAAAATTACCTGCGATAGGTCGTGCCGGCGGCGTTATTAACTAGGCAGTGAATTTCTTGGTTCCCGA
This sequence comes from Phyllobacterium sp. 0TCS1.6A, assembly GCF_026420825.1. NCBI lineage: Bacteria > Pseudomonadati > Pseudomonadota > Alphaproteobacteria > Hyphomicrobiales > Phyllobacteriaceae > Phyllobacterium > Phyllobacterium sp. 0TCS1.6A. The sequence goes on from NZ_JAPMAB010000003.1 coordinate 339,830, forward strand.
TCCCGCTCCAACGCAGCTGAAAGGTCGCCATAGTCGATTGCGAAAACCTGCCTTTTTGATGATGTAATATTTCGAGCGGGAACAGTTACGTAGGTCGCGACGCGCCGATAGGAAACCGTTAATACGCCATCGATTAATTCGTCGTCTTCATCCACGCTGTATTCACCCGGCGGGAGTGTACCTTCGATACCGGGGAGTGTGAACGGATGAGCGAACTGTACGACGCTATGTTTGACACGAGTGACCATGGCACTTCCTTTTTGCCTGCGAACAGCAGTTTTCGCCGGCGCTTTTTTGACAATTCAGTAATAAAAATACCTACGGAAAGAAAAATATCTAAGTTAGAAACTTCCAACATCTCAATTTAGATATTATTTGTTGTATGCGTATGCCAGAGAACCCAAATATACATCATATTTTTATTAACACGTACTGGAAAAACTTATGTCATTATCTTTTCCTAATCGGAGCCGAAGCTACGATACAGCCCATCAGCGCATAAGGTTCTACGGACATGATGGATTGTTTGAAGTCTGCTTTTATGTCGAAGCCGACGCGCTAAAATCTGCCGCGTCGAATAGAGACACCATCGAAAAAGACTGTCTACTAGCATTCGATGCCGCACGAGAATCGATACTCAACGCAGCGAGGAATATCTACAGCACTCGCCGCAAGAGCTTGAACTTGATTTGCGCCGCGGACCTTCGGTGATGATAGTACCAAGCACGCGCGGTTAGGCTGGTTCGGTCGTTTTGGGTGTTATCTGCCGCGCGTCAAAATGTACGACCGTCGTGCGTCCAAAGAGCTCTATGAGCGCGATGATGCGACCGGCTCTCGCAACTTCGTCCAGAACTCAGTGGAATCCGCAAACGGGTTGGTTTCATCAGTCACAAAGATGTCCATCTCCGCAGGACCGAGCGCCCATAAACCTCCGTCTGCCCCAAGCTGCTGCTTGGGCTGGGTTTGACCGGCGAGTAGATGTCGAATTCGATAGAGGCGTTTCGCAGTGCCACTTCGATCAGTGTTTGGGGGTCAAGGTCTATGCCCTCATTTTCGTCCTTCAACCAGAGTCCGCAAAATATGCGTATTCTGTACCGAGATGACACGTCGAGCCAGTGATCAAGATCCTGGCTAAGCGGTGTGAATAGTTCAGCGATCTGTCCGTCGAGGTCACCGGGTATTCTGTATTCTGCGCTTCTGGACCAAAGGCCAGTGTGCGCAATTATTCTATTTCCATTCGGCAAGACACGTTCTTTCCCCTTCTCGTACGCTAAGTCAGGCTCAGCTTCGAGAAGATGACTAACGTGTGCGATCTCAAGTTCGTCGCTCGAGACATTAAGTGATGCCGCTGATTGATATATTTCTGCCAATCGCTGATCCTATACCGCGGAAACTAACAGTTTAGCGCTGAATTCAACTGGTGTCATCCGGCCAAACAATTCCAGAGAAGCCCTCCTTCCTGAATCACCCTGCCTGCTCTGAGAGCGGATTTGCCGGATCAATCACCAAAACTCTCTGTCCCACCGGGAACTGGCCGGCAGCATTTTCCTTTGCTGAACCGCCCGGAGCAGAGGCTATGTGCGTCGACAACTGCTGTCAGGTGATTCAACCAAATACGGCAGGAGCGCCCGCCGAGCGCATTTTGGCTTTATTACGACTTTCCAACAGCAAAGAGACCAACGTTCTAAATTGGTTCTAATTGTACCGAAGAACTTAAATGACGGGAAAGCCACCCGTAGTAGCCTTCACGCATCGAGACATGGAGAGGTCAGATGACAAACGGCGTTGAAGCTTTCACGTTCAGCTTATTGCAGCGGTACAAGATGTCACAGCTGGTCAATCCAGCGCGTATTCTGATGGCAGCCACGCTGGCAATCGGCTTGGCGGGTGCGGTTCAAGCACAAGCATCTTCACCCGAGGCCGCATATTCGAGAACCGTGAAAGCCAAGAAGACCGGCAAGCCGACGGCGATGAAAAAGCTTGGCCGGCCTGTCGCCACGAAGGCTTCATATCTGGGTCGGGCACCCTGGATCTGTACGCCAAGCGGGTTTGGCCAAACTTCCAGGTGCTTTCCGCGATAGACTTGGATCGGCCCAAGCAGAATCGTCGCACCGCCAGCGCGATAGTATCGTCCGATGCACGCGCCGTTACTTTGCTGCCGGCGATAATTTTGCTCGAAGCCGGACGAGGCGCGATGTAGCGTAATCGCCCGGCTGTATCTTCCGATATTCATCTCCTGCAGCCGCGGGACTGGTCTTGAATGCGTACCAATCCCCATCTGGTTCGCGCTTCTGCAAGATCGTGCGGCCCTTCCTGCGGTGGCTGAAGCAAGTCAGAGCATCAGCATTGCCGGCCTTTGCATACCACATAGCTTTGAAGCAGAGCTTGCCAGGGCCCGTAACAAACCAGTGGCCGATGCCGTATGAACCTGCTCCCTCCCCTGTCCAGGCTTTGAACTCGCGCCGCTTCACGGAAAAATAGCCGGCACCATCCTTCCATATCCATGAGCGATTGCCGTAGAGCTTGACCAGTTCGTTGCTGGTCAGCGGCTCTGACATTGCAGGGAGCTTGGCCATCTTGGTCTGCGCGGCATGGGCGTCGACGGTAATTGCACCGGTGGCTGCAGTAAGCATGCACAGAAGCGATAGTGTTTTGAATTTTCTCATTTGTTCGTCCTCCTGAACGGCAATGACTGAATGCGTTTAGTTGACCACTTCGTCACTGACGACGCGCCAGTTGGGAAGTCCATAAGGCCGTGGCCAAGGATAGACCTCCTTGTCGTTGAAATAGACGACTGCGGTCAGCCTCGGAAACTCGGCGTATTGCTTGGCCGCGTTGTCCGCCCAGTTGCGGACGTAATCGGAATCACCCTCGTAGCCCAACTCTGCCACGACGACCGGTTTCCCGAAGGTGGCGGCAATGCGGTAACCGGGCTCGAGCACCTCCGCAAACGTTCTGTCTTTCGCAAACTGGTCCCTGTCATATTGCTGTAACCCGAACACCGACAGGCCAACAAGATCCACTACGTCGTCGCCGGGATAGAACGCCGCCAGATCAGGCTCCCCCTTCGGCGACCACATGTAATTTGCCGATTTGTTGTGCTGACGGCACACGCCCACCATGCGCCTGTAGGCCGAAACATAATCTGCGGCCTTCCAGTGCGACCAGGTGAACTGGTTGTCGTTTGCATCCATTTCCTGTGCCCAACGGATGGTGACATCGCTCTTGAGTCCGGCCGCGGTGGAGCAGACTGCAGCCATGTTGGCGTCATATCGTCCTGCCAGGATGCCGCTAAGCAATTGTTCGGGCGACAATCTCCAGTCAAGAGCCCAGGACCATGGTTCGATCGTGATATAAAGCTTCCGCCCGCGCTGCTGGGCATAATCGTCCGCAAGGGACAAGGATGACAGGTCAACGTCTTCCCATGGCAGAAACAGGTGCTCAATTTTGGAGTTGGGATCAGCGCTGAAATCGCCATGCGGGTCATACGCGCCAAACACAACCGAAGTCGGGCCAATCACCGGGCGCTTGTCGAACCCATGCGTTGCCTTCGGCGCGGTATTCGTTGGTATGCCCCGCGGAACGCTCGCCGCAAGCACGGTGCCGGTCAACAGCAGTGTTGCAAATGAGACCGCAATGGCTGTGCGTGTCTTGTTCTTGTTCATTGTACTTTCCTCCTGCTAGCATTCGTCAACGTATTGCCTGCTAGTCTTTTTTGATTTTCAAGTTTGGATTTGATCACCCTAATGTCAGCTGACACCAGATTCTCTCCGACGAGTTTTTTGGATTCGTCAGTTTCGACCGGCTCGGCATGCCGGAAGACGTACCAGGCGCCGGACGGCTCCCGCTTTTGATAGATGGTCTGGCCGGCGCGCTTATGGCTGAAGCAGCTGGTGTTGGGATGGACCCCTGACGCCGTGTGCCATTCAGCACTGATGCACAGGCGGCCGTCGTCGGTTACGACCCACCGGCCCTGCGCCCACGCGGTGGTGCCCCCCGCACCGGTGATTGCCGTGAACCGGCGCTGCGCATCGTCGAAGCGACCGGCGCCATCGTTCCAAGCCCAGGATTTGTTGCGATAGAGCATGTAAAGCTCAACACCTGTCATCGGCTTCGCCTCGGCCGCGGGAACAACCCCCTCTGCGGCATGCGCAATATGCGTGAACGCTGACCCTGCCAGGCAGAGTGACGTGTAAGCGATGCACAATCCGCCAGCCTCCACTTTCGGCGAATGTTCCGCTGGTCCGTTGTCTCTTTGGTCGTCCATTTCATTTGATTGCGCCCCCCTCGAGCTCTTCTTCTTGCGAGAAGTTGTTGGCTGGCGTGGCGGGCAGCCAGCGTGGCTTGAACGTCAATGAACGAAGTTCCCCACTAGCGATTCCGGCGCCTGATACTGCATATTTCGTCTCATAGAGTCTGAGCCTGCCGCCCCAAGCGAGTGACTCCAGTCCCTCTTTTCCGTGCTCGAACAGCGCAAATCCCGGCAACATGATGAGAGCGAGGAGGCTTGCCGCCATCGCGGGACGATATGTTCTCGTCCGGATCCTGACGACATTCTCTCTGGCATGCTGGATGACGATAATCAGAAACAGAAGTGTGTAGAGCGCGGCATTGATAATCGCGAAAATATAGAATCCACGCGTTTCGCCCGCATCCTGCACCAATAGAACCGGCAGAACGGACACAACCGATAGCAGCCCATATGGCATGAGAACACGCGAGGGCAACGGGTCCACCTCAGATGTTCCCTTCGGTGTGATCCGGAAGTCGACATGCGAACCGCTTATCCAGTCGCGAACCGCAGCGATGGTTCCAGCCAATGCCCAGGGCCACCGCGCGAAGAGAAAAAACATCGCCTCCCAGCTGAGGATTTTTGCATTGATCGGACGAAACGACCCGCTCGAACGCCAACGGTAGGCCAGCACCATCAGCGTGATCGAAAGCGGCATGAAATGGGCCAAGAAATCTGGATAGGTCACGGCGACAAAGTTCTGTTGGCGCACCAGTGCCAGTATCGGCATGAGGAACATGAGAACCATGAAGAACGCAAACAAAGGGTACCACAACTGAGAGAACAGAAACTGAAATTTCAGCTTCAGCGACAGGCGCGGAACGTAGATCGGTGAATATTGCAGGAGCACCATGACGAGGCTGCGTGACCACTGGAACTCCTGGGTAACAAGATCGGCGAACGTCCGCGGGCCATCGCCATGTGCGATAGCGTCAAGCGCGTGCACACCGCGCCAGCCGTGGGCGTTCATGATCAAGGTCGTGGAATGATCTTCGGCTAGTTCCGGTCCCAGACCACCAATCTGCTTCAGTGCGGACGTGCGCACGGCATAATGTGATCCGATGCAAAGCGGGGCCAGACCGTTGTTATACCCAGCCTGGAGCGACCCATGCAGACTGGCTTCCGCACAGAGCCTGCCGCGGGCCGACCAGCTCTCCGACGCATTTTGATCGCAAATGCTTGGCGCCGATACGTAACCGACACCGGCATCAGCGAAGGGACGTAACATTTCGATGAGATATCCGTCCGCAGGAACATGATCGGCATCGAGCTGCACAACGAAGTCGTAGCGGTCATAGCCGTAATGATCATAGAAAAACGCGAGATTGCCCTCCTTGCAGCGTGTGCGGCGCGGCCAGGTAGACAGATGATAATCAGGCCGGTTCTTTCGTGTCGAAACGAAAACGCCGTGTTGTTTGCACCACCTCAATGTTTCCAGAGTCGGATCTTCATCCGCAAGCCACACATCATGCTCATATTCCTGGGCGAGCATGGCGTCCAGCGTTTTCGCCACAACCGAGAACGGCTCTGATGGCGCCTTGGTGACGACCATGGCGACTCGGCGTCCGGCAGGTAGTCCAAGCGCTCCGTTCGGCTTTCTCGCACGATAGAATATGGCTATGAAATAGCCCGGCAACAGGGTGACCCAGATTAGAATAGCGGTAACAGAGGCAAAGCCCCAAAAGCCAATATAGTGCGCCGGCTGAAGCCACCAGGACCAGAAATAGAACAGCATCGTCAGCCAGATTGCTGCACCGAGGAGGTATTCACCCTTTCTTGCCCCGGTCAGAACAGGTACTAGAAACGGCTGCCGTTCCACGCTCCTTTTGCTACGCGCGTTCATGTCCGCGGCTCCAGCCCAAAAAAGGGAGCGGCGGTGCGAACGATCGTTTCCATATCGGAGTATTCAGGTGAAAATCCGAGCGTGCTGCGAGCAAAGGAGGGATCTGCATAGAGCGCTGGCGGATCGCCGGCGCGCCTAGGGTGCATCTCAACCGGCACTTCGCGCTTGGTAACGCGGCCAATGGTTTCGATAATCTCGCCTACCGAAGAGCCGCGTCCAGTTCCGAGATTCACGCACAGGTTCTGGCCGCCACCAATGAGATGATCCAGCGCCTGCACGTGTGCACGGGCTAGGTCGGTCACATGAACATAGTCACGGATGCAGGTGCCATCCTCCGTCGCATAGTCGTCACCGAAGACGCTGAGGCGTTCAATGGATCCTCCCGCGGCAAGCAATGCTCGCGGGATCAAATGCGTCTCGGGCTCATGCCACTCGCCAAGCTCGCCCTCGGGGTCGGCGCCGCATGCATTGAAATAACGCAAGGCTACATATTTCAGGAAATAGGCTGCAGCGTAATCCTGAAGGATTTGCTCGGCGATCAGCTTGGTCCTGCCATAGGGGTTGATCGGCCGCTGCGGCGTATTCTCGGTGATCGGAAGCACATCCGGAACACCATATGTCGCGCAACTCGATGAGAAGATGACCTTATCTACATCCGCGTGGCGACAGGCATCCAGAAGTGATAGCGTTCCGGCCACATTATTGCGGTAGTATTTGGCGGGATCCTCGACAGATTCGCCAACATATGCAGAGGCCGCGAAGTGCACCACTGCATCCGGCTTATACTGGGTGAGCGTCCTGGCGAGGCTGCTCGTATCGAGGATATCGCCGTGCACGAATGGTCCCCATCGAACCGATGAGCGATTTCCGGTAGCGAGGTTGTCGAAGACGATCGGCTCGACGCCGTTCGCGTGCAACAGCTTGGCGGTGTGACTGCCGATGTAGCCGGCGCCGCCCGTAACGAGAACCCTGCGCGCAGACATTATGCAATCTCCGCTAGCTCATGTGCTTCTTCCGAGAGAAGCCGATCGAAATAATGGATCGTCTTTTCCAGGCCGACTGCGAGCGGCACCAGGGGGCGCCAGCCCAGTTGACGTTCGGCCAGCGAAATATCCGGCCGCCGCTGGCGCGGATCGTCCGTCGGCAAGGGCTTTCGAATGGTTTTCGAGCGCGAGCCGGTCATTTCAATGACCATCTGAGCGAGCTCAAGAATGGTGAACTCTCCTGGATTGCCGAGATTGACCGGGCCCGTGAATGAGGCTTCGGTTGACATCAATTGTTGGAACCCATCGATGAGATCGTTTACGAAGCAGAACGAGCGCGTCTGTGAGCCGTCACCGAAAATTGTGATGTCCTGCCCTTTCAGCGCCTGCACGATGAAGTTGGAGACGACGCGGCCATCGTCGGGACGCATATGCGGCCCATACGTGTTGAATATCCTCGCCACCTTGATCTCGACCTGATGCTTCTTGTTAAAATCGAAGAACAGGGTCTCCGCGCTTCGCTTGCCCTCGTCATAGCAAGACCGCGGGCCGAACGAATTGACATTACCCCAGTAACTCTCAACCTGCGGGTGAATTAGTGGATCGCCATATATCTCGGACGTGGAAGCCTGGAATATGCGTGCACCCGTTCGCGCCGCCAGCTCCAACAGGTTGAGAGCGCCAAGGACACACGTCTTCATCGTGTGAACCGGATCTGCCTGATAGTGCGGAGGGGATGCCGGGCACGCAAGATTGTATATTTCGTCAACCTCGACATCGACGGGATCAACGACATCATGCTTTAAAACACTGAAGCGGTCATAGTTGCGCAGACGGCGGATGTTGCGTTCAAGCCCGGTCGAGAAATTATCAACACAGATAACCGTGTGCCCCGCCTTGAGAAGGCGCTCACAAAGATGCGACCCAAGAAAACCGGCGCCGCCGGCCACCAGGATATGCCGAGGCCGTTGCTTTGAGCGTACGACACGCACATCGCCGAATAGAGCGTTGACATTTGGACGGGAAGATAGCGGGCGTATTGTTTTCATTGATTTTGACCCCCAAGGTTTTTTTCTTTTCGATCAGCGGCGTTTGTTTTCTTCAGCTTTTCTTGACGCTGTCGTCATTCTTGTTCCGGTATACTTTCTTCGCTCTGCACTGTCGTTAGACGCGCATCCGGGGAGTTGCCAATCCGTCCATATCTGCTATGGGGGCCTGATTCTCGTGAGGAATATGGCTGGGCTCCGCCGCTTCAACGAAGCGGAGGGGAGAAAGGGCTACATGGTTCGGCGTTAGCGTCAGTTGGCCGGAATCGAGCCGGCATCCTCAATGGCCAAGCGATTTGAGCCAATCGTCGAATGAGTGGCCCGCGAGTTCCACGGGCGAAACGGCATGCGCAAAATACGGTGGCACGGCGACACTACGCGCCTCACGTGGGCTGTAGCCAAACTCCTTGCTGAAAGCCCGGCTGAAATGAGCCGCGGACGTATAGCCGACCGCTGCCGCGATTTCGATAATCTGCTGCCGGTTCACGGGATTGCTAAGTGCTGCGTGCGCCGACAGGAGACGTCGTTTCTGTATATAATGATGGACACCGCCGCTGGGTTCGAACAACTGGTAGAGCCGTGTTCGCGAGGTTCCAAGCTCGCGGCAGAGGGCGTCCGGAGTAAGGCCTGGTGAACTTAGATTTCGCTGCACGTAGCGGCGGACCCGCTCCATAAGCGCGAGATTGCCCTGCATTTCTGTTGTTGTGGAAGCCTCCGGGGATGATGAGACACAAGTAACCATCATGTCCCGCGTTGTTTGTACGATCTGCAGCAGGTCCTGAGCCGTCAAATTGGCAAGGTTCGCTTCGATACTGTCGATATATTCAATCAGAAGCTTTGCGTAATTGCCCGCTATGGCCGTGTTGTTCCTGATGTCCGGGCCTGCAGCAACGTCAGTGAACAATTCGCGAGGCAAAAAAATCGAAAGACTTCGGGAATTGGTCGCCCTGCCTCGAAACGGGTAGCCGAGGGATCTGAATTCGACTTTTTCCGGCTCTCCTTCGCAAACCGATCCTTCCACTTCGGTCCATGTCCGGCCGACCTGCAGCACCACTACTTGCCAATGGTCGATAGGACTGGACCGCAGTTTCGCGGATGTGCGCTGATAACTGTGAGCAGGCGCGTCCTGCTGTACAATGAGCATGCTGCCGAGATTCCAAGCCGTATGACTTGCCGGAAACCCACCTTCGGGATCAACACCATCGGGTAACTTGATGTCGATGAGTGGCGCCAGATAGCTCTGCCAGGCGGCGAACTGATCAGCCGGGGCTAGATCAAGCGTGGAGAAGTTCAGCGGCTGCAATGCGGGGGACGAGGGCGCGCCGCCCGTCTCGGCAATTTTGGTGGGTCTTGGCCAACGGCGTCGTTCCCCATGTGTTGGCGGCGCATCCGCCCCCGCATCATTTGGGGATGAGAACGGTTTTCTTTTCCCGGCGTCTGGCAAATCGATCCTCCTGCTGACCGAATGCGAGTTCCTGTCGCGCGAAATTAGCCGACCTCCATACGATGCCCCTCCAGAGTTAATAACTCCCTATGATCGGCCAACTGCTCGAACCTAGCTCCAACGATACTATCACTCGAAGCAGACCCGCCTTTGCGCACGCCGTTCTACGCCAGCGCGCTCCCGCCAATGCAAACGGCTTTACACCATCCTGAAGCGAGCGCAGATTGATGATGTGGGAAAGAAATGGAGTAGGCGAATTCAGTGGAAGTGAAGAACGACGGGAGCAGCAATTAAGCGAAGACGAAGACCACCGCCAAAACGGTGTTATTGCCCCCGTTTTTATCCCCTACTCCCACTTTCATTGTTTTGGCAGCTCTATTCTTTAAACATAATATAACCACTTGAAATACCATGAAAATTCTCTCTGCCCGTAAAATGCTGCGCGATCGGAAAGGCCGTCGAAATGATCCCCACGCGGATCGACGGGTGTACCCTGTCCACCTTCCGCCAGAAACAATCCAAGGAAAGGGCATGACATGAGCGACATCAAACAGGATGGCTGGGCCGGCATCGTCAACGGCAAGCCGAAGGTCGGCGATACGGCCGAACGGTCGCGACGCACGACGATGAAGGACATTGAGACCTTCTCCGAAATGACCGGGGACCGCAATCCCCTGCACTACGACCGTGCGCTCGCCGACGCATCGGTCTTCGGAAAGCTCATCGTCCAAGGTGGCGTCACATCCGGCATGCTCAATGCCGTGGTTGCCGAAGACCTGCCCGGTCCGGGCACCGTCTTCCTCGGCGTCGAGTGGAAATTCGCCAAGGCCGTCGGCGTGGACGAGATGATCACCGCGCACGTCGAGGTCACCGAGGTCCGCGACGACAAGCCGATCTGCAAGATCGTCACCAGCGTGCGCAATGAAGCAGGCGAGACCTGCCTCAGCGGAACTGCGACAGTCTACACGGTTCCCCTCGCAAAGGCCTGACCGGTGTCCAGCACCGGGAACGCTCCATCTGCCGTCAACCGGCCCGCGGACACCAATCCCTGGCTGGTTCTCTTCATCTTGTGCCTCTCGGTCGTCCTTTCCATGACGACATGGTTTTCCGCCACCGCCATAACACCCGAGCTCAAGGCCGCCTGGCAGCTTTCGGACAGCATCGTTGCCTGGCTGACGAACGGCGTGCAGATCGGGTTCGTGACGGGCGCGCTGCTGGCAAGCCTCGTCAACCTGCCCGACATTGTTCGCCTCAACCGCCTCATGGCGGTCGCCTCCATCCTGGCGGCCGGCGTGAATGCCCTACTGCTGCTCGAACCCGGCCCCGTCGGAGCCGTCGCCTGCCGTTTTGCGACCGGCGTGGCGCTCGCCGCCGTCTACCCTCCGGCTCTGAAGCTCGTCTCCACTTGGTTCGTGCTCAACAGGGGGCTTGCGCTCGGCGCCGTGGTCGGTGCCCTCACGCTTGGCTCGTCCATGCCTCATCTCTTTCGGACCATTACGGAGCATATCGACTGGCGGCTCGTCATCGGCCTGTCCAGCGCTGCATCGCTCGTTGCAGCTCTCTCCTTTCTGCTGTTTGCGCGCGAAGGACCTTACCCATTCGGCAAAGCCGTTTTCGATCCGCGGCAGATTGGCCAGGTCTTGCGTGATCGCGATCTCTTCCTGGTGAATATCGGCTACTTCGGCCACATGTGGGAACTTTACGCGATGTGGGCATGGCTGCTCATGTTCATGCGCACGGCTGCGGAAGGCACGGTTCCCCCGAACATGGCCTCGTTCATCACTTTCGTCGCCATCGCCGTCGGTCTTTTCGGATGTGTGGCCGGCGGCCTCCTGTCAGACCGGTTTGGGCGCACCGCCACGACGATGGGCCTGATGGTCGTGTCGGGCCTTTGCGCACTGCTCATCGGCTTTGCATTTTCAGGGCCGACCTGGCTGCTCATTCTCATCGCCGTCGTCTGGGGCATCGCGATCGTCGGGGACTCCCCCCTCTTTTCCGCCGCCGTAACGGAACTGGCAGACCGAGACCTCGTGGGAACAGCGCTTTCGCTGCAGATGGGACTCGGCTTTGCCCTTACCGTCTTCGTCATCTGGTTGATGCCGCACCTAGCCGCCTGGCTTGGCAGTTGGCAATGGTGCTTTGTCGTACTCGCGCCTGGCCCCTTCATCGGCGCCTGGGCAATGTTGATACTTCGTCGTTCGCAGGGAGCTCTCAAGCTTTCCGGCGGCCGACGCTGATGACCCCTTCGTCGCCAGGATAGGTCTTTTCTCCCTCGGCCCAGCACTCGGGCTCGGGAGCTCACGTTTCGTCTAGGGCCTGATGCGACCGGCGATGAAGGCAGATCTCGGCTTAACATATGCGCAGGCTGGACTGACCCAACACCGATAACATTTGGCGAAGGTCCGAGAACTGGCCACTGAGGGTTACATAGTCGACGCCAACGCCTAGTTGACCGAAGACCTAACGAGCAGTCTTTATATTTGCATGCATCCCTCGGGTTATTTCAGGATAAGACTCGGTTTAATGGTCAACCGGGCAATTGGCGCCGCATGACGGGAACGTGGTCTTGACCGTATACGAACCTGCGACCACTACGTTCAAACCTCGTGTACAGTCACAACTCCAGCTAGTTCAACGTCATAATCGTCTGGCTTCGAGCGCACCGTCGGGTGCCGCTTGAGTCGAAAGTATGAGGTTCTTTCAACAGCATCGCTGCCGTTGAGCGAGTCATTTCAGTCGTTTTAAGCGCAGACGCGATAGGGGCATCACCCAACTTCATAAGTAGACCATCCTCGACCATGCTGGGAAGATAGCAACGACGAGCTCCTATAGAGCCTTTACACGTTCCTCTCCGTTTCCCGGGCAAGGGCGATCGCGCACTCTGTTAAAGTGAGCTTGGTGGAACCAGCGCGCCAGATTGGTTGCGGTGCCAACGATACCACGATCGGCATCACGAGCTTCGAGAACGTTTTGAGCGATCAGAGCTACTGGTTCCATATTCATTCGCAACTGGTTCTTTCCGGCCCGCCTCGCCGTCTCTACTACTGAGCCTCGGAACATAAAAGGGGAGCAATCATGTCATCTGCCAATAAAAACATCTTTGAAATGACAATCCTTGGGAGACGCAGTTTTCTGAAATCGGCAGCCGCGGCGACAGCGGGTGCTATGGTTACGTTCAACACGTCGTCAGCCCAGGATCTGACTTCGGTACGCGTTCAATACGACTGGCTTATCGGCAATGGCCAAGTCGGCGACATCGTCGCGCAGCAGAAGGGATTTTTCAAAGACGAAGGCCTTGATCTTACGTTCGGTCCGGGCGGGCCAAACGCGCAGACCGTCCCTCCGATCCTTGCCGGGCAGGCGCAGATTGGCCAATTGTCGTCAACGGCGCAATTCTTCACGGCTTTCGAAGCAGGCAGGCCCTTGAAGCTTTTCGCAAGCGGTTTCCGATACTCACCCTACGCCTACATTTCCCTTCCAAAATCACCAGTCCATACACCCGCGGATCTAGTGGGCAAGACCGTGGCGATCAACCCGAATGGCCGCTATCTCCTTGATCTGATCATGGCGAAAAACGGCATCAACCGGGACAGCGTGAAGGTTGTCACGATGGGCGCGGACATGACACCGCTGATTTCAGGCCAGGTCGACGCAGTGACAGGCTTTCTTACGAACACCAAGGCCCTGTCCGCTCTTGGCCCCGAAATCGTAACGCTTATTCCGGCAAACACCGGGGTTCCGAACTACGCAAATTCCTATTTCGTGGCGGCGGATGCTTACGAAAGTCAGAAAGACAATCTCGTAAAGTTCATCAGAGCCGTTTCGAAGGGCTGGGGCTGGGCATTTCAAAACAGGCGCGCCGCCGTCGATCTGATGTGCGATGCGTACCCTGCTCTGGACCGCGAAGTCGAATATAAGACCATCGACCTCATCATGTCCCTCACGTTCGACGAGACGACGAAGGAACACGGTTGGGGCTGGCACGCTCGGGAAAAGCTGCAGACCCAGCTCGACCTATTCAAGGAAATCGGCAAATTCCCCGACAAGGCACCCGTGCTCGAAGAGTGTGTCACCTGGGAGATCCTGGATCTGACCGCCGATACACGACCTAAACTGGGCTAATAAATCATGTCAAATCAGCTTGCGATCAAGGTCTCCGACCTGTCGATGTCGTTCGCGCAGGTATCTGCGTTCAAGAATATCTCACTGGAGACGGAAAAGGGTCGGTTTGTGGTGCTGATCGGACCATCCGGTTGCGGGAAATCCACGCTGCTCCGGAACATCGCCGACCTGCTGGAGAGCACTGGAGGCAATATCGAGGTCTTTGGTTCAAGTCCAAGTGAGGCGCGTCGTCAGAGACGATTCTCTTTTGTCTTCCAGGAGGCAACGCTTCTACCTTGGCGAACCGCGCTGGACAACGTCGCCCTTCCGCTACAGGTTGGCGGTTGGACTCGATCAAAGCGCCAGTCTCGCGACCCCGCGGACCTGTTGGCGCTCGTTGGCTTGAAAGGTCGTGAAAGCTCCTATCCCTGGCAGCTCTCGGGCGGCCAGCGGCAGAGGGTGGCGATCGCCCGGGCGCTCGTCACGCAGCCGGAAATACTCCTGATGGACGAACCTTTCGGTGCGCTCGACGAAATCACACGCGACAGTCTCAACGAAGAACTGCTGAAAATTTGGAGGGAGACGGGGACAACCATCGTCTTCGTAACCCACAGCCTTTCTGAGGCGGCCTTTCTTGGCGAAACCGTCGTCGTCATGGGAGCCCGGCCTGGCCGGATCGTCGAAGAAATCAAACTTGATGAACATAAACCCAGAAACCTGATCGACCGTACATCGTCAGAATTCTTCCAAATTACCTCGCAGTTGCGAGGTGTTCTGGAAAAAGCCCATGAGACGGGAGCGGATCAATGAGAAGTATTGGCGCGTGGATTTTGCCCGCGATCGGGCTCGTATCGCTGGTTGCACTCTGGCAAGCCGTTATCACCGGCTTTCAGGTCAGACCCTTTATCGCTCCGGACCCTCTGACGGTTGCCAAGGCCATTTGGCAGCACCGACAACTGCTTTGGGACAACATCCGCCCAACAGCAGCCGAGGCCCTCCTAGGCTTCCTTATCGGAAACGCGATCGGTTTCTTCTTGGCCACCGTGTTCGTGCATAGTCAGTTCCTGAGAACCACCTATTTTCCGGTCGTCGTCCTGTTCAACACCATTCCGATCATTGCGCTTTCGCCAATACTGATTCTGGTCTTCGGTCTGACGATGACATCGAAAGTAGCAATCGCCGCGATCATCTGCATGTTTCCGACCCTGGTCAACACGCTACGAGGCCTCGAGTCCGTATCTCATTCGGAAATGGAGCTGATGAAAATTCTGTCGGCGAACCAACGGGAGGTATTCTTCCGACTGCGGCTTCCGCGATCGCTGCCTTTTGTCTTCACCGCCCTGAAGATCGCTGCGACCAGCAGCGTGATCGGCGCGATCGTGAGCGAATGGGTCGGGGCTGAAAGGGGTATCGGGATGCTCATCATCCAGTCCACCTTCGATTACCGGACCGACGTTCTGTACGCTTCGATCGCGATGTCGTCAGCCCTCGCGCTGTCCATGTTCGGAGCAGTCACGCTCCTGGAACGATACGTCGTCAAGTGGCGCGCCAACTAGCCGCACAAGAGAAGATTGGAATTATCCATGACCAGCAACGCGACTGAAGAAACAGCAACCGCCAACACGGGCGATCGCCGTAGGATCAACGCCCTCAAAGAACTCGATCTGCCGAGGTATGTTCTTCTGCCGGGCGATCCTGACCGGGTCGATCTCATGGCAAGTCAGTGGGACGAGCAGAAGACCATCAGCCTACCGAGAGGCTACCGTGCCGCGGTCGGCGTCTACAAGGGCGCGCGCATCGGAGCCGTTTCGACGATGATGGGCGCTCCCTCGCTCGACATCATCCTGGCCGATCTGTTCCGGCTCGGTATCGATACGTTCATTCGTGTCGGCACTTGTGGGACCCTCAAGGAAGATATCGAGACAGGGTCGCTGATCATCAACGACGCCTCGGTTCGACTGGATGGAACGTCCCATTTCTACGTCCGGAACGAATATCCTGCCGTCGCATCGCACGAAGTAACCTTCTCGCTGGTGGACGCCGCCTCCTCCAAGGGATACGCGCATCGCGTCGGAACGGGAGCGACCAGCGGCTCGTTCATCGCCGGACAGGGACGGCCAGCGTTCAATGGGTTCATGTCGCTAGAAGGCGAACGGATCTTCGAAGAGATGAAACGCGCCGGCGTCCTCAATTTCGAGATGGAGACGGCCGCATTCCTGACGCTCGCTCGTCTCTACGGATTCCGCGCAGGTTCGATTTGCTCTGTCATTGCCAACCGCCTGACAGGCGTCTGGGGCGACAACGGCGGAATAACGCGGGCCTGCGAGGTGGCAGCGGAAGCCGTGAAAAATCTCACGCAATGGGACCTCAAGGCGAAATCCGCCAATCGGCAGAATATTACCTCCCAGGATTTCTGACCGAAATCCAAAACAGAACGCGTCAAACAAACAGACAAAGGAGATGGTGATGGTCAAGCCTATCACTATGCCGACCCTTATTACCAAAAGCGTACTGCTCGATGACGAGATCGTACGGATTCTCGACCGACGCATTTTTCCGCTCAAAACGGAATACGTGGATTGCCGCACTTTCGAAGACGTCGCGGTGGCCATCGAGCAGATGGTCACCCAGAGCAGCGGACCGTTTTTCGCCGCAAGTGCCGGGTTTGTGCTAGCGACAAGGGAAGCGGCCAAGCTCGCGACCGTAGATCAGCGGCGTGCGCTGCTCGCGACGGCGGGAGAACGGTTGGTGAGGACACGTCCCACGAACAACAACATCCGCGACGTGATCGCCCACCTCACACAGGAGGCCGAAAGCGTCATCGGCCAAGACAACCTTGGCCAACATCTTGAAGCGACCGCCCGCCAGGCGTGGGCTCGACAACACCAGCATAGTCGTAACCTCGGCGAGAATGCCGCGAAGCTGATAGACGACGGAGACGCGATCCTCACGCATTGCTGGGGCGAGTCGGGCATCATCGACGCGCTGGCCTGCGCCCTGGAAGCGGGTAAGAAGGTCACCGTACTCTGCACGGAAACCAGGCCATATCTTCAAGGCTCCCGTCTCACCGCGCACAGCGTGGCTGAAATGGGGATCGACGCCACGGTCATCACCGACAACATGGCGGCGCATGCCATGGACAGCGGTCTCGTACAAAAGCTCATGACCGCAGCCGATCGCGTCACGCTGTCGGGTCACGTCATCAACAAGGTCGGAACGCTTCAACTCGCCATCGCCGCGAACAATTTCAGCATCCCGTTCGTCGCGATGGTGCGTTTTCCGGACCCAAAGGCGTCGACGCCGGCCGACGTCCGCATGGAGGAACGCGACGGCGAGGAGGCGCTCCATTGCCTTGGTATGCGGACCGCCTCACCGCTCGCGAAGGGGTGGTATCCCGCTTTCGACATCACCCCGCCAAGGCTGGTGTCGGCGGTGGCAACCGCCGTTGGTGTCTATGCTCCATCAATGATCCGAGATCGTTTCGCCAACCCGGTGGCCGCGTGAATGACCGACCATAAGCGGATATGCTTCAAGAATGGCTACGTATGGCCCGGCGCCGGAGCCGCCCTCGCGGAAGGCGGACTTCTCATCATCGGCGACCAGATTGAAGCTGTGTTCGGACTTGGCGAGGCCGAAGCGGCGGCCGCCACCGCCGACGAGGTCATAGACGTCGCGGGGATGGTGTTGATGCCGCCCCTGGTCGATTGCCACGTCCACTCGAACTCCACGCTTCTGCGTGGCACCGAGAATTCGCTCCCTCTCGAGCTCTGGTCCTACTACGCCATCAACTACGGCCGTGGTTCCACCGACGAGGGCATACGCCACGCGGCGCTTCTGACCGACATAGAGATGATCAGGGGCGGCATCGGCGGATACATCGATCACTTCCCGCAAACCCACCGTTCGGCGTTCGCTATCGAGGCTCACGCGCGGTCCGGCCTGCGGGTCGGTTTCGCGCCGTTTTTCGCCGACATGTGGGACGAGGACATTCTCGAAATCCCGCTCGACCGGGACGTGGTGCGCAAGATAGCTCCGCTTGCCCCGAGACGCCCGAAAGACATCCATGCGGCCTACCTAAACCTTCATTCGCTTCTCAAAACAGAGGGCGAAGGCAGGCTGACGCTGCTTGCGGGGCCGAATTCGCCGCAGCGGTGCTCGGAGACGCTCTGGGAACTTTGGAAGAAACTTGAAACGGAACTGGACATCGGCAGCCATACGCATCTTCTCGAGACCCTTCCGCAAGCGAACGCCGCCTGGAAGCGCTGGCCCCAAGGTGTCGTGAAAGCCCTCGACGGGGCGGGTCTTCTCAATAGTCGCCTTTCGGTAGCGCACGGGATCTGGGTCGACGACAGCGAGCGGGACCTGTTGGCGGAACGCGGTGTCACGGTTTCCCACAACCCGATCAGCAACGCGATGCTCGGTTCCGGCCGCAGGCGCCTCCGCGATGACATCGACGCGGGTCTCAAGATCGCACTCGGGACCGACTGCTCGAATACAGGAGGCCGGCACGATCTCTTCGAGGTCATGCGTCACATGCTTGTCTCGGGCCGCGATCCCGGCTCGGATTTCGAGTCGTGGCTTACCCCCGACGAAGTCCTGTCCGCTGCGACGACCAACGGCTCGGGCTCCCTCAACAGCGGCAAATCGCATGGCTTCCTCGAAGCGGGTGCCGCGGCGGACGTGCTTGTTCTGGCGACGCAGCGCTACAGCTTGTCAGCATCCGCACCGAACCTCAACTCGCTGGTCGTCCATTCCGATCCGCGCAACGTCGTGTCGATGATGATCGACGGAAAATGGGTCCTGCGTGACGGAAGGATCGTGGCCTTCGACGAAGCCGAGGTGCTGGAAAACGCGGTGCGCTACGCCGACGACCTGCGAGGCGAAGCCGTCGAGCGCGCCGGAGACATCAAAAGCCTGCACGCCGACTACGCGGCATGGCAGCGACGCGTTTTCTCGGCACACCAGTGCCCGCGCTGCGACAAGACCACACCACCGGGGAAGCAGAACTTCCGTTGCGACCCGACGTAACGCCCGCGTCGATCGGCCTTGCCCGATCGCCTTCATCAAAAAGGACAATGCAATGACAACCGAAAGCGAAAAGCGAAACGATCTGGCGGAGACATATCGGGAGCTGGACAAGAGCGGATTGATATTCCTCGCCTCGGGCAATATCAGTGTCCGCCACGAGAACGGCATGCTGATCTCTCCGACGGGCGCGTCAGCGGACAAGATCAGCCCCGACTCCTTCATCTTCTGCGATTTCGACGGCACGTGCCCCGGTGGCGGCAAACCTTCGAGCGAGTGGTCTATGCACGCCGCGATCTACGCTTCGGCGCCGAGCACGCAGGCTGTGGTCCATACGCATTCGGACAATTGCGTGGCTGTTTCATGCACGAACAAGCCGCTTCCGCCCTTCCATTACATGATCGCGGCGTTTGGAGGGGAAGACGTACGGTGTACTCCTTACGTCACGTATGGCTCCCCGGAGCTCGGCCAGGCGGCGGTAGAAGCGCTCGAAGGCAGAAACTCCTGCCTTCTGGGAAATCATGGCATGATCAGCCACGGCACGTCCCTGCGCAAGGCCTACAATCTCGCGCTTCGTTTGGAGATACTCTGCCGTCAGTACATCCAGGCTAGGCAGGCAGGCGAGGTCGTGATGATGCAGCCACGCGAGATCGAGATCGCGATCGAACGCTACAAGACGTACGGCCTGAGCTAGCACGCGGCCGAGGAGGATGAAAATGTCTGAAGAACCGAAAGGAATGAAGCGAGGCCTCGCGAATTACGGCGACGCGGGCTTCTCGCTCTTTCTGCGAAAAGCGTTCATCAAGGCCATGGGCTATTCGGACAGCGCGCTCGAACGGCCCATCATCGGGATCACCAACACGTTTTCCGGCTACAATGCCTGCCACCGCTCGGTGCCGGACTTGATCGAAGCAATCAAACGGGGTGTCATGCTCGCTGGCGGGCTCCCGATCGAGTTCCCGATCATTTCCATGCACGAGGCGTTCTCGCACCCGACGAGCATGTTCCTGCGGAACCTCATGGCGATGGATGCGGAAGAGATGATCCGGGCGCAACCGATGGATGCCGTGGTCCTGATCGGGGGATGCGACAAGACCGTACCTGCGCTTTTGATGGGAGCGGCAAGCGTCGATCTGCCAGCGATCCTGACTGTCACGGGACCGATGATCACCGGGAGCCACAAAGGCGAGCGGCTTGGAGCCTGTACCGACTGCCGGCGCTTCTGGGGCCAGCATCGCGCGGGCACGATCGACGAAACGGAGATCGAGGAGATCGGCAACAAGCTCGCGCCAGGCCCCGGCACCTGCATGGTGATGGGCACCGCAAGCACGATGGCGCTTGTCAGCGAGGCGATGGGAATGATGTTGCCGGGCGGGGCTGCCATACCCGCCGTGCACGCCGACAGGCTCCGCCACGCCGAAGCCACGGGTGAGAGGGCGGTTGCTCTTGCTTCTGAGAAACTCAGGCCTTCGCAGATCATGACCAAGAGCTCAATGACAAATGCGTTGCGAGTTCTACAGGCCGTGGGCGGTTCGACGAACGGCGTCGTCCACCTCGCCGCAATCGCAGGGCGTCTTGGGTTCGACCTAGATCTGGGAGAGCTCGACCGATTGGGGTCGGAGACCCCGGTACTCGTCGATCTGAAGCCATCGGGCCAGCACTACATGGAAGACCTGTTCAAGGTCGGCGGTCTGACCGCGGTTCTCCGGGAAATCGAAGGTCTGATCGACGGATCCTGCCTGACCGTGTCCGGTACAACGTTGAGCGAGAACATCGCGGCGCAACCCGAAGGATGGTCGAACGACGTGGTGCGCCCGGTTTCCAACCCCATCCATAAGGGCGGCGGGATACGGGTTCTGCGCGGGAACCTTGCGCCGAACGGAGCAATTATCAAACAAGCTGCGGCGACCCCCGCACTGCTCAACCATACGGGCAGGGCCGTTGTCTTCTCGTCGCTGCAAGACATGGCAGAGCGGCTCGACTCGCCGGACCTTGACGTCGAGGCGGAAGACATCCTGATCCTGCAAAACGCCGGACCAAAAGGTGCGCCCGGCATGCCCGAAGCCGGATACATTCCCATTCCGCGCAAACTGGCCGCAGCGGGCGTGAAAGACATGGTGCGCATGTCGGATGCTCGAATGAGCGGCACGGCGTTCGGTGCGATCGTCCTTCACATATCGCCGGAAGCCGCGGTCGGCGGGCCGCTGGCGCTGGTGCGGAACGGAGACCGGATTCGCCTGGATGTCGCTAATGGGGAACTGACACTTCTGGTCGAGAACAGCGTACTGGAAACCCGTCGTGCCGAATGGTCTCCTCCCGCGCACACGAGCGTGAGCCGGGGGTATGCTAAACTTTATTTCGACGAAGTCCTCCAGGCGGAAGACGGTTGTGACTTTAACTTTCTTCGGGCCAAACCCCGCCCCTAGCTCGACCACAGCGTCCGCGAAATAATTCCAAGTCCTGTCGCAATCTTCTCGGACGGGACTTGGGACACGCCCAGGCGCAGGTAGTTTCGCTTGGGGTCCTCACGGAAAAACCTTTCGCCGCTCTCGGTCAGAACACCCTGCCCTTCAAGCGTTGAGCACAGTGCATTGCAGTCGACGTCTTCTTCGAACCTGACCCAGAATGAGGCGGCTCCGTCGCAGTGCTTCATCACCGCGCTCGGAAAAAGTTCCCCGAATGATCGCTTGAAGACCCCCGCACGGATAGCGCTCGTCATTGCGACCTTGCGAATATACGAGTGGTAATATCCACGGTCGATGAACATCGCCAACGCGCGTTGAATGTTTCCGGGCGGGTGGCGGTGCACCAGGCGCCGTATCGACCGGAGCTCTCGGATAACCACGGGCGACGCGACGACGAACCCGATCCGCAGTCCTGGCGCGACAGATTTGGACAAACTCCCGATGTGAATGACCCGACCCTCCTCGTCTACGCTTTTCAGCGAAGGCTGGGTTTTGCCATATGTCAGGAGCTCCGTTTCGTACGTGTCTTCCACCAGGATCATGTCTCGTCTTTTGGCCAGAACAAGCAGCGCTTCTCGCCGTTCGGCCGACATGACCGCTGTGGTCGGGCAATGATGACCTGGCATCACGAAGGCGACATCGCACTGCTTCAGCTCCGCTGACAGGCACACCCCTTCGTCATCGATCGGCAGACTGATCTGGCGAGCTCCGGTAAGCGCAAGGATGTCGCGCGTGTCGGGAAGACCCGGGTCTTCATACCCGACCGTCACTCCGTCCTTGCTGAGAAGCTGTACGACGAGATAGCGGCCTTCCTGCCCGCCCAGGGTAACGAGGATCTCGTCAGGTTCGGCCCAGATGCCGTGGTTGGGCAAGACGTGCCTTCGAAGGCTCTCCACGAGTATCGCGTCGTCCTGGTCGAACGCGTCTCTGCCCCACTCAGCGATTTCCGAAACGCCTGTCGCGCTCCTTTCGCACTGCCGCCAGTGGTTCGTCGGAAACGTACTGGGATCGAATTGCCCATACTTGAAATTGTGTGTGATTAGGGGTTGGGTCTTGGTGGCAAGTTCAATTCGTGCCGGATCGACGAGACGAAGTCTCTGGCGCCAGTCAAACGTAGCCGACCTGGGTTCTCGGATGCGAGCACCTTCGGACCTACTGATTTCGGCGACGAACACGCCTGATCTGTCCTTGGCGACGAGATAACCCTGTTCGATAAGGGTGTTGATCGCGGCGATCGCGGTGTTGCGACCGATATTCAGCGATGCCGAAATGGCGCGGCTCGAAGGCAGCCGAACGCCCTCCGGTATCTGCCTGGAGTCGATCGCATCGATGAACGAGCTTACGAGCTGCATGACGAGGGAGCCGTTTTGACGGGCGGGCTTGCGAAGGACGTGTTCCCACACTGATAGGGGATCGTTCACTCTCGTGCTGGAATTATTCACGTATGACCTCAGGGAAAGACTGGTTCTAAATTCTATAGAAACTGGCTCTTACCCCATTGGCAAGCGGTATCTACTGATCAGTTCGACGGTGGCGTGCCCAACGGAGTCCTGCTGAGTCGAAAATCTTGTAGCCCTGAGACAGAGAGAGCCGACAACGACGCCAGGTCCGCCTTATTCCCGGCTGGTAGGCGGGAAAGTGGGTGCTTGAATGGATATGGACCTTCGGCGCCTGTGCTTCTGCTGTTAAGTGGCTTGAATTAAAGAGCATGTCCCATGAGACCGACCTAAACAGCAAACTGTCCCATAGCAGTGGGCAGAAATCTTGGGTGCCGCCTTAATAGAGCTTTTGGGAAACGCGCTCGGCCATGAAATCAATGAAGGCGCGTACTTTGGGCGCTCGTGCCGACATAGGGGGCCAGACGAGCGAAACGCTGCCACGTTCGTCCGTGTAATCTGCGAGGACGGCTTGGAGGCGTCCCGCCGCAATGTCATCGTTTACGAGATAGCTTGGCGCCTGAATAATCCCCAAGCCACCCAGTGCGGCGGATGCAAGCGCCTCGCCATCGTTCAAAACGGCAGAAGGCTTGATTGGCGTTAGTAGACGTGAATTCTTGAACGCCCAAACCTCTGGCCGACCGGTGGTTGGAAAACGATAAAAAACACAACTGTGATCATGGAGATCCGACGGACTTTGCGGGGTGCCGCGATGGGCAAGATATTCAGGTGAGGCGCACGTTATGAATGTGTGTGGTCCGATCCTTCGTGCGCGTAAGGTCGAGTCGTCTAGCTCACCAAGTCGCAGCACCACGTCATATCCACCGTTAATAATATCCACCTTCACATCGTCGAGGCTGATCTCGGTCGTCACCTCTGGGAAGCGGGTCTGAAAATCAAGTAGCGCCGGCATGATGATCTTGCGTCCTAAGACTGTGGGCACGCTCACCTTGAGGCGACCTCGGGGTGCCTCTTGGACCATATGAAGCTCTTGCTCGGCATCTTGCAGTTCTTTCAAGATGCGCGCGACGTATCGGTATAGAATTTCACCTTCGCCGGTCACGGCGAGCGACCTGGTCGTACGGTTTAATAACCGCACACCTAGACGCGCTTCAAGTCGCTCCACTGCCTTTCCCACGGCCGATGCGGATAGGCCAAGCTTCCTTCCCGCAGCTGCAAAACTTCCGGATTCCACAGCGACTGAAAACGCGACAAGGCCGCTGAGGGATTCTATTGAGACGATTGACGACATTATGTCCGGAATGATGCGACGAGTACCCCCATTCCGTCAACTGCTTCGATTCTCCAATATCAGAACAGCAAACGCCGGCACCGGCCCCGCCAGTGCGTCGAGCTAAGCTTTGGGAGGAAGTGCTCATGTCTCTCACTCATACGCGCGTCCCCATCGCTCATCATTCAACACGCGGGGTAACGGATCAAGCAAGCATGACAGGACTGCGGCAGGTAATATTCGAACGCTTGAAAGCGACCGTGATAGTTTGGCTCGCCGTCTACCCAAGCGTGCTTCTGATTATTTGGCTTGTGGGCGACTCCACGCAGGACTGGCCCATGCCACTGCGTGTATTGGCCGCAACGCTCATGATCGTGCCGATTGTCACCAACGTTAGCCAGCCCGCAGCCAGGACAATTATCGGCAAAATTGAACAGGTATTGGTGCAGTGGCAATCACGACACCGGGTCTGATTTCGTCCTTCTTGGACGCTCACTCAAATGTCGAAGGATCCAGAGATATGACGAACCCCGACAGCATAACGAGCCGCAAAGCCTTCAATTGGATCAATGGATCCCAGTGCCAAGAAGGTCAATTGAAACAGTCGGTCGACCCGGCGACTTATAACGTAATCGGCCACTACCCCGATCACGGCCTTGAGGCAGCGAAATTCGCGGTGGCAGCAGCCTCCAAAGCCTTTCGCGAAACCATGTGGGCGCATGATCATGAATTGCGCGCGCGTGTGCTCGATCAACTAGCCTGCTCCTTCGAACGCAATCGCGACAGACTACTCGAAATTCTGTCGTTGGAGAACGGCAAGGTAAAGGCTGAAGCTGCATTCGAGCTGGACATGGTTGCGAGCAAACTCCGCTACTCGGCAGCTACTGCCCTGGTTGACGGTGGACGGGCGTTGACACCAAAGCCCGGGAGCATCTCCCTGATCCTTCGGCAACCGATGGGAGTCGCGGCGGTCATTGCACCCTGGAACTCTCCGGTTATTTTGACGATCCGATCGCTTGCTCCCGCGCTTGCTGCTGGTTGCACCACGGTCATCAAACTCCCGGCACAAGTAGCACAGACGGCAAGCGTCATGGCCGAGATTATGGCGGAAGCAGAAGATCTCCCGAATGGCGTGATCAATCTCTTTTTCGAGGGCGGTCCTGAAGGCTCTGCCTATCTCGTGGACTCGCCGGAGGTTCCGGTCGTCAGTTTCACCGGATCTACCCGTACCGGCCGATCCATTAGCAGCGCCGGCGCGAGGTACCTCAAACGTTTCGGAATGGAGCTCGGCGGTAAGACGCCGATGATCGTCTTTGACGATGCAGACCTTGATGCCGCCTTGCCGGTGCTGGAAAAGGCGCTGACTGTCTTCAGCGGCCAGTTCTGCATGACGGGCTCCCGCTTGCTCGTGCAGGATGGAGAATACGAGGCCGTGCGCGACGGCTTGGCGGAGAGATTGCGCAACGTCAAGGTTGGGCCCGCCGCCGACCCCTCCAGCGATATGGGCCCGCTAATCGACCGCGCTAACGTTGCGCGGGTCGATGGTGTGGTCGAGGCCGCTATCACAGCCGGCGCAACGGTGGTCGAGCGTGGCGGCCCCATCAATGTGGGTCCTCTTGCAAACGGCGCTTTCTTTCGCCCGGCCCTTCTGGAAGTCTCCGACAACAGTCTTGCTATCGTACAGGAGGAGACTTTTGGTCCAGTGCTGACGATTCAGCGGTTCTCTGACGAGGCGGAAGCGATCCATCTTGCCAACGACAATGAGTACGGACTGTCGGCCAGCATCTGGACACGCGATGTAGATCGATCCTTGCGCGTCGCGCAGGCGCTCGAAGTCGGCTCAGTGTGGATAAACGACTGGGCGAAAGTTTACGACGGGACCGAGGAAGGCGGCTTTAAGCAGTCTGGTCTTGGCCGCTTGAACGGCCTTGCTGCGCTCGACGATTTCATCGAACACAAGCACATCGCGCTGAACCCGGGCTTAAAGCAACGCTGACACCTAAATTTCTTAATGACCCGCAACGAGGAGACCATCAATGTCCACCAATGCACACGTTCTTTCCCAGAAGCATTCCACAGTCGCGCCTGCGTCGACAAACTCACCTCTGGCAATCCTGCAGTCGATCTTGTCGAACCCGACTGACCTAGATTTCGTCAAACAATTCACGACGGACGATTTCATT
This sequence comes from Phyllobacterium sp. 0TCS1.6A, assembly GCF_026420825.1. NCBI lineage: Bacteria > Pseudomonadati > Pseudomonadota > Alphaproteobacteria > Hyphomicrobiales > Phyllobacteriaceae > Phyllobacterium > Phyllobacterium sp. 0TCS1.6A. The sequence goes on from NZ_JAPMAB010000003.1 coordinate 365,878, forward strand.
TACGTTTCGCTGAACTATGAGCACCCGGAGCTGAAGAGGATCATGCCCTGGGCCGGTACCAACGAAGGTACCGAAGGGCTAGTTCAGACTTTTATCGATGTCGGCCGTTACTGGACGACAGACAACTTCGAAATCCAGGACAGTTTCGAAAATAAGGACGGCGCAGCGATCTTCGGCACGTTCACCTACACGTCAAATGTGTTGGGTAAAAAGGTGACGTCGCCTTTCTCGGTTCTGGCACGCGGTGAAAACGGCAAACTGTCTTATGTGCAGTTTATGGAAGATACTTTCGCAACGGTCCGCAGTTTCAGATATAGCGGCGAGTATTCCATCAAAGCGAACCCGGACGGGTCCGAAATTACCATCTGAGGAATATGGCCCTCGTACTCAAGGTGGCAGGTCGGAGTTTCCGAGCTGCGATGACTTCCGTGCCCGCCACCCCGTCACTCCACTTTGACGCGGTAGCGTTCCGGCCAATACCACTGATCAATAACTAGCCGTCAGACCAAGCTTTCGGTTTCGGCCGCCTTTTGGGCTTCTTCAATGGAAAGTCGAACTGCTCGCTTCATGGCATCCTTCTCGCCGAATATCGCAACAAAAGCTGTGGCACCTTCCAATCGGGCTAACGTGTCGGTTGCGATGTCTCGAGCCACATCAACAGGCATGACGCGGGACAGGATACTCGACAGATGATCGCGATGCGCTTGAAAAAATGCACGAACAGCCTGCTTGGCGATCGGGGTCTCGTCACTCGTGCCATAAGCGAGATGCAGGCCTACGCATCGCCCGTGATCAGTGAGAGTGGTCGCAATCAGTTCTATGACCTCAACGAATTCGGTCTCCCATTGCCTGGAGCCCAGGTCTTTTTGACCGAATGTTTCTTGCAAGGTGAGATCGAGTACCGCCGGAACGAGAGCTTCCTTATTGGAGAAGCGGACGTACAGCGATGATTTCTTCAGGCCCACGGCATCCGCGAGGTCGTTCATCGACGCGCCAGCATACCCTCTTGATCGGAACAACTCTCTGGCAGTCGATACGATCGTTTCTCTCATGACTTTCATACATCTTCTCCGAGCCAGGGTTCTCTACACTTGATACAGGAAATCTAAAGGGTTGACAACCGACCGTTCGGTCGTATTTTACCTCCATTCGCTACTGTTGGTTGGTTGAACCCTCTGAGAAAGAGTTTTAAAAATGGCCATAAGCTACAAAACGCAACAAGTTGGAGACGTGGAGGTTTTCTACAGGGAGGCTGGCTCTAAGGATGCGCCGGTCCTTCTTTTGCTCCACGGCTTTCCGTCATCCAGCCACATGTTCCGTGATCTGATCCCGCTGCTGGCGGATCGATACCGCGTCATCGCACCAGACCTTCCCGGGTTCGGTCGAACGAGTTCGCCTGCACGTGGAGAGTTCCCTTACACATTCGATAAACTCGCCGCTGTCATGACAGCCTTCACCGAGGCACTCGGCCTCAGCCGCTATGCACTTTACGTCTTTGACTACGGCGCACCGGTTGGGTTCAGGATGTCTGCGGCCAATCCGGACCGGATCTCCGCCATCATCAGCCAGAACGGCAACGCCTACATCGAAGGGTTCAGTGATGAATGGACGGCGTGGGACGCATATTGGCGTGACCCCTCCCCTCAAAACAGAGACGCATGTCGTGCATCTTTATCTCCTGAGGTGATCGAGAACTGGCAGTACCGCACCGGGACATCACGAGAGCGTCTTTCCCCCGATGGTTATCAACTTGATATCGCGTTCATGTCGCGGCCGGGTGCTGAAGACATTCAACTGGATCTAATCCTCGACTACAGGACAAACATTGACCAGTATCCGGAGTTTCAGGCGTATTTTCGCGATCACCAACCACCGTTCCTGGCGGTCTGGGGCAGACATGACCCAGCATTCATACCGGCGGGTGCCGAGGCCTATAAACGTGACCTCCCAGCCGCCGAAGTTCATCTGCTTGATACCGGCCATTTCGCCCTGGAAACACATGCGAATGAGATCGCTCAAATCGTCCGAAGCTTCCTGATCAGACATTTCTAAGCCCGATACGACGCTGTCGTCGTCGGGCTTGGCTCAAGTGGCCACTGAAAGCGGTCAATCGCGAAGCTTCACGGGGAAGACAGTACGGGTTCCGGCCTATTCCAAGTGTTCCTATTCAAGCAACGGAGTTTTGCACGTCTGGCACCTACACGACGCCAGCAATCCCCGTGAAATAGTATTCGCTGGTTCGGTCCGCGCCTTCGGCGTCTTTCGCAAATAACTTGAATCACATCAACTTACCTTTGGAAGAAAGGAACAGATACATGATCAATCTTGAAGGCAAACGGGCATTGGTAACCGGCGGGTCGCGAGGCATCGGCGCTGCGATCGCGTTGGCACTGGCGGAGAACGGCGCGGATGTCGCGTTCACCTACCAACGCTCTGCCGAAAAGGCTTCGAAGGTAACGGAAGCGATCGAAAAGATGGGGCGTCGCGTGGCTGCAATCCAGGCCGACAGTGCCGACCCCGAGGCAATTGCTAGCTCAGTAAGCGAGGCCGTCTCCGTTTTGGGTGGACTGGACATTCTCGTGAACAGCGCCGCGATTGGCCACAATGGCATGATCGCGGACCTTGATGTCTCAGCGTATCAGACCTTGATGGATGTCAATGTACGAGCTCCGGTCCTGTACGCGAAAGCCGTCATCCCGCATCTCGGCAAAGGCGGCCGCATCGTCACAATCGGCTCGGCTCTGGGTGAGCGGGTACCGTTTCCCGGCATAACGCCCTATGCAATGTCCAAGGCTGCACTAACATCTTTCACACGCGGTCTTTCGCGTGAACTTGGTCCGAGTGGTATCACCGTCAATCTCGTGCAACCCGGAGCTACCGATACGGAAAGCAACCCGGCGGACGGCCCGGCTGCAGACTTGCAGAAAAGCTTGACCTCCTTGGGACGCTACGGCGAACCGCGGGAGATTGCCAACGCTGTGGTATTTCTCGCAAGCCCGGCCGCGAGTGTCATCACGGGCGCTATTCTCACCGCAGACGGCGGTGCAATCGCCTGACTTGCGCGTGCAAGATTCTGATGGAGCGATGGTGCCCACCTTTTCGATCGCCCGGACTAACCGGCAACACGCCATTTCGGTGGGCGCCATCTCCATGCTTATACCTTCCTCACAACAGGAGACATCAATGGCAAAGCCTGAACTTTTCGTCACGCCCGGGTACGGGCAGAAATTCCATGAGCTTTTGCACTTTTCACAAGCGCTCAAGATTGGTGATCGCATCGAGATCTCCGGCCAGGGCGGATGGAACGATGAACTCGAAATTCCGGAGTCAATCGTGACCGAGATCGAGAGAGCATTTGAGAATGTCCGGCGAACCTTGGCCACGGCTGGCGCGGACTGGAAGGACGTCATCCATGTCAACTCTTATCACGTCGGAGGCTTTCCACCGATCGTGAACGAAACGATTGCCGGTCTTTTCCGTGAGTACATGCCCGATCGCGCTCCGATCTGGACGCAGACCGGTGTGGAAGCCCTTGGGCTCCCCGCCATGAGAATTGAGATCCGTGTCACTGCCATCCTGGAATGACTCTGGCGCCTGACGGCTGCATTACGATGCAAAGGCTAGTCGCGCTTAGCAACGACCGCCCCATGGCCAAAGCCTGTGACCGCTTTAATGCGATCAGAATCTCAGCCTCCCAAGGAGAATGTAATGAACACCTACAGTTGCCCCATTCCCACACCGCAGGAGCGCTCCTTCCTAGCCATCCAGCAAGCGGCCGAACAGACCATGCTTGAGAAGGTGTCGCGCGCCATCTCCGATGCGACAGCCGAAGTCACGAGGAACGTGCAAGACGCTGGTTTGGGATTTGAACCGAGCGGTGAAGGCTACTTCATGTTCGCGGTTCAGCAGGCAACATTCGTGCGCCTTTGCGGAGGCAATCCGGATACGCTGCGGGGAGGAAACCCGGAGGTTGGCGAACATGTCATTCGGAACTGTCGCCACATCATTGACACCTATTGGAAGAGCCACACAGCACAGACCACGGTGCCCTGAAAAGCACTCCCCTGTTCCAGGCAATCGGTCACAGCAATAACGAGGTCCATCATGAAATGGGAATACCTGACAGTCGACAAAACGCTCGATAATCATCAGATGAACGAACTCGGTGACGCTGGGTGGGAATTGGTTGCGGTCGTTTCCCCAGCGCATTTCGTCTTTCATAATTTCTTCAAACGGGAAGCTCCGCCGCTATAGCAACTATCAAAGGACTGAAGCATTTACAGGCGTCTTGCCTTTTAGCATCGCAAATGGCGCCCGGTAGCACAGGCGGGACGACCGCGATCTGACCCCGCAATCGCTGGGCAAATCCCTTATCGGTGGAATTCAGCAGATTGGGCTGAGTGCTGCAAATTGGGTCCATCGGTGGACGACAGTTTGTCCGTGCAGTCGGGGAAAGGAAGAACGATGAAGGCTGCCGCATATGGCAACCCTGGTGTTCCGGCCGTTCTTGAATATGTCGATATGCCGGATCCTGCCTGCGGGCCGGGCGCTGTGCTCATTGCCGACGAGGCTATTCCATTGAGGGAGGCGACCTCATTGGTGAATTGCACTGAGAGCTGACCAGCCTTCACCCGCTTCATGTTCCGGACATGGTTTCGCAAGACACTTGCATGGGCGCTGCTATCCACGAGACGGGCGGCGCGCGGATGGAAGAGACTCCGGAGGCATCCATCAGTGCTCAATCGCTACAACCAAGTTTGGGACGCGCCTAACTTCGCCGTTACCGACGCCAGCGCCTTCCGCGGCAGTGGAGTTGCCGGCACCACCCTCACCGTCATGGCCCTGACCCTTTTGCTCCTGCCGCGTCATCTCGTTGATGGAGAAGAGCATTCCCCTTAAAATGGCTCTAACGCAGATGAGCAACTGCCCGGTTAGCAAGGTATTTTCTGGCTTTTCACAACCACGTCTCCGACGTCGAGTACACTAGGTCTTGAAGGGATTCGAACCAAGAGCCATCAAGTTCGAATAAAATCCCATTGTAAAAGCTCGCTTTCCCGGCTCGCGCCCGCGCCTGTTGATTTCCGGCAGGCTGGCTCGAATGAGATCGCGAATATTGCCTTACCTGCTTCAGCACAGTGGTCCCAGAGGTCCGCTCGAGTCCAAACGTCTCCGGCCTGAACGAGCGCTGCGTCTGGAAATAAATTCTGATTCTGGATCAAGGGGTTGCCCTCAAAAGCCCGGAAACGGACGGATTTTTTGCCCTTCCCTTGTTGCATTCTTAACGAGATTGAGCCATATCCTACGTCAACAACACCCGCCACGCCTCGGACGGAACTTAGGTTTCGGAACTGCGCACCCCGGCGGGTTTTCCTTTTCTAGGACTTCGAATCTGCTTATGAAATGGCATGAAGTTCGAAAAGCCTTCCGTCTCCATCGCTGACCAAATTACGCTGCTTGAAGCGAGGGGAATGGCCGTTCCCGATCGCGCTCATACAGCTCATTGCCTCCAGCATATAAGCTACTACCGTCTGCGTGCCTACTGGCTTCCGTTTGAAGATGCGACGCCGCCAAATGGCGAACATCGATTCAAGAATGGAACCACGTTCGAAAATGTGTTGGACCTATACATCTTCGACAGACGGCTCCGATTGCTCGTGATGGATGCTATCGAAAGAATTGAAGTTTCTCTGCGAGGTAGTTGGGCGCATCATCTCGCAATGAAATATGGGCCACACGGCTACCTCGAGCCAGCGCTTTACAATCGCGCCGATCGTTACGCTCAAGCGTTCGCCAAACTGATTGAAGATCTCAACAGATCGAAAGACACTTTCATCGTTCATTACAGAAACAAATACGATGATCCGGAACATCCCCCTATATGGATGACGGCAGAGGTTGTTTCACTGGGTCAGCTCTCGATGTGGTACAGTAATTTGAAAAGCCGCGCCGACCGCCAAGCCATTGCGAAAACGTATGGACTTGACGAAACGGTTTTGGTTTCGCTTGCTCATCACCTTACTTACATACGCAACATCTGTGCACATCACGGCCGCCTTTGGAACAAACAGATCACTGTGAAGATGATCGTGCCAAAGTCGCCTGCCAGCCTGAAGTTGGCCATGAATCAGAATGTTCAAGGCCGTCTATATAATACGGTGGCGGTTCTCGGTTATCTAATGGGTATCGTAGCGCCCGGAAACCAATGGCGTCAGCATCTCTTAGAATTGATGAATTCCTGCTCACTCGCAGACGAAAATGCCATGGGCTTTCCCCAGAACTGGAAAAATCTTTCCGCATGGAATTAGATTTCGAAGAAGGTGAACGGATACGAACCCAGCGCCCTATATTGCGTGGCGCCTCCAGGTTCGCTTCTCACGTCATTTCCGAGACTTGCGAGAGCGTTGGACTCTTCTCTGATCCCCGGGCAGACTGGAGAGCTCGCGAAGCTTTGCACCTGCAGCCGCCAGTCTTGAAGATTTTCCGCGATCGCTCTGAGCCTGACCCTGTTCTCGCTTCTACCCACGATCGAAGTTACAGGCTGCTCCGAGCTATACGGCGTCCGGTCGGTCTGCGGGCTTCCAAGTCGGTCGGCGAACTATCGCTCGCATTAGCCGCCTCAGCGATTCTTTTTACGCAAGCGACCGCGTTTGCGCAGACAGCAGGAGGCCGGCGTAAAGCTGAACTTGACCATCATCGCTGCCAGCAGTTCAGTCTGGGCTCCGGTTCAAAGGACAAGTAAAACAGCCGTGCGGAGAGCGTAACAAGGCGGCCCCTCCTCTTTGATGAATCTTTTCGAGCGAAAAAATCTAACATTTGATCTTCGGAACGTGAAGTTGCATCTTGAGCATCGCAACCGAGGAACCTAGACAAGCTACGCCTGCGCAAATCATCGAATCACAAAGCATAACGCGCTCGCACAGCTGACTGCAGTTTCCGATCCAAGAGGCCGAAATTGGACAGTACGAATGCTCACAGCGCAGACGCCTCCGCCCTGGGGTTTCTTTTTCAGGCCCAGTACGCTCTCCTAAGGCTTTGGAACGAGACAAGCTTCGAAGCTGTCGTCTATCTCGAAACACTCGACGACGTCGTTCTCGAAGCTAATGGTCAAACGATCCTCGAACAGCTCAAACATTCCCTTTCGGCAAAGCCGGATGCCATAACCGTGGCTAGCGTCAACGTCTGGAAGACCTTGAAAGCCTGGATCGACGTGCTTCCCAGTCTGGATCTGCCCAAGACATTGCTGCATCTTGTCACGGTGGCGGATATCTCTCCAACCTCTCCCCTAAAGGTTCTTCTCGACGAGACTGAAGACCGAGACGACCTTCTGGCCGCTCTTCAGGATGAGGCCAGACGCGTCATCCGAGAAAGGGCGGAGGCTGACGCGAAGGGCGTCAAGCCGCTTCCGCATGCAAAGCGGGCGCCGGGTTGCGAAGCATTCCTGAAGCTCTCCGAAAACCTACAGGCCGAAATCCTTTCAAGAGTCCGGTTAAAGCCCGGCCAACAGAATATCCGGCACATCGAGGACGAGCTCGCGAAAAGGCTGACGTCCGTGCTCGCGAAGGATCAGTCCCATGTGGCGGCGCTGATGGTGGAATGGTGGAACCGCCAGATCATCCATGCGCACTGCGGAAAGCGCGACAAGGCTATCCACCGCTTCGAACTGGTGAAGCGACACATGGAGATCGTTGCCGACATCGAACACGACAACCTTGTGGACTATTTCGCTGCGGATCTTCCCCCCGACACCTACCGCTCGCATCACATGGTGGAGAACCAGATAAGGCTGGTGGGCGGCACCGAATCGTGGCTTCAGCGTGCCGTTACGAACGAATGGCGAGCTCGCGAATCCCGCTCGCGATGGTCCACCGAAAACCCATCCTGGCGGGAGAGGATCTCCAAGTACGACGACCGGCTTGCGGAGGAGTGGACTTACAAGCACGTTGACATGTGCGAAGAATGCGGCGGACAATCCGAGGAAGTAAAGAAGACGAAGGGACGCGAACTCCTTAAATGGAGCTTCTACGACGCGCCGGACAAAATCGAGTCCATTGCGTCGAGCGTCACCACGCCCAGCTATATCAGAGGCACGTACCATGTCCTTTCGATCGATGGACGGGTTGGCTGGCATCCTGACTATCTCGCACTGCTGGGATTCAAGAAATGAATATCGCATACGATCTCTTCGCGGAGACGAATCCCGCCTTCGGCACGTTTGGTCTCGTTGGGTTTTGCCGAAAATACGAGGCAGTTGCGGGAAGATCGCCTGAACTCGCCCTGGCGTACCTCGCCCTGCCCATCGCGCTGTCCGACGATCTGGAAACCTCCTTCGAGGAGACCGCCGCAACCACCGGCCTCCTGTCTTGGCTCAACCGATATCCCGACATCCGTCTGGATTTGGGCGCCCGGCTCGACGCCTCGAAGGACATCGTCTCCGCCGCGGTGCGGTTCGGGCTTGGTGCAAGAGCGCTGTCGCTCGGACCGGACGGGACGATCGGGCTCGGCGGCCGCAGACCGTCGACGGCACCAGTCGCCGATCTTCCCGAGAGCCCAAAGCGTGCGGTTAGAGACGCTGGAGCCGTTTGATTTCGGAGGCTCGCTGCGCTGTGTCTGCGAACGCAGCGGCCGCATGTGGATCGGTCAGGATGTTCCTGTAGGAATCGTGGAACGCCATCCCTGCGCGCATTCTGCTGTTGCGCTGCGCCTTCACTCCCAAGTGCCAGAAGCGGTTGGCGAGTCCCTCCCCGATGCCCAGAGCAGAGGTGAACTTGAGAAACATCGCGTGGTGTTGAGGCGCCTGCGTCACGACCTCGTGCAAAGGTGCCCGCAACTGCTTGTCCAGATGCACCCAATAGCGGACTCGCTGCATCTCGAGGTCCGCGTCACCGATCTTTCCGATCAAAGTTCTCATCTTGTCGCTGTCGCTCGGTCCGGGCAACTTGCGGAAGCGCCGGACAACGTCCTCGTGATACTCGCGGATCGCCTCGTGGGCGTTTGCTGTGATACTGAGCAACAGCCGAGCGCGATCAATAAAGTTCGCGCTGATCACGCAGAGTTCGTCGCCCTGCTTCAGGTCTTGCGCATCGACCTGCTTGAATGCCTCAAGTGATCGGGTCCGGTCATACTGTACCAACCCCGTCCCCGGCCGGGCGATCATTCTCTGCCCGCTCTCCATCGTCAGTTCGATAAGTTCGACGCCGCCGCGGCTAGCGGGACCGGCCAGATCGATCACCGTCTCCGAGGGGAACTGAAGCTCCGCCGGCAGCGGCGGCATCTCGGTTATTTTGATCTGATAGTTTCCGAGACTGCCCAACTCGTCCCCCGATGACTTCGCGTACTTCCTAAGCCGAGACGCTATTTCGTGCTCTTCAATCTCCCCGGCCAACCTGGCAGCATCTCGAGAAGAGAACTGTAGAGTGTCGCCGTCCGCGAGGACGAACACCTGGCTCGGGAGCCAAGGTCGGGCAAAGAACGTGAGCACCCCGTCGCGCGCCGGAGCAACGGCGAAAATCTTCTTGAACTTGTTGCGGTCGGACGTTGGCCGGGCCGTGATGTCGGTTAGACCGCCTGGACCCGAGAACACGATCATATCATTGTCGAGCCGTCCCTTGAGCTCCGGAATCCGCCTGGAAAGATCGGCCGTCGCAAACTCGGCGAGTGCCTGCGTCCGAAACATGAAGAGCGCCTTTGACGAGGCGTTCAGTATGCTGCGCACGATCGCTTCGAGGAGACTGGACATGGGCGTCGAGCGGGTAAGCCGCGCAATGATATCCTGGGCTTCCCGCAGGAGCGCCACGAGTTCGGAGCCACCGATCTGGCTCGCCGGGACGGAAGGATCACTCAGAAACTGAACGGCGCCGGCGATCGTATAGCTCGACATGAGGTCGGCTGCGGCCGCCTGGCCTTGCTCAGTACTTACAAAGTTGCTGAGCGAGGCGAGCGAGCCGGGAAGCGAGGCATTTCGACGAAGTTTGACGATGACGTCCTGTACAGCGGCGGTGCCCTGAGCGTCGTGCATGCGCTGCGCCTTGTGTGCAACCGTTCGCAATTTTTCGACCACCTTGGTGCCAGGGCCATTGAACCCTTTGACAGCAACGTCCTCGCAACCGGACCAGAGCGCGCTTTCCTCGTCGCCAGCAAGAATCGACGACGACATTGCCGTGATCATCTTCGACCTAGCCGGCGGCACCGGGCGGTTTCGCACGCGCACGTTTTCATTGAAAATTTCAAAGCGTGCCTTGTCAAACGTCCAGGGGTCTTCCGTCACCACCAGCACACCGGTCTTCGGGTGGGTCTTTCGGATTGCTTTGAACGTGGCGGCAGCCACACTCGTCCAATCTTCGCCGAGCCTGTTGCGTCCGGTCCGGGTTAGATCGACGATCACCAGATCGAGCCCGCTTCGAACTTTTCGTAGCGAAGCGGCCGGATCGTCGTCCTTCCTCAGCCCGTAGAGGAAATAGCTCGCCTTACTTCCATCGTCGGCATGGCCCTTGATCGTATTATGAACCTTGAGATCGGTCTTCGAACTCGTCCGCCACAGGAGCGTGCCCGAGGAATGCGCCTTGCCGTCGCAGGCGCCGTGAGGAAGTATCTCGTCCAAGGTAGGATGTTCGAACTCGGAATAGGTCCCTCCGTCGCGGGCTTTGCCAGTCAATGTTCGGACCCGGCTCAGCGTGTGGTGGTAGTCCTTTAGCGCGGAAGATTCGTCCTGCCCCACGGCCGAATGCCGTGAAAAGTGCGCCATATGGATGCGACAGAGGTAGTCCCGATCAATCTGCACATCTCTGGCGGCCTCATGCGTCGTGCGTGCGTAGGGATAGAGAAGAGCCCTGAAACCGTTGGGGCGTTCGAAAGACTGGTGCGAAACGCCGCCGACCTTGATTGACCGCGGCGGGGCTACGGCGACGTCTGCGAGCGCCAGCAGCGATGCCAACGCCGAAAGGCAGATGTCGCGCGCGGGCCACGTCATCACCACCACGGCCTCGCCGCTGTTCATCGCGCCGAGAGCCTCGCGAAGGAGCTTGGTGTAGACGTCCGCCAGAGGGCGCGTGTCCGCTCCGATCGGCTTCAGCGGGATCTCCGACAGCGCAGATAGCCAAGTGTTTGCGTTTCGCACGGCTTCCTGTTCCGGGGCGGGAGCCTCGGTTGCCGATATGGTCCCTGTCGCCAACCTCGCCTTTTGGGCTGCCACCAGTTCTGAACGTCGCTTGAGCTGATCCTGCTGCTGTTTCCGTCGGTCCGAAAGTTCGGTGCCTGGCGCATTTCGGAAATTCGGTCCCGGCCCAGCCATCAGGAAGCCTCCGCCAATCTGTTACCGCCGCCCATCGCGTAGGCAATCAACGCGGCCTTCTCCGGATCCTTTGTCTTGCGGAGAGCCTTGCGAAAGACTTTCGGCGGCGGCAGGTCTAGCTGCCGCAAAAGCTGGACGGAAACTGTCGCTGTGCCGGACACCGCGCGGTAGCGCTCATCGACGGCTCTGGTGTTCAGCAGTTTCGCCAGCAGCGCGACCTCGTCGGCATCGGGACCGTAGACGACGATCGTATGGTTTTCCGAGACGAAGCCCTTCCACGGTGCAACCGAATCCTTGTCGACGATCGCGGCAAGGATTCGTCTTGGTTGACTATTGTTGGAGGTGCGCTGGAGGATAATGGCCGGCGTGGATACGATCGCCTGACTGCCCTCGGGAACGCGCACGAAATCGACGCCGTCACCGGTGCGGTTAACCGGAACGCACGGCCGTCCGGGCCGAACGTTCTTTGCCCAGACCAATGGGAACGCGTTGGTCTCTTCTCCCTTGCAAAACTTGTCCTGCTCCCGGTTCCAAACGAAGTAGCCGGCCTTCGCGACGACGCCGTAGTCTGCGATCGTCGCCCCGCCGCGCTCGCGGTTTGAATCGGACGGTGCTAGCCAAGGCGATGAAATGTCATCCGAAAGCACTCCCGTCGGAACAGGCCGCGTAATGCCCTTCGCCGTGAACTCCGGGAAATTCACCGGTAAGATCGTGCGATGAATGGCGCCTTTCCGCACGAGCAGGACGCTGATATCCTGCTGAACGTCGGCGAAGACGTCCTCGCGATTGGTTACCGTCCCGAGTGCCAAAATCTGGCCCTGGCTGGCTATAAACGATCGCATCTTGTCATAGAACGGCCCGCCCCTGAAACTCGACGGAACGACCAGGGCGACCAACCCGCCTAGTTTAGCCACGCGCAGGCAAAGCTCCGTAAACACGGCGTATCTATTGATATGTCCCGAGTGCGCGACCTTCCTCCAATGATCGTCTTTCAGGGCGGCCGGTGTGATTCTGCCATAGGGTGGGTTCGCTATTACTAGATTGTAAGAAGCGTGCGTGGTGGTATGAAGGCTGTCGTGGGTCTCTACAATACGTCGTCCACGGAACCCGCCGAGCTGCTCGGAGATAAGGTGTTCAGATATCTCGGCAAGGCAACGGTCAATCTCGACGCCGTTGAGCCGGTAGGCGATGTCGAGCGGCTTTGCACCGGCGTCTCGCATTCGCGCAGCAATGATGGAAAGGAAGGCCGCTCCACCCGCAGCGGGGTCGAGCACGTCGTGTCGTCTGAGGTCGAATCCATGTTCTACCGCAAGATCGATGACGGCTTCTGCAAGGTACGGCGGCGTGAAATATGCAGCCTGGGCCCGACGGGCTTCCTGCGTCATCATCAGAGTATAGAGAGTTCCAATCCAATAGTTGCGCTCGTTGACCGGAAGGGCGGCGAGCCTGTTCCTCAGCAATGCGACCGGCGCCGCGTCATAGGGTGCCAGATCCATGCACACCGCCCCGAAGTCCGAACCATCAGGAAGCCGTTTCAAAAGCGCGCGCGCGGCCAAACGGGTCACCGTCAGCATCGATAGTTCGCTTAGCCCCCTGCCACTCAAGTCCTCAACCTCAGTCCCCCAAAGACAAAGATACCGTGCCAGCGTGCAGCCCGAGACTCAACCAGCGATTTTGAATTACTCTTGCAGAGTCTCGCCGCATATGCACGTTGAATCATGCTATATTGTCGCATGCCGAGCGGAATCACGGCTGGGTTTGGTGGCGAACTAAAGATATATTGCAAAAGCCAAACCTTGGGCTTCTTACAAGGTGAACGCAGACGTTCTACATGACTCCCCAAGCGCGAAACCTCCCCCGCCCCGTCATCTCCCTCAAGCCGAGCTCCTCGACGATCCGGAGCGCCGCCCGCGGCGTCACCTTCAGCGTCTCGGCGACCATGCCGGCCGAGACCAGTGGTCGGGACATCACCAGCTCGACCAGCGCTGGCAGTTTTGACGACGCCCGCCGTCCTGCCAGCTTCCGCTCCATCATGGAGTTCGCCAGCGCCAGCCGGTCGTGCTCCTTGGGGCCGACCTCGGCAGCCGCGATGATCCCATTGACGATTACCATCAGCCGGGCGTCCCGAGCGCGATGCCGGCGCCGATCGACGGGAATGGTTTTCAGGCCGAGATTGATCGCGGGGAGATGCGCCGCCGTTGTCAGTCCTGCCTGCCGCAGCGTTTCGGCGGCGAGCAGCCGGCCGAGCCACGGCGCGTGCTGCAGGACCTGCAGATCGTTCCAGGCATCGAGGGCGATGATCGCCTGCAATACAGCTGGCAGGCCTTCGATCTCGCTCAGCACGACCCACCACTCGTCGAGCCGCTCGTCCTCGTCCCAGTCCAGATCATAGACAAGCGGATCCTTTTCGCGAGCGCGACCGCGGCCGGGCGCCTTCGCTTTTTCGATGGCGGCATCCGATCGGGCCAGCACCGCATCGATGGCGGCAAGCTCGGCGTCGAAAGGGCTGGTGACGTCAGAACCCTCCTCCCCCTCCCCTTCCGGCACGGCAGTGTCATCAGACTCTGCGCCGATCACCCTGCGACGCCATCGCCATCAAATGACGGTGCAGGCGCGCCGCCGACGATGTCGTGGCCACGGAAGGCGCGAAGACCCGCCAGGCTCAGCGCCCAGCCCATCGGCTGGGCAGCGGATACGCCGGCGGCTGCGCAGCACGTCGCGGGCAATCGTCAGCTCATGGGTCGGGGCGCGGACGTCGTGGCCGGCGTCGTGCCGCACCAGGTCTTCGAGGTGGACGAGTTCGCCGTCGATCCACAGCGAGGCGCAGGCATCGCCGAAGTGCATGCGCTCGATCCAGCCCCGACCGACCGGCGAGCGGGCGATGCGCTCGTTAAGACGGGTCGGGGCGATGCCGGCAATGAAAGCCGGCTCCATCAGGGTTGAGACGGGTGGTCGATACGTAACCCCTTGATATTATGGTTAATAGTCCGCTTTTTAGAAACTATCTTCTCCTTCGCTTCTGTTGAGTGGACTTCTGCCTGGAGGTGTTATCGCTGGCGATAAGTACTTCTTATCGAACTGAACAAAGGCCTCTGACAATGAGCTATTTTACGCATGAAAGCCCTATTTGCGGGCATTTCAATCAAGCCTGACGCCTGAGAAATCGCGCTAGAGACGTTTACAAACGACCATTTAGCCTTGTCTTCTGGATTTGGAAAACCTGCTTGCAGGCTCAGCGATATGTCGATAGAATCAATTTTCATCGACACAAGCCCCTGACGTGTCGGTACTATCGACATATCGAAGATGACATGTCGATAGAATGAGGATTGATCGACATGACGTTCCGCCCTGATCGCCCCTATAATGATCTCCCGTCCCTGCCGCCGCGCGAGGAGGTCGAAACGAAAGCCATACTCAAGGCATGTATCACAGCAAGGGCGTCGCTGGCCGAACTCCGCGTCTCAGGGCACCTGATACCCAACCAGTCGATCCTCATCAACTCGATCCCGCTACTTGAGGCGCAAGCGAGTTCTGAAATCGAGAACATTGTCACCACCACGGATCGACTGTTCCGCTTCGCCAACGAGTCTGGTGATCAAGCCGATCCTGCTACGAAAGAAGCGCTGCGCTATCGCACAGCTCTCAGCGAAGGATTCCAGTCGCTCAAAGAGCGCCCGGTATCAACATCCACAGCCGTCGCCGTCTGCCGCAGGATCAAAGGTGTTGATCTCGACGTTCGCTCAACGCCCGGCACGGCACTGATGAACGAGGCTACCGGCACGGTCATCTACACTCCGCCGGAAGGACAGGATTTGCTCCGAGGTAAGCTTGCCAACTGGGAACGCTACATTCACGAAGCGGAAGAAATCGATCCGCTGGTTCGCCTGGCTGTAATGCACTACCAGTTTGAGGCTATCCATCCCTTTATCGATGGAAATGGCCGTACGGGCCGCGTCCTCAACCTTCTCTATCTGGTAGACAAAGGCCTGCTGGACATCCCCGTCCTCTACCTCAGCCGATATATCATCGGCAACAAGCGCGCCTATTATGATCGGCTTCTCGCTGTCACCACCCAAGGCTCCTGGGAGGAGTGGATTCTCTACATGCTCGAAGCTGTACGTGAGACTGCAGATTGGTCGACCGCACGTATTCGCGCCATTCGCGATCTCCTCAATCAGACCGCTGAACGCATTCGCCGCGATCTCCCGAAGCTCTACACACGAGAGCTGGCCGAAGTGATTTTCGTCAACCCCTACTGCCGGATCAGCGACCTTGTGCAAGCCGGCATTGCAAAACGTCAGGCGGCCTCTGTCTATCTGAAGGCACTCACTGATAACGGCTTACTTGAGGAAGTGAAAGCGGGACGCGAGAACCTCTACATCAATCCAGCCCTGCTCACGCTTCTAAACGACCGGCGCAATGCTCAGGCCGATCGATGACCCGGGCGATCAAAACTCCCCGCCTGATCGGCTACGCCCGCGTTTCCACCGACGAGCAGACGACACACGCGCAGGAAATCGAATTGCGCTCGGTCGGCTGCGACTTCATCGTGGAGGAACATGGTTCCGGCGCTTCCCGCAACCGACCGGCCCTTGCCAAACTCGTCCGCGAGATCAGCGCCGGGGATACCCTTGTTGTTGTGCGCCTTGATCGCCTAGCGCGTTCGGTCAGCCACCTGCTTGAAGTCATCGAGGATCTCACCGCCAGGGCGCACATTTCCGATCGCTGCGGGATCCGATCGATACATCGACGCCGCAGGGCATGTTTTCCCTGCAAGTCCTCGGCGCCGTAGCCCAGCTTGAACGTGCGCTGATCTCCGAACGCACAAAAGCTGGAATCAGCGCAGCGAAGGCGAAAGGAAAGAAGCCGGGCAATCCTGGCATTGGTGGTTTTGTTGCGAAGAGAGGCCGCTCTTTGACCGTCGGTTGTTCCGCATTGCGGGGCCTGCGGCGCAGGCTGTTATTGTCGAGCATACTGATCGGCTGCATCCGCATATCCATGTGATCGTCAACCGGGTGCACCCAACGGAGGTGCGCGCTGTCCACACCAGCCAGGACCAGTACAGACTGTCCCGGTGGGCAGAAGCTTACGAGAGCTCGCGCTGACGGATCTTTTGCGAGCAACGGGTGGAGAACAACCGCGTCCGTGACCATGGGCTGCGGGCCAAAGATACGAATTCGAAATCATCGCAGGACCATGCAGCGGAAAAACAAGCTGTGGCGCGGGAGATACTTGTCGCCTGGCGCGATCAGCAAGATCGCTTGTGACGCGAGTCTCATCGGGATGAGCGGGTCGATCTCAATGCAAGTCAAACGCGTGAGCGCGACGCACTGACACGTCGAACGAAAGAGCGGGTTGCAAAGGCGCGGGAAACCACAAAGGGCGAATTTAAGCCGCAATGGCGAAAGATCTTTGAGGACGAGCGTTCGACGATCACCCAGGTGAAAAAGAACCGCAATGGTATTTTTGAACGCGCCTGTCATGCCTTCGTGCATTCGCGCGAATGCTTGGCTTCGGCCAGCGTCTAAGCAAGCTGGAGATCGTGGGGTTTGCCCTGTCTGAAAGGGCTCTGGTCGAACGCTATGAAGAGATTTACCGTGAGCGCAGGGTTGCTTTGGCCGGCCAACAACAGGAGCGTGTCAAAACGTTGGTGAAATCGATCTGGCAAGAGCATCATGACAAGCTCAAACCAATGCGCGAACGACACAAACGCGAGAGCGATGATCTCACAAGGGCAATTAGGGGTGAATGGGCTCGTCTGAAGCAAATTCGCAAGGCTGACGGCGACCTGCCGCTGTTTGAGGCCGCCCAGATCCGGCAAAAAAAGGCGGATGCGGAAGCTGAGCGGCGCCGGGCCGCGCCATTGTTGACACGGGTCTGGCTGGATTTTCGTGAGAAGCTGAAGGCAAGCCGCGACGCGAAGGCGGGGAAGACAGCGCAACGCCCGGAACCCGAACCCAGTCGGGACATGCTGCGCGGCAAGTCGCAGGCAGGCATCTTTGACAAGATGAAGTTTCCCAAGGGTCCAGCATCCTCCCAATTGCCTCAGGCTCGAAACGAGGGGGCGGATCGGGATCGGCCGGGTCCAGCAAATCGATCTGATCCAACTCGGGCTGCGTTCGATCGGGCGCTGGACCAATATGCCGAAGCTTATTGTGACGCCGAGCGTTTGAAACGAAAAGGGTTGCCGGTTCTCGACAGCCAGCAGACGCGCCTGAGCAATGCGCGCTCGACGATGAACCGTCTGGCGCCGGGAGATTCCAACCTTTTGCGTGCAGGGCTTGCACGAAACCCCGGCATTGTCGATGAGCTGTTGACCAGCGATGCTGGCGAACGGGCGGCGCTGCTTCGGGATACGATCCGGATGGAGAATGAACGACGTAAACGCCTGGATAAAAGAGCCCAAGATTTCGTAGCTCGCTGGCGGGGGTTGGGTGAGCAGCGGCGCGAACTGGCCAGCGAGGATCCCACATCCAAAAGCGCTGACATCGACAACAAGCTTCTAGGGGTGGTCAATGCGCTACGCAAGGATGACGATCTGAAGGCCGAGTTGGCAGCGCAGGGCATCATCGTCTCCCATAATACGATTTGGGAGTTCATCCGCAGCGAGGGGCTGCGCTTCAAAAAAAACGTTGTTCGCTCTTGAACAGGCCCGTGCCGATGTCGCCCGCAGGCGAGAGCGATGGAAAACCTTGCAACACCATCTAAATCCCGAACGCCTCGTCTTCATCGACGAGACCTGGATCAAGACCAACATGACACCCATCAGGGGCTGGGGACCAAAAGGCCGGCGTTTGCGGGCGTTTGCGCCACACGGCCACTGGCGCACTCTGACATTCCTCGGTGCATTGAGGAACGATCGGCTAACAGCGCCTTGTGTCTTCGACGGCCCGATCAACGGCCTGTGCTTTCGTGCCTATGTCGAGCAGCAGTTGATTCCCGTCCTCGAGCCAGGCGACATCGTCATCATGGATAATCTCGGCAGTCACAAGTCGGCCGCCATCCGTCAGATGATCAAAGCCGCCGGTGCACGGCTCTGGTTCCTGCCACCTTACTCGCCGGACCTCAATCCGATCGAGCAGGCATTTTCGAAGATCAAACACTGGATGCGACACGTACAAAAGCGAACCATCGACGACACATGGAAGCACATCGGCAGCATGGTCGAAACAATCCAACCCGGCGAATGCGCCAATTATCTCACAAATGCGGGATATGCTTCTAACAAAACATGAAATGCTCTAGCGCCTGTTATCTGGCCCTTCATATCCTGCTGTCCGCATTAAGCAAAGAAAGCAAAAAGGCTTAGGATACCGACGTTCTACAGCGTTTTTCTAAGGCGCCTGACCATGCCGTTCGATTTCACCTACTGGATCTGACAGAGCTGACCTGGTGCCGTTCGATCACTCTTTCAATGCCTCGACCAGCAAGGTGAACGCGGGCGAATGGTGCCGGCGCGAGGGGTAATAGAGATGGTACCCGGGAAACGGCGGCGTCCAATCGTCGAGGACCTGCACAAGCCGCCCGTCATCAAGATACTCCCAAACGACGTCTTCGTGAACATAGGTGAGGCCGTATCCGTCCAGGGCAGCTTTCACAATCTGGGGAACCCCGTTGAATGCCACCTGACCGTCCACCCTCACCCGGATTTCGCCTCCGTCTCGTTCGAACTCCCAAGCATAGAATCCGCCATAGCTCGGCAGCCGCAGGTTGATGCAGCGGTGCGCCGTCAGTTCCTGCGGCGACTTCGGCGGCGGTTGGTCCCTAAAGCAGGACGGCGCACCAACGACGATCATTCGCGCCAGCGGCCCAATGCGGACTGCAATCATGTCTTTCTCGACCTGATCACCCAGCCGAACCCCAGCATCGAAGCGCTCGGCCACGATGTCGGTCAATGCAGACTCTGCGATGAGTTCGACCTTGATGTCAGGATATTCGAGGAGGAATGCGGAAAGCTTGGGCCAGAGAATGGTGTCGATTGCATGCTGGCCGGCGGTAATCCGGAAGCTTCCCGCCGGCTTGTCCCTGAATTCGCTGAGCGCCGATAATTGGGCATCGATAGTGCCGAATGCGGGCGCGAGGGTGGAGAACAACTGTTCTCCCGCAGCCGTTGGGGCAACGCTTCGCGTCGTTCGGGTCAGCAGCCGAACTCCGAGCCGTGCCTCCAGACGTTTAATAATCAAACTGAGCGATGACTGGGACGTGCCAAGCCGGGCGGCGGCCTTGGTGAAGCTTTTCTCCTCGGCCACCGCCAGGAAGGCCATCAGGTCTCCAAGTTCTTCCCGCTGCATTCATTGACCCTAGGTATAAGTTCAATCTCATATTAGCGTCTAATCGAAACAAACGACAAGGTCTATATGTCTCCTCACAGAGGAGGCGCGCTGGCGTCTTCACAAACCAAAAGCAGCAATTTGGAGCCGTGTCATGAGCTTGAAAGGTCTTCTCGTCATCGCCGCTTCGATCATCGCTCCGCTTGCCGTCCAGCCGGCGATGGCACAGGAGGCCGAGGGTCCGGTGATCCGGATCGCGGAGCTGGAAATCGATCCGGCGCAGATGGCCGCCTACTCGGCTGCCGTGAAGGAGGAGATGGAAGAATCCATCCGCGTCGAGCCAGGCGTCCTTGCGCTCTACGCGGTGTCGATCAAAGGCAAACCCAATCACCTCAGGTTCTTCGAGATGTATGCGGACCAGGCTGCCTACGAATCCCACCGTGAATCTCCGCACTTCAGGAAATATGTCGACATCACCAAGGACATGATCACGTCCCGCAAGCTTTTCGAGACAGACAATTTCCAGCTCAGCGCCAGGCAGCGGTGAGCGAGAGAACCGGAATGTGTGCGTAATGAAGCGATCTACCCTGTCAAAGCTTTGGCCCGGAGTGATCCCATCACCGAAAAGCAGTTCGACCACAGTTGACGTATCCCTCATCGCAACAGCCAGCCAGGAATTTCAGGAGACCCGGATGAAACATCTAATCGCACCGTTCATAGGAGTTATGATGATGACTGCCTCGGATGCAGGAGCTCAACAGCCCAATGTCGAAGGCCGCCGTTTCTCGCCCGATCAGGTTCGCTCGGTGGCGCCCGCCCTTGAAGAGTATACGCAGCAACGCCTCTACGGCGACGTCTGGCAGCGCCCCGGCCTCGACCGGCGCGATCGCAGCCTCGTCACGATTGCCGCGCTGATCGCGCGAGGAGAAGCCCCGGCTCTCACCTACTACGCCGATCAGGCGCTTGAGAACGGCGTGAAGCCATCCGAGATCTCGGAGGCGATCACGCATCTCGCCTATTATTCCGGCTGGGGAAAGGCTATGGCCACGATCGGTCCCGTGAGCGAAGCTTTTGCCAAGCGAGGCATCGGCCCGGATCAGCTCGCAGCCGTCGAATCTCCGCCTCTGCCGCTGGACGAACCGGTGGAAGCACAACGCGCCACCACTGTCGGCAACCAGTTCGGCAGCGTTGCTCCCGGCCTCGTTCAGTACACGACCGACTATCTCTTCCGTGACCTATGGCTGCGCCCCGATCTGGCGCCGCGGGATCGCAGCCTTGTCACGGTCGCCGCGCTGATCTCGGTCGGTCAGGTTGAACAGATCGCCTTCCACCTGAACAAAGCCATGGACAACGGGCTGACCGAAGAACAAGCCGCCGAAGTCATCACCCATCTGGCATTCTACGCCGGCTGGCCTAACGCGATGTCGGCGCTGCCGGTTGCCAAGGCCATCTTTGAAAAGCGCCGCAGCTAATCCGGGGCGGCCAAAGGATGGTAAAGTCGTGGACTGGTTCAAACATACCTCGAACGAGCACAATGCCGGGTGCTGCGGTGTCACTTGCTCGCGGAATCCTCTTCGCAGCGACGCTGCAGACACTCGTCGCCCACGCAGCTCACGCCCAGACCAATGAGGCAGCCATGAAGGTCAGATTCACGCTCAACGGGACGGTCGTGACGGCAACCCTCGAAGACAATGCTACAACGCGCGATTTCATCGCCATGCTGCCGCTGACTGTCACGCTTGAGGATTTTGCAGCGACCGAGAAGATCGCCTATTTGCCACGGAAGCTCAGCACGCAGGGAGCTCCGTCGGGAATCGATCCCAAGGCCGGTGACGTCACCTATTACGCGCCGTGGGGCAATCTTGCTCTGTTTCACAAGGATTTCCGCCATTCGCCCGGTCTCGTGAAACTCGGGCATATCGACCAGGGCATCGAGGCACTACGCATTACCGGCTCTGCCGCAGTCACCGTCGAACAAGCGAAAGACTAGCGCGCACGACGGACATGGACACACGCGATCAAGCGCCCAAATTCAGGGAGTACTTGCAATGAACACATGGCCCGAAGATGAACTGCACAAGATAGCTGAAAGCGACGACCTGCATATCGCGCCGCTCCGCGAAGACGGCACCACCTACGGCACGCTGACCTGGATCTGGTCGGTTGTCGTGGACGGCGGGCTCTATGTTCGCGGCTATAATGGCCAGAAATCGCGCTGGTATCAGGCCGCGATCCGTCAGAAGGCAGGCCGCATCACAGCCGCCGGCATGACCAGGGAAGTGGTCTTCGAACCGGTCGATGGCGCTCTCAACGATCGCATCGATGAAGCATACCGCCGCAAATACGCCACGAGCCGCTATCTCGCGCCGATGATCGGTGAACGCGCCCGCGCGGCAACCGTAAAAATCACCTCAAAGGGTTGAGGGTCAACGGCGTACGGGCTGACGAAGCACAAGAGTACGCCCATTGCGGAGAACAGAAGGACAGGCATGACGAAGCACTTTTACGCAACTCTTTTGGTCTTGCTGGCAGGAAGCTGCGCGCTGGGCTCTTCGATAGCGCAGGATGCCTCCACGCCAATTCTGAATCATGGTGAGAGTGCGTGGACGTCCAGCGTCGTCGCCGACGGTCTGGATTACCCCTGGGACATTGTTCGCGACGGCAAACGGCTGATCCTCACCGAAAAAGCCGGGTCCGTTGTGATTATCGAGGACGGAAAAGTTCAGCGGTCCGCTCTCGAAACAACCGATCCGTTGAGAACCGAAGGCGGCGCGGGACTGCTTGGCATAGCGCTTGCGCCGGATTTCGCCGACAGCGATCGGGCCTTTTTCTATTATTCCTATTCATCCGGGTTGGAGCCGGCCAACCGGGTCGTTGCCGCCAAATTTGACGGGAATACGTGGCGCGAAACCGCTGTGCTCGTTGACACGATTCCTGGCCACCGGCTTTACAACGGCGGCCGAATTGCCATCGGCCCTGACGGCCATCTCTATGTCACGACAGGCTGGACCGAAAACTATGAGCGCCCCCAGAACCTCAAAAGCCTCGCTGGCAAGGTTCTCCGCCTGACGCTCGAGGGCGGCATTCCAGAAGACAACCCGTTTCAAGGCTCGTTAATCTATTCCTATGGCCACCGCAATCCTCAAGGATTGGCGTGGAATGCCGACGGTGAGTTGCTTGTTGCCGAACACGGTCAGGCCGCTCTCGATGAGATCAATTTGATTACGCCCGGCGCCAATTACGGCTGGCCTGTCATCTCGGGCGACGAAGCCCAGGAGGGTATGCAGACGCCGTTCCTCCATTCGGGAGATGACACTTGGGCGCCATCGGGGATTGCTTTCGCCGGCAACGAGCTGCTGGTAACGGCCCTACAGGGCCGCGGGCTTTATGTGCTCGATCGGCAAAACCGAGCGCTCCAGCCCGTAGTCAACCTGGGTGAGCGTGTCCGGCATGTGCTGCCGGTCGGCGACGATCTCCTCATCATTACCACCAATCGCTCACCACGAGGGCAAGGACCTTCAAAGGATCGGCTGGTCAGACTATCTGCGCAGCGATGACCACAGCTTCGGCAACCCCCGAAGTCTTCGACCACCATGGGAAAGGAACCGAAATGAAGAAGCTGATTGCAGCCGCATCGCTTGTCACGCTGTCGACGGCGATTGCCCATGCGCAGGCCATCGAGATCACACCGAATGCGTCGGCACCATCCGCGCTAGGCGACGCCAATTTGTTCAGTGGGCACGTCGTCGTCAACTCGCTGTTTCCGGCGAACGAGTTCACGCATGGCACAGGCGGTCATGTAACCTTCGCTCCAGGCGCTCGTACCGCTTGGCACACGCATCCCGCCGGCCAGATGCTGATCGTCACTTCGGGCAAGGGGTGGGTTCAGCAGGAGGGAAGTGAAAAGCGGGAGATCAATCCGGGAGATGTCGTCTGGATTCCGGTCGACGTCAATCATTGGCATGGGGCAACCGACAAGACCGGCATGGGCCACATCGCGATTTCCTACATGAAGGACGGCAAGAACGTCGAATGGGGCAAGCTCGTCACAGATGAAGAGTTCGCACCGTAGCTATTAGCAATAGTACACCGAAGCGCTGATCGAAACCCGGAGTCGACGACTTCGATCGCGTGTGACTGATGTTGCAGCATGACCTGATCTGCAATCGTCGCGACGTGGGATCCTGATCAGTCGCGACCAAGGTGCGCGCGAAACAATGTAGAGCCGTCGCCGAGGCGTGACCTCGTAATGTCCCTGAATCCGGCTTCTGTCATCCACGCGCGATACTGAGCTTCGGCATAGGCTTCGCCATGACGATAGAGGTTCAGAAAGGTCAAGTTCAGAAAGACTCCCTCGGGCGGTCCAAGTCGATCATCATCCACGACCCCCCATCCCGCGATCATAATCTCACCCCCGGGTATGAGGCAGCGTGCCGCATTCAAAATCGAACTTCGTGCCCGGTCGGGCGGAAGAACCTGCACGACGGCCTTCAGAATCGCCAGATCGTGCCGGCCCGTGGAGGGTGCCGCACATATGTCCCCCACTTCGACAGCGATGTCGCGGCTGCCATATTCCGACAGAATGTCCGCCGTTATCGCCGCGACGGTCGCTAGCTCCATTACTGTTGCAACGATATGCGGCCAGGATTCGCGAAGGCCGACGAGAATTGTTCCGGGACCCCCACCGATGTCTATGACCGAACCGACGCGAGAGAAGTCCATTGCGCTTGCCAATTGTCGGCCGAAATTCAGCGCACCAGGTGCCAGCTTGCGGTTGAAGGCCGCTGCGGCCGCGGGGTCCGCGTCGGAAAAATCATGCAGGGCGGCGGGTCCGTTCTGGCGCAGAGAGTCGGCCGTCAAAAGGTCTGCTCCCCAGAGCTCCCGCAGCAGCGCATGATCGGCGCCGCGATAGGTCGGCTTGGTCGCATCAAGATAGGCAGAGGCTTCTACCCCGTTGCGAAACTGATCAGCGCTGATCTCGAGAAGATCGATGCTGGCCAATGCGTATAGAAGCCGTGATAGACGATCCGGATCAATCTCGAGTGCTGCTCCAAGGCCTTTGGCGGTCATCGCCCTGTCTCCGAGCAGGGTGAAGATGCCAAGGTCCAGCGCGGCGCGAACCGCCAGGGCGCGAGGCACGGACGCCATCAGATTGTCGATGCGATCAGAATTCATGATCATCTACTTTCGCGGACCGTTCACCAAGCTCGCGCGGAAATCGCTCAGGCGACGTCATGAGCTGCGCGTGCCCAGATCATCGGAATGCCCAGCCTCCAAGCGCTGCCATTGAGAGATTGGCCGGCCGCCGCGACGAAAAGGATGGTTGGTTTCGCCCCAATGCTGTGGCCACCCGGCGGGCGCGTCTTCCCAATCCTCCTGCCGTCCGTAGACCGTCAGGTCGAGCAGGCGATAAGTGTTGTCCATAGCTTCGACGCCGCGACGGGTCGTCCAGTAGGTCTCGAATACGTCCGATCCCTGCCGGAGATAACAGATGAGGTACATCATGCCTGGCCGGCGGCCGGCGAGCAGCGTGTCGGCCGAAATCTCTACCGAATACCATGGCATTTTCCAGCCCATGAAGTCGCGATAGAGGACACTTTCGTCATAGGAACCCTGGCAGAAGTTAGCGTAGGTAACGTCGCGCGAATGGATATGGGAAAGCTCACGAACCTGGGCGGTGAAGAAGGTACAGCCTTCGCATTGCTCCGGCGCGGGTCGGCCGTTGAACCACATATAGTAGTAGGCAATGAGCATTTGGCGGCCCTCGAAGGCGTCCAGCAGCGTCATCGTTCCGCGCTCCCCGACAAGCGGCGTCGCCCCGTCCACCGCCACCATGGGAAGTCGGCGGCGGGAGGCCGCGATGGCATCACCTTCTCTCATGTGGGACTTCTCTCGAACACGCAATGCGTCCAGTTCTGCTTGGAACGTGGCGCGCTCTACGATCTTTGGAATTCCGTTATCACCTTTCCTACGAGGCATGATCGTCTCCTCCTATGACCTGCAGATAACTGTGAGTATAGATTAGAACACGAAATCGAAGGGTGAGAGTTACAAGTGTGACGGCATTCTGATGCCAATACCGTTCACAAGCACAGCTGATCCAATCCAGTCTCGAAACTCCGGTGCTTTAACGGCTAACCCAACGATGGGTTCAACTCGGACCCTTCAAAGGTGCTGTCTTAGAAAGCTCCTGATGATACTTGCGACCTCCGTTGAATGGGTTTCGAGCGCGAAATGGCCTGTATCCAGGAAATGAACCTGCCCGTCAGGAAGGTCACGTTTGTAGGCTTCGGCGCCTGCGGGGATGAACGCAGGATCATGCCGGCCCCATACGGTGAGAAAGGGTGGTTGATGTTCGCGAAAATACGACTGGAATTCCGGGCACCGCTCGATATTGCTGGCATAGTCGTGAATGAGGTCCAGCTGGATCTCTTCTGCACCAGGACGGGCCATGAGGGCGATGTCCAGCATATATCCATCGGGGCCGAGCAGGCGTGGGTTCGCGCCGGTTCGGTACTGCCAGTTTTCGATGACGTCGGCCGAAAGCGCTGAGCGGCACGCCTCGCGATTTTCCGGCGTGTCATCCTGCCAATAGGCCCGCCAGGCATCCCACTCATCGCTGACCCCCTCGAGGTAGGCGTTGCCATTCTGACTGATCAGAGCGGTCACGCGCTCAGGATGAGCAACTGCAAGCCTCAGCCCTACCGGCGCACCATAGTCGAAGATGTAAAGCGCATATTTGTTCAATCCCAACGCGTCGACAAAACCGCCGATGACCTTAGCCAAGTTGTCGAATGTGTATTCGAACATTCCACGCGGCGGGGCCGACGTATATCCGAAACCGGGGAGATCTGGCGCAATCACATGATAATTGTCAGCCAGTTGCGGTATGAGGTCCCGGAACATGTGGCTCGACGTCGGGAAGCCGTGCAGCAGCAAAAGGACCGGTGCATCCTTTGCTCCCGCCTCGCGGTAGAAAACATTGACCTCGCCGACCTGCTGAAACCTATCCGGTATCCGGAAAGCGGCGCGCACATATCGTTCTTCCAGGGTCAGCACCCCGACCGGGTCGAAGCCTATCTTGCCAGGTACGATAAACGAAGTCGCGCCCTAGAGTTCCCCGCCCGTTGCGGCCTTTGGACTGAATAACGATTTCCGACGCGGGCAATGAAAGCCGGATGCACCGCAGCCGTGAGAGCGGACCCGCCCGTTGATACAGTGATATGAAGATGCCGCAAAGGAAGCGCTGGCGGGAGCGATCGCACAACGTAAGGATTGGCTGTCCGAGATGCCGCTGTCGCCCCATAGCTCACTTGCTAGGGGCAGATGTCGAGCAGTAGTTGCAAACTCTAGTTTGATTGTTTAGCGTTGCTATTCATTCGTGCAGATCTTTGTTTTCAGAATGATCAGGAGACAGCAACTTGCCGCCAGCCCATCGTCGCGGAGATATCGGTTCCGGCCATGCCTGCCATTTCCCCCCCTCCGCCGCCACGGGAGGAAGCCCGAATGTCTTTGTTAACGGCAAACCGCTGATGCGTGTCGGCGACAGCTATCAGGCACATGGGTGCTCATCTTGTCCAGAGCCCTCTCACGGCCGTGCGCTGGCCAAGGGCTCGTCGACCGTATTTATCAATGGACAACCGGCTGGTCGGATTGGCGATGCTATAGACTGTGGCGGTAGGGCCGCACAGGGATCGCCGAACGTTTTCATCGGCGATGCGGGTGCAAAATCCACCCCCTGTCAATCTGGCTCGACGGTAGCAGCATCTCCCTCCTTGAAAAGCTGATCGCGCGTGACGGAAGAAGCCGAGAAAGCCAAAGTCAATCCGGAGAGTCGTACACGGCTGGATCAGGTTCTGTCATGGCTTGCTGCGAACCCTGAAATGCGTGTCTATGCTGGCCTGGAAGGAGCCCTCTTTGATGACCTGCCATCGCGACTCGCTGCAGCTACGATAGCGCATCGGTCGCTTTACCGCGGCGACGACTATGGCTTGAAGGTCGGCGGCCCCTGGCTGGCTGATCTCTATTACCTCCATCCCAACGATGATGATCTTTATGAGCCGTTCGGCGAAGATTCTGTTCGGATGAAAGATGACGTCATTCGACGACCTGCCGATCCCAACGTACAACTCGCATCTCTAATGCAGATCGTCACAGATAGCCGCGCTGCCGTCTTTTGGGTCGGCGATGCTGATTTGACGGACGTCGCCCTTTATCGACATCTGCGCACGATCAATCAGATACTCATTCCTCGCAGCAAATTCGAAGAGACGGCGCCAGAACGCGTCACTTTCCGCCATGCCGATGCCAATGTTATGGCACAGGTAACGGCGGCAATACGGACGGATCAATGTGCACGCCTCCTCGGCCCGGCCCGCTCCATCCTATTCACCCCCCATGAGGAGTGGGGCGGCGGTTTGAAGCGGGTCGACAGGCCGCGGGATGCCACCGCGTCCGTTGGTCCGTTGGCCCTTGATACACGAAATGTTGCCGATATCGAGCAAAGCCGATTCAACTGGCTCACGGCACGAACCGTCGAATATCTGCGCAAATACGGTAAGGAGAGGGCTTCTGCCATCTCGGAGAAGCAACTGGAGACCATGGTACGCGTCTGGCTGAAATCGGCTCTCGGATACCGAGTAACCCGAGAACCGCAGCTGCGCAAATGGTGCTACATGCAGCTCTTCACACAGGGAAACCTGGAAACAGTGCCGGGACTACATGATTTTATGATGGCACAGAAATCCAGTCCTGACCCCAACGAACGGGTAGATATTCTTATGCGTGAAACCACCAAGCAATTGAAGGAGCTATAATATGGTTGCTTGGTTTCTTCCGGCCATTCCCTGGATTGTTGAGGGCCTCATAGGTACAGCAGTTGTCGGAACTGCTCATGTTGTAACGCCGGGCAGAGAGGAGCGCGAGGAAAGCATGCGCCAGCTCGGCAATGCCATCGCCGGCATTGGCCGCGATGATGCCGCCATGATGGAGCAAGCCAATGAAGGTGCAGAAGAGAATGCGGCTCAAGGCGATGCCGTTGACGCGTGTACGACCTGCGATCCCCCGCCGGAGTGTCAGGAGGCAGCCGGCGATGTCAAGGAAGGGCTATACCAGAACAAGCGCCTGCCGGGTGCAACAGGCGGCTTTCATGGTTATCTCAATCGCATGGTAGAGCAGATGTGCGGAGCCCATGGCCCGGGAACTGTTGGGTTTAACAATCACATTCAGGGCCTTCAAGGCGCTTTTAACAGAGTGAAAGGCGGCGTGGAAAAGATGAACAGGGCGCGCTGCAATCCCGCGCAGTTGCTGAGTCGCAAGGAGCGGCTGGTGATCAATAACATATTGAGCCGAAGAATAGGCTGGACCCCTGAGACCATCTCGTGGAAGGGTCGCGACCATCCCGATTGTCTGAATTTTACCAACTTGCGCGACACCGGCAATCTGGGCGATCTCCTGCGTATCATCCGACCGGGGCTCTGAGGAGAAAACTATGTCTGATCCCTATCCTTATCCGCAGTACCTTACGAAAGAATTTGCCTTTCAAATCGAACTGCATTGGGTCGTCAGCGATCAGGCGGTCGAATTTGATGACGAGCTGTGCATGCCGGTTCGGAACCGAGCCTTCATGCAATCTCAGGCAAAGCACTATTTCGAGGTGTGCGCCACAATTCCCCCGGATGCGGATGAAAAACTGTCCTTTCAAGCTTTTGATGGCTTCCTCGAGGCGCTTCGGAAGGGCGGCGACGATCCGGAGCGTCTGATCCTTTGGCATGCCGCCATGCAGGAGCACCTTACTCCGGTAGACCAGCCACGTGAGAAGCAGAATATCGGACCATACCTGAAATGGAGGGATACCCTGCACGATTGGGTGCGAGGATCGGGGAAAAAATCCACACGTCTACCCTCCAACCGATTTGATGCTTTCATCGCCACTTACCGTGACCATGTTGCCCGACCCTCCCAGGCATTCAAACAGCGCGTCGAAGCTTCCGAGGAACAGTGGCTTGCCGGCAAGCGCACCAGATGGGATGACTATCTCTGGGATGTGTACTTCGTAAATCAGGAAGCCGCCCCTTCCCTCTTCTTCGGCCTCGATATGGACGTCGTCTATTTCCGTCGTTGGTGGCGAGCTCATCACGATTTCCTGACGGCACCCGAGAAGGAAACGCTGTTTTCCGATTTAACGGACCACATTCAGGCCGATGACAGAGGCTGGTTTGAATTTGTAGATTGGAATGATGTACAACCTATCGACGAGGCCATCGACATCGACAACATCCCTGATTTCGATAAGCTTAAGCGAGACTGGTAAAATGCTGCCGTCGGCTTGCCTATCGCATTATAGATATCGTTGAGCTTGTCGGCGCCATTACCAGCAATGCCCGGCTTAGCCGTACTGATCGTATGCGGCAATCCCTGCCCGGCTGAGATATTATTTAGGTCCGAACAGGCTCTGCTGAAATCGTACGCTGAGAAGAACAGTGCGGACGCAATATGGTGCGGTTGCTTCCAGAGGCAACGAAATTGAAGGTCGTTATCGTCAAGCTACACCGTCACATGTTGGAACCGAACACGTAGATCAGAAGGGCAATCTGTAATCGTTTCGAGCCGGGTTGCCAACTCTAGTTGTATTAGTTACGGTCGCCGCACGTTCCAGCTGAACCTGAACTGAGGTTCAGCCGAACGGCCGACGGTATGCGCCCAGGAAGTTGCCGATGAACGAGATGCCCAGCTTTTCCACGGAAGTTGTCCAAGCTTCGCGCGTACTGCGTATAACGTCACCTTTGGGCAAGGATGTTCTGCTGCCCGAACGCGCGCGGATCAGCGAAGGCGTTAACCGGCTCTTCGAGATCGAGATCGCGGTGCGCTCCAAACAGACGATCAAGCCCGAGGAGTTGATCGGTCACCTCGTTGGTGTCGAAGTCGACATTGGCCAGGACGAAGACAAGGAAGAGTCAATCTACAGGCCCTTCAGTGGTATCGTGACCGAACTGCACGAAGGACCGGCAGTAACACGCAGCCTTCGCTCCTATCATATCATCCTCAGACCCAGTCTCTGGCTGCTGTCACAGACGCGGGATTCGAGGATCTGGATGGATCAAACCAGTCTCGATGTGCTCGATACCCTACTGCAGGAGCATGGCCTCAAGCATGCGGATAGTTCCGCCGTGATCAATCCACTGCCCCCTATCCATTACTCAACCCAGTTCAATGAAAGCGATTTCAACTATCTGATGCGCCGTCTCGAACAGGATGGATTGCATTGGTGGTTCAGCTTTGACGATGGAGCGCACACGCTGCATGTGGCGGATCATGCCTCGGGTTGGCTGAAACCGTCGGCTGCAGCAAGGGGCGAGAGTCGAGTGCGGCTTGCCCAGGGAAGCTCGGATCACAATCATATCCGCGAATGGTCGCGGCGCTTTGCCTATGTGCCAGGTGTCAGGACAGGCGCGGACTGGAACTACAAGACGTTTGGCACCATTCCGCGCAGCACGACACCGACTCTGGTCGACCTGCCCGACAATCACAAGCGCGAAATATTCGAGTGGCCGGCTCAAGCGATAACCAATGAGGAAGTAGAACGCGTTGAGAAGCTGCGGATGCAGGCAACCGAGGCCGATCACGAGCGGGTCACCGGCACATCGAACGTGCGAACGCTTGAAGCAGGACGACGCTTCCAGCCCTATGATGCGGCCAATCCCGACGCGAAATACGAAGAGCACGTCATTATTGCCGCCGAGCACCTGATCGTGGACCGCTCCTACGAAACGAGCGACTCGGAACCGGAATACCGTAATAGCTTCGAGGCGATCCCCTCGCGCGTACCGCTCACTCCGCACCGTACGACACGCAAACAGCGCATCGAGGGAACACAAATTGCGGTTGTGGCTGGCCCTGCGGGGGAGGAAATCCACGTTGACCCTGATGGTTGCGTGAAGCTCTGGTTCCCCTGGCAAAGAGACCGCGCCAAAAAGGACGGGACCGACACCAAATGGATCAGGGTTGCACAGAACTGGGCCGGAGGCGGTTGGGGTGGACAGATAATCCCGAGAATCGCGATGGAAGTTCTGGTGACCTTCCTCGATGGCGATCCGGATAGGCCATTGATCACAGGAATCGTGCCCAATCCGACGAACAAGGTGCCCTACGAGCTTCCTGCCAACAAGACCAAGAGTGTGTTCCGGACCAACACACATAAGGGCACAGGTTTCAACGAGTTGTCATTTGAAGACGAGCGCGACAGGGAAGAAATCTATCTTCACGCACAGAAGGATCACACACTTCATATCGAGAACAATCGTTCGAAGCGCGTCGACAACAACCAGTCGGAATCTGTCGGACACAACAAATCGATCGAAGTCGGCAACAACCATCACGAGGTGATTGGCGGCAACATGACGCTGATGGTCGGGCCGAATATACTGCAAAAAGCGGTGACGGGCGCCTTCAAGGCGCTGACCGACAAGATTTCCGGGCTCGCCAACAAGCTGGGTGTTCCCGACATCGCTAATATGGGTGAAGGCAATCTGGTCATCGGCGTCGGCAAAAACAAAGCCGAGACTGTCATGGTATCATCGACGGAGATTGTGGGAGCAGTGAAGACCGTGACTGTTGGCGGCGGCTATCAAGTCACGGTTGGCGGCATCGAAAACAAGTCGGTGCTGATGGGCGCGTACGAGGAAGTCGGTCAGAACAAAACCGTCGTCGTTGGCAAAGTCTTCGAGATCGTCTGCGGCAAGACCAAGATCACGCTCAACGAGGAGGGAACGATCGAGATCGAGGCGGCAAAGGGCATCAAGCTCAAATCGGATAAGATCGACCTGAATTAGGGTACTCAGATGCGGCTCTACAAGAACGGAGAATTTGTTGAGAACGAAGCATCGCGGCGGTCACTCCGCGACCAGTCTCGCGACCAGTTCTTTGCCGCGCTCGGGGTCGAAAGAACCAAGGACCCGTTTGCTTGCGATCCCGATCCCGGCGCGCAGTTGGCGTTGGTCAAGACGCTTATCGACGAGACGCTGTCGGTGCACAATGTCGACCGCTCCGCCTTGCTTGCCGTGCAATCGCTGGTCACAACGAGCGCGCTTGGGATTCCTTCTGGCCAACTCATCCCGGGAGTTCTCGGCCGCCCCGCTTACCAGGGCACAACCGTTGCCTCGTACCTGCAGCGCCACTTCCGTTTCCCTGGGAGCCAATGACGATGGGAGGGGCTACCGCACCCGACGTTCAGGATTTTGATCAGTATATCGGCGACAATCAATGCGTTCAGCATGCCATGGACACGGCTGGACAATACGCGGCGATGGTTCACTTTCTCGGCGTTCTAGCCGGGGTGTATGGGAGTCAGGCCCAGGAGGAAGCGGCCGAGAAGGTCAAGGCAGCGGTTTCAGACTTGATCGAGACAGCGTCCAGTTCCCTCTCCAAGGCGAACGACATGGCCAATGACGCCGCCCTTGGCTGGGGCGGTGCCCTGATGGATGGTTATTTCGCTGTTGGCGAGTGGTTTCTGCGTCATGGCAGCATCAACGGCGATGAAATGGCCGACGACGTCGCCAAGACACGGCAGACGCTCGGTCCACAACAGCGCGCGGCGGCGCGTGAACGCTTCAAGCGGGACTGGAATGCGTTATGGGCCGACATCAAAAGCTGGGCGGCCGAGACCTACGCCAAAATCAAGGAGATGTGTCTGAATGGCCAGTGGAAACAGGCACTGTGCAAGTTCGGCATCGACCTGGCCTTTGCGATCCTTGAAAACGTGGTGATTGCGGCGGTTGCTGCTGTCACTGCCGGCGCTGCGGCCGTCGCCGCCAAGGTTGGTTTCGTTGCCATCAAGCGTGGACAGAAATTTGCTGTCTCGCTGATACGCAAGGATCGCGGTGGACGCAGCCATGCACTCGGTGAAGTCAGCCCATCGGAGTTCAATGATGCGGAAAAGCGCATTCTCGGCTCGGACAATCAGGGCACGACGGTTCGCGATCCCGACGCAGGCCCGGCGGAGTTGGACGACGCTGGCAACGCCAAACAGCAGCGTGGCAAGGACAGAAACACGACGGGCCGGGATGGAGAAAAGTACTACACGGACAAATATGGCGGCCGCTCGCTGCAAAATGGCTCTGGGCACGGTATTGACCACCTCGATGATAAAGGTGTTGGAAACGGTATCACCTTCAACGAAATAAAGACCTCCACGGTGGGCGATTATCGGTTGCGTGGTGATGAACTCCTTGGCGGTGACGAGTTTGTGAGGTCTCGTCTGGGGCAGATGAGCGGCGGCGACAGGGCGTACAGCTCAATGAGCGATAGCGATACGCGATACGCACGGCAACTGCTAAGGAGGCTCGAAGCTGGTGAATCCGTCACCTACCAGAAGGTGAAGCTGAAGAAGAACCCTGACGGCTCGATCACCGAGGAAGGTGTGGAATCTTGGGAGCGCAATGAAGACGCCTATCGTCGCTGGCGCGAACAGGAAGACAAAAAGAAGCAACGACGAGCGGCACGGAAGACCGCCCGGCCGGACACTGCCGCTAACCCGTCGACCGGGCCACCGTCTGAGTAACGTGCCCCTAAAGCCGCCCGTATGTTATAACCTTTGGACTGAATCACGATGATCGAGCGCGACATGATGAAGACCTTCCAGAAAAACCTCGCGGATCAGCAGAAATTTGCGCGTGGGTGGGTGACCAAGAATATCAACAACGAATTGTACGAGGGTGCCCATGCCGACATTCTGACGCCGTTCTTAGAAGATGACCAAACTCAAAAGAAACTGGTTCCAAGCGCTCTTCGTGATATTGCGACGTGGCACATGAGGCATGCAATGGATACGAACGTGAACGAGAAGCTATTCCCGGATGAGCGGCTGTCGCTCGGCGGGCTCTACACGTTTTGGTATCAGGAATGCGCCCACGCTATCATGGAGTCCGATGACCCGGCTGGTTATCGTCTGAGCTACCGCGACTTCATCCCGGTCTGCACCATGCTGGCGCTCGGCTGGCCCAATCACGCCGTTCGCATGGCCGAAACCCTGTTCGACCGCTGGGATGTGCAGAAAGACGGCAACGGCGCGGTGCCGTGGGAGACCTTTGGCGAATACATGCCCTGGATGGCGATCAAGCTTTACAAGGCCTGGCGGGACAGCGACGAGGTGTACGAATACGAACCGGAAATCGATCAGTTGGAGGGTTTCGCACCGATGCTGGAGAAGCTGTTTGATCCGAGCGCCAGAATGTTCGGCGATGCCCTGGCCAAAGCCGCCGATTTCCATGTCAAGGGGTGCGGCTTTGATGACTATGACGTGGTGAAGACTGAGGACTACTGGTTCTTCCCTGTCGAGCTTCTGGCTGCCTGCCGCATTCGCCAATTGCGGGGCCTGGACGTGATCGACGTCTCTCACCCACTGTTCGACGCGACACCGCTGGGCAGACTGCATGATCCTGTGCCGATTCCCCGCGATGAAACGCTCAGTAAGGTTCTGCCGCTGTTTGCCAAGGCCATCGGCGGAAATCTCGATCTGCGCGTGTGAGAGCGGACCCGCCCGTTGATGCAGTGATATGAAGATGCCGAGACCATCGACAATATCCCTGCTGAAATACGGAGCCCGTGCTTAGTCGAAAGCAAAGTCACCGCTACTTCTGCCGTCAGTTCGCCTGTCTCATTATAGATATCGTTGAGACTTGTCGCCGCCATCCGCGCCCGCGATTGGGAAAGTTGCCAGTCTCGCGATTACACCTTTGGTCATCGAAAGCTGGGTAATACTCCCGACTACGGAATTGCGCCCCCATCTCGGGGGAATGAGAGGAATGCAGATGCCCTCAACCATCTGAGCTTTTGTGACACAGCGTCAGACCGTTTACCGCAATGGTATCTTGCATCACATAACCCCACCAAACCACGTTAATTGTTGATCTCCGGGGCATGTTGATGAAAGCGGTTGTCAAAATCGCTCGGTAGAAGCGGCGCCCGCCCGCTCTTCCAGCCGCCGGTTGCTCCTACCGCGCCTATTGGCGTATCAAAACCGCCGAACCAAGGCATCTCAGTCTTCCTCGGGCAACACATAGGTAGTGGACCGTCTTCTTTGCTCTCAAACAACTCCTCCGCCCACTGTCTGGTGACTTGTTGCAGGATGTATTTGAAATTGAAAATCACTTGCAGCTATCATGTCGGACAGCGCCGCCTGACAACGGTGGATGAAGACGAGAAGTAATGGACCCGTTCCAAGCAAGCTCCCTTAGACTTCCCCTCGCCGCAATTGCGCTGTCGGCGACAGTTGCCTTGGCGTTGGTGGCCCCCGAGGCGGGGGCACAGGTGGAACCCATTCCGTCTGGCGCGGATGCTACACAGGTCAATTTATCACCTGTCGGCGTGTACGAAATGCCATCACCACTGGTGTCCAAATTGCGCGTGACGGAGCTATCTGGTCGCCCGAATGAATACCGTGTGGAAGTATATGCCGGTGGCGATCCACGCGACGGCTCCGGTGTCGCGGCTCATTGCCTAACTGTTGCTGAAGGTCGTTTGGTGGGCAATCGCATTGATGGGCGGCTGCTGATCGAGAAAGATCTTGGTGGGTCAGGAAATGCCAATCTGACATCGGCGCCGCGATTGGTTCTCACTTTCCAAGGAAATGCAGTGCATCTGGAAGGTGATTTCAACCACTGCCCGATGCGCGCCGCAATCGCTGGCACATACCGCCGGACGCAGGGCCCCAATCGGTTCTAATAGGATCAGCCGGTTTTAGCCGCCTCGCATTGCTGCCACACTTCCTTTAAGTCATATATGCATACCTTCATGGGTGGGCAGTGGTGGCAGGGGGCGTGGGCCGAGATCGCAGCGCAATGAAATCACAGTGAACGCTCACCATTCCGAAGCTATCTCCGGGTTCATTTCTGTTATGCCGACAAACGCCGCGGGTTGTGCTGATCGTTGCCAGCCGTGCATTTTGCATAATTATCTGGCAGTAGCTCTCAGGCCGCTCATCAGCAACTGGCTTATAGCGAACTCCCCTCGCCTCGCCTTCTGCGTCAGCGACCGCAAATAGCCGCCGGCACATGTAATTTCACTGGAGCGTTGCAGAATCCATGCGATGACGGCGGATAGACATTCGGTGCCCATGATTTGCCTGGCGTCGCTGTAGGCCGATTGCGCAATGCCAAGGCACCGGGAGACGATCTGTGTTGCATCGATAAGGTCACGCCATGAGCTTACGCCACTCGGTGAATAATCGCGAATATCCGGACAGGCCCTGAGAACGACGTCAAGCGGGACTGTGGCATGAGTTGATATGGGTTTTGGTTTCTCCAAAAGAACATTGGATGACGGAAGTGGCTCCGTAAAATCATTCATTTTTGAATTTTTAGATTTAATATGGGATTCAGGCAAGGATTCAATATGCTGCCGCTCATTCTGAGCATCATTGCCGCTCAATTCTTGCGCATCAGCCAATGTTTTCAATAAGTTATCGACATCTGCACGCAGACGGGCCAATTCACCCAGAATTGCCTGGAGTTCAGCCTGTGATGCACGCCGTGGAATAGCGTCGACGATTGCGCGCAGGCGCTTGTGAACGGGCGTCCACTGCCCGGAGGTGTCTTCGACAAGAGCAGCGTCGATAAGCTGGCCTAAGTCCCTCCTCTGCAAGCTAACCTGTTCACGCGTTCGTTTCAAAAGCAATGCATCTGCCTGGACTGTCTCTGCAGCTCTTGCAATCTCTTTGGCGCGTTCAAGCAATGGTTCAAAGGAAAAGCCAAAGGCCTCCTCGACCACCCCTGCCCTGTTCTTATAGGAATATCGTTTGCCGTTCGGACTATCACGACGTGCAATAAGGCCGGCATCCACCAGGGACGCTAGGTGCCGTCTCAACGTCGACTCCGGCATTCCATGGGCCCGCAGCGCCAGCTGACGGTTCGATGGAAACACGACGAGCCCGTTCTTCTCGCAAATCTCGTTCTCGGGATAGAATGACAGAAGAGAACTCAACACCGCCAGACAGCGGTCATTGATGCGGAATACGGACTTGGCGATACAGAGCTGCTTATAGACGATCCATCGATCGACCGCGTTACTCTTTTCTTTGCTCTCTTGTGATGATGACGCCCGCAATTGCGCAAACGACATCTTTCGCCCGCGAAAGGCGGACGTGATAGTCTCTATAGCTTGCATTTCCCCTTACCTTCTGTAAGGCAAAAGAAATCCGCTCACCAAACGGCGCCAAAGACTCTTGACAGTGATTCGTGGAAATGCGATTCTCAGTCTGCTAGAACTTCGAGAAGGGCTTCCATGATGGCAACGTTTTGGGGGCCTTTTTCTTTTGCGATTTAGTCTCCTGCTGGTCCAGTTTTCGATTGCTCAAACTCATCATACAAACGGTCCAGACGACTTGAAAGCCAGTCGCTGAACGGTTTGGCGTTTTCATTTCCTAGTTCGATAGCGACTTTCTTGGCCTTCTGGTTCATCGTTAGGATGACGGAAGAGTCCTTGGATCTCCAGGACTTAGCGGGAGAGGCGGTTAAACGCTCCTTCCTAGCCGATTTTCTCTTGATGCTGGCAGCGGCAAGGACGCGGCTGAAGCGTTCGTCGCTGTCCAGGCTGCCAAATTCTTCGGAAGCCAACACCTCCGCAATTTGGGTTGATTTGCGCTCGGCAAGAAGGCTCAGCTCAACCCAGCGTTCACGCCCTACTCCAGGCGCGGCGCCGATCCGGTAAATCAGATCTTGAGAAATGCGCGTGGTAACCGATACCATCTTGGACACCGCTGCCGCATTCGCGGCGAGCGCTGAAGAAATTGTTTCTCGGTCATATCCAAGCTTTTCGAGATTGCTGGCGAAAAGTGCTTTCTCAATAAAACTAAGATTGGCTCGAGCCGAGTTTTCCTGACCTTGCGCGATGACGTGAGTTTTGTCGTCTAGCGCCTTTACAACAGCTCGTACCTTCCGGTGAAGCTCGCGAGCAACTCTAACGCGCCGATGCCCGAAGACAATCATATAACGGCCATCGAAATCAGGGTGTGGGCGAACAAGGATAGGGCTATCCTGACCGCGCTCTTTGATCGCCTGCAGGAGCTCTTGGTAATCTTCATCATTTGAGCCAAGGCGATCTGAGACGAAGGAGCCGTCAATGACATCCGGGTCGATTTCGATGACCTGTTCGCCTTCGAGAAAAGCATCAGCCTGACGGGCAAGCTCGTTAACCGATCGGATCATCGACTTGGAAGCACCGCCTATCCGGTAATTAGCCTCCACCGGCTCATCGGTTGTGTCGGCAAGTCCCGCAAGCAGATTTTTTCTGGCCATTTCAATCTCCGCAATAGTCTATCGCACTGGAATTGCGTGTAAAAAGGTGCATTTTGTCAGCGGACAATTCACCTGCCCCAAGCTCCGTGGATCAGCCCTTCAATCTCGCTATTCACGGCGTTTAAGGATTCGATTGCGCGCTCATAAGTGGATCGGGTCATGGCATTCTTTTCTATCTCGTAAAGGGTTTGCTTTGTGATGCCGGCATCAGAAACCGCCGTCGACTTCACCATCTGGTTCTTGAGGATGAACTCGCCGAACAAGGTCTGCAAAAACGCCACCATTTGAGCCTGAGGCTGATCTGTAGGCTCGTATCTCGTCACGAGGTAGCGATACCACTCAAGGTTGACCTCTGCCCCTGCAGCACGGATAGGCTCAAGAATGTTGCCCAACATCAAAAGGAACTGACCCATTGACATGACATCAAGCATTTGAGGATGAATTGTAATCAGAACTGCGGTTGCCGCTGTCAGTGCTGTGATCGTGAGATAGCCGAGCTGGGGAGGGCAATCGATGACGACAATATCGTAGGAACTGTCAACTTCCTCGAGTGCCTTTGAAATGCGAGTGAAGAAAGACTTGCCGGCATTCGAATTCCGGTCGCTCATGGCCAGCGGCGTGTCGTACTCAAACTCTTGAAGCTCCAGGTTTGCCGGTATGATATCGAGACCAGGAATATTCGTTTTCTGGATGATCTCGGAGATACGCTTTCGCTCGTCATCGTACCGTATCGCGTCATAGATTGACGGAACTTGATCAAGTTCAGGCTGGAAGCCGTGAAGCGAAGAAAGAGATGCTTGCGGATCAAGATCCACGGCCAGAACACGATGCCCGGTAAGCGCGAGGTACTGCGCGAGGTGAGCTGTCGTTGTCGTCTTGCCGCTACCGCCCTTGAAGTTGACGACAGCTATGATCTGCAGATGTTCTCCAGCCTTCCTGTACGGCACGTAGTTGCGCGTTTCTGAGCGGCCATATTGATCCAGATACTGACGCAACTCTTGCATCTGCTCAGCGGTGTATGACCTGCGACCAGACGACGATGTCTCAGGGGCTGGCCCCTTGCCTTCCAGATGCAGCTTCTTAAGGTGACTCTGACTGACGCCGATATATTGTGATGCTTCGGCGAGCGAGAATGAACGAAGTGTCTTCTTACCGGTATCTGGAAAATTCTGCAGGCTAAGCAGATGCAGCTTCTTCGAGATCTGATCGCCCTGTTCGAGGATCTGCTCTTCAAACTTCAGCCTTGCGTTCGGCTTTCTAACCGAGATCTCGTTCATTGCCCAGTGACTTCCATAATAACGATTTTAGGGCAATCCGGCCCGATGAACCGTTATTATGTCCGATTCTCTATGATCCGCAAGAACTTTAAGGTTAACGAAAGGTTAACGGACGACTCGCTGATTTTCGCACGATGTAACCAGTATCGTGCTGACTTTCCATGGTTTTCTACAGTTTTTGTCAGCGGACAAAAATGTATCCGGCGATGAACGCTAACCGCCGCCTGCAGACCATCACACGATCAGTCGCGCGGCGCGGCCCTGGGGGCGTTCGGCGCTGTTGTAATAGCGCGCCGCCTGGTTGACGGAGCGGTGCTGCGACTGCTGCATGGCCTCGGGCAGGGGGACGCCGCTGCGGGCGGCGGCGGTGAGATAGCCGGAACGCAGGCCATGGGCGCTGAGCAGTGTCGGATCGAGACCGGCCTGGGCGATGCGGGTCTTGAGGATGAGATTGGCCGCCGCCGGATTGAGCGCCCGGGGCTTGATGTTGCCCCATTGGTCGATGCCGCGGAACACGGCGCCGTCGCGGATGCCGGCGCGCGCGATGCTCTGAGCGCGGTGACCGGCGCGCCGACGACAAAGGCGCAGGCATCGTCGCCGGCCACGGTGGTCTTGGTGCGGCCGAGCACGATCTTCAGGCCGGGCAGGGGAGGGGCGTTACCGTCCTTGCCGCTGGCGGCGAGGGGCGGTTGTTCGACCAACTGGTCAGCCGCCGCTGCACCGTCGCCGGCGCATGCCGCCCGTCGGCGCGCAACAGGCCCTGACGGCGCAGCTCGACCGCAACCGTATCCGGCATGCCATGCGCCGCATCGGTCTCGCGCCGGGCCGGGTCCCACAGATGCTGGGCGACGAATTTGATCAGCAGCGCTTCCGGCGCCGGCCAGGGCAGGGGGGCGCCGGTTGCCGCCAGCGACCAGGCTTCGAGATAGCCAAGGTCGGAGGCCAGTGCCTTCAGCGAGTTGGCACCGATGCCGGCTTGGACCAGAAGGCGCAGGGTGTCGATGTCGTCGTCGCTCAGGATGCCGGCGAGCCGATCGCGCCGGTGCAGCGGCAGCACGGCGGCCAGCGTGTCGAGTGCTGCGGCGCGCGCCACGACGCCGGGCGAAGGATCAGGGCTCATGGTCGATCGGTCCGAAGAGGCTGACTCCTTCCGCCCGGGCGGCCTCGGCCAGGCGGCGGACGAGCGTGGCCAGCGGCAGCTGCTCCATAAGCGCCAGGGCATGATCGGCCGCGTCATGGGCGCTGAGGCGATAGTAGCGGGACAGCCGGACCACCTCGGCCTCGTCGCCAGCGCCGACGAGCGTCAAGGGCAGCCCGCGCAAACGCGCCAGCGCCGAATGGATCAGGTCGGCGGAAATCCGGCCATGCCGCTCGGCGTTCAAAGGATAGTGCGGATCTCGTGGCGCAGCAGATCCGGCGCCCGGGTATCCTCGTCGGGCAGGCGGGCGACCTGATCGTTGCCGCGGGGGATGATGAAGTCCTCGCCGGCCCCGACCCGCGCCAGCAGTTCGGACAGATGGGTCTTGGCTTCTGCGACCTTGACGGTGACGGTCATGCGGGAGCTCCTTGCGCCAACAGGCAGACGCGCGGCAACGCGGTTGCTATTGTGCCGGAGACTAGCGGCCATGCCCAGGCATGGCCAACCCATGGACCATCTCACAGGCGATAAGAGGTACTTATCGCAGGTGATAACACCACCAGGCAGGCGTCAGTGCAACGGAAGCAAAGGCCGAGATAGTTTCTAGTCATCTTAAGTATTAACCATCATTTCAAGGGGTCGCGGTATCGCAAACCACCCGTCTCACCCGGAGCGACGGCGAATTCGTGCATCTCGAAGATCTCGTCTCCCCGATGCCACGCGTGACATCCGCATACCGCCCACGAGTTCACCATCGTCCGGGACGTTTTGCGCACCCGCCTGCGCATCGCAGGGCAGGCACCAGACTGGGCGCTGTCCACAGACGGCGTCCGAACGTTGCGACAGACATCCGAGATCACGTCGGTCGGTGGGACCGAGGTGGGCACAGCCGGTGTCGTTCGCCCCCGAGGCCCCGATCGATCCGGAAGGGAATGGCGACGATGGTGATGATGCGGAAAATCTACCGGGCGTCGACTATGCCGCGATCGATGCGGTGCTGGCCCGACAGCTTCGGCGTGTTTGCAGGGCTCTCCATTCCGCTTGGCGACAATATAATGGCGAGCACTGGGATCGAGAACGGCCCCGATGGTTTGAATGTCGTTGCGGACGTTGCGAAGTCGGAACAGCGGGAGCATGGCAGCATAGGCTGGCGAGCACGCACCTCCGAAGGCAAGGTTGATAACCGAGAAGCGTCGGTGAGCTACCGCTCGCGCTTTGCAAGACTGGAAGCTGGAGTGCAGCAATATGACGGCGACGTGCGGGCTACGGCGCAAATCGATGGCGCTATCGCAGTTGCCGGAGGAAGCGTATTCGCCACGAACCGGATTGATGATGCCTTCGCTGTGGTGGATGTGGGTACTCCCGGAGTGGAAGTCCAGCAGCAGAACCGGCCAGTCGGCAAGACGAACGACAGCGGCCGGATACTCATACCAGATCTCAATTCTTACGAGCCGAATACTGTTTCCATTGATCCTAAGAACCTTCCCGTCGATGCCGATGTTCCGGCGACGAAGGAAGTCATCGTCCCCGCTGACCGTAGCGGCGTGGTGGTTAAATTTGGCGTGTCAGACGCTCCAAAAGCCGCACTGGTCACAATCAAGGACAAGGAAGGGTTGCCCTTTCAGGCTGGCGTCCATGGTGTCTTGCAAGGCTCTGGTGAAGAGTTCGTCGTTGGCTATGACGGCCAGGCCTACATTCGCAATCTCGGATCGCAGAACACCGTCGAGATATCGCTAAACGACGGCAGCAAGTGTCTTGCCGAGTTCCCCTATGAGCAGCAGTCGGGGAAACAGGTCGTGATCGACGATGTAAGATGCCAGTAAAGCAAGGAAAGAACATGACCCGCTTCATCTATCTTCTGCTCTTGCTGTTGTTACCCTCGCTCGCGTTCGCTCAGACCTGCAGTTTCAGCACATCGAGCATGAATTTTGGCGCGGTGGATACGCTGTCAGGGAGCCAAGTCAATTCGACGGCGACGATCAGTGTCAATTGCACGGGGTTGGTCTTGCAAAGGATATTGCTCTGTCCCAACCTTGCAGCTGGTAGCGGAGGATCATCATCGGCAGCCGCACGGCAAATGGTAAGCGGTGCCAACACGCTCAACTACCAGCTATACGCTGACTCAAGCCGAAGCATCATTTGGGGCTCACACAGCTGGCCATATCCCGCACGATCTCCCGCCTATGCCCTTACTTTGAGCGCCCTGGGCTGCGGCTCAGGAACCATCACCGTTTATGGTGCCGTACTGGGGAGCCAGCCGACAGCAATTCCTGGCACATATTTGTCCACGTTCTCGGGCGCAAACACGCCCTTCAGGTATTCGTTAGGTAACGATTGCACGTCTTCGGCCGGAAGGACGGCCACCATTAATTTCAATGTGAACGCGAGCGTGGCCGCAAACTGTCTGGTATCAGTTCAGAACATCGATTTCGGCCCGAGGGGCATCCTGAGTTCGAATGTCGATTCTACCGGATCAGTCACGGCAAGATGCACGCCGGGCGCGACCTATACGATCTCTCTGAACGGTGGTACGGCCAACGCTCCACCGACTGCTCGCAAAATGTCCAAGGGCGCAGAAAGCGTGACCTACGGCCTCTACAAGAACGCTGCACGCGACCAGCCTTGGGGCGATACCACGACACCAGGAAGCACAGTGGCGGGAACCGGCA
This sequence comes from Phyllobacterium sp. 0TCS1.6A, assembly GCF_026420825.1. Taxonomy (NCBI): domain Bacteria; kingdom Pseudomonadati; phylum Pseudomonadota; class Alphaproteobacteria; order Hyphomicrobiales; family Phyllobacteriaceae; genus Phyllobacterium; species Phyllobacterium sp. 0TCS1.6A. The sequence continues at coordinate 409,811 of NZ_JAPMAB010000003.1, forward strand.
ATGGCGCAGCCCAAGTCTATACGGTTTACGGGCGGGTTCCTCCACAACCCACTCCGTCGTCCGGGGTCTACAGCGACACCGTGGTGGTCACCTTGACCTATTGATGACCAGTTATCGGCGAGCGCTCGCCTATCCCAGTGGTCCGGGGTATCCCGATTTCAACTATGCGGCCAGGTGATGATTACCTGTACGCCTTCACCCAATTGTGGGGCCGGCGATTTCAATACGAGACGACCGTTCATCTGACCGATCAACTCCGAGGCGATGGAGAGTCCAAGCCCGGTGCCTTCCGCATTGGTCTTGCCGCGCTTGAACCGGCTCTGAACGCTCACCAGTTCATCGGCATCCAGTACCCGACCGTGGTTGGATATCTGGATTTCGCCATCGGGGCGAAGCTCGACATATACCGGCTTTTCGGCATCTCCATGTATCAACGCGTTCTCGATAAGGTTTCTTATTGCTATGGCAAAAGCATCCTCGTTTATTTTCAGATGTACCTTCATGACAGCCGAATTTTCGTAGCGAAGGCGCTTGTTTGTGCGCGCGGAGCGCTGGAGCTCTTCCACGATCAAACTCAACAGCTGCCCCATATCAACCGAGTTGGACGATAGGCCGATACGCGCATCAACCCGCGCCAATTGCATGAGTTTCTCAACGAGGCGGATCAGTTTCTGTAAAGAGCCCTCCACTGTGCCAGCGCTCCGGCCAAGGGAGTGCGGAGTTCATGAGCGCTGTTGGACGTGAACGCTCGCTCTGCTTCCATCGCCGCCCTTATGCGATCGAGCAACCGGTTTACTGACTCTAGAATAGGCGTCAATTCGTCGGGCAGCGCTGCCAGTTCGATTGGCTGAAGATTGCCGCCATCTTTACTTGCGATCGTCTCAAAAAGTGGTTTGTCTACCATATCCACAGGTTTTGCAACGGGCCGAAAGTGTAGTAAGATCAGTTGGTTATAAAGATAGGAGTTTAAGCCGCCAGAGTTCAAGAATCGCGCTAGGTGCAGTATAGGTGCAGAGAGCGAGGGCTAGAATCGGCGGCAAATGTGCGGGTGTGGTGGAATTGGTAGACGCGCTGGATTCAAAATCCAGTTCCGAAAGGAGTGCCGGTTCGACCCCGGCCACCCGCACCATCCTTTGTTAGACCTTCAAAGTCCTGGCATAACTGAGCGAAGAGCGATGCCGCTCGGCCGCCTTCCGCAATAAGCCAGGCGAACGCCAGCGGCGCATCTGGCTGAGCGCCAACAGGGTCCGCGCGAGCTGCGCTTTAGGCCGGCAGGAGCCCATTGGTCTGATAGCTTTCGATCAATGCGTCGAACATCGAAATGTCCGAACGGCTTCGCGCCATGAGCTGAGCCCCGGCGACCGCTGCAAAGATCGCGCGTGCCTGGGCGTCGCTGTTTTCGGCGCGCGCAGCGCCGGCCGCGACAAGCGCCCTGCTGATCCAGGCCACATTGATCTCGGCGAAGGTCTGAACCTCTGCCGTTACCTCCTGAGGAAGATCATCATATTCGGCCGACATGAAGCTGCAGAGGCAGAGCCGATTGTCGCTCTCGAGCGACCGTCGGAAGATTCCTGGATACTCCCGGAGCGCGCCGATCGCGTCCACCGAGTTGTCGAGCAAGGTGTCGAGCTCGCTTTTGGTATCTTCCCAATAACGCCGCGCAACCGCTGCACCGAGGCCGGCCTTGCTGGGAAAGTGATGATAGATGCTCGCCGCCTTGATCCCGACCTGGGCTGCGAGATCGCGGAAGTTCAGCCCGCTGTAGCCATGTGACTGAGCGATCTGCCTGGCGGCCGCCAGGATCGCTTCCTTTGAATTCGTCATCATCTCCGCGCCTCAGTTTCAGCGGCCGTCGCCCTACCAAGCGTTAGATAGGGGTTGACGGGCGAAAAATAAAGGGCCTATATCAACCTAACGAACGACAGGTAGGCTGCGTGTGCGTCGTGCCGGAGCCTGAAACAGAGAGAAAGCCATGAGCGAGAACATCATCTATTCGGACGCCACGAAGCTCGCTGACATGATCCGTAGCCGTGAGGTCTCCGCGGTCGAGGTCGTCAAGGCGCATCTGGATCGCATCCAGGCGGTGGATCCGAAGATCAACGCGATCGTCACGCTCGCCGGTGACGCTCTTGCAAAGGCCGAAGCGGCGGACGCCGCGGTCCGCGCGGGTGACAAACTCGGCATCCTTCACGGCGTCCCGTTCACGGTCAAGGACTCGATCGATACCGCCGGCGTGTTGACGCAGCGCGGCTCGCCGATCTTCAAGGGCCGCACGCCCGACGCTGACGCCACCAGCGTTGCACGCATGAAGAGGGCCGGCGGCATCCTCCTCGCGAAGACCAATCTTCCCGAATTCTCCTACTGGATCGAAAGCGACAATCTCCTTACCGGCCGGTCCAACAACCCCTGGGATCTGACGCGGACGCCGGGCGGTTCGAGCGGCGGCGAGTCAGCGGCGATCGCGGCGGGCATGTCGCCAATCGGCCTCGGCACGGATCTCGCCATCTCGGTGCGCGGCCCCGCTGCCCAGACCGGTATCTCGTCCATCAAGGCGACGCATGGCCGTGTCCCTATGACAGGCATTTATCCGCGTGCGCCCCGCCGCTTCTGGCATGTGGGGCCAATGGCCCGCAGCATCCGCGATCTGGCGCTCGCCTTCTCGCAGCTAGCCGGTCCGGATGGGCAGGACGCCTTTTCGACGAGCACTGTTCAATTCGACGCCGGCATCGGCCGTCAGCCCTATCGGCAGCTTCGAGTGGGCTGGCTGGTCGAGCCAGGCTTCGGGCCGATCGATCCCGAAGTCGCTAAGGTGGTCGAAGCAGCTGCTGAAGCGCTCAAGAGCCTCGGGCTGCATGTCGAGCCGGTCCGCATTCCGGCGCTCGAAAAGGACTTCGCACTCGACGTCTTCAACCGCATCCACGTGATGGAGATGAAGTCGGCCTTCGCGGAGGCAACCGCCGGGCACGAAGACCAGATGTACAAGATGTCCAAGACGATGCTGTCGCTGCCCGACACATCTATGGCGGACTACATCGAGTCCGAGCAGGCGGCCGAGCGCCTTCGCGATGGCTTCGCCGAATATTTCCAGAAGTTCGACGCGCTGATCACGCCGGTGCTTCCCCTCCCGGCCCACAAGCACGGGCAGGAGGAGTTCGTCATCAATGGCCAGACGGTCGATGCCACCTATCTGCAGGGCGCGACCGTGCCGCTCAACGTCACCGGCCTGCCGGGAATCTCCATGCGGTTCGGCACGAGCAGCGAAGGTCTACCGATCAACGTCCAGATCGTCGGAAGCTGGCTGGCGGAGTCGACGATCCTGGCAGTCGCGGCCCAGCTGGAAGGCGTAAGCACCGTCAGAGAGCTGCGCCCGGACCTTTAACCTGCGCGGGGTGCCGGAATCCTGCGGAAGCTCAGCATCTCGGCGCTCTCTGATGTCACACGCTGGAGCGGACGAGATTTCATTTGGGCCCTATTCGCGACAACGGCACCAAGCCGGCGCGGTATCCGGAGTTTCAGGCTTACTTTCGCAAGCGTCAGCCACCGTTCCTCGCCGTTTGGGTGCGACATGATCCAGCGTTTCTAGGTCTCGAACAGCTCGAGTTCATCAGCTCGATAGTAGTTTTGCGTCACTTCGGTGATGCGCACCAGGTACTTTCCGCGGGTATCGTCGATTGCAACGACGGTTCCCACGTTGCCCGGCATGACCGAACCGATGATTCTGACGGTGTCCCGATCTTGAACTCGTCCATTTGCTCATTGCCTTTCTGTGCAGAGAGAGTTGGAGGCTTCACCGATCGCCCACTCGGCGATCCCGGCTGTGGCGGCTGCGGCCCCTTCGGCCTCATCCTCGATATCCTCTACTGTCTCGTGGCTCCGGCCGAGGAAGAGAAAGACAACAACGGCCGTCATTGCCGTTATCCCGCACAGCAGCCAGAGCAGCGTCGAGAATCCATTGCTATATCCCTGGAGGAGTGCTGCCCGCCCCATGGACGGCACGAGCGCCGTCGCCTCCGGGAGATCGCCGGTGACGAGCCGCTGGGCGACCGCGCCCGCCCGTTCGCCGGCGGTTGTCCCAAGGCTGGCTGCGATAAGTCCGGACAAGACCGCTGACACCAGCGCCAGCGCCAGGCCCTCACCGGCAACGCGCGAGGTGCTGAAAATGCCGGTCGCCATCCCCGCCCGTTCCTTCGGCACGACGCTGACGGCAAGCCCGTCCATCAAGCCCCAGGGCAGGCCAATGCCGACGCCGATCGTGAGGAGCGGCGCGATCAGTGCGACGGGGTCGGAACCGATAGGGAATTGACCGAGCCAAAAGAGGCCAACTGCCGCAATACCGAGGCCTGCCCCGCAAATGGTCGCCGGTGCGAACAAGCGGGTCAGCATTCCCGCTGCGATCGGCAGGATGAGCAACGGAGCCGACAGCGCAATCATCATCTGACCTGCGGCGATCTCGTCCATGCCCTCGATGCCGATAAAGCGCACCGGCATCAGGACGAGGAGGACAACGAAGGCATAGGCCGGTGCGAGCGCCAGAAGCTGCACCCCGACGAAACGCGGAAAGCGAAACAACGAGAGGTCAAGCATGGGCCGGGCGACGGCCCGTTCGATCAGCCAGAAACCGACAAAGAGGAGCAGCGAGGCGATCAGGAGCACGATGACAAGAGGATCGCCCCAACCGCTTTCCGGGGCCTGTAGTATGCCGAAGGTCAGCGCGGTGAGCGCTAAGGTGAAGCTGACGGCGCCCTTCCAGTCGAGCCCCGAAGCGCTCGGATCGCTGGATTCTCGCATGAAGGTCGCGCCAAGGAGAAGTCCGGCTACCGCCAGGACGACGAGTAGCGCGAAGATGGCCGGCCACCCGAAGGTGGCAATCATCCATCCCGCCGCGACCGGCCCAAAGGCGAGCCCAATGCCGAAGTTGGCGCCAACGATGCTGAACGCGCGAAGCCGCGCCGTCCCATCAAATTCCTGGGCGAGTGCAGCGAGGCCGCCGGAAAACGCAGCAGCCGCGCCAACTCCCTGGAGCGCCCTCAGTATGTCAAACCAAACGATGTTGCCCACGAAAATAAGGATCACCGAAAGCAGGCCGAAGGCCGCCAGTCCGGATAGGAAGACCCGCTTGCGCCCGTAGCTGTCGGCGAGCGCGCCGGCCGCCATCAGTGTGCTGCCGAATGTCAGTATGAACGCATTGAGCGCCCAGTTGAGTTCAATCGGGTTGCCACCCAGCGCATGGCTGATGGAAGGCAGGCCAACGGCAATACCGGTGAACGCCAGTGGCGCGGTAATAGCCGCGCAGCATACAGCAATGAGAATGAGCAGCCGTTCTGTCGTTGTTGCAGTACCTGTCGCAGATGAAGTGTGTTTGCGGTCTTTCATACGTGAGGCTCAACTTTATTCGGATTGAAGGGGTGGAATGAAAAGGGTTCAGTCTGCGCGGCGTGCTTCGGCGATGGCGGCAGTGTTTTCGTACATCTGCCCCATAACGATCCTTCCATTCCGCATCTCAAGGCGGACAAGGAAGTCACTTTCGGCGATCTTCGCAGTCTCGCGGTGCCGCAAACGGAAATGGCCCTCGACGAAGACCTGGTTGCCAGCGTCGGTGAACCGCGTGGTTTCACATGCGAGGGATTGGTACTCGGAAAAGAGTAGTGTGATCAGGCGTCTGTAGCCTTCGCAACCTCGGTGTTCATATCCGGCCCATGGAATCAGGGCGCGTAGCTCGTCATTGCACACGCAGGAGACCACGAAGCGGAAATCGGGATGGACGTAGCCGTTGATAGCAGCATCGAGACCATCGCCGCGTTGCGCTTCGAAGAAGCCTTTCGCTGCTTCGACATTTGGTGTGTCAGACATGTTGAAAGTCCACCTGATCCTATTGGGGCCGCGTCACACGGTGGTGTCGGGCCTCGTTGCGATGACGATGACGGCGGGAGCAGAGGACAAGGCGGGCGAAGGTCCAGACATCGCAACACTCCTCACTCGGCGGGCTTGGCTTCGGGGTGGGGACTGCCGCTGACGTCTTCGGTCCACCTGCCGTCGATGGCGCAGAATGGCAGTTGTTTGGGTGTTGATAATTCGGTCAAAAAATCACAGACTGTTGTAATGGCGACAACAATCGATTTCTTGGAGATGCAGGCCTTCATCGCCGTGGTGACTGAAGGGTCTTTCACCGCCGCAGCGGAACGCCTCGAAACGGATAAGGCGCGGGTGAGCCGCGTTGTGCGGCGAATGGAAGAGAAGCTCGGCGCACGGCTTTTGAACCGGTCGACCCGGCATCTAAGCGTGACGGAAGTCGGGCGCGATTATTTCGAACGCGCCTCGTCGATCCTGGCGGCTGCCGAAGCCGCCGAAGCCGCAGTGGCGCAGCGGAGTCAAGAACCGAAGGGCCGCCTGAAAGTGACGGCTGGGGCTGAATTCGGGACGATGCGGGTCGACGGCTGGATTGCTGCATTCTTGCGCGAATGGCCGAAGGTCACCGTCGAGACGGAGTACACGAACCGTCTCGTCGACATCATTCATGAAGGTGTCGATGTGGCGATCCGCATCGGGCCGTTGGAGGACTCAGAACTTTCGGCTCGCAGGCTGGGCGAGTTAACCTACGGTTTGTATGCTTCCCCCGATTATCTGAGGAACGCAGCGTCTGTCCGCAAGGTCGATGATCTGAAGCGGCATGACCTCATCATGCATGCGCCACGCGGTCGTCCGGGATGGACCTTGGTGAATGGTGAGAAGACGGAGAAGGTGTGGCACGCGCCACGTTGCGCCGTCGATAACACCATGGCCGCCAGGAACCTGGCGCTGTCGGGCCTTGGGATCGTGCAGCTTCCAAGATACATGGCCGAGCCGCATGTGGCCGAAGGCGGCCTTGCCAGAGTGTTGCCGGGCTGGGCGCGTATCCCCGTGCCGGTCCACGCTGTCTTTGCCTCGACGCGCTACATGGACCCGAAGGTGCGGGGTTTTGTCGACGTCTGTCGCGATGGCTTCAGGAGTGATGTTGAAGGCTTCAGCTGAGAGGATCAGCTTCGCCCCATGAGTTGGGCTCTAGCGGCGCGAAAGCCATCCTGTCGTCACCGAGCGTCGTAGCGATCTGGTCACAACGCTGCCATTCGAGCACCTGCGTCGCTCTCAGATCGAGCCTGTCTGCATCATTGGCCATTTTATTGTCGTTTCGAACGACAACGGTCTGTGGCGTGTCGCGCTACTAGTAAGTGCTTCGCCGAGTCCGTACTTCTCGCTCCGTGTGTCGCTCTCCCCGTTAGGTACGCGCCTTACAGTGTCGGGCGCGAGAGCAAATCAGGAGTTATCGCCGTGACTAGCGCAGACCATCTCGGGGCCTTTCTGGAGGCCATGAAAAGCGGAGACGTTGACGGCGCAGTCGCTCACGTTGCCGACGATATCTCACTTCGCAGCCCGATTTTACCTGCGCCCTTCCACGGCAAAAAGAATGTCGCCGCTGTTCTTACACAGCTCGTGGGCACACTCGATGCGTTCGAGCCGAAGTTGCTGTTGCGTGATGGGGCGGACGTGGTCGCAGTTTTGACGATCAGGTTCGAAGACCATGTTATCGACGCCTTCGACCATATCCGCCTCAACAATGAAGGCCTGATCGAGGGCATGACGGTGGCGTGGCGTCCGCTTCCCGCGGTCGTCGCGGTGCAGCAGCGGCTGGTCCCCAAGCTTGGCGGCCAAGCAATGCAGTTGGTCCCGCTCGATCAGGCAAAACAGCGGTAACGACCTTGCGTCATCATTACCGGCGAGTTCGCCGGTCGCTTAGTGCGCGCTTGCTGCCGTGGGACGGAACCCTAGGCGTAGGAGCCCAGCTTTCATTCAGGCCGTCGTTATCCCTCTTCCGGGCGGTTGGTTGACAGCGTCAACCTGTTCGCCTAATGGTTGACAGCGTCAACCGAGGGCTTTTGATATGCCAACCGCCGTCATTACCGGTGGCCATAGCGGCATCGGCTATTCCTGTGCCCGCCACCTCGCCACGCACTACAAATGGAACCTTGTGCTCGCCGGGCGCAGCCCTGACAAAATGGAGAGGGCGGCCGACGAGCTTCGGCGGGAAGCAGGTATCGATGTGGTTACGCTTGCGCTCGACACGTCGTCGTTGGCGTCGGTGCGGGCAGCGGCAGCGCAATGCATCGGCATGCTGGATAGTGGTGAACTGGCATCCCTGGACGCACTGCTTTGCAATGCCGGTGGGCGTTTCGATGGTCCCGTTGCATATTCAGCGGACGGATATGAGCTGACCTTCGCCAGCAACTGTCTCGGTCATTTTCTGCTTGCCCGCCTGCTCGCCGACCACATGGTTCCTACCGGACGTATCGTCTTCACCACGAGCGGAACCCATGATCCCGACACGATCGATGGCAAGCTGGTCGGTGCCGTGGTCGAACCCGACGGTGAAAGGCTCGCGAACATCGGTAAGGACGGTTCCAAGCCCTTGTCGGCGGGGAAGCGCTACTCAACGTCCAAGCTGTGCAACATCCTAAATGCCTACGAACTCCACCGCCGCCTTCGGAGATCCGGCTCTCCCATCGTTGCTATGGCGTTCGACCCGGGCAGCGTACCGGAGACCGGATTCCTTCGAACTTTGCCCGGACCGGTGCAGTGGTTCGCGAGGACAGCCGGGATGTCATGGCTGTCTCGCCGTCTGGGCGTCACCATGGGATCGGTCGGATTTTCCGGTGCATCGCTCGCTCGTCTTGCCGCTGATCCGGCCTATAGAGCCGGGTCGGGCAAGTATTTTCAATCCAGCGACGGAAAGCTGATTGAGACGAGGTCCTCCACTCTGTCATATGACGAAAGCCGGGCTACGAAGCTCTGGACCCAAATGGAGGTCCTGGCCGGACTGCGGCCGGAGGAAGCGCGCTTATCGGCATGACCACTGACAAGAGGCTGATCGAGGCCGCCGCGAAGCTGCTCGACGCTGGTGGGGAGGACGCGGTGACGCTGCGCGCTATCGGCCACGCGGCGGGCGTCTCACACAATGCGCCTTACAAGCATTTCGCAAACCGGAGCGCCTTGCTCGCGGCTGTCGCGGCTGTCTCATTCGCCGATTTGGCCAAGGCGATGGCTGCCATTCGCAGTTCGCGTCGAACGCCGACGAAGAAATTGATGGCTACGCTCAAGCTGTTCATGGATTACAGCCGAGAGCATCCGGCCCGATATAGGCTTCTATTCAACAATCCGGAAACAGCAGCAGCCGGCGGTGAGCTGAAGATTAAGGCCCTTCAGACTTTCGAGCACTTCCGATCGATCGTGCAGGAATGCCAGCAAGCGAACGATCTGCCCAGCGCGCCCAGTGAAACCCTGGCCAGCCTGATTTTTGCCACCGTCCACGGCCTTTTGGCCATAGAAGGCAACGGTCAGTTGCACCCGGAAAAAGGCCTTTCCAGCGTGGAAACGAGTATGGAGATCCTGCTCGCTCTCCTCGCGCCCTCCAAGACGTAGAGGCGGAGATCCGCACTCTGCGGCGACCCCCGGTCGTGACTGCGTTCGGCAAGGCAAGCCGAAGATGCGGTTCGATACGTTCGATCGGATTGCCTTATTAGGTCGTCGGCGAAATTGGACACACTGATAGCCAGGGCCGTCGTCGGGTCGAAGTTGCATTGTCGGTCGGAGGGGCAACAGTCTGTTGTGTCTGGCTAGACTGTTAACTCCTCCATCAAATTCATAATTTCGCTCGTGTCGCCTGCTGTGGCGCTCGCTGTCAAAGGGAGCGCGATACGGTGCGAGCGTATGAATCCTGTCGGCGGCTACCGCCCTTATGAAGAAAGACAATGTAGATGACCCAAACAATCGGAATCATCGGCTCCGGCCTCGTCGGCAAGGCAGTCGCGCGCCTCGCGACCGCAGCTGGCTACAAGGTGGTGATCAGCAACTCCCGAGGCGCGGACACCATCAAGGACCTGATCGAGGAGCTTGGTCCGCTGGCGAGCGCAGGCACCACGGAAGACGCCATCGCGGCGGGTGACATCGTCACGCTTTCGATCCCGATCGCCGCCACCGAGCAGCTGCCTGCCGACAAGTTCGCGGGCAAGGTCGTACTCGACCAGACGAACTACTATCCCGCATTCGGCAACAATGACGTCCTCGACAAGGCCGAGCTGACTTCCAGCGAACTGATCCAGCGGCGTCTGCCGGGTGCGAAGGTCGTCAAGGGCATGCATAATCTCAGCTGGCTCCACATGAAGGCCAACGCGACACCGAATGGTTCGGCGAACCGCACGACGCTGCCGATTGCGGGTGACGACGCCGGAGCGAAGCAGGCGGTGACCGAGTTCTTCGACAAGATCGGCTTCGATTCCATCGACGCTGGTTCGCTCGCGGACAGCTGGCGCATCGAACCGAGCACGCCGATCTACTTCTGGGCCTATGCTCCGAAGGTAGACCTGCAGGCGACGGGACCGGAAGCCGAGCGCGCCTACACGCAGCCCGGCACGCCCGTGTCGCGCGAAGATGCTCGGCGCTTGATCGACGAGGCAAAGCGCCCGTCGCCGATCGGCGGCACGTTCGAGGGCATGCCGCAGGTCCACGTCGACCTCTTCATGGCTCAAGCCAGCGCTGACACCGTCAAGAAGTGATCCGCTGCCGGGCGCCCTTGCATAGGGCGTCCGGCTACCGGTCGAGAGAGGCCCGACCGCTGCCGGCCCGGCGCGAGCAACAGAAAGGAACACGACATGCAAGGTGGAAGAAAGCCAGGTCTCGACCATCCAATCACCATCGCTCCTGCGGGCGAGAGGGTTGTCGTCAAGCTGGATGAGTCCGTCCTCGCCGACAGCCGTGACGCCCTCATCCTCAAAGAGGCGAGCCTCAATCCGGTCTACTACATCCCGCGCGCTGACGTGGCGATGGATGAACTCAGCCGCAGCGACACCAGCACCCACTGCCCCTACAAGGGCGACGCCGGCTATTTCAGCGCGCGAGGTGGCGCCGCCAGGGATGTCGCCTGGTCTTACGAGGATCCTTTCGACCACATGCTGATGATTAAGGGTTACCTCGCGTTTTACCCTGACCGCGTCGATGCTATCGAAACGACGGCCCGCGATTAAATGCTGGAATATGCGCCGAGCAAAATCGGCCAATTCTATTGTTGTTTCCATGACAACAGCGCATCCGAGTTCAGCTCATTAATGTCGGAGATATGGGGCTCGCGCTGATTGATGGTTCAAGCAGCGCGTGACAGAATGTTGCCCATGACATCAACAATTGGCTTTTCCGAAATGCAGGTCTTCGTCGCAGTGGTGACGGAGGAGTCCTTTACCGCTGCGGCCGACCGCCTTGAGACTGACAAGGCTCGGGTGAGCCGCATCGTCCAGCGGATCGAGGAAAAGCTCGGCGCAAGGCTGCTGAACAGGTCGACGCGCCGGCTCAGCGTGACAGAAGTCGGAAGGGACTATTTCGAACGTGCGTCTTCGATCCTTGCGGCCGCGGAGGCGGCGCAAGCCGCGGTCGCCCAGCAGAGCCAGGAGCCCAAGGGCCGTCTTAAGATCACAGCGACACCCGAGTTCGGCACAACGCGGGTCGACAATTGGATCGCCGCCTATCTGTCCAAGTGGCCGAAGGTCACGGTGGAAGCGGTATATTCAATTCGCTTCGTCGATATCATTCACGAGGGAATCGATGTCGCGATCCGTATTGGCACCTTGCAAGATTCGGATTTGTCGGCTCGCAAGCTCGGAGAGATAACTTACGGTCTCTATGCCGCGCCTGGATATCTGAAGGACGCTGCGGCGCTCCGCACCGTCGACGATTTGAAGCGCCATGACCTCATTATGAAAACGTCCAGCGGCCGTGCAAGCTGGACCCTTGTTAACGGCCAAGCAACAGAGAAGGTCTCGCAGGCGCCACGCTGCGCGATCGATAACATCGTTGCCGCCAAGAACCTGACGGTGTTCGGTTTGGGAGTGGCGCAACTTCCACAGTTCATGGCTGAGCCACATGTAGCGGAGGGAAGCTTGGTGAGGGTTTTGCCGGGTTGGGCCAGCATACCGATGCCGGTTCACGCCGTTTTTGCCTCGACGCGCTACATGGATCCGAAGGTTCGTGGCTTCGTTGATCTTTGTCGTGTTGCTTTCGGGGACGGCAGTGACGCAAGCCTACGCTGAAGCGAGCCGACCATGGCAGTGGTCGTGCCCGCGCATCGTCAACTAGAATCGCCGGTGGTTTGCGCCGAAACCTGTACCTCGGGCAGTTTGGAAGCGGACGACCCGCTTCCCCGCCGGCGTGGCTGAAATCAGACAATCGGCCTCGTACCTCACAGAAGCTCAGAATAGCGCGCCAGAGGATCTCCACGGCCGAGCACCCGTGCACCATTGTTGCTCGGACGAACAACAGACTGGGGTTCGTCGGGCATCTAATCCGTTTCCGAGAGATATCCTACCTTCCAACCGAACCGCTCCGTGAGGAAGCGCAAACGTTGAAGTGAATAGGATATCTAATGAAGATCGGAATCTTGAACGCCGGCAATATCGGCAGTCGTCTTGCAAGAGCCTGGGCCGCCGCAGGTCATGAACTCGTTGTCGCGAAGGACGGTGAAGACCGGAAGATCGCGCCGTTACTTGCGGAACTGGGCGACAAGGCTCGCCTCGGCACGATCCGCGAGGCTGCGGAATTCGGAGAGGCTGTTCTGTTCTCCATTTATTGGCCGCGGGTCGAGGCGATCGTAAGCGAGGTTGGCGACGCGCTCGACGGTAAGGTCGTAATCGAGACCATGAACCCGCTCGGCGTTACCGCCGATTTCGTGCACTACCACGATCTGGAGTTCATGCGGGGAAACTCAACCTCCGAAGACCTGCAGCGACGCTTGCCAAAGGCGCGCATCGTCAAGGCGTTCAACCTGATCGCGGCTCCGTCGCTTGAAGCGGCGGCATGGTCCGCATCGCCGGTGCAGGCCAGCGTCTTTTACGCGACCGACGACAAGGCCGCAGGAGAAGTGACGCGGAGCCTGATCGGTGACGCCGGCTTCAAGCCCGTGAACGCTGGCGATCTCAAGGGCGCCCGACAGCTCGAACAGATCGGCGTGTTCCTGCATCACGTCGCAGAGAATGAATATGCCGGCGACGCCGATCTCGTTCGGCTGGGCCTTGCAGTCATCGAGGCGAGCCCCGGCCCGATCGCGCGCGAACGGGTTGTCTGAGCTCGCGCGCCATCCCTTCACGCCATCACCAAACTCGCATTTCGCCGAACCAAGGAGAATTCTATGTCGCAGTCACTTAAGGGAAAAACTGCTCTCGTGACGGGAGGGTCACGGGGTATCGGTCGCGCTATCGCAGAGCGTCTTGCCGCCGATGGCGCGACCGTCGCACTTACCTACAACTCCAGCAAGGCTGGCGCCGAGGAGGCCGTCGCCGCGATTCAGAAAGCCGGCGGCAGCGCCTTCGCTCTGAAGGCCGAATTGCTGGACGCGGGCTCCATTGGGCCGTTGTTCGAGGCGCTTGATGCTGAACTTGAGAGCCGCAACGGCAGCAAAACGCTGGACATAGTTGTGAACAATGCCGGCGGCAGCGGTTTTGGCGGGCTGGACAATGCGACGGCTGAGAGCTTTGACGCCATGTTCAACGTCTTCGTTCGTGCGCCGTTTTTCGTCGTGCAGGCCGCACTTAGCCGCCTGAGCTCTGGTGGACGCGTGATCAACGTGTCTTCCGGCTTCGCCACACGGCCCTCACCGATGGCGTCGATGTACTCGATGGCCAAGGGAAGCATCAACGTCTTTACGCATTCGCTCGCCATCGAGCTGGGTCCCCGTGGCATCACGGCGAACGCTGTCGCCCCGGGCTGGACGCGGACCGACATGAATGCCGCCGTCCGTGACAATGCCGATATCGTGAAGGCGATCGAGGCTGACACCGCGCTGGGACGTTTCGGCGAGCCGTCGGAAATCGCCAATGTCGTGGCCTTCCTAGCCTCGGATGAAGGTCGTTGGGTGACCGGCCAGGTCATCGAAGCGAGTGGCGGCTACAAGCTCTGACCCAACGGGGTGAGATCGCTTCTCCAACAACCGAAAACGGTGTGTGTAATGACAAAGATAGGAACTGATCTCACCCTCGAAATCTACGAGGCGTTCGCGAACAACGAGCTTGATCGTTGGGACGCGGTCATCCGCCTTGATGTCAAGCTGAACAGCCCGGCGGGTAGAGACATAGTCGGGATCGATGCGCTCAAGGCATTCGGTGCAGCGTTCCACGCGGCCTTTCGGCCGCGCGTTGACTTAATCGATCACTTCGTCGCCGGCGATCGAGCCCTGGTGACGGTCAATTTGCATTGGAAACACGACGGCGAGCCATTCTACGGAATCGCCCCAACGGGCGAGAGTGGGACATCCGTCGAGTGTTTCCTGCTCCGACTGGAAAATGGCCAGGTCACACACTGGGACACGGCCGACGCGTCTCTCGACCTCGCCATCTATCTGCACAATCAGGGCTTCGATCTTCCCAGAGCGGTTGCCCCACCAGCGATCGTGGAAGCCACGCAACGCTGACCAGCACCAAGTCAACCAGCTAAAAAGGGGTCCATTCATGGACATTGGAATCATAGGAAGTGGAGAAATTGGCGGCTCTCTGGCCCGCCGGCTCTCGAAGTTAGGCCACCAAGTTTCCATCGCCAATTCGCGCGGTCCTGCCTCGCTTGCAGATCTCGCCGCCGAGACCGGCGCCAAGGCGGTGACCGTCCATGATGCCGCGCGCAGCGGCGAGATCGTCTTCGTAGCGATCCCGGCATGGCGGATCGCCGACCTGCCGAAGGATCTCTTCGACGGTGTCGATGCCGATGTCGCCGTCGTGGAGACGGGGAACTACTATCCCCAGGAGCGGGATGGGCGGATCGACCAGATCGAAGAGGGTGCGGCTGAAAGCCGTTGGGTCGCGGATCAACTCGGACGGCCGGTGCTCAAGGCCATCAACAACCTGCACTGGCGCAGCCTCCTCGATGGCGGCAAGCCTGCGGGCACGCCGGGCCGCATCGCACTGCCGGTCGCTGGCGATAGCGAGGCCCACAAAGCGCGGGTCATCCGACTGTTCGACGAACTCGGATACGACGGTATCGATGCCGGCCCGCTCGACGAGTCCTGGCGCCAGCAGCCGGGAACCCCGGTCTATGCTGCCAATCTGGATGCGGAAGGCGTCCGCAAGGCGTTGGCCGCGGCGAGTCCGGAGCGCAAGCCGGAATTCCGCGCATCCCCCAACAGCAGCATCGGCAAGCCTTAGGAGGACCTATGGTCACGCAGCCAAAAGGACGGGTCGTCCTCGTAACAGGAGCGAGCCAGGGCATCGGCCGAGCGATCGCGTTGCGCCTTGCCAGAGACGGCGCGAACGTCGGACTGGTCGATCTGAAAGGGGACAAGCTCGCTGACGTAGAAAAAGAGGTCGAGGGCTTCGGCGCGAAGGCCGTGTCGGTCGTCGCCGACGTCAGCCGACGCGATGAGGTATTTGGGGCGGTACAGCAGGTCGAGAAGGGGCTTGGTGGCTTCGACGCGATCGTCAACAATGCGGGTATCGCGCAGGTGAAGCCGCTTGCCGACGTCCTTCCCGAAGACCTGGAGCGCATCTTTCGGGTCAACGTCGATAGCGTCGTGTGGGGCATTCAAGCCGCTGCGACCACGTTCAAGGCGCGGGGCACGAAGGGCAAGATCATCAACGCATCGTCTGCCGCGGGCCATGAAGGCTTCCCGATGGTTGGCGTCTACTCCGCAACGAAGTTCGCTGTTCGCGCTCTGACGCAGGCTGCGGCCAAGGAATATGCGAGTGCCGGGATCACGGTAAACGCATATTGCCCCGGCATCGTCGGGACCGACATGTGGGTCGAGATCGACGAGCGCTTTTCGCAGCTCACCGGTGCGCCGAAAGGCGAAACCTACAAGAAGTATGTCGAGGGCATCGCGCTCGGCCGCGCCCAGACGCCGGAAGATGTCGCGGCTCTTGTCGCGTTCCTCTGTAGCGACGACGCCGACTACATCACCGGTCAGGCGATCCTGACCGATGGCGGGCTCGTCTATCGCTAGGCCCGACGTCCCTTAACACCCGACGCGGCAGGGCAGGAGCCACCGAAGGGCTCCACCAAAGAGGAGCTGCGTCCCTTCGAAGGAGGCTGGAATGGACACGCAACTCAATGGTCGGACTGCTCTGGTGACCGGAGCAAGCCAAGGAATCGGTGAGGCGATCGCCCGCGCATTGCACGCCGAAGGCGCCAAGGTGGCGTTCCTGGCCCGCAGCGAAGCGAAACTGGCGGCGATCACCGATGCGCTCGGCGAGCGAGCGCTGGCGGTCGGCGCTGACGTGACCAATGAAGATAGCCTGGCGCAGGCGCTTGCCACGATCGAAGCGAAACTCGGGCCGATCGACATCCTCGTGAACAATGCGGGCGGCCTTCGGTCGTCGACGGGCGAGCTGTTCCGGCCCTTCGAGGAAATCCCCGATGCGGATTGGCTGGAGACCTGGGAGTTCAACGTCCTTTCCGTGGTGCGTGTTACCCGGGCGTTGGCGCCGGCAATGGCGGAGCGCGGATGGGGCCGGATCATCAACATCTCGTCGGAGAGCGGCATCCAGCCCGACGCGGTCGCGCTCGAATATGCCTCGGCCAAGAGCGCGCTAAACATTCTGACCAAGGGCATCTCGAAAACCTACGCGAGCCGCGGCGTGGTCGTGAACGTGGTGTCGCCGGCCTATGTCGATACTCCCATTCTTCGCGATTTGTTGGCGCAGCAGGACGGGGCAGAGAATCTCTCGCCTGGCGAACTGGCCGCTCATTTCCAGCCGGCGCTGCGGCCCAATATCGCGGTCGGCCGCCCCGGCAATCCGGAGGACGTCGCCGCTGCGGTCGTGTTTCTGGCGTCGGAGCGGGCGAGCTTCATCACCGGGACAAATCTTCGGGTTGATGGCGGCTCGGTGATGGCGATCTAGCGGCGCCATGGCGGGAAGTCTGTGCAACGCGGTCGGCGGCGTGAGGTCGGTGGCGCCGCCCTCTCAAAGCAGCATAGTGGGCTGGTACAGCGGAGCCGACCTAGTTGATTCTTTTGGCAGGACCTTCGGTGCTGGAATCCCGCGTGACCCTGAAGCTGTAGCGCACGCTATCCTCGGCCGCCCGGCCTGGTGGGTCCGCGGGCTCCTCGCGACGCGCAATATGACCGTAGCTCGCTTTGGCTTGAAGACGACGGATGAACTTCATCGCAACGCCCGCGAAAACGAGTCCGTCGCCTTTTTCCCCGTCCTGTCTCGATCAGAAAACGAACTGGTGCTCGGTGTGGACGATCGACACCTTGATTTCAGAGCGTCGATACTGCTGGGGGCGTTGAATGACGAGGGCGCTTTCGAAGTCGTCGTAACGACGGTCGTTCATTGTCACAATACGTTTGGGCGCGCTTATCTGAATCTAATTAGGCCATTTCACGTACTTGTTGTTCGTTCAAATCTGAGGCGCGCCGCGGCGACAGCGCGCCGCCAGACGCGGCGCTCTGCGAAAGGAGACAACAGTGCCGGACGTCTCCTTTGACTTGCGCTATCTGCGTTACGCGATGCTCGCTGCAGAGCATGGTAGTTTCCGGCGCACGGCGGAGCTCCTCTCGGTGTCGCAGTCTACCGTCAGCCGACGCATCCAAATATTGGAGCGACGTATCGGTATCGCCCTGTTTGAGCGGCATAGATCGGGTGCTCGGGTAACCGTTGCAGGCGAGAGCTTTCTCAGGGAGGCGGTGATCGGCGCGAGACATCTTCACCAGGCTGTTGATGCAGTCGCACAAGCCAAACGTGGCGCCACAGGCGTGCTCCGCGTCGGTTTGACAGCCTGCTTCGGCAACGGCTTTCTAGCCGAGCTGCTTGCTGCGTATCATCGGCGCTATCCCGGTATCGACGTTTCTTTCCAAGATGGTACATCGCAAACCACCGCTGGTGCTCTTCTGAACGGCCGGCTTGACGTTGCCTTCATGCCGACGGTGCGGTGGCAATCAGTGGGGCAGCGATCAAAGACATCGGACGCAAGGTCAATATCGTGTCCCGTTTTCCCGACGCACCCCGGCGTCGGCTCGCCGATGCGCTGCTTCTGCCGGGCTTTGTCAATGCCCATCAGCACGGACGGGGGCTTAGCCAGATCCAACTTGGTTACCCGGATGATGCACTCGAGCCGTGGATCGCCCGCCGGCGCGGGCGTGGGTCACCGGACAGCTACACTCTGACGCGGCTTGCTGCAGAAGAGATGCTGGCCAATGGCGTGACCTCTACGCTCCATGCCAACTACAGCTATTCTACCGGGGACTACGAGGCCGAGTTGCGCGGGACAATTCGCGCCTATGAGGATGCGGGCCTGCGCGCAACGGTCTGCATCGGTTACGCCGATCGTGGCGGCCTGGTCTATCCTCCGGAAGACGAGAGAGAGTTTCGCAAGAAGCTATCGCAGGAAGCGCAGCAGTTGTTAGCGCTCGCGAGGCCTGCATATCTGCCTTTGGCGCAGACGTTGAACCTGATGGCGCGGCTCGCTGCCGAATATTCCGGCCATCCGACAATTACATTGGCCTATGGCCCTGCGGGGCCGCAATGGGTCAGCGACGAGGCATGGCGCGCGCTCGCCAAAGACGCGGCGCGGCGGGGGGTAGGGCTTCATTTCCATCTGCTGGAATCGCCCGCTCAGAGCCGTTGCGCGCGGATGCTCTATCCCGAGGGCGTGCTATCACGGCTGGAGGCGCTTGGCGTATTTAAGACTAGCACGAGTGCTGCGCATTTCGTCCGGGCGACGCTGAAGGACGTGGCGGATGCGGTCAGGCTCGGCCTGGTCGTCGTCGCCAATCCCGGTTCGAACATGCGTCTCGGCAACGGAGCGCCGGCAATTGCGGATTGGCACAGGGGAGGGCTTCCTGTGGCTGTCGGTACCGACAATTGCGCCCTGCAGGATGAAGAGGACTACCTGTCGGAGTTGCGACTGGCAGGCCTGCTTGCGCGATTTGACGGTGCCGGGCCACCGAAAAGCGCAACCAGAATGCTGGATATGGGAACATCCATGGGTGCCAGAGCAATCTTCAACCCGCAGGTAGGACAGCTTGAGGTCGGCATGAAAGCCGATCTTGTCGCTATCGAGCTGTCACGACTATCGGGTAGCTATCTAGATGCTGATACCGATCTTCTGGAGGCGGTCATGGCCCGGGGTAGGGGTGCGGATGTCCTGATGACTGTTGTAGACGGTATGGTGCGCTACCAACGCGGTGCCGACGAGCGCCGTCGCGAAGCTGCGATCACGGCAGCGGCGTCGGCCAAGTCGGCACGTTCTGTGGGAGATGCGGCACGCCGGGCCAGCGAGGAGATCGCAGAAGCGCTACGAAAGCATTGTCGCAGGGGCGAGGTATGAGTTGCACGCTGGTCACCGGTTCTTCTGGTTTCATCGGCTCGGCCATATGCGAAGCGCTGAATGCTCGCGGAGTGCCGGTCGTCGGCTTCGATCGTATCCCGCCTGCATTTCCCGATGCAGAATGGGCGCAGAAGATGACTTTCGTTGCCGGTGAAATTGGTGACGCTAGTGCCTTGGCGGAGTTGTTCGCGGATTACCCCATCACTCACGTCGTACATGCCGCGGCGATGACGCCCGATGAGGATTTTGAGCGGGCCGCACCGGATACCATCATGGACGTCAACATTACCGGTGCCTGCCGAGTGATGGCGGCGGCTCGCCGCTCTAGGCCTTTGCGGATCGTCGCGCTGTCCTCGATTTCGGTTTACGGGAATGCATTTTGCAACGGCGAGGGCAGGCTTGATGAATATCTAAGCTTACCCGCGCCAGAAACCTTGTATGGGATCAGCAAGTGGGCCGCAGAGCAAGCGATGCGTCGTTATGCACGGCTGGAACAAATGGACCTGCGCATCGTTCGGCTCGGCCCCGTATTCGGCCCATGGGAACACCAGTCCGGTTCGCGTACGATATTAAGTCCTCACCACCAGATAGCAGCGTTCGCCCGGAGCGGCGAGCTCTGCATTTTGCCCCGCGCGGCTCCTGCGAATTGGATCTACTCTCGCCAAGCGGCACGGCGGATCGTCGATCTCCTGTCTGCCCAACAACCTGCCGCCGATGTGTTCAATTTGGGTGGTGGTCAGATCACGACGCTGGTCGACTGGTGCGAGGAACTAACCTTAAAGATCCCCGGTTTCCGCTGGCATGTCGATGCCGGCGCAACAAATATCCGCTACGGTTATGTCACCGATCGCCCCGCGCTGGATAACCGCCGGATCGACACCTTGTCTGCGCCGGACGCAATCCTGCTCACCAGGGCTGTCGAAGACTATCTCGGCTGGCTCGACCGTTTCAGTCCGCTTACACAATTCGAGAGAAAGTAGTCATGACACAGCGTCTCAACGGACGGTTGGCAATTGTCACCGGCGGCTCATCCGGCATCGGCCGCGCCATCGTGCAAAAATTTGCTGCTCACGGTGCAAAGGTGGTCGTTGCCGACATTACCACGAATGCGATCGAGGGTGGCCCCCCGATCTGCGACGTCGTGGCTGAGAAGGGCGGCACCGCCGTATTCATCAAGACCGACATATCGAACGCAGCCGAAGTAGATGCGCTCGTGGCAAAGACGGTGGAACGTTTCGGCCGGCTCGACATCTTGGTGAACAACGCAGTGCTGCGTGCCGGCAAGCCGCTTCTCGAGACCGAGGAGGGCGATTGGGACCAGGTTATGGACGTTAGCCTCAAGGGTGCCTATCTATGCGCGCGTGCGACCGTGAGGCAGATGTTAAAGCAGGAACTTGTCGGGGACGTGCGGGGGCGGCTGGTGCATATTTCCTCGCAGCACGGCCATATCAGCGCTCCTGAGGATTTTGCCTATGGGGTTAGCAAGGCAGGCATTGCTTATATGACCAAGCAGATCGCTGCAGACTATGCGAAGGATTTTATTATCTCCAACGGGGTTGCGCCGGGCAAGATTCTTACCGGCAAGGGTGGTCGAGCCGTCGAACCGCGTTGGCTGGACTATTCTAATTCGCGCACGCCATGGCCGCGGCTCGGCACACCCGAAGATGTAGCAAACGCCGCGCTTTTCCTCGCAAGCGACGAGGCGACCTACATCACAGGGCACAATCTGTTTGTCGATGGAGGATGGATGGCTGCGTAAGGCATTGGTGCCTTGATTTGGCAGTCAACGCAGTTCTTCACGACCCGCTTTACGCGCCGCAGCTCGCCCAGATGCGCCGTTAGCACGGCGAGCAGGTTCCGACAAGACGTGCATGTTCGTTCGCCGTTTTGGTATTGACGTCTCGGCCAACCTTGCCTTTGTACAGGACATCCTCATGGTCCGGGGGCCCCTGACCGGAAATATAGAGCATGGTGCCGACTTCCAGCACGTTGCGAAGCGTGCCGATCGGGCTTGGGAGCAGGCGGAAGCTCGCGCTCCAGTGCGGCATTGAGGCGACAACGGGGCATGCGCCCGCGGTCCTAGTTCAAATGAGATGCTCTGAAACGCGACAGAAAGGTGTTCAGGCGATCGTTCCGGCCAGCTTGCGCCATCAGTTGCGCCGGGGCGCCTTCGGCTGCGACCCGGCCCTCGTCCATGAAGACGATGCGGTCGCTGGCGTCGCGAGCAAAGGCGATCTCGTGGGTCACCATTAGCATCGTCATGCCCTCCTGCGCCAGCTGGCGCACGACGTCGAGCACCTCGCCGACCAGTTCTGGATCGAGCGCCGAAGTGATTTCGTCCAGCAGCAGGATTTTCGGCTCCATGGCCACGGCTCGGGCGATGCCCACGCGCTGCTGCTGGCCGCCAGACAGTTCGGACGGCAGATTGTCAATGCGGTGACCGAGGCCGACGCGCTTGAGCCAGTGTTCGGCGATAGCGTGGGCTTCCTGCTTCGACTTGCCGCGCACTTTCATGAGGCCCAGCATGACGTTCTGGGCCGCCGTCAGATGTGGAAACAGGTTGAAGCCCTGAAACACCATGCCCGTTTCGGCGCGCATCCTGGCGAGGTCGGTTTCGCCTCGGCGTTTGCGGTTGCCGGTGTCGGAATAGCCTACTTCCCGGCCGTCGATCTGGATCGACCCGGTGTCGTAGGTTTCCAGAAAATTCACGCAGCGCAGCAGCGTGGTCTTGCCGCTGCCTGACGGGCCGATCACGGCCACCACCTCGCCCTTTTTCACCTGCATGTCGATGCCCTTCAGCACCGATACGGAGCCGTAGGCTTTTTCCAGGCGCTCGATCCTGAGAAGCGGCTTATCAGTTGCAGTCATGGCTCTAGTCCCGAATATAGGCATAGCGTCGCTCTACCGAGCGGCTGACCAGCGAGAGTGAATAATTGATGGCGAAATAAATGAAAGCGCCCAGCAGGTAGAGAGACATGGCCTCATAGGTGCGACCGATGACTTCGTTGATCGACTGCATGAGATCGACCACGCCGAGGAGCGAAACCAGTGCGCTACCCTTGACCGCATCGGTAACGCCGTTGATCCACGGCGGTAGAAAGCGGCGGACGGCCTGCGGGAAAATCACGTAGCGTAGGCGCGATACAAAGGTCAGGCCGATGGCTTTGGCGGCTTCCATCTGTCCCTTCGGGATCGAAACAATGGCGCCACGCACATATTCGATGACCTGCGCGGCCTTGAACAACGTCAGCGCCATCACGCCTGCCCAGAAGGAATCGATCGAAATGCCGAGTGGCGGAAAGCCGTAATAGACCACGAAGATCAAAACGAGGATCGGGATGCCGCGGATGCAGTCGCTGAACAAGCGTATGAACCATTGTAGCGGGCGCGGGCCGTAGATCAGCCCGACACCGAGGATAACGCCCGAAACCAGCGAGAAAAGCACGACTAGCGCGGACACGAGCAGCGTGATCGCAAGGCCTTTGCCAAGGAAGGGAAGAGCGTAGAGGATCGACGACATGGTTCAGCGCTCCGCCCTGAAACGGCGTTCCAACTGGCGTAGGCCGAGCAGGATTCCATACCCGGTTATCAGATACATCACCGTCGTCACGATATAGACCTCGACAATCCGGAAAGTGTTGAAGTTAATCCACTGTGCGCCGTAGGTGAGCTCCGGCACGGCGATCACCGACGCCACGGACGTATCCTTGAACAGCGAGATGAAGGTGTTGGACAGCGCGGGGAGCGTGATGCGCGTCATGGTCGGCAGGCGCACGTAAAGCAGCCGCTGCCACGGCGTTAGGCCGATGGCCTTGCTGGCGTCGATCTGGCCGCGCGGAACCGCCTCCAGTCCGGAGCGGAATACCTCGACTAGGTAGGCCCCCGCATAGAGCGACAGCGTCGCCACGAAGGAAACGGTCGGGCTATATGCGATATTGACGACGGTGGGGATGCCGTAAAAGACGATATAGACCAGCAGGATCAGTGGCACGTTGCGCAGAACCTCGACATAGGTCGAGATCAGAGCGCGCGCGACCCTACCGGCCGACACATACCAGATGGCGAGCGCCAGCCCGATGATCGCGCCGATCAGGATCGACAGCACCGCAAGCTCAAGGCTGAGAACAAGTCCCTGCCACAGCTTGTCGAAATGTCGCCAGATCAGGTTGAAATTGATATGGTAGTTCATGTGCAGGTGCTTGCCTCCCGGCACGTTGGATCGGGGTGGTTTCGGGCGGAAGCCACATTCCGTTCTAGCCTCCCTTTCGGGCAGGCGGGCGCAATGTTCGGATCGCACCCTACGATTCCCGACCGCGAATACGGTCGAGTGCTCTGGATTCAGACGGACGGGAAGCCCGGTTTGCGCTCTGGCGGCTCCATGCCGAAATATTCCTTGAAGCCCGCGTCGTACAAGGCGTTGTCGTGGCCGAACATGGCAATAGAAAAAGCGGTGTTTACGAAGGTTAGCCAGTCGATGTCGCTCTGACGCACACCGCCGCCATAGAGCATGGCGTTCCATTGCTTGCCGGCATCGAAATAACGGTCCGGGTTTTTGGCAACAAGCCAGCGCACGTTCGATAGATCGACTGCGGAGGCATCGGCGCGATTGGAGTCCAATGCCTGGAAAACATTGGCTTGCGTATCGATCTGCATGACCTGCGCGTCCGGCAGTACCGCATGTACGGTCGTTTCGGCGTCTACATTTTGCAGTATAGCGATGCGGGTGCCGCTTCCCTTGGCCTTCAGCTCGTCGAAGGTCTTGGCCGCAGCGCTAGGCTTGGTCAAAAGGGCGACGCCCTCGACGTAATATGGGCGCGTGAAGTTTATGAGCTGGGCGCGTGTGCCGGAGATCGTCATGAACTGAAGCGTGATATCGACCTTGCCTGTGACGATGTTGGGAATGCGCTGCTGCGCATCCTGCTTCACGAACTCGACCTTGGTTGGGTCGTCGAACAGTGCCTTGGCGATGATGCGGCCCATGGTGATGTCCATGCCGACCAGTTCACCGGCGTCGTTTTCGAAGTGCCAAGGCGCATTAGTGCTGCCGGTACCCACGATCAGGTGTCCCCGATCCAGAACGGTACGCAGCAGGCTGTCGCTCGCTGCCTGGGCTGCAGCTTCCTTTGCATTCAGCGTCACGGCGGCAGCTGCTCCGAGGGCTACCCCGCCCAGTCCGAGTTTAAGGAATTCACGCCGTTCATTGCCTGCGGCCATTTTTGCCTCCACGTATCTTTGTTTATCTGTTCCCTTGATATTTTTTATAGTCTTATATATTGGACTATAATCTTATATTTAGGACGATATTACAAGGTGTGTGGTTTGGCAACCGTCATCAGATCAGAAAGGGCCAACTCATGACTTCGGTGCAGACTGCAGCCGGCAGACGTGTGGCGCGAGGACAGCGCGAACGCGGGATAGACCGCCTTCTCAAGCTCTTTTCATATTTGCAAGACCATGGCGGGCCAGCGCGGCTGGCAGATCTGCCCAAGGCGCTCGATGCGCCGAAATCTACGATCTACGATCTAGTGAATATTCTGAGCGAGGCGGGCCTGCTAGAAATCAAGGACGCGCAGGTCTATTTCGGCAAAGTGATGCAGCTTTACGGCGCGAGCTACCTGCGCGCCAACGATATCGTGGCGCGTGGCCGCGAGATGGTGGATCATCTGGCCAAGGAAACGGGTGAGACTTGCGAACTCTGCATCCGCCTGCGTGGCAAGCAGGTCATCATCCATGCCCGGCCCGGTTCCCGACCGCTGCGCATCAGTTCGGAAGTCGGCTCGCAGATACCGATCCCGTGGACGGCTTCGGGTCGACTGATGTTGTCCGATCTATCTGGTGAGGAAATCGAAACAGTGCTGGAGCCGGAAGACCGTCTGCAACCAGATGGGCAGGCCGCGGATATCGCAGCCTTCATTGCCGAGTGCCACGCGCACCGCAAACAGCCACTGGCTCGCACCGTCGGCGCCATCAACAATTTCACGCAATGTCTGGCTTCCCCGTTGGTCAATGCGCGGGGAGCAGTGGAGGCGACAATCTGCTTCGTTCTGCCCGCCGATATGCCGGAGGCCATTCGACGGACGTTGGAAGCCAGACTAATCGAGGCCGCGAACGAAATCTCCTTCGCGGCCCATGGGTGAGGGGGCCCGCTTTACAGGGGGGTATATTGTCAGACTTCCACGTGAGATCGGCATTGAAGCCATAATGGGTTGCGCCGTCGCCGAATTGTCCGCGACAAGCCAACCCCACCCAGCAGGACAGCCGGGATCGGCCGCTGCGTCGTTTGATGACCGGGACATTCCAGCTCTATCGGGGACTGCAAACAGGTGCCGCGAGCAGGCTGCGTCATATCCTGTCGCTCATCTCAATCCGTTGTCGGGTCTGGTGGAGACTTTAGATTTTGGATTCCAGACACATCAAACAAAATTCAAATTTTTCGCACCGACTGACATCTACCTAACGTGGGCGAGTGCAATCGCTTCGGCCACCTCTTCGCAGCGCTCATCCAACATCGATGTTGCCACGCGAATGTTATTGCTCGGATTAACGCAAAATTTATTTCCCGAATTGACGGCGATATTCCGGGCAGCGAGTGTAACCATAGCAAAGGGCTCGGAGGCCACAGGCACCCACAACGATAGCCCATCTCCATCTTCGATGGTTAGCCCTCGCGCCCGTAGAGCGAAGGCAAGCATGTCGCGTCTTTTTTTATAGATAATTCGCGCGGATGCGACGTCGTCCCAGGTTTCCGGTTGGCGCAACAACCATGCGCCAGCGGCCTGAAGCACGCGGCTGGTCCAGGCGGCGCTAAAACTACGGTAAGACTGGATCTGTTCAACGATCGCGGATGTGCTGGACAGTACGGCCAAACGAAGGTCAGGGCCGAGCGTCTTGGAAAACGAGGTAATATGAATGACCCGGTCGGGAAACTGCGTGCCAAGTGAATGACGCTCAACGTTGGAAATATCGGACATTCCATCATCCTCGATTATGAGGGTGTCGCTATCACGTAGTACTTCGGCTAGTTCGCCCAAGCGCTGCGGCGTTACGGTCCGGCCGGTCACCGAATGCAGTCGTGGCTGGAAGAGGAACCCGACGGGTTTGTATCGCATCGCATCCTGGAGCGATGAGGGCAGCGGGCCGTATTCGTCACATTTAACAGGTAGTATACGCGCACCCTGGTGCTCAAGAATGTCGAGGAGGCGCATCGCCGTCGGTTCTTCGATGGCGACAGGCGCGCCTGGCGTCACCAAGGCATGAATGGCCGTATATACGGCATTATAACCGCCATTGGTCGCAAGCATCGCTTCCGGGTCATAGGGCCATGTCTTGCGAATTTCGGCCTCCAGTTCCGGCAGAATACGACTGCGCTCATAGCTGTTGAGGCTCTCAGCAGAAGCTCCATGAGCTAGCGCCTTTTCCAGCCGCGGCAGCAACCGCGGGTCGGGAACGGCCATCGTCAGATCGAGCACATTTGTGCCGTAGTGGCCAGAACTCGCAAGACGCTCTGGCTTTGCGATGAAGCGGTCACCACTGACCGAGGTCCCGTTCCGGCCTCGTCCTGTAATTATTTTTTGCCGTCTCAGATCGCTCCATGCCTCCGAAATCGTTGCGGGGCTGACGCCGAGCGAAAAAGCAAGATCACGGATCGGAGGCAGCTTGGCACCAACAGGAAGGGCGCCTGCTCTGATCAAGGCGCTGGTTTCCAAAGCTATTCCGCGAATTGTTCGATCGCTTATTTTTTCGGCAAACCAGCTCGAATCAAAGGCGTCGTTCATTTTTTCACCAATTTAAATGTTCAATAACATAATAACATTTGATCATATGCGCGCAAACATTTTATTCTTTCTTCATCAGCATTTTTTGACATGAGTAGCTCAAATGACACTGCGCCTTCGAATTGCACTGCGTGACTGGGACTACATGACGCCGCTGGTTTTGGGCGACGTCTCTTCCGACAAGCTCGACCTGAAGGTCAATCGCATCGGCACGCTGGTCTCACATGTCGGCAAGGACCCCGATCACGACGCGGCCGAAATGTCGTTCAGCCGCTATACGCAGCTGCGTCACGATGGTGATGACAGCGTGGTGGGCATCCCCAACTTCATCATGCGCGGTTTCCGCCATCGCTGCATCATGACGCTGGCCGGCAGCGACATCACCACACTCGGCCAGCTTAAGGGAAAACGCATCGGCGTGACCGGCTGGCGCGACAGTGGCAACACCTGGACGCGTGCCGCAATCCGTCGCGAAGGCGTCGAGGTCAAGGATGCCATGTGGTATGCTGGTCGTCTGACGGAGGCGCATCCGATCACCGACCGTCTGGATGGCTTTGGCCAGCCCGGTCTCATCGAGGCCTGCCCCGGCGAGCGCCCGATGGTCGAACTACTGCGCGACGGCGGACTGGATGCGATCTTCACGCCGTTCATGCCGAACGGCTATTTCGAGCCGGGATCGCCTTTTCGTCAGGTCCTGTCGGATTTTCGTTCGGAAGAACGCAGCTATTTCGATGAAGTCGGTTATGTTCCCGGTATGCACCTGATAGGCATCAAGGCCGAGATCGTCGCCGAAAACCCGTGGGTGATCGCCGAAGTCAGCCGCCTGATCGATGCGTCGCAGAAGCTGTGGACCGAGAAGCGCCGCAAATATGCCGAAACCACACCGTGGATGTTCGACGAAGTGCTGAAGACCTCGCGTGAACTGCCCAAGGGCTGGGATGCCAGCGGCTTTGCCGTCAACCGCAAGATGATTGACGATTTTGCCGGGGAACTGCATGCGCAGGGCATCATGAAACGCCACATGACGCCGGAAGAACTGTTTGCATACGACACCGATGGCTGTCGTATCGGCTGATCGGACGGCTGAACCTTAGTCTCAAGAAACGCAGTTTGTGTAAAACAAGGGGAATGACATGTCGCAAAAGAAATCCACTGCTCTCAGTTTGGTCGGCGTCGCGCTCGCAAGCATCGCCTTCACAAGCACCGCCAGCGCTGAGGACGCTTCCATTAAACTGGAGGTGATCAAGGAGCTGCACGATCGCCTGCCGGAAGAGATCAAATCTGCGGGCAAGATGACCTCCGTCAACAACGGCTCCTTTCCGCCCTATGAAATTGTTAACGGCACAGAAATGACCGGTGCCAGCGCCGATCTCACCGACGCTCTCGGACAGGTTCTAGGTGTTAAGATCGATCATGCCACCGTCGGCGGCCTGCCGGCGCTGTTGGCCGGCGTCAACGCCGGCCGTTATCAGTTCGCCTTCGGACCGATCGGCGACTACAAGGATCGCGAAGCAGCAAGCGACTTTGTGGATTGGGTACAGGAATTCGTCGTCTTCGCCACCCTCAAGGGTAATCCCAAGGGCATTAGTTCGCTGGACACGTCCTGCGGCCAGCGCATCTCGGTCATGGCTGGCGGATCTGCCGAGCGGGTGATCAAAGCACAGTCGGACAAGTGCAAGACTGACGGCAAGGAGCCCGTGGAAGTGCAGTCCTATACCGACCAGCCCGCATCGATCCTGGCCGTCCGTTCCAAGCGCGCGGATGCCTTCTTCTCCTCGCTGGCGCCGCTGACCTACTTCGTCACCCAGGCAAACGGCCAGCTGGAGCTGAACGGCGTTGGACAGAAGAATGGTTTTGGCGACATTTTTCAGGGTGCCGTCGTGCCGAAAGGCTCGCCGCTTGGCCCGCTGTTCATAGATGCGATCAAAGTGCTCATGGACAATGGCACCTATGCCGCAATCATGAAAAAGTGGGGTCTTGAGAACAACATGATCGAGCAGCCAGGGCTCAATCTCGGCGGACAGCTTCCCAAATGAGCACCAGCAACACCAACTACAATGAGGCCTCTTCGGGGGCTTCGGACTTTCGCGACGTGAAGACGGCGCACACGCCTTTCCGGAGTGGTCTTCTCGTCCTCCGCATCGTGATTGCATTAATCGTTATCGACTTCGGCTGGATCATTGCCACTAACGAAAACTTCGGCTGGCCGATTGTGGCCCAGTATTTCTTCGATCCGACCGTTTTAAGTGGCCTTTACGTCAGCCTTGGCCTAACCGTCATTGCGATGGTGCTGGGCGTTGCCCTTGGCCTGGTGATCGCCATCATGCGCATGTCGGACGACCGGCTGGCGAGCGGTTTTGCCTCATTGTTCATCTGGTTCTTCCGCGGCACGCCGCTCCTGGTCCAGCTGATCTTCTGGTACAACATGTCGACGCTTTTTCCGGAGGTCTCGATTTCCATTCCCTTCGGTCCGACGCTGGCAAGCTGGGACACGAACTCGTTGATTACACCGATGACCGCCGCGATCGTGGGTCTGGCACTGAACGAAGCGGCTTATATGGCAGAAGTCATCCGCGGTGGCCTTTTGTCGGTTGATCGCGGACAGGCGGAAACGGCGCAGGCATTCGGCATGACCAAGGCGCGCGCGCTTCGCCGCATCATCATTCCGCAGGCGATGCGCTCCATCGTACCGCCGACTGGAAACCAGCTGATCAGCATGATCAAGGCGACCTCGATCGTCAGCGTCATCGCCATGGCCGATCTGCTCTATTCGGTGCAGTCGATTTATAACCGCACCTTCGAGATCATCCCAATGCTGCTGGTTGCCGTCCTCTGGTACCTGCTAATCACCTCGGTGCTCAACATCGGCCAGAGCTATATTGAAGCCTACTACGGCCGCAGCGATCGTCGTAACGGCGCAACGCAGAAGCCTGCCGCTGTCGCAGAGGAGGCAAGCCATTGACCATCGTCTCCAACGTCAAGCCACTCGTTCAGGCCCGTAACGTCCACAAGTCCTTCGATCATCTCGAAGTGCTGAAAGGGATTGACCTCGACATCATGCCGGGGGAAGTTGTCGCGGTTCTGGGCCCATCCGGCTCGGGAAAATCGACCTTCCTGCGCTGTATCAACCATCTCGAGACCATCCAGCAGGGATATATCGAGGTGGATGGCGAGCAGATCGGCTACCGGGTGAAGAAAGACAGGCTGGAAAAGCTCTCCGAAAACGGTATTGCCAAGCAGCGCCGCAAGATCGGCATGGTGTTCCAGTCGTTCAACCTCTACCCGCACATGACCGTGCTGCAGAACATCATCGAAGCGCCGGTCGGCGTTCATGGTGAAACCCGTAAAGACGCCATTGAAAACGCCAAAGGCCTACTGGAGCGGGTCGGCCTGTCGGAAAAGGCCAACGCCTATCCTCGCCAGCTGTCCGGTGGCCAGCAACAGCGTGTTGCGATTGCGCGCGCTCTGGCGATCAAGCCGAAACTCATGCTGTTCGACGAACCGACCTCGGCACTCGATCCGGAACTTGTCGGTGAGGTACTGGCGACAATGCGGGATCTGGCAAAGCAGGGTCTCACCATGATTGTCGTCACTCACGAGATCAGTTTTGCCCGCGAGGCCGCCGACCGGGTGGTGTTCATGGATGGCGGCGTGGTCGTCGAACAGGGTAAGCCGGAGGACGTCATCGGCAACCCGCAGCATCCGCGCACGCAGGCCTTCCTGTCGCGTTTCCTATAAAATATCCCCTCAACTAGCCCCGGCCAAAAGGCCGGGGTCTTTTGTTCGATTTCAAAAAAGTCCGGATAAGCCATGCCAAGCCAAAACAATCTCCCGAAAGACAACCTCTATGCCCGCGTTGCCGATTTCGCTTCCATGGAAGCCGACCTGAAGGCGACCCGCCAGCATCTGCACGCCCACCCGGAACTCTCGTTCGAAGAAACCGAGACCGCCCGTTACGTAGCCGACAAGCTCGAGGCCTGGGGCTACGACGTCACCCGCAATGTCGGTGGGTACGGGGTCGTGGCAGTTCTGAAGAACGGCAACGGCACGAAGAGCATCGGCATCCGCGCCGACATGGATGCGCTGCCGATCGAAGAAGAAACCGGCGCGCCTTACGCCAGCACCGTGCCGGGCAAGATGCATGCCTGTGGCCATGACGGCCACACGACCATGCTGCTTGGCGCTGCCGAATATCTGGCTCGCACCAAGCGTTTTAATGGCACCGTGACGTTGATCTTCCAACCTGCCGAAGAGGCCGGCAAGGTCAGCGGCGCGCAGCACATGATCGCCGACGGTCTGTTCGAACGTTTTCCGATCGACGCCATTTTTGGCCTGCATAACCATCCGGGCATGGCGGCCGGCGCGCTCCTGACCCGCTCCGGCCCGATCATGGCAGCCGGTGATACCGTCAAGATCACCATCATCGGCAAGGGGGGGCATGCCTCGCGCCCGCACCTGACGATCGATCCCGTGCTGGTCGCCTGCAATCTCGTGATGACACTGCAGTCGATCGTCTCGCGCAATGTCGACCCAACCCAGACGGCGGTCGTCACAGTCAGCACCATCCATGCAGGTGAAGCCTCGAACGTTATCGCCAACACGGCAAAGATCTCGATGAGCGTTCGCTCTTTCGATCCGGCGATCCGCACGTTCCTGGAGGAGCGCATCCGCAAGCTGGCGGCAAGTGTTGCCGAGGGCCATGGCGCAACCGCAGAGATCGACTACGAGCACGGGTATCCGGTCGTGGTGAACTCGGAAAAGGAAACCGCCTTTGCGCGCGAAGTGGCCGAAGAACTGATAGGCACCGGGAACGTTTCGACCTGTCCACTTTTACCTGGCAGCGAGGATTTCGCCTATTTTCTCGAACACCGTCCCGGCAGCTTCCTGCGGCTCGGAAATGGCAAGGACTCGGCCATCCTGCATTCGTCGAAATACGATTTTAACGACGGCAGCCTGACCACTGGCGCGGCCATGTGGGCGCGTCTGGCAGAGCGTTATCTCGACCTATGAAGCCCTTTGACAACAAAGCATGCCTCCCTGTCGTGACTTGCTGATTGAGTGCATCACGGACTTCGTTGCGCTTGCTTGTGCATGATCGTGCGGCCGCTATCGACGGACCTAGGCCGTCCTGCAGGCGAGCAATCCTGCTGCAGGCGGTTATTCCGTAGCCAGAGCTTGTGCGGAGCGCTGCTCAGAAAGCGACGAGTTCAGCGACCTCCACCGGCAGTCCGGTCTGAAATGAACGGTTGGCAGCAAGCCCGGTCAGTATCGACATTGCGCCGTCACGATAACCGGCCGCGTAGGCGTCGCCGGAATTCGAACTCCCAAAAATATCCGCCAGCATCCGGTTGTCACCACCACCGTGGCCACCTTCGCCCATCACCACAGGCACGACGCGTGGTTCGCCATGCAGGGGAAAGTGGTAGAGTTGGATGCCTTTTGCTGCTCCTTCCTTATCGGACGATCCACCGGCGTTGATGTAGGATGTTTCGCGAACCATCAGCTCGATCCGCCCCTCCGAGCCATTAAAGGCGACATTGAAACCCTCCCATGGGGCATAGGTGTTCAGCGAATAGGTCATGACAGCGCGGTTCTGATACCGGACCATGACCTGCATCGTATCCTCAATGCTGATGCCATCGCCAAAAACATTCTGGTCGCGCTGGTAGCCATCTTCATGCTCTGCGTCCCAATAAAGCGCCTTGTGGATCGGGCTTGCTGTCAGATCGATGGCGAACGGGTCGGTCTTTGCAGTCTCCACTGCGGTCGTCCGGGTATAAGGAGTGAAGATCCCGCGCCCCTCGGCATTGGCGCGACCGTAGAAGCGAAGATCGCCCATGCCGAAGACGGTCTGTGGCTGGCTCTGCAGCCAGAAATTCACAAGATCGAAGTGATGGGTGGATTTGTGCACCATCAGCCCGCCGCTGTTGCGCTTGTCGCGATGCCAGCGGCGGTAATAGTCCGCCCCGTGCCGGGTATCCAACAGCCATTCGAAGTGAACCGAAAATACCTCCCCGATACCGCCCGAAGCAATGATTTCATGCACGGCGGCATTATGCGGTGCGTATCGGTAGTTGAATGTTACCCGGACCGAACGCCCGGTCCTCTTCGCGGTGTCCACGATCTGCTGGCACTTGCTGACATCCGTGGTCATCGGTTTTTCGGTGATGACATCGCATCCGGCCTCGAGCGCGGCGATGATATAGATGTGGTGCGTTCGGTCGATCGAGGTGACGATGGCCACATCGGCACCGGTCTCTTCCAGCATCCGACTGAAGTCTTCAGCCTTGTAAGTAGGTAACTTCGCCAGGCTGAATTCATCGACGAGAACCTTGTTGGTGTAGTCCATTCGTGTCTGGTTGGTGTCGCAAAGTGCCACCAGTTCGCCGTGGTCACGGTAGTTGCGAGCAATGGCTTCGTAGAACATCCGGGCGCGGGCGCCGGTGCCGACAAGGACGTATTTCTTGCGCATGTATATCTCCTGTTCTTGTGCACGACCGCTCGATCCGATCGGCATGTCGATCCGGCTGAACTCTGAGGTCCGTGGCCATTGTTCCGGTAAGCAGCAGGTTCGCACTAGCGGGGCACGGTGTTGCCTTCGGTATCGAAGAAGTGACAATTCGCGGTACCGAGCCGCAGCGGAACGATGTCACCTGGACGGCACGATAGCTGACCGGCGAGAACAACTGTCATCGTATCCGCCTGGAACGACGGGCGAACGTGCAGGACAGTGCTTCCGCCGAGATGCTCGACCAGCTCGACATACGCATCGCCAATCGATTGTCCCGGGCCTTCGCCAATTTCGAGATGCTCCGGGCGAACGCCCAGCGTCAATTGCTCGCCCTTGACCTGCCGGCAAGCTTCGATCCGCATGCCGTTCAACAAGATGCCTGTGTTGTCGGCAATTTGTACCGTTATGAAGTTCATCTTCGGCGACCCGATGAATCCGGCAACGAACTGGTTGGCTGGATTATTGTACAGTTCGAGTGGAGAGCCCGCCTGCATGACCTTTCCTGCCCGCAGAACCACGATCTGGTCGGCCATGGTCATCGCTTCGACTTGGTCGTGAGTGACATAGATCATGGTATTTCCCAAACGCTCATGCAGCTTGGTGATTTCCACCCGCATCTGTACACGCAACTCGGCATCAAGGTTGGACAGCGGTTCGTCGAACAGGAAGATCCTTGGATCACGTACGATCGAGCGGCCGATGGCGACGCGCTGCCGCTGACCGCCCGATAGTGCCTTGGGCTTGCGTTGCAGGTAATCGGTTATCTGCAGTGTCGCAGCGGCAGCGTGGACACGACGATCAATCTCGTCTCGCTTGTAGCCGGCCGTTTCCAGTCCGAATGCGAGGTTTTTGTAGACTGTCATGTGTGGATAAAGCGCGTAGGACTGAAAAACCATCGCAATGCC
The DNA here is from genome assembly GCF_026420825.1 of Phyllobacterium sp. 0TCS1.6A. NCBI lineage: Bacteria > Pseudomonadati > Pseudomonadota > Alphaproteobacteria > Hyphomicrobiales > Phyllobacteriaceae > Phyllobacterium > Phyllobacterium sp. 0TCS1.6A. Next base: position 444,328 of record NZ_JAPMAB010000003.1, read on the forward strand.
GCGTTTGGACGCGGCAACATCGTTCATCCGCTCTCCGTCGATGAGCAGATCACCGTCCGAGATGGTTTCGAGCCCGGCGATCATGCGCAGCAGTGTGGACTTGCCGCAGCCGGAAGGTCCGACAAACACGGTGAAGGCACCCGGCTTGATCTTGAGGTCGATACCCCGGATCACTTCATGGGTCCCGTATCGCTTTTCCACATTGTTCAGATTGATTGTCGTTACCATTCGCATTTCCAAGTTTCAGCCGCAACGGGCTGGCCAGAGGGTGTCAGCGCTTCATGCCGGTCGTTGCGATGCCTTCGATCAACAGGCGCTGGAAGAACAGGAAGATCAGGAAGATCGGCACCAGAGACAGGACCGACATTGCGAAAAGTTCATTCCAGCTGGATGTCCCGCTCGAGTCGATGAAGGATCGCAAGCCGAGTTGAACCGTGTAGTTGCGCATCTCGCTGACGTAGATCAGGGGGCCGAAGAAGTCCTCCCAGGTCCAGATGAAGGAAAAAATGGCTGCAGTCGCCAGGACCGGCATCGAAAGTGGCAGAATGATCTTCCAGTAGATGCGCCATGCGCTGCATCCGTCCATCCGTGCCGCCTCGTCCAGCTCACGCGGAATTCCACGGAAGAATTGCACCATCAAGAAGACGAAAAAGCCATCGACAGCGAAGTATTTAGGAAGGATCAGTGGCCACCACGTATTCACCAGATCGACGCCGCGAAACAGCACATATTGCGGGATCAGGGTGACATGATAGGGCAGCATCAGGGTGCCGAGCATCAGTGCGAACCAGAACGTCTGGCCCCTGAACTTCAGCCGCGCGAATGCGTAAGCCACAAGCGATGCCGTCAGAACGTTTCCGATCGTCGCAAGCACCGAGATGATGAGCGAATTGAGGAAGAAGTGTCCGAAATCGATCTGCAAGCCGAACCACCCGTCCGGATAAGCTTGCACGGTCACCTGTGATGGGATCAGTCCAGCGTCGTTGCCGAAGAGCTCGGATGCCGGCCGAAGAGAGCCGGACAGCATCCAGAGGATCGGATAGATCATCACGAAGCAGATGGCGATCAGGGCGACATGTCGGATCGTACCCGTCAATCGCGGACGCGCGGGCCCGCGCCCCGGCATGTGCTGCAAGGCATCAGTCATCGTAATGCACCCAGTACTTGGTGGTCAGAAAGGAAATGGCGGTAAACACGGCGATGATCGCGACCAGTACCCAGGCCAGTGCGGAGGCATAGCCCATCCGGAAATAGCTGAATCCTTCCTGATAGAGATAAAGCGTGTAGAAAAGCGTTGAGTTGATCGGTCCACCCGATCCACCGGAGATCACGAAGGCCGGCGTGAATGCCTTGAAGGCTTCGATGACCTGGATCACGAGATTGAAGAAGATGACCGGCGACAACAACGGCAAGGTGATGCGCCAGAACTGCCGCGCTGGCGATGCCCCGTCCAGACTTGCCGCCTCATACATGTCAGTCGGAATCTGCCGCAGGCCAGCCAGAAAGATGATCATCGGCGAGCCAAATTGCCACACTGACAGAACGACCAGCGTATAGATGGAGTAGTTCGGATTGGAGATCCAGCTCGGCCCGACGATCCCGAATTGAGCCAGAATGCTGTTGACTAGACCGTCGGCTGCAAAAAGCTGACGCCATAGCACCGCGATCGCGACCGAAGTACCCAATAGCGAGGGCAGATAGAAGATGGCACGATAGACAGGCAGCCCGCGCATGCCGCGGTTCAATATCATTGCCACGGCCAGCGCAAATGTCAGCTTGAGGGGGACAGAAAGTATCACATAGATCAGCGTCACCTTCATGGATGCGGCGAATTTGGGATCGGCGGTCACCATGCGGACGTAGTTCTGCGCGCCAATGAACTCCGGAACTGTCAACAGATCGAACCGCGTGAACGACAGGTAAAGTGAAGCGAGTGCCGGCCCCAATGTCAGGCAGAAAAAGCCGATCAGCCAAGGCGACAGAAAAAGATATCCGGCCCCGTTTCTTCTGATTGCGGTCATGAGGCGGCTGTCTCGCCCACTCACAATCTGGGCGCTGGAAAGGTCTTTCACGGCCATTCGTCATGCTCGCTGCAGAATGGCGGCGGCTTCGTCTACCAGATTAGCTCCGGCCTGCTCGGGGCTGACCGCCTCGAACGAGGCCTCCTGACTGATGCGGATGAGGACGTCGTTAATTTCCCCCGCGCCGCGCGGCGGAGTCGGGGGGAGGGGTCCAACCAGCGGAGTAATATTGGAGACGAGTTCGACTACCTTGCGGGCAGCCGAGTTGAGCTCGGACATGATGGCTTGGCGGATCACAGGAGACGCGGGTACGCCCCGATCAAGGCCGAGAATCTTCGCCCCTTCGGGCTCAGCGATAAGGAAGTTGATCAGCCGCGCCGTTGCTTCCGGGCTCTTTGAACTCGAGGAAATGGCAAACAATTGCGAAGGCTTCAGGTACTGACCGGGCTTTCCGCCTTCCTGAATGGGGGTGCCGGTCGCCGAAAGCTCGAACTGGAGGAGATTCTGGTAGCCTTCAAACTGATTTGAGTGCGCAAAATCGGTTGCCGACCGGCCGTTCACTATCGGCGACGTTTCAGGCGATTGCTTGTATAGCGCTTGCACGTCCGCCGCGACACAGCTGTTCGCCTTACGCAGCTCCGCCCAGTAAGCAAACCAGCGTCCCGCGTCCGCAGCATCATAGGCGAGTGTTCCATCAGGATTGTACAGCGCCTTGCCCTGCGTCCGAAGCCAGATTTCAAAGAGGCTTTCCTGGTAGCTTCCGTCGGCCGTGGCGCTCAGTCGGTTGTTCTGATTGCCTTTGCTAAAGGCTTCGCATTTCTCGGCAAAGCCGTCCCATGTCGTTTTTAGGCTGGGCGGTTCGACGCCAGCTTCCTCCCAGGCCTTGCTGTTGAAGATAACCGAAAACGCGTTCACACCTACATTGCCGCCGTAAAGCTTCCCGTCGACGGAGCAGTTGTCCAGGTTAACCTGTCCAAAATCCCCCAGCTTAAGCTGCTTGCCGAGGTACTCGTCCAATGGTCGGATCGCACCACGACGCGCGTATTCGAACATGTAGCGATAGTCCATCTGGATGAAGTCAGGTGCATTGCTTCCAGCAACCTGGGTCGCAATACGTGCCCAGTAATCATCCCAGCCCATGAATTCGGCATTTATGGCAATGTCCGGATTCGTCTGACGGAACAGATCGATCGCGGCATTCGTTCGACGCGCCCGCTCGTCGCCACCCCACCAAATCATTCGGATGTTGCTAGTCTCCTGCGCAAAAGCATGCGTACGGGAAAACAGCGAAAGGCCTGCAGCGGCCAACCCGGCGCTGAGAAAATGTCGCCGACCAAGATGGTTTATGTTCATGTCATCCTCCCGAGACGATATGTATTTTGTCGGCCATGCCGGACAAGACGGATCGCGCGAGCCCAGTCTCTCCCCAGGGCCGGCACCACTTGCAGGTGAAAGACTAGCTTGTCAAAGCCATACGAACAAATATAATATTTCGGCAGTATCATAAAAATCCTTTATGGCTGTGGGAGGTCAAATGGATAAGGCTCTGCAACAATTCATGGCTGTGGCAGAGGCAGGTTCATTCATGGCGGCGGCAGAGACCTTGCATGTGTCCCAGCCTGCGCTCAGTTATAATCTGAAACGTCTCGAGCAGTCTCTGGGCGTTGAATTGTTTCGCCGGTCGGCACGCGGGGTGCAATTGACGCCCTATGGAGAGACCCTCTACAGCAGTGCCGTCTTCATGTACCGCCTGCACACGAACGCACTCGCTACCATCGCAAGACAGAAGGCCGAGCTGGAAGAGGGCATCAGCATTGGAACCGGATATTCGACATGGATTCTGCTTCTCAAGGATTTTGTGATCGAGCACCACAACGCGCATCCTGCAGCGCCCATAAACGTCAGCATTGGCAATATGATGCGTTGCATGGATCAGCTTATGGCCGGAGATCTTTCGCTTTTCCTCGGACATCGCATCGAACGCCTTCGGCCGGGCCTTGAGGTAGATTTCATTCCATTGGGACTTGCAACCGACGGCTATTTCGTTCGCGAGGGGCACCCGCTTCTCAATGGTGCACGTACCGTCGATGAGGTGCGGGACTATCCGACCACTATGGCCAATCCGACCGACATTCGACAGAAGCGTTTGATTTCTGGTGATGTGGAGGAAGAGCTCGACGGGACCGGCCACGCATTTGCCTGCAACTCAATGGATGCCTGTCTGGAGTTCGTGCGCCATACGGATTCGGTGTTGATCCACAGTGATGTCTTGCGACATTACTTCGCACAAAATGGCCTGCGTGAGGTCGAGATCGACGCCAGCAGCGACCGGCGTCACGCCGTGATGGGTATCTACGTTCTTCCAGAGCGTCGGACAATACCACAGGTCAAGGCGCTAATTGCTTCAATAGCAGCTCGCGTCGAAGCCTTGGCGCTGTTCCCACCATTGCCCGAAACCTGAGCGGGGGCAGTATGATCAGAATTGGTATTTTCCCATGACCAGCGATGAAGCGTTAGCCAGCCCGGGCGATACTATCGCCGGAACTGCGAACGATGACAATCTGCAAGGGGCGCTGGTCACGATTGGATCTCCGGCTATGGCGGCAATGATACGCTTGATGGGGCCGCTGGCGTGGACCGCATGAACGGCGGTCTGGGTGATGATCACCTAAACGGTGGCGATGACATTGACTATATGCTTGGCGGTCTTGGCCGGGATCACATGTATGGTGGTCTTGGCGATGATTATCTTGATGGTGGAGACGGTACGCAATTCAGCGACTATGGCGATTGGATCTATGGTGGTGCCGGTGACGATGAAATCGATGGTCGGTATGGCGAGAACCACCTGAGCGGGGGTGATGGGAACGACTTCATTTCCGCCGGATGGAGCGGGAGTGATACAAACTGGGTTGATGCGGGTGCGGGTAATGACCGTGTTTATAGCGGACATGGCGATGATCGGATCCGTGGCGGCGAAGGCAATGACTCTTTGGAGAGCCAGAGGGGAGTTGATCGGATAAGCGGTGGTGCTGGCAATGACGGTCTCTGGGGTGGCGCAGACAATGAGTTCGGCGGTGATGGCGATGACGTGATCATTGGCGAAGGTGGCAGCGATGTCATGGATGGAGGCAGTGGTCCAATTTTCTTGCCTATGCTACTGCAGAAGCTGGCGTGAGCGTCAATCTCGCCACCGGCGAGAATTCGGACGGAGATATTTTTTCCAACTTTCAGAATCTTCCCGGCAGTCTTCATAACGACGTTTTGACCGGCGATGCCGGAAACAACGTCTTGGACGGCAATGAAGGCCACGATGTCCTCACCGGCAATTCAGGTGCCGATCCCTTCCGCTTCGACTCTGCCCACCAAGGCTCTCAGAGCGGTGAAGAACCCCCTGCGGACACCGTCACAGATTTTAGCTCGATAGAGGGCGACATTTTTGATCTGAGCTGGATCGATGCAGATACCACGGTGGATGGCAATCAGGCATTTCATTTTATCGGTGGCGGCAATTTCAGCAACACTGCCGGCGAATTGCGGGTAGTTGCGAATGCAACACCCCAGGATCATGTGCAGATCGAGGACGATATCGATGGCGACGGTATAGGCGATCTGATTGTTCTGGTGCAGGGCGATGTGAATCATGACTGGACGGCCGACGACTTCATAATGTGATGGCATCTTAAGAAACAAAGGTCAGACGAAGGACTGTCACGTTCGCAGCGGGGCTACGGAACACCGTCAAGGATAACGAAGACAAAACGTCTATCGATCTGAACAAAAGATTCGAGCCCGGTATCGAGACGCCATGGCCGACGGTCCATATCCCCTCAAGACCTTTTCAGTACTCCCGACTATCAGCAGTGACATCGCACACCTCTGGGAGCAGCAACCGCTCGTCACGACTGTCGAAATTAGCTGTTGCCGGAAATTCAGCATTGACATATCGGGAAATATCGATATTTATAAGGGATGGACTTGCTCGAAATATTCAAAGCACTCTCAAACCGTACCCGGCTGGAAATCGTGCGGGGATTGAGGGATCCCGTGAAGAACTTCCCTCCGCAGGACGAAGGGGACGTTCATGCGGTGGGTGTCTGTGTGAGCAGCATTCAAGAAGGTGTCGGCCTCTCGCAGTCAACGGTGTCCGACTACCTAGCAACACTACAACGGGCCGGTCTGGTGGAAGTCAGGCGCATCGGTCAATGGACTTACTACAAGCGCAACGAAGGGACCATCAAGGCGCTAGCCGAGATCATTGGGAAAGACCTGTGATCATTTACCTTATAATATCGAGAAATCCCAATATAGCGTTTTCCAGAAACGAGGATCTACTATGAAGGCGATGATACTAAAATCTTTCGGTGGCCCGGAAGCATTCGAGCTTACCGAGGTACCAAAGCCTGTTCCGCAGGCAGGGCAGGTGCTGGTGCGCGTACACGCTACATCGATCAACCCGTTGGATTACCAGGTTCGCCGCGGCGACTATCGCGACTACGTTCCACTTCCGGCCATCACAGGTCACGATGTGTCCGGGGTTGTCGAAGCCGTGGGACCCGGCGTGACGAGCTTTTCTCCGGGAGACGAAGTCTGGTACACGCCGCAAATTTTTGACGGGCCGGGAAGCTACGCCGAATACCACGTCGCAAACGAAACCATCATCGGCCGGAAGCCCGCCTCGCTGAGCCATCTGGAAGCGGCAAGTCTGAGCCTTGTTGGCGGGACGGCATGGGAGGCCCTGGTCGGACGTGCGGCCCTGAGAGTGGGAGAAAGCGTCCTGATTCATGGTGGGGCTGGAGGGGTCGGTCACGTCGCCATTCAGGTCGCCAAGGCCATCGGCGCGCAGGTGTTTACGACCGTGCGCGAAGACAATTTCGAATTCGCACGAAGCGTTGGCGCGGACGTGGTCATCGACTACAGGAACGATAATTATATCGACGTCATAATGCAGGAAACGAACGGCCGCGGCGTCGACGTCGTGTTCGACACCATTGGTGGGGATACGCTGTCGCGCAGCCCGGACGTGCTCGCGCAACTTGGTCGCATTGTCACGATCGTGGACATCGCCCAGCCACAGAACCTGATCGAAGCCTGGGGCAAGAACGCCAGCATCCATTTCGTCTTCACAAGACAGAACCGCGGCAAGCTCGACGAGCTCAGCACCCTGGTGGACCGTGGTCAACTGCGGCCGCATGTCGGGGCTGTCTATGCGCTGGCTGACCTGCCTCTCGCGCATGCACTGCTCGAGACCCGGGACAATGGTGTCCGGGGAAAGATCGTGATCGCGGTCGAACCATCGGCCGGCACGAAGCGCAGCGATTCATAAGCGCTCTAACCACTTTGAAGGTGCAACCATGATTTACGAGATCGCTCAACTGCCCGTACACGCGGAGCATACCGACAGGTTCAGACAAGCATTCGCAGAAGTCGTTCCGTTGCTTAGCCGCGCAGAGGGTTACCGCGGCCACATTCTGGCCAAAGGGATCGAAAGGCCGGAAATATTCAACTTGATCGTACGATGGCGCTCGCTCGAGGATCACACCCCGGGCTTTGAAACGAGCGAAGACCACCAGGTCTTCATGAGAGGCATACAGGAATATTTTTCGGAAGAACCGAAGGTCTATCATCTCGAAGGCGGAGCATTCGCCGCAAGCGAAAATGATGATTTCAACACAGCCGTTTAGTGTGGGCAAGATGCCGGTAACCGTCGCCGACCCGATGCGCGATGGCACTGCGCAACTTTTCAATTAGCGCTGCGGCCATCTCAGGCGTGGCGTGGGCTGTGCGGAGTGTCTTGCTTAGGGCGGGAAAAGCTCAAGTTCCTCAGCCGGGCATCCATTGCTTACTCGGCGATCCCGGCTGTGCAAAACGGTAGAATATCCACTGCTTGGTTGTCCGTAGACTGCCGTAGCAATCTATCGTACGTGTCGTCTGCCCTCGTGCTTTCGTCTCCGCGGACCGCCTCAAGTGACAAGTCGGCGGAGACGGCGCGATGTGGTGTTGGCGCACAGAAGTATCAGCCGATTGTTCCTATCGTCTGCACTCGCGCCGATCAGGATCCCGCCTGCAGCGGTCCCAGCGCGCGCGGTCGGCCATGACCTGAGCGTTTCTTGCAATCTCTTGCGTCAATCGGGTCTGCTCGAGCGACTGCCGTTGCGCGTTGTCGCGCCGCGCCTGTTGTTCCAGCATGCAGTTTGTATAAGTCCGAGACCCGTAGGTTGCCCCAAAGCTCTGGCAGGTATTCGCGTCCCTGTACTGCCGTTCTTCCGCCGACACACACGCTGATAGAGCGAGGCCAACGAGGGCGATGGAGAGGATGATTGCCGCGGGCCGACGATCGTCAATGGAAGGGCGTTGCAGCATTCTGTTGATCTCCTTTCGAGAATGAGCACTGGCGGTTCGTTGACGACGCGAGTGAGGCAAAGCGACGCCCCGCGGCCGCCATGACCAGCCAGAACCCACAGAGCAGGAGAAGCTTGCGGCAACATTGTCTGAGTTTGGAAGATGCTTAGGCGCAGCCGCAATGAACACGACAGAGGCGTTCTTGCCTACCCGGCGAACACGTTCACGCGTCCCGTGGTACGGGCCTTTACTGACTTCGTTATGCTGTGTCTGAATGAAATTGAGGGAATAATAGGGAGCAGAGACAGAATTGCTCCCTCTGCTCATTTGCGAAAGCACAGTTTGAACCGCAGGAAGCTTAAACTGTGACTCCTGAGACGAAGAGGACTTTGGCTGTCACCACATTGCGCCTTTCGGCATTATACAGGGCTATCGTTGCACGCGGTGCCCAGCGGACGCTTCGGATCATCAGTCTCGCGCCAATGCTTCGATGGGGTCTAGTTTCGCCGCTTTGCGCGCCGGAAGCAAGCCGAAGACAACCCCGATCATGGTCGAACAGGCGAAGGCCGTTATGATGGACCTGGAAGAAAAGATCATTTTGAAGTCGGGGCTCAGCAAATCGAATAAAGCACCGATCCCGAGGGCGAGCATGACACCCATGAACCCGCCCACAAGGCAGACCAGAACGGCCTCGATCAGGAACTGGGATAGGACGTCGCTGCGGCGCGCGCCGATGGCGACACGCACCCCGATCTCCTTGGTGCGCTCGGTCACGGACACGAGCATGATGTTCATCACTCCGATGCCACCGACGATCAGCGATATCACCGCAACTGACGAAATCAGCAGCGTCAGGGTTTCTGTAGTGGTCTCGATGGTCTCGCGGATGGTCGCCGAATTGGTGAGGAAAAAGTCCTTCGCACCGTGCCGCCGCTCGATAAGGTGTGAAATCGCCGCCTCGACATTGCCCGGGTCGACATCGTCGCTGATGCGAACGGTGATGCCATCAACGTTCGGGCGACCCAGCATGCGCCCCATGACGGTCGTGTAGGGCACGTAGACAGTCAGTGCATCCACCGCCGGTCCGAGGGAGTTCTCCTGTTCCGTTACGCCCACGACCCTCGCTGGCATCGTGCCGAGAAGGATCACCTGCCCCACGGGATTGATCCGATCGGGAAACAGGTCGCGCGAGGCATTCGCGTCGATCACAACGTTCTGGCTGTAGCTCGTGACATCCTGGGCATCGAAGGCCTCTCCATGTGCTAACTCGAGGCCTCGTGCGCGGAAGAAGTCCGCGCCGACCCCAGTGACCGTTGCATTGACGGCCACGGCGGCGCGTTTGACCGTCATGCTGGTCGCCACCGTGGGCGTCACGCTGTCGACGTAGGGCTGTTTCGCCAGCGCATCAGCGTCGGCGGGCACCAGGGTCCGTATTCGCCCCACTTCCAGATCGCCGAAGCCCTTCCCAGCCCGCACCTCGATCGTATTGGTGCCGAGCGAACTGATACTGTTAAGTATCTGCTGCTGCGAGCCAGCGCCCAGAGCCGAGATCGCGGCCACCGCGGCGATACCGATGATGATGCCGAGCATGGTCAGTAGCGAGCGCATCTTATGAGCCAAGATTGCAGCCACGGCCATGCGAAGGGCTTCGGTCAGCCGATCGATGACGCCGCGCCAGCCAGCGTCGGGCTCCCATTCACGGTTCGGACGTGCCGTCGCGGCAGGCTGGGGTACGTTGCGCGCGTCGGAAATGATAACGCCGTCGCTGATCTCTACAACCCGATCGGTATGGTCGGCGATCTTTTGGTCGTGAGTGACCAGGATGATGGTGTGCCCCTCGGCGTGAAGCTCGCGCAGGATATTCATAACCTCGGCGCCGTTGTGCGAGTCCAGGGCTCCGGTCGGCTCATCGGCTAGAATTATCTCGCCGCCGTTCATCAGGGCGCGGGCGATAGACACCCGCTGCTGCTGGCCGCCCGACAGCTTTCCGGGGATATTGCCTGTCCGTTCGGCCAAACCCAGCCGGGTCAGCAAACCGATGGCCCGCCTGTGACGGTCGGATCGGCGGCGTCCGGCATAGACGGCGGGCACCTCGACATTGGCGGCCGCGCTGAGGTCGCCAAGCAGATGATACCGTTGGAAGATGAAGCCGAACCGCTCGCGGCGTAGCGCTGCCAGTTGGTCGGCGCCCATCTTCGACGTCTCATGACCTTCAATCCAGTAGCTACCAGTCGTCGGACGATCGAGACATCCAAGGATATTCATAAGGGTTGACTTGCCGGAGCCCGATGCGCCAATGATGGCCATCATCTCGCCAGCCTGGACGTCTAGGTCGACATCCTTTAACACCTGCACCATATCGTCGCCTGCGGGGAAAGCGCGGGATACCCCGCGTATGCGGATCAGTGGCTCGGTCATAGCTTGCGCCCTACCGCTTTGCTGCGGCCAGTTGAGCCTGGCCATCTGTGCGTTCGTCCGTAGATGATCCCAGGACGATCGTCTCGCCAGCCCGAAGACCGCTAAGGATCTGGATATCAGCACCGTTGTCGATGCCGACCGTAACCTGCCGGATCTGTACTTCGCCTCTCGCGTCGCGCACCCGAACACGCGCATTGTCGCCAGCCCGCGGTGCACCCTCGACCGCGCTCAAGGGAACCAACACGGCACCGCTGACGCGGCTGAGGACAATGGATACCTGCGCCGTCATCGAAGGCCGCAGAACTCCGTCCGTATTCGCGACGTCGATTAGTCCGGTATAGTAGACGGCGCCATTGGTTGAGCCACGCCCGTTCGCGGCATTGCCCTCGTTGGCAATGGAGGCCGGTGCCGGCTCCACCTCGCGCAGTTCACCATCGAAACGACGCTGTGGGTCGCCAAGAATGCTGAACCAGACAGGCAAGCCCCGCCGTACACGCACGACATCGGCTTCGGAGATATCCGCACGCACCGTCATTGTGTCCAATCGCGCGATCATGACGATGGTCGGCGCCGTCTGCAGGGCGTTTACAGTTTGACCTTGGTCAGTGACGACCGCAACCACGGTCCCGGCGATTGGAGCGGTGATGCTGGTATAGCCCAGTTCTACACCTGCGGACTCCAGCGCGACCTGTGCTTGGCTGATCTGAGCGTCTAGCGCCTGGACCTCCGCCTTGGCGTTGTCTAGCGTAGCGACGGCAGCGTCATAATGGGCGCGTGGCGTCGAACCGCTTGCCAGCATCTCGCGCTGGCGCTCGAAATCTTTCTCGGCCTTCACCAGATCGGCCATGCGCGCGGCGTGGACGGCGCGGATGTTGTCCAGGGCGGCCTCCCGGTCCCGCAAGGTGTTGCGCTGGGTCTGGGAATCGATCTCGGCCACCAACTGGCCAGCCTCGACGACGTCGCCGATCCTGACTGCCAGTCGCTCAATGCGGCCGGAGGCTTGGGCGCCGACACGTACCAGTTCCAGTGGTTCCAGAATCCCAGTCGCCAGCACGACCTCCTCAATGTCGCCGGTTCGCGCCTGCGATGTCACAAGTTCAGGTTTCGCCGGCGGACGCAGAAGCAGGAACCAGACGATCAGCAGGCCGACAAGTGTCGCCGCCGCCAGAATCAGACGCTTGCGGGTAATGTGTCGTGTCATCAGCCGACGATCCCCATTCCCGTCGCGATCCCGAGCCAGCGAGGTGCCACCGGTCGGAACCCGAAGGGGCGCAGGGTCTGTATCCGCGGGCCATAAGTTGCAGCGAAAGCGCCGACACAGACAAAACCTTTTGCCGTCGAACCAACGATCGCCAGGATAACAGGTACGTTGCAGGGCAGAAGTCTTATCAGCAGGCCGAATGAAACAAGAAACAGTGCATATGCGACGAGTCCAATCAGTATTTCTGGACAGCCGGTTCGTTGCCATCGATGATCTGTGATCATTATCAACCCCAAATATGATAAAGCTGCGCCTCGCGGTTGCAGCTCACTGCAAACGCGCAAGACGGCGAGTATGGATACAGATAGCGCGGCAGCGCGCTCCGTCCGTTTAGATGCGCAGGCGAACATTGCGCCAACATTGGCTCGGCCGTGATTACGACACCGGAGTGAATTCTAGTCGCACGATCGCCCCGCCGGGTTGTTTCGATATAACGATGCGGCCGCCGTGGTGGTCCATGACCTGTTTGACCAGGCTGAGACCCAGGCCAGCACCGGAGGAACGTGGCCGCAGCCGATGAAAGGGTTCAAGCACCCGCTCGTGTTCTTCTCCCGGTATGCCGGGCCCGTTATCCTCCACTTCCACGGAGGGGCCGTTGACCCGCACGATGATCTGGTTCCCGCCATGCTCGACAGCATTCTGGATGAGATTTGTGAGCGCGCGTTCTATCGAATCGGTATTGCCCATGATCATTCCGGGCTGTTGAACGATCACCTCGATGGCCTTACCAGCCGCGATCAGCACCGGTGCCAGATCCGCAGCGACACTGCGGGCGAGCGCGACCAGGTCGATCCGGTCACTCGGCGCGCCATTATCCAACCGATGCAGATCGAGCAGTTGCTCGGATAGCGTCGCAAGCCTTGATATGTCCGGCAAGAGCGACCGCAGGCCTTTGTCGCTCGCGGTGTCGATCTTCATTCTCAAAATAGCGATCGGCGTGCGCAATTCATGAGCGGCCGACGCGATGAAGCGGTTCTGGCGATCATAACCTTCATCGAGACGGTCGAAAGCTTCATTGACAGCGCGGACGAGCGGGCCGATCTCCCTTGGAACCTTGTCTTCCGAAAGACGGATGCCGCGACGCCCGACGTCGATCCGCTCTGCTTCCTCCGCAGTCTTTATGACGCCGGCCAAGGCACGCTTGACGATCATTGGCGTCGCGACGATGGAGACGAGTGCCAGGGCGAGGAATATGGCGGTCGCCACGAGATTGGATGCTATTGTGATGAGCGCCGTGAAGGGTTGGACCCGACCATGCGCAATGATCTTCATATCGCCTGCGGGGCTTGATTCCTGTCGAACGAGGGCGGAAAGGGTAAATGGTTCGAACTGCCCGCGCATGTCTGCCGAAGACAGTTTGTCGAGGTGGGGAACGAGGGGAGCGTACTCCGCCGGCACCTGGCCAAAGGCAACCACATTGCCGTCGCCAAGCCGGGCCGCGAACCAGAGATCCGGCGATTCCTCGCGAAGTTTCGCCAGCTCGGGCGTCACTTCCACTATTGGGGTTCCGGCCGCATCTCGGACGATCGAGTTTGCCGCGACTTTTACGACGGCCTCCTCGACATACATCCCGTCGAGAGCCGAATTGACGAAAAAGATGATGAAGCCAATGGCGGTAGCCGCGACCGCCAGAAACTGGAGGATCAGCTGCCTGGTAACAAGGCGCGTCTTCAACGATGGCTGGCGGCGCTTCAATCCGTTACCCTGAGCAAATAACCCACCCCTCTGACCGTATGAATCTCGACGCCAGCGCCCGAATCGCTGAGTTTTCGACGCAGGCGTGAGACATGGGAATCGAGTATATTCGACTGAATCGTGTCGTCGAAGCCGTAGACCGCTTCCTCAAGAGACTCGCGTAGGACGGTGCGCCCACGCCGGCGCAGCAGTGCGGTTAACACCCTAACTTCCCGTCGCTGCAGATTTAACCGCGTGCCGCGTACTCTGGCTTCGCTATGGGCCATATCGAATACGAGGTCACCGACGAGTATTTCGTCTGGCGCAAGTTCGTTCGGGCGGCGCTGCACTGCCCGAATGCGAGCAAGCATTTCCTCCAGGTCGAAAGGCTTCACCAGGTAATCGTCGGCACCATCGTCGAGCCCGGCTACGCGGTCGCTCAATTCCCCGCGAGCGCTCAATACAATGATAGGCACGCCCGGATTGTCTACCCGCAGTTGTGGAATAAGACTGAGGCCGTCGCCGTCAGGCAGCGTGCGATCAAGCAAAACGAGCTCGTGCACCTGTGACCGGGATGCTTCCCTGGTAAGCGAAATGCTAGTCACCCAGTCGACCACGAAGCGATCACGTTCGAGGGCGCCGCGCATTGCTTTGGCGAACTCCACCTCGTCTTCGACCAGAAGTATCCTCATGCTGGTGTTCCCCCAACGTGGGAAGGTGCGCCTTAATCCGCGAAGAGCACCTCTTGCCACCGAGTTGTAGTTTTCTAATACCGATATGCCGCATTTTTTCTGACTTGCCCAGATTTGACACGTATCTGGGGGCTTCGACGGAAAGCTAGATGACGATCTTCGCCGCAGCCGCGTTATTGACTGAACTTTTTCGTGCATGAGGTGCACGGGTATGGTCAAGAAACTCCCCGGGTCTTCAGAGAATGGAATTGACTAGGTCGGGATGGGACAGATGCTGGCGATGACCTGTTTCAGCGGCCTGTGTGATCGCCTCGAGCACCCGGTGACGATCAAGCGCGACCGCGAAGTCCGGCGCATCGGCGGTTCCATCGCGGAGGTCGGCGGCGAACTGGGCGTAGAGGCGGGCGACACCAGCCGCGGGTGCGTCGAGCTGCAGGTCGGGAGCCGCATACGCGGGCGGGACCTGTAGCCGCTCGACAGGCTCGCTGCCGCGGCGCAAAGTGATAGTCACATCGCCGAAGTGGATGTAGCCCGATGCCGTCTCGACGCGCAGACTGCCTTCGGCGCCTTGGATCTCCCACACCATTGCCGAGCCGGCGGATTGCCCGGCACTGTAGTGCAGCGAAGTGACGATCCCGCCTTCGAGAACGCCGGCGACGACAATCTCGTCCGGCGCGTCCTTCGAAAGGGACGTGCCATCCGAGAGGCGGACACCGTCGCCTCGCTGATTGGCGACGACGGCGGACAGGCTCTCAAATGCGCCGAGTACGTGTGCGAGCGGTTGGAGCGCGTGGCCGAGCATGATGCTTAGAAGCGTGGCGCCATTCTCTGCGCGAGCCATGTACTCGAACGGCGGGTCATATCGGCCGAGCCACATGGCGTCGGTCAAATGCGCTCGGATGCTCGTACTGAGCGGCCTGCCGATCACGCCCTGCCGGACGAGGTCGCGAAGGTAGCGGATCGGCGGGTGGAGGCCGCCCTGCAACCCAATAGCCGTTCGCAGCCGCCGTTCGCGGGCAAACCCCTCCAGCGCTTCCGCTTCCGACAGGTTTCGCGCGAGCGGCCATTCGCAATAGACCATCTTGCCCGCGGCGAGCGCGTCGGAAACGATCTGCTTGTGCTCCGGCACCTTAACCGCAACCACCACCAAGTCGATTTCCGGCCGCAGGACCAGCGCCTGGTGTGTGTCAAAGGCAAGATCGGCGCCTATTCGGCTAGCGGTCGCGTTCGCACTCTCCATACGAGTCGTGCTGACAGCGCGGATCTGGAACGCATCGAGCGTCCGCAGCGCCGGGACGTGAGCAATTCCGCCCCAGCCTCGATCAGCACTGGCGCCGACGATGCCAACGCCGATCCGGGTGTTTGCTGAATATGTCATGTAGGCGTGCTCCTGTCTGGTGCAACCCGGGCAATGCTCACCGTGCTGCTTCACCTTGGTTTCGTTTTCCGGACAAATGCTTGGGCGCATAGCGGGTGACCAATCATTGCCGTTCGCGTTGCGGCTGCGTGGGTTTGAGCCCAAGTAACGCAAACGCAGGTAATTAAACGTGAGTCCAATGGGCCTCGAGTTCGCGCGCGACATCGGCAGGACGCTCTATCATCGGCCAATGTGAGCTGCGCAGCTTCACGACGGCGCGTGCGCGTGTGGCATTGCCGAGCTCGTCGGCGAAGCGGTGCGGTAAAAACGGATCGTCCAGGCCCCAGATCACCAGCGCTGGCGCGGTCATGCTGCTCAAACCCGGCTTCCACTCCGCGCCGACCTCGATTGCGGAACGGTAAAGTGCGAGAATGCTTGCCCGCATAGTGGCATCGAGATGCCGAACCGATTCATCCGCCGCATCTCGCGGCATCTGCGCCTCGACTAGCTTCGTCGCAAATTCCTCGAGGTCGAGGTCCTTCATCCATTGCTCGCCTTCACCTGGCGTCTGCCATATCTTGGCGAGATAGTGCCATAGGTATTCTGGATCGATGGGCCCGCTGATTCCGGTCCAGGTTCGCACCAGATCGGGGCGGATAGACGCGAGGCGCCCCGTCAACAGGCAGCCCCAGTCGTGGCCGACCAAGTCCACGGGTTCGCCGATCTGCTCGACCTGCTTGATCAGCCAGTCGAGATACTCCTCCTTGGTCGAGGCGAAGCCTGATGGCAGCGGCGAGCCAAAGCCCGGGAGATCGAGTGCGACGATATCGGTGCGTGCCAGATGTGAGCGGACGGGATCCCAAAGGCGATGAGTGTCAGGAACACCGTGAACCAGGACTGCCGGCATGAATATCTCCTTGTTGAGCGTTGCCCGTTGTTGAGCGTTGGCAGGAAGATAATCGCCTCGACCGCGTTGCAGTAGCGGGCAGACATGAAACATGGGGTTGCTGTTTGAGGAACCCAGGCGAACGGCAGCCGTGTAACCCGCAAGGATCACGAGCCGCGACTGCTCGGCGCATTCAGAAGCCAGCCCGGATACTCGACCGGCAGGCGGCTAACGGAATCGAGACGCGCCATGTCGTCCGGGTCAAGCTGAACCTCTGTGGCGTGAACGTTCTCGCGCAGCTGCTCGACCCGTTTGGCGCCGATTATGACGGTCGACACCACTGGCTGTTTGAGGAGCCATGCGATCGCGATCTGCGCGGGACTGCGATCGTGCTTGTGGGCAACGTCCTTGAGGACGCGGATCAGCGGCTCACCCCGGACGCGGTCGATCGGGGGGAAGTCGAGTTCGGTCTGCCGTGCGCCTTCGGGATTTCCGCCGTCGGCGTACTTTCCGGTCAGATAGCCTCCGGCGAGCGGGCTCCACACCATCAGGCCCACCTGCTCGGAGGCGAGGAGCGGCAGGATCTCGCGCTCCACGTCCCGGCCGACGAGCGTGTAGTAAGCCTGCAGCGAGGTGATCGGCGCCAGATTTCTCGCGCGCGTAATGCCGATGGCCTTCATGATCTGCCAGGCGGCCCAGTTTGACAGCCCGATGTAGCGAACATCGCCTGTACAAACGAGGGTGTCGAGCGCCACCAGCGTTTCCTCCATCGGGGTCGCCGGGTCGAAGGCATGAATCTGGTAGAGATCGATATGGTCGAGCTCCAATCGGCGCAGACTGGCGCGGCACTCGCTCAGGATGTGAAGCCGCGACGCGCCGCCTCGGTTCGGTCCATCGCCCATGGGCGACGCCACCTTCGTCGCGACAACCACATCGTCCCGCGCCACGCCCAAATTTTTGAGCGATCGGCCCAGGATCTCCTCGCTCCGGCCATGCGCATAGATGTTGGCCGTATCGAAGAGGTTGACGCCCGCATCCAGCGCGGCGCCGATCAGCGCATCCGCATCGTTCTGCCCCAGTCTTCCGACCTGTCCCCACAGACCGTCCGATCCCCCGAAGGTCATCGCACCGAAGCAGAGCTCGGACACGAACAGTCCACTGTTGCCAAGCTTGCGCATCTGCATACTACATCTCCTTGTCTTGACGGCCCGGCGCGTAGAACGTGACGTCGGGTCCCGTTTGAAAATCAGTTCAGCCGAGATCGCTCTGCCGCTCGCCTGTCCGGGCGGCGCGCTCCACCGCAGCAACCAAGCGGCTGTTGCGAAGCGCGTGATCGAACCCCGGCGTCTTGTAAGTGCCCGCGATCAGGTCGCGCGCGAGCGAGGCGTAGACTTCCCCGACGTTGATCGCGGCGCCGGCCCAAAAATCTGCGGCGGTCGGGCCTACACCAGTTGCGATCGGCGTGTCGGGTGGTGTGAACGCGACGGTCGCCGTGAGCTTGAGATCGCCGACCTGTGCGCCGGCGAGGTGATTGCCGGTCAGGGTCAGCCGTCCCTCGGTTCCACGAATTTCGAAAGTGAAGCCCGCGTCTTCGGCCGGAACGCCGGCGAGCACCTGGACCGATACCGGCGCTCCGCTCATGGTCTTGGCGATCAGGTCAAGATGGTCCGGGATCTCGCGGGCCGAGATATCCCCGGTATCGACGACCTCGATCTCCGGCCAGAGGAGCGCGACGCGGGCGTCGACCTCGGTGATGTTGCCAAGAACCGCTTCGATTACATCGAGAACATGGGCGCTCGTGATCGTCATGAAACTCGCGCCCGACGCGGCCTTGTTGAAATAGTCGTAATTGCTCGTCGTCTGAGGTCCGTAGCCGAACGTCGTCGCGTCGACGCGGGCCGACAGCAAGCGTCCAAGCTTGCCGGACGCGACCAGCTCCGCGGCGCGGCGCACAGCCGGATTGTGGCGACCCTGCAATCCGATCGCGGTGTGAAGCGACTTGGACGCAGCCGCCATCGCCTCAGTTTCCGCCAAGGTCGCTCCGAGCGGTGATTCTGAATAAACCGCCTTGCCCGCTTTCAACGCCGCCATTACCAGGTCATGGTGCGCCGGAACCTTCACGGCGACGGTTACGACGTCGATGCTTTCGTCGCGGATGAGTTCATAGGGATCCCCATACCAGCGCTTGGCGCCGAACGCCTCGGCCGCAGCCCTCGCGCTATCTTCCCGGCGTGTCGCCACGCCTGCCAGCACCAGCGATGGCTGCGCCGCAAGCGCGGGGACGTGTGATGCGCCAGCCCAGCTCGCCTGCGTATCCGCGCCGATGATCCCGACACGAAACTTCCTGTCCGTCATGATTATGCTCCAGCATTGATTTTCGAGCGCTCATTGGCGCTGTCGTCTGGCATCTAAACGGGCGGGATCGATATCCTGAAATCGATATCTGATATGCATCATCATCCCTCGCATGGATGACTATTCGTGAACCTGCCTCACTAATATTGCTGTCTGAGGTCGGCGCAGACCTGTTCAGAGCCTTGCCACACGTGCGGGAAGGCGCCGGAAAGGCAGTTGCGGAGCCAGCGCTGCGCCGGATGCGCGTCATTGCGGCGATGCCAGTTTAGGACGAACGGCACGGGGTTCAGCCGCAGCGGAAAGTCCCGCACCGTGAGTTGCTCCGAACAACCCGATCGCCTGACGACGCTCTCGAGAACCGTTGCCACCATGTCGGAAGTGGCGACCAGTTCCGGCGCGCTCGCCATATGCTGAACCGTGACTGCGACCCTGCGCTTCAGGCCTTTGGTGGCGAGCGCGGCGTCGGCCACGTCCAGCCCTTCGTTCTCCGGTGAGACGAGGATGTGCGGCAGCGACAGGAACCCTTCCATATCGAGCGGCTGGTTCGCCGCAGGATGGTCCCTGCGCAGGATGCACACGAAGCGATCCTGAAACAAACGGGCGCTCAGGATTCGGCCGGTCTCGACCGGTGGAAGTCCGACCGCCATGTCAACCTCGCTGGCGTCCAGCAAGCGAGTGGCCTCGTCCCGGCTGCCATAGTCGCGAACCCGAAGGTCAACGGACGGCGCCCGGTCGGCGAGGATCCGGATCAGAGGCGGAAGAACCACGCTTTCGGTATGGCCCGAGAGCCCCAGCGAGAATGTCATCGCCGCAGCAGATGGATCGAACTCTTGCGTGAATTCCAGCGTTTGCTGAATGTTGCGCAGTGCCAGGGAGATCGGCTCCGCCAGTTCCAGCGCGCGTGGCGTGGGTTGAAGTCCGTGGGGTCCCCTGACGAACAATTCGTCCCGCAACAATCCTCTCAGACGATTGAGGGCGGCGCTCATCGCCGGTTGCGTGCGTCCGATACGCTGGCCGGCACGCGTGACGTTCCGCTCGGCGATCAATGCGTCGAGCGCCACAAGCAGGTTGAGGTCAATGCCGTGTAAATGCATCATGTGGATGTATAGTCGCACGTGCCATCAGTGACAGGCATGGGGCTGCCCATCAGTCGATCAGGACAGGAAGGCCCGCCCGCTGCCGCCTCGAATTCCAGCGTGGCGGGCAGGCGCATCGGGAAGAGCCCGGTGCGCACCATCACGTCGACATAGTTGATGCCGATCGCATCCTGGACCAGTCGCACCTGACCCGCCCCGGGTGATCCGACGTCCGTCTCGACGATCTTGAGAACGGCGGGAGTGCCGATCGACTGCATTTCGACTTTTCTGACCATAACCCTTTTCCTTGGAGGGTGCCGCACGACAATCGCGGCGCGACAAAACGTTCCTACGGGTGGGCGACCGGCCGCATCGTGCCGGCATGAGGGAATTTTCCCTGACGGTAAGCGGCATAGTAGCCGGCGAGTTCACTCGCCGATCCCGCAATGAACGGTCCTTGCGCTACCACCTCGATGCCCTGTGGCTGCCCGGCGTAAAGCAGCACCCGCGCGCCGCGATCGCGTGCGCGCATCGTGAGCGAGCTCGTACCACCGCCCACCGGCGCGGTCCAGCCCACCGAGCCTGTGACCAGCTGCTCGCTGGTGACGCCAGCCTCCACCTCGCCATCGATCAAGACGACGAAGGCGTTGTAGGAGGCCGGCAATTGCGGGGCGAAGGCGGCTCCTGCTTCCATATGAACGTCGATCAAGGTGACAGGCACCGCGTTCAAGGTCGGCGCTGCCGCATCCTCCAGCTGACCGCTGTAGACTATCGCCGTGACCCCTGGCTCAGCGTGCACCGGCATATCGGCACGGCGCAGGACCTGCACCCGGGGGCGCATGTTGCGCTGCTCTTCCGGCAGGATCAGCCAGAGCTGGAACAGACGCATCCCCGTCGAGACCGTCGCATTCTCCGAGTGGACGATGCCGCTGCCCGCCGTCATCCACTCCACATCGCCTTCCTCCAGCCGGCCTCCGGTATCCTCCATCGTGCCTTTGAGCATGAAGGTCACGGTTTCGAGGCCGGCATGGGGATGTGCATCGCCGAAACGTCCCTCCAGTGTGATGTTGTCGTCGGCCATCAGGAAGAACGGATCGGTCGAGGCAAGGTCGCCGGGCGCGATCACCAATGCGGCCTTGTGCCGCTCGCCGTCGAAGCCCGGGCCGAGTGGAGGTATGCTTGTGACGCGGTCAATCGATCTCTGCAGCATAATTCTGGTCCTTTTCGTAACTCGGGGCCGAGTTCGCCGCTTTCGGCGCCACCTCGGCATCATCGCCAATCATCTCGGATCGGACCGGCCTCGATCAAGATGGGGGTTCGAGAACCCAGTGTTGCGCAACGAGGAACCCAAAGGTGCGTGAAGAAGTGCAACCGATCGACCAGGGAGATGGACTGAGTTCAGAGTCCTCAGATGATCGAAACATATTGTTACAGGTCGCCGAAGGAAGGCGGCCTGATTCCGCGCTCGCGCTTTGGAGAGCTGTATAATATCTATCTGCCAGTCGACCCTCTCCGCTTACTGCCTCTTGAGCCCGAGGATGACCATCGCGCCAGTAAGGGTCGCCGAAGCCGTATAAAGGATTGTGCCAGTCGAGCCGAAGCCCTCGATGATGAGACCGCCAATTGCCGCGCCTGTCGCTATCGCGACCTGGAAAATCGACGCCAGAAGCGCACCGGCACTTTCGGCATGATCAGGCGCTGCACGTGCATTCCAGATCGAGATCGCAACGGGGAAACCACCGAAGGCAACCCCCCACAGAGCGGTCGCCACGAATGCAACTCCCGCGACGGTGCCGAAAAGGCTGAGCGCAAATGCAGCACTGGCTATCAGGAGTGAGAACAAGGCGACGGCCCAGGCGGGATTGCGCTCGGCGATCACCCCGCCGGCGATATTTCCCAGGAAGCCGCCAAGGCCGAAGACCAGGAGAGCGAGCGAGACAGTCGAAATGTCGAGGCGCGTGATCTCCTCCAAAAAGGGGCGGATGAAGGTGAACCCGGCGAAGTGCCCTGACACGACGAGGAATGCCGTTCCAAAACCGATGGCCACCGAACGACGCGACAGCGCCGCTTTGAAGGAGTTCAGGCCGGGTGCCGCCATGGGTGGCAGCTTAGGAAGGGTTAGTATCTGGATCGCCAGCGCAGCCAAGCCAATGCCGGAGGCGGCGAGAAAAGTGGCGCGCCACCCCCATAGGCCACCAAGATAAGTGCCCAGCGGTGTAGCAAAGACTGTGGCGAGGGAGATACCCATGATGATGATCGAAATGGCCCGCGGCACCTTGTCGGCAGGAACCAAACGCAAAGCCAGCGCCGCCATCATGGCCCAGAAACTTCCAAGAGCGAAACCCAGCATCGCGCGAGCCGCGATGAGTATTAAGATGCTTGATGCATAGGCCGCGAGGACGTTGGAGATGATGAGGATCGCTGTCAAGCCAAAGACAAGCTTTTGGCGGTCTAGCTTGCCTGACATTAAAACAAGAGATGGCCCGGCGATCGCAGCCACTGCGGCTGTGGCCGTGATAGCCTGGCCCACCACGCCCTTGGAGACGCCCAGTTCAGTCGCTATCGGCGTAAGCAGACTGATCGGCAAAAATTCCGCAGTCACCAGCCCAAATGCTCCAAACGCCAGCGATAATACGGCTAGCCACGAAGCGGGTGGCGCTCCAGGGACACCATCGCGCTCTGTTGAATTCGCTATCTCAGACAAGGGATTTTCTCCGGATAGAGGTAGACCTGCCTCAGCGTGAGCCGCGGCGCGGCGCCGTGATCCACCCGACGGCGCATTGCAACCGTATCCATCAAAGCCGCGTTGAGCCATTGACTGGTTGGTGAGGCGTTGAAATTGATGGGGGCGTCGAAGCGAATTCTGGATTTCGCTCCGGCATATTTCAGGATGTGAAACCACCATCAGCCCGAATGTCGGCACCCGTTACAAAGGAGGCTTCTGGACTTGCAAGGAATGCGACAACGCTCGCAATTTCCTGGGGCTTTCCATAGCGGCCCGCTGCGATGCGCGAGATTTGCATAGCGGCAAACTCGCCATCGGCAGGGTTCATGTCAGTGTCGGTTGGGCCCGGATGAACTGTGTTGACTGTGATGCCGCGTGGACCGAGGTCATGAGCCAAGCTCCGGTTGAAGCCGGCGACTGCCCCCTTGGTGAGGCCGTATGCTGACAGCCCAGGAACCCCGGCATATTTCGTGATTGAACTGCCGATCTGTATGATCCGGCCGCCATCCTTCATATGGCGAACGGCTTCCTGCGTGGCAACAAAAACGCCTGTTACGTTGACTGCGAGCATTGCCTGATAGTCATCAAATGCGATTTCGTCGATCGAACCCGCGAAGGCAATACCGGCATTGTTCACCAGAATGTCGAGGCCGCCGAACTTATCGACTGTCGCGGCGACAGCAGCGCGTACTGCATCCGGATTAGCGGCATCAGCGGCGATGGCCAGCGCGCGCGCGCCCATTCTTTCGATGGCGACAGCAACTTCCTCAGCCTTCGCAGGCGATCCGCGATAGGTGAAGGCCACCTGAGCACCATCCGCTGCGAGACGCTGGGCGATTGATGCGCCGATTGATCGCGATCCACCGGTAACGAGTGCGGTCTTGCCGCTCAGTGGAAGGTTCCGAGAAGCGCTCACTTCAGTCATTTCTCACTCCATTTACGTGCCGAGTGTTTCGGTGGAATGATATTCGTGCATTTTTTCCTAGAATATTAGCGGCATATCATTTGGATCATATTCAAGCATCTGTTGATAATGGAAGACTTGATGCGGCCTAGGGGCCACGTTTTTTCGGAGAGTATGACAAGGACGCGTGGACGCTATCTGAGGCTGCCCGCAAATCGGGCGCTAAGACGCTCACTACGGAAATATTCAGTGTAGAAGTCAATGAAAGCGCGGGTTTTCAGCGGTTGGAGCACGCGGGCTGAATAGTAGAGCGAGATAGATCCGGCATCGGCATACCACTTCGGAACGATACGTTCGAGCGCACCACTTTCCATATGCTGCAGCACATCGGGTACGGCCAACAATGCTATGCCCAACCCCGCGATCGCCGCCTGCGCCATGGGCGCGGCGTCGCTCATCACGATCGTTTCGTTGAGCAGCGCGCGCTCTTCGCGCCCTTGGGCGTCGCGCATCATCCATTGCCTAATCCGGCCCGAATTCGAGGACCGCATCAGTATTCCGGCATGATCGGCCAGATCGGCGGGGCTAGTCGGCCGGCGCCGTCCAGCGAAATAACCAGGCGATGCGACCGCGATAACGTGAACCGGTGCGAGCGTCGTGGAAACGATGCCCGGATTGAGTTCGAAACCACCGCCGATCGCGGCGTCAAAACCCTCGGCGATAAGATCGACCTTGCGGCTGTCGAAATGCCAGTCAGGTCTGATGCCCGGATAACGGGCCAGAAAGTCGGGCAGTGCGGGAAGAACGTATCCCATAGCGAACGTTAAACTCATGCTGAGCTTCAGAACGCCGACAGGCTCACCCTTCGTTTGTGATGCCCCGTCGATTGCCCCCTGAAGGTGGTTCAGGCTGTCGCCGATGCTTGCCAGAAAGGACTCCCCCGCCTCGGTCAAGGTCAACTTCCGCGTCGAGCGGTGAAACAGCCGTATGCCAAGGTTCCGTTCCAGCATCGCAACGTTCCGGCTGACTGCGGCCGGTGTAATCGAGAGACGCCGAGCTGCCCCGGAAAAGCTGCTCGCTTCCGCGCTTCGAACGAACGCTTCCAGGTTTGCCAGTGTCTCCATAATAAGCAACCTTCAAACATTGATTGAAACTAAAACAATTCATCTATGACTTATGTTACGTGTATTTGCCAGCCATATTCCAGTCAACAGCAGCGCCGGTTTTCTGCAACGCCAATCGCATCAGGCCAAGGATGCAGCGGAAAACCGACCGTCGCGGATACAATTCTCACCGCACCGTAAAGGACTGGATCATGACCGTTGGAATTATCGGAGCCGGCAATATAGGGGCCGCATTTGCCACGGCGCTCGGCAAGGCAGGAATCGAAGCCGTGGTCGCAAACAGCCGTGGACCGGAAAGCCTCACGACGCTTGTTTCGAAGCTCGGCAGCACAATCCGGGCTGGAAGCCTGCAAGAGGCCGCGGCGCAAGACATCGTTCTCGTGGCAGTCCCGTGGTCAAAGATACCTGCCGCGCTCGCCGGTTTGAACTTCGACGACAGGATCGTAATCGACGCCAACAACTCTATCGAAGCGCCGCTTTACAGGCCGGCGGACCTTGGCGGCCGCACCTCTACGGAAATTTTCACCGCCCTTGTGCCAGGCGCGCGCGTCGTCAAGGCGTTCAACCACCTGACGCCAAAGCAACTGTCGGGCGACCCCCACTCGGAAGGCGGCAGGCGCGTCCTGTTTTATTCGGGCAACGATATGAGGGCGAAGGCAGAGGTCGCCGCCATCATTGATCGCATCGGCTTCTTCGGGATCGATCTCGGCGCGCTTGCGGTCGGCAGCCAGTTGGTTCAGTTCCCGGGCGGCCCGCTGCCCGCTCTCAACCTCGTCAAGTTCGACTGAACATCGCTGCGCTCCATCCGTCTGCAATCGGAAGCGCCGCAAGCCATCTGAAACCCGGAGACGATATCGTGTCAAAATTCATTCAAATGCAGTCAACCGGCGGCCCCTCCGTCCTGCAAATCATCGAGAAAGACCTGCGCGCGCCACGAGCCGGCGAGGTCAGGCTCATTCAGGACACGATCGGCCTCAACTTTGTCGATACGATGATACGAAAAGGCCAGTATCCGATGGCGTTGCCGGCAGTTCCCGGTTTCGAAGCAGCCGGGACGATCACCGAGGTCGGATCCGGCGTCGAGGGGCTGTCGGTCGGCGACCGAGTGGCTTACTTCTTTTCGGAAGGTGCATATGCCACCGAGAGGATCATTCCGACCGCGCCGCTCATCCGCCTGCCCGCCGATATCTCGAACGAGACTGCGGCGACCTTCCTGGCGAAGGGTGGGACGGCCTGGATGGGGATGCGTGGTCTCTACGATCTCAAATCCGCCGACACGGTGCTGGTACTTGGGGCATCGGGAAGCGTTGGAGCAATCCTGTCTCGCTGGGCCAAGTCGCTGGGCGCAACCGTGATCGGCGTCGCCGGATCGCCGGACAAGTTCGACAAGGTCGCGCCCGGTGCCACCCATGCCTTCCACGCTGGCGAGCCGGACATCGCCGCCAAGATCCGCGCGATCGCCCCTGACGGTGTCGACGTCGTCTATGATTTGGTCGGCCGGGCGACCTTCGCGCTAGGCGTGTCAAGCATCCGTGATGGTGGCGTGATTGCCGCTGTTGGAGCCGCGTCTGGTCAGCCAGCGCCGGCGCCCGATCTTGTGCGGCGGGGGGTAGCTGTCCGCAGCGGTGGTTCCCCGCAATACGTCCGGGGACCGGCAGTCGAGATCGCAACTTCTCAGCTATGGGATGCGCTGCGCACAGGAATTTTCAGTGATCTCGAAACCACACGCTATCCGTTCGATGAGATAGCCCGAGCGCATGACGACATGGACAACCGCCGCTTGAGCGGTCTGCCGGTCCTGATCGCGTAACCCGGAAAATAGTCGTACGGCGGCAGGCCGCACGGACGCCCGCCGCAAGGCGGCCGGGCGAAACATTTCCCCTGTCGATAACGAAAGGAACAATCGATGAGTGAATTAGCAGGTAAACGTGCGCTTGTGACTGGCGCGTCCCGCGGCATTGGGGCCGCAATCGCGGTCGCTCTGGCCGAAAAAGGCGCCGACGTTGCGATCACGTACGAACGCGCCGCTGATCGGGCAGCGCAAGTTGTCGCAACGATCGAAGGCAAAGGGCGCAAGGCGTTAGCTATCCAGGCTGATAGCAAGGACCCCGAGGCGGTCAAGCGGTCGGTTGATCAAGCAGCGCAGGCATTGGGCGGCCTCGACATATTGGTGAACAATGCAGCTATCGCGATCTACAAGGATGTGGCGGATTTCACCGTCGCCGAGATCGACGCCCTTTTTGCCGTCAACGCTCGTTCCCCGATCCTGGCAGCGCAAGCCGCGATGCCGTATCTTGGCAAAGGTGGCCGGATCGTCACAATCGGCTCCGCAGGCGCAGAACGCATTGTCGGACCGTCGACGGTTTATTCAATGACCAAATCGGCACTTCAATCATTTACCCGCGGTCTGGCGCGAGAACTTGGCCCTCGCGACATCACTGTCAACCTCATTCAGCCGGGATCAACCAACACGGAAATGAACCCGGCCGAGGGCGAGTTCGGAGATTTCCAGCGTGCCTTAATTCCGCTCGGCCGGTACGGCGAGCCGGAGGATATCGCGGCTGCGGTAGCATTTCTCGCATCTGGTGCGGCCCGACAAATTACCGGAACCATCCTGACCGTTGATGGCGGCACGCTGACCTAAACACACGCCAGCGGGTCCGTGACTTGTAACATTGGAGAGTGGGAGCTAACTTGATACTCTACTAGCTCTCCACTCATGGCTGGCAGCCGCCAAGCCCTGGCCGAGGTGTTACTGCCGCACCGGCCGCGATGGCGATTGGTGGTGCCCTGCTGGTTCTGGCGGCCTGGAGATTGCGCTGACCCGGCGAACGACTCAGATTTCTCGGTCGAACTTCTCGTAGAGGAAATCCACCAATGCCCGCACACGCGCGATACCGGCGCGCGCAGGCGGCATGAATATCTGCAGATCACCCCCTTCGTGCAGGAAATCGGGCAGGACCGCTTCGAGCTCGCCTCGCGCCAAAGGGCCTTCCACCATGAACATTGGAACAAGTACAACCCCCAGACCTGCGCGCGCAGCGGCCAGGAGCATCTGCCCGTTATCGGTGCAGAACCGGGAGTTCATGCGCACGTGCTCCCAGCCGTCGCGGCCCTGAAAGCGCCAACGGCCGGGATCCAGCGCGTAGAGAATGGTGTCGTGCGCCGCCAGGTCAGCGGGAATCGTAGGGCGTCCGCGCGCATCGAGATAGGCGGGGCTGGCAACCACTGCCCAGCGAATCTTGGCAAACTTGCGGGTGATGAGAATCGAGTCCGGAACGGCGCCGGGCCAGATCGCAAGATCATACGCCTCGGCGACCATGTCCACCTGACGATCGGTAAAGCGAACATCGAACTGGATAAGCGGATAGAGAAGCGCGAATTCCGCCAGTAGCGGCGCCAGCAGAAACTCGCCAAAGGCGGCCGGAACCTGAATTCGCAGCTGGCCAGCAATCTCGCTGGTCGACTTGCTGACGACCTCTTGCGCCGATTCCAGTTGCGATAGGCCTGCGGCCGCATGCGCATGATATTCGCGACCAATATCGGTCAACCTCGTGCCCCTCGGCGTGCGGGTCAGCAACTGAGCACCAAGAACGGCCTCGAGCCGGCTGACGCGCCGGCTCACGATAGATTTGACGATGCCGAGGCGCGCGGCAGCATTTGCAATGCTTCCGGTTTCCACCACTCGGATGAATGCGATCACGTCCAACAAGTCAACGGGCTCGGGTTCCGGCATTAGCAACTCCTCGTTTCTGCCTTGGTGGCTACTGCAACACTACAGGATCGGTATTTTCGAGGAAAGGGCAGCGGAAACACCAACCGCCTCGCAATCGAACTCCCTGGAGGCCACCGATGACAAAATCGCGAAACTCTGAAGCAGCGGACATTCCCCGCGATCCGCATGGTCAGAGCGCGATCACGCGTGCTCGCGCTGCCGTGATCGAGCGAAAGGATGCACCTTTCGTGATGCAAGATGTGACACTTGAAACGCCCCGGCCGGACGAGGTGCTGGTCCGCATGGTCGCAACTGGCATCTGTGCGACCGATGCCCATGTCCGGCAACAGCTGATGCCGACGCCACTACCGGCAATCCTCGGCCACGAGGGCGCGGGCATCGTCGAGCGTACTGGAGTATCGGTCGGCCACATCAAGCCTGGCGACCATGTCGTACTTTCCTACCACTCGTGCGGACAGTGCAAACCCTGCCTGTCGTCTCACGCCGCGTATTGCGAGAAAGTGTGGGAAGCCAACTTTGCGGGTGCGCGGTTGGATGGCTCCATCGGTGTCGAGCGGAACGGCGCGGACGACCTGCATGCCCATTTCTTCGGCCAATCCTCGTTCGCGACCTATGCGCTTGCGCATCAGCGCAACACCATCAAGGTGCCCAGCGACATTCCGCTGGAGATTCTAGGGCCGCTCGGCTGCGTCTTCCAGACCGGCGCCGGTGCAATCCTGAAGGCGATGAAAGTGCCGGTCGGTGCCACGGTCGCCGTCTTCGGCGTGGGCGCGGTCGGTCTCGCCGCGATCATGGCCGCCAAGGTCGCCGACGCGGCCACGGTGATTGCCATCGACGTCAATGCAGAACGGCTGGAGTTCGCCAGGGAGCTTGGCGCGACCCACGTCGTCAACGCGGTCGGCCAGGCGGACGTATCCGCGGCGATCCGGAAGATCGAGCCGAGGGGCGTCGAGTTCGTCCTGGACACCAGCGGGCGTGCCGCCAATCTCGATGCGGGGGTTGGTGCCCTCGCGCCGATGGGACATTTCGGCTTCGTCGCCTTCAACGCCCATTCGGGCGCGATGGTGGACGCATCGCGTCTGACAGTCGGGCAGACGCTCCAGGGTATCATTCAAGGCGATGCCGTGTCGGCCCTGATGATCCCTGAACTGATCGGCCTCTACCGCACGGGTCGGTTTCCGTTCGACCGCCTGATCACCTTCTACGACTTCGCGGACATCAACCAGGCGTTCGAAGACGTCGCCGCCGGTCGCGTCATCAAGGCGGTCCTCCGGTTCGGCGCCACGGACGCCTGAGCGTTCCGCGCGACTCCCAATTCATCAGCAAAGGAAGCGGATCATGTGCAACAATCATCAGAAAGCCATCAATGCCAGCGATACACCGACATTCTTCGCGATCGACAATTACGGCTTTCCCGAAGCGGGTGAGCATCCGGCCGATCCCCCGAACTACTATCCATCCTATTTCACTAGTGAGCGCTTCCAGAAGCTGGGCTACCATGTCGAGGAGCTGCGTGGCGGCTTCTACTGGGTTACCAGCGGTGGCTATGATGCGGCGTTCGTGGTGACGGACGACGGAGTGATCGCGATCGATGCCCCGCCGACGATCGGCGAGAACATGCTCGCAGCGATCGAGGATGTCACCGACAAGCCCGTGACACATGTCATCTACAGCCACTGGCATACCGATCATATCGGCGCTGCCTCCGTGTTCGGGCCGAACGTCGAGATCGTCGCTCACGAGATCACCAAGGAACTGCTCGAGAGGTTTCCCGATCCGAACCGTCCGATCCCGACCCTCACCTTTGACAAGGAACATACGCTGACGGTCGGCGGCGTGACGTTGGAGCTGTCGTACAAGGGTGAGAACCACTGCCCCGGGAACATCTTCATCTACGCGCCGGCGCAGAAGGTGCTGACCGTCATTGACATCATCAGCCCCGGCAGCGCCACCTTCATGCACTGCGACGCTTCGCAGAACATAACCGGCTGGTATCAGGCCCAGGAACAGCTCCTCGAGTTCGACTTCGACTTCCTCGTGGCCGGTCACCACATGAAGTACGGCACGCCTGAGACGGTCAAGGCGTCGATTGAATATTTCGCCGACGTCCTTGATGGCGCGCAAGCGGCCGTCGACCGGTTCTCGCGGTCGGATGCCCTGATCAGCATCTTGGACGGCGCCGGCTGGGACAAAGTGTTCGTCGGCACCGAGAACTGGATCAACTCGATGGCGAACTACGCCACCAAATATGTACTCGAAAAGCGCAGCAGCAACGGCCAGCTTTGGTCGGAGCGGCTCGCCGGCGTGACTACACAGACCAAGTATCACGCCTACACTGTGCTCGAATCGATCCGTCTTGAACGCCCGCGTCCCAACTATCGCCGGCGCGGCGAAAACGCTCCGCCTTTTCTGACCTGATCCCCGACGCGGTCTGTGCCCGCTGAAGCTAAGGACTTTCAGATGACGACTTATTCGGCCAAGAATTGATCAATGGCGCGTTCGTTTCGTCGGCGAGCCTTGGCATCTCGATCAATTCGGCGACCTACGAACGCATCGGCGAATATCCGGATGATGGCGGCGCGGCTGCCCGCGCTCCTTGTCGAAAGCGCCAATGTGCCGACGATCAGCTTCACGGGAAGCACGAAGACCGGCGTTGGGATCAGTCGGTCGGGGCGCGCCGAATGAAACGCTTCGGACTTGAATTAGGGGGAAAAGCGCCAATGATCGTGTTCGACGACGCCGACATGTAGCCTGTTCTGGAAAAGGCGCTGACGGTATTCGAAGGCCAGTTCTGCATGACGGGCTCGCGGCTGCTCGTATAGGAAGTGATATTTGACACCCGTCGCGCGATGGCGAGCGCTGACACGGCCGCTATCCATTCGCGCGGGGGCCCAATCCCTGGTTGCGAGGAAACGCTGAGAGCGATGGCCAGTGGGTCGTGAAGGACCCCCTCGGAGCTTAGCACTCGACACCAGGCCCGCACGTCGCACCGCTGAGACGCGGATCTCGCAGCTGCTAAATGCCCTGTGAAAATACGCGCCGGTATTGTCCCTCAGGATGCGGCAGTTTCAACCGCAATTCCCGAGTATCAGCATTTCGCTCACAGAAATTTCGCCGCTGGAAGTGCGCTACACCGTGGCAATGGGTGATCTCGATATCGCTTCTGTGACTCGGACCGGAGAACTTTCCGGGGTGTGTCACGTTGATTCTCCGTCAACCGCTGTGCGGTAGTTGTTGCAGATGAACCAGACATCCCAACCCGCGCAAATCTATCCGCTTCACAAATCCTCATCCATCGCCGAATGGCCTTGGCCGAATGGAGTGCTGTGGCTCATCAACCCACCTGAGAGCCCGAATACCGGTCTGCCGCACTCTAATTTAAACAACGTGACAACGCCGCTGGCGGTCGTCAACCCCATAGCCTGAGCGAGATTCCGGATCGACGTCGTTTCGAATCCTCGTCCCAGAGCTGCTCCACGGCAAGCTCCAGCACCTTTTCTTCGTCAAACTCTCTCGGCCGGGTCATGGGTCTATCTCTCGGGAATGTGATTATGGCTCCACGATAGCCTGGAACTTTATGCGATACATTTTATAACGAGTGATTTAGAACAGGGTAGAACGCAGCCCGGCGCACGCATTTTTGCAATCGCGCTGACACGTCCAAGACACAGGGAGATAATGACAATGGGCCTCGAGCAGGAGCTTGCTGATTTCAACGGGAAGTTCGAGGCAAGCGCACCTTCCGGTGCAGCAGCATTTCTGAATTCAAAGATTGGGAAACTGATGATCGATTTTCCGTTCGATCGCGTTCTCAAGCCCGGTGATCTGGCCCCTGAATTCCGCTTGCCGGGTGGAACGGGCGAGACGATCTCCTTGTTTGAGACACTGGCCGACGGTCCGATTGTTCTGATGACAGAGAAGAATAATCTCACTTTCGACGTCCTCAGCGATATCGGCAATGTGGTCGCGCGCAAATTCGGGCTCGTCTACAAAATGCCTGACGATCTCAAGGCGGCGTATTCCTCATTCGGTGTCGACCTCATGGTGATTAATGGAGATGAGAGCTGGGAGCTGCCGAAGCCGATTACCACAAGTGCCTCTCTCCAGAAGCAATTGTCGATGCACTGAGGGCGGCTGAAGCTGCCGAGGCCGAACCACCCTGAAGAAGAAACGAGGTAAAATCATGAATCTCGAAGGCAAGCGTGTTCTCGTCACCGGTGGCACCAGTGGCATTGGCTTCGCCATTGCGCGTGCCATGCTGGCGAAAGGGGCTCGTGTCGCCGTTACCGGGCGAAACCCGGAGCGGCTGGCTCGGGCTGTCAAGGATCTTCAGGAGAATGGGTGGCCGGTTACCGGCATCCAGGCGGATGTCGCCGCCACGGAGGGCCGATCCCGGTCCCTCGACAAGGCCATTGAGGTGCTTGGCGGGCTCGATGTTCTCGTCAACAACGCCGGCGGCGTGCGCGCCGGTCGTCTCGAGAAGACGACGGAGGTGGAGATAAGGACTATGGTCGAGGTCGACCTTGTTGCTCCCATTCTCCTGACGCAGGCTGCTCTTCCTCACCTGCGCGCGTCCGGGGACGGACTCGTCGTCAACGTCACCTCCGGCATGGCGTTGATCGGTGCACCGTTCTACGCCACCTATGCTGCGGTAAAGGCGGGGCTCTCGCGCTTCGGGGAGGCGCTGCGCCGGGAGTTGACGGGCGAAGGCGTTCGCGTCGTGACGCTCTATCCCGGCGCGACGGACACCCCGATGATGCATTCCTCAAAGGCTGGGCCCGAACTTGGGTTCACGCGAGAACCGGCGGAGGCGGTCGCCAATGCACTGATCGAAGGAATTGAAGCCAATTTGCTCGAGGTGATCCGCGGCGGAGAGGCCCGTGCAAAGATGATTGCGGCCAACCGGGATGATCCGGCGGCGATCGATGAACGGTTTCTGACGATGAAATCTGCGCTCGAAGAGGCGGTATGCGGCCATTCGGCGCTCTGAGG
Organism: Phyllobacterium sp. 0TCS1.6A; assembly: GCF_026420825.1. Lineage (NCBI taxonomy): Bacteria > Pseudomonadati > Pseudomonadota > Alphaproteobacteria > Hyphomicrobiales > Phyllobacteriaceae > Phyllobacterium > Phyllobacterium sp. 0TCS1.6A. Next base: position 477,891 of record NZ_JAPMAB010000003.1, read on the forward strand.
GAGGAAGTGATCGTGACCAAGGTAGCATTGTTCGTACAATTGAAGGCGAGGACCGGAAAGGAAGAGGAAGTCGCAGGCCTCCTTACGAGCGCGCAAGCCCTGCTCGCCGATCGTCTTCCCGGCTCACAAGTTGGTCCGGAGTCGGGCGAGGCCCAGATTCGGATGCATCAGTAACGCAGCTTTTGATCTTCTATCCCTGACGGAGCCCCCATGATCCGCTTCTATTTTCATCCAACGCCCAATCCTGCGAAAATCGCCCTCTTCCTGGAAGAGGCGGAGCGTTCCTATGAGATGGTCCCCATCGACACAAGTAAGGGCGAGCAGCATATGCCGGCGTTTCGCGCCATCAATCCGAATGGCAAGGTGCCGGCCATCATCGACACGGACGGCCCAGGCGGAAGAGAGACACGCGTCTTCGATTCCACGGCCATCCTGATCTATCTTGCCGAAAAGACCGGCCAGTTTCTCGGTTCACCGGAAGATCGGCCGGAGCTTCTTTCGTGGCTGATGTTTCTCGCTTCCGGCCTAGGGCCATTCTCAGGGCAGGCGGTGCATTTCCAGCACGCGGCGCCGGAAGGGCTCGACTATGCCGTCAACCGCTATCGCCGCGAGATCGAGCGTCATTATCAGGTCCTCAACGATCATCTTGAGGGCCGAAACTTCATCGTCGGAGATACTTATACGATTGCCGACATGTCTGCGTGGGGATGGCTGGATCGGGCCTCGCGCGTCCTCAAGGGGCTTGAGGATCCGCTTGCCGCATATCCGAACCTGAAGCGGCTCTTCGAAACGGTCGATGCGCGTCCTGCCGTCTCTCGCGCCAGGCAGGTCGGCAAAGATCATTCCTTCAAGCGCGTCAACGACGAAGAAACCAAGCGGGCGCTTTTCCCGTCGAACTATGCTCCCGTCGCATGAACGGGGAATAATGGAGAACGTGATGTCAGAGACAGCGGGATACAATCCTCCAAAGATCTGGACCTGGAACAAGCCGAGCGGCGGCGCCTTCGCCAGCATCAATCGGCCGATCGCAGGTGCGACACATGAAAAGGGGTTGCCGGTCGGCCGTCATCCCCTCCAGCTCTATTCGCTGGGAACGCCGAACGGTGTGAAGGTCACCATTATGCTGGAAGAGCTGCTGGCACTTGGGCACAGGGGCGCCGAATATGACGCCTGGCTGATCAAGATCGGCGATGGGGATCAATTTGCCAGCGGTTTCGTCAACATCAATCCCAATTCGAAGATCCCGGCTCTGCTGGACCGCAGTGGCGAAAAGCCGGTCCGCGTTTTCGAATCGGGCTCGATCCTGATGTATCTCGCTGAAAAATTCGGCGCCTTCCTGCCGAGCGAGCCAGCGACCCGCGCCGAATGCCTCTCATGGCTTTTCTGGCAAATGGGCAGCGCGCCCTATCTCGGTGGCGGCTTCGGGCATTTCTACTCCTATGCTCCCATGAAGATTGAATATGCGATCGACCGATTTGCCATGGAGGTGAAGCGCCAGCTCGACGTCCTCGATCGTCGTCTGGCCGAAAGCGAATACGTGGCTAGCAGCGACTACACCATTGCCGATATTGCCATCTGGCCATGGTATGGTGGCCTCGCCAAGGGCTGGCAATACGGCGCGGCCGAATTCCTGCAGGTGCAGGATTACAAGAACGTTCAGCGCTGGGCCGAGCAAATCTACGCGCGTCCTGCGGTCAAGCGTGGCCGCATGGTCAATCGCATGACGGGCGATCCGTCGGAGCAGCTACGCGAACGCCACGACGCCAGCGATTTCGAGACAAGGACGCAGGACAAACTGACTGAGACCGAAGGGAAGGACTAGCTGCAGCCTTGGTGTCGGCCTATTACAACCGTACCTTCAAGCCCTTATCCGCCCGTGGCAGCGAAAACGAGGTTTTGCAGCACGGGCGTTTCGGCAAGCAGGGATTCGACTCCATTCCACACATAGGGTGTTTATCGATATGCGATAGCTGCGCTCGATAACCCGGCCAAGTCCAAACGCTCCGTTCGAGCGAATCCAGCGTCGCGACACCATCCATTGAATTGCGCGAAGGTGAAATTGTACCCGCCCGGCGTTTCAATCAGCATGTTGAGCGACATTAGCAATGCGCTGGCATTCGTGCGCCGGGCATCGTCAATGATCTCCTCGATAACAACAAAGGCACCGCCAGCCGGCAGAGCTTCCCATGCCTTGCGAATAAGCATTTCTTTGGTCGACGTGTCCCAGTCATGCAAGATGTTGCCCATCAGGATTACGTCCGCCTTTGGCAAAGAATCGACCATAAAATTTCCATTCCTTGCCTCGATACGTTCCGTCAGCCCTGCAGCTTCAATTCTCCGACGAGCGACATCGGTTACAGGTTCGAGATCCATACTGATGCAACGAACATGCTTATGCCGTTCACAAATCGCGATCGACTGCAAGGCTCCCGAGCCGCCGACATCGCAGATGCTTTGATGGGAGCCGAAATCAAACCGTTCGCTTAACAGTTTGAAATTGCCACGCTGGAGGCCTCCCATTGCGTCAACGAACTCTTCTAGCACACGTGGGTCTGCGGTCAGCGCTGTGAACAAATCTGGAGAGTGTTCATCACGAACCTCGTTTTGCGGCTCTCCCGACGTCAAGGCATCGGTCAAACGTGCCCAAAAAGGATACAGTCGATTGTTTGCCATGCGCAGGACTCCGCCGATATAAGCCGGACTTGAAGAAACAAGGAATTCAGAAGCTTCAGCGGAATTGCCATAGCGAGCATCCGGCCCGTCACCATCACGCTCAAGAAGGCCAAGGGCAACGAGAGCGTCGAAGAAATCGGCGGCAGAGCGTGGATGCAACCCTAATTTGTCGCGTAGCGCCCTGTGCGGAAGAGACCCATCGCCCAGCGTCTCGAACAGATCGAGCTCAACGGCGCTCAGCAGGGTCTTGGATGCAAAGAAGCCCGTCCCAATTTGAAGTATCTTCGAAGGCGAAAGCTGCAATGTTATGCTCCTCACTTGATCGTCGGATTTGATTAACTCGTAGGGTTTGCAGCGAGCTGCACGCTGCGGTCGTTATCTTGAAACGGGAGCCGTCGATGTCGGACCGCTGTAGCGATGACTGCATCGACCGAAGCCATGTCTTTGTCTTCACTACCGAACCGATACGTTCAAGAAAGAGAGATTGTTACAGAGCCAAACATTGAAGGCTGTCATGTCCGGTGGCGAACACGCTTCCCGTGCTATGCCTTCAGCCCCTCCCACAATGTAAGGGCCGAGACCGTCACGAGCAGGGCGCCACAGACGCGTCCAGTCCAAATCGTGGCGGCACTGTTGCCGACAAGGAAGCGCCGTGCGGTACCCGCGGCAAGCGCGAGTCCACCATAAATGGCGAGTTGCGTTCCTGCCAACATCGCGGTCATGATAACAGCTTGGGGGGCGAGCGGTCCGAAGTCTGGTCTCAGGAACTGCGGATAGACCGCCAGCATGAAGAGATAAGCCTTGGGGTTGATGAGGCACGTCACCACGCCGCGGCGGAAGGCCTCCCAATTGTTTCTGGCACTGGCGTGGCCGACATCGTCGACGACGATCGAGCTACGCATCAGGGTGACGCCGATCCAGGCCATGTAGATTCCGCCTGCCACGACTAAGGGCGTGAACAGGACGGGAATGACCTTTGCCAGCAGGCCGACGCCCAAGGCGCCGTAAAGCGAGTGGACGAGCCCGCCAAGCATCATGCCACCGGTGGCGGCGAGGCCCGCAGCGCGGCCACGGGTCAGGGCGTTCGCCAGCACGAACATCATGTCAATGCCCGGCAGGATGATGATGCCGAACAGAAGGCTGGAGAAGAGCCAAAGATTTTCGCCGTAGGTCATGTCAGTTATCGCACCATGTTCGCCAACCATACGGTGGGTCGGATTAAATCGTTACAGAACAGCATGCGCATGGATAAATTTGAGGTATGGTGACCTCCTGCAGCTACCGCAGGTAGCGGTGAATATCGTCGTTCCCGGTCGAGATGGCCTCGCTTCAAGGTAACACTTGCCAGCACGACCCGAAGCCGGAAACGCCACCAGCCAAGCTGAAATCGTGTTTTTGCCACCCAATGTAACGATAAGCGATCTGCGTGCGAAGTATCTGCGACGAGGCGACGTGGGTATGACTTGATGGAACGATTTAAAGACACCAAGAGCGTCGTGCTCGCAGGCCGAACAATTCGCATATGCGCGCTTGCCATCCTCCTCCTGCCATTTTTCTCGCCTCTCGCTGCCATGTCTGAAAATCTTTGCGGAGTTCGGTCCGCTTGTCCGGTCAAGGGAGGAAACTACCGGATCGAGTTGCCGCAAGATGGTGACATTCGCGGAGTCTATATCTATTTCCATGGTTTCAAGAGCTCTGCGGATTTGCAGCTACGGCAACGCCCGTTAGTCGAGGTGACGCTCGCGCATCACCTCGCCTATGTGGCAGTTGATGGCATCGATGGGGGCTGGTCATTTCCTCACGGTCCCCGACAGAGTCGCAACGATATTGCATTTATCAAGAATGTCCTGGACGACCTGCGGCAACGTCACGGTTTTACGCCGGCCAAGACGGTGATGGGCGGGTTTTCCATCGGCGCATCAATGGCCTGGTATGCTGCCTGCCGCGAAGGTGAAAAAACCGCGGCGATGGTGACATTCTCCGGCGTGTTCTGGAATCCTCTTCCAGGCCCGGATGATTGCGTTGCCAATCTTCCTCCGATTGTACATTTTCATGGAACTGCGGATCAGACGTTTCCGCTCGCCGGTCGCGCAATCGGCACCAAATTCTATCAGGGTGATGCGCGCAAAAGCCTTGGCATTCTGCGCCAGCGCGCCAAATGCAACATGAAGGCTGCGAAGAAAGTCACGCTGGTGGGCATCGAATGCGAGGATGTGCCGGATTGCATTCGGGGCGACAGTATCATGTGCATCCACAATGGCGGGCACGAAGCTCGAGCCGATATGCTTGATGCCGGCCTGACCGCGTTGGGCTTTCCCAAATGATCGGCTCCAATCAGACGAAAATCCTTTGTAACAACTGCCTGTACTCCTACGAAATGGTAGCCAGAACGGATCGTTCGACGATTGGAAAGGAACGCCCTCATGCTGCAGTCAGCTATAAGTCCAAACATCGGCCATGCCATCGTTCATCATTTCGGAGAAGGTGCGGCCGTCTGGGGGCGGGCGCTCACTCCGAGTATCGCGCATGCGATTCAAGGGTCTCGAACGTTGACGATCGATTATTCCCTTGTACACCCCGACACTGCGTTCGAGACTGTCTCGAGTGGCGCGATGCTTCCTCACGTCATCAACGATTCCAAATTTCGCGTCCACGTCGAAAGTTCGGCGTTCCGCCGTTGCGCTGGCCGACATGGAGCGCTTACGGAGGCCCTCGTTCGCTGCGATGCAGGCGCCGAGTGCATTCTCAAGCTTTGGGGAACCGTCGTGGCAGAAAGTTCACCGCAGCAGTCAGATGATGAATTTGCCGACACTGTTCCTGTGATTTTCGCCGTAACATTCTGGGAGATTTCGCTCGCGCGCGACCTACGTATGGAGCAGATGCTCATGGAATTGTCCGAGAGAGACAAGAAAATCCGGGAACTGGAATTAAAGGTGGCTCTCTCGATGTGCTCGGAGTGATCGCACTGATCTTTCCACACGAAGGAATTTACGCAGTCGTGAGGACTCCCTGCGTAACATTTCGACGCGGTCCCACGTAACAGAAGCGTTCCCAACACGTATCGAAGGAAATAACCGATGACATTATCGATCCAACGTCTTACGCCTCTGACTGCCGCAACTGCGCTTACACTTTTGGCGGTCTCCGGGGCTTTTGCTGGCGAGATATTCACCACCAACGGTGTCGCGATCAACGGATACGACGCCGTTGCCTACTTCACCGACAACAAACCTGTAAAAGGCTCGAACAAATACACCACGTCTTTTAAGGGCGCGACCTTCCAGTTTGCGTCTGCTGCCCATCGTGACGCGTTTGCGAAGGATCCGGAGCGCTATGCCCCGCAATATGGCGGTTATTGCGCGTTTGGTACCGCGCAGGGGCATAAGGCGACGACTGAGCCACAGGCGTTCACGGTCGTCGATCAAAAGCTCTACCTCAACTACAATGATGACGTCCGTGAGACATGGAAGAAGGATGTCAGCGGGAATATCAAAACAGCAGACGCAAACTGGGATAAGGTCAGGGTACAACCTGAGCCGTGAAGGGTCCCTCGCTTCCGGGCTCATGAACCCGCAATCGAAGAGCGCCGTCAGCAATCAGGCGCTCTTCGAGGAGCACTGGCCAAAGCGGGAAGCAGGTGCGCCATCCCAGTTCGTTGCACTCCCATACCTGTCGATCACGAAGGTGTGAGGCTGTAACGATTCTGTGTGTGCATGCGAATCCATTACTATCCACCCGGATTGTCCGGTGCGGCCGTAGATTGGAAGCGTCACTGTGAAATATGCCGGTTGGGCCAGCAGATCGGGCGTCCTGCCGTCACTGCGTGTAGCTGCCGCGACGCCCGTGGCGGCTACCGACCGGTGGCCGACGATGGTAGAATTATTCAAAGGCGGGCTCGCGGCCCCATCCTGAAGGAATACTGAAATGCCTGTCTATCATCCGCCCAGGGTTCTCTCCTCGGAAATTACGCCACGCGACGTCTATCTCCGCCGCCGCGCCTTCCTTGGCGTCGCCGCGATGGGCGCCATGGCGCTTTACGGTGCCGGCAAGGCCAGTGCCGCCGCGCTTTCCCCAGTCAAGAGTGCGTACAAGGTCGACGAGTCGACGACGCCGCTCAAGGACGTTACGACCTATAACAACTTTTATGAGTTCGGGCTCGACAAGAGCGATCCCGCCACTCATTCCGGCGACTTCAAGCCCTTGCCCTGGACCGTCAAGGTCGATGGCATGGTCAACAAGCCCGGCACGTTCGACCTCGACGCCCTGATGAAAGAATTTCCAATCGAAAGCCGCACCTACCGGATGCGTTGCGTCGAGGCATGGTCGATGGTCATCCCATGGGACGGTTTTCCGCTGGCTGCGCTTCTCAGCAAGGTGGAACCGCTCGGAAGCGCCAAATATGTCGCCTTTGAAACGGTTGTCCGTCCAGAGGAAATGCCCGGCCAGAAGGGTATTTTCCAATCGCTGGAATGGCCCTATGTCGAGGGCCTGCGCCTCGACGAAGCCATGAATCCACTCACGTTGCTTGCCGTCGGCCTTTACGGAGAAACCCTGCCGAACCAGAACGGAGCACCGATGCGCCTCGTCGTGCCGTGGAAATACGGCTTCAAGGGGATAAAATCGATCGTTCGCGTCACCCTGACGGATCAGCAGCCCAAAAACACCTGGCAGATGACCAACCCGCAGGAATATGGCTTCTACGCCAATGTGAACCCAGCGGTCGATCATCCGCGCTGGAGTCAGGCGACGGAGCGCCGGATCGGCGAAAGCGGCTTCTTCGGTGCCAGCCGGCACCCGACCTTGCCATTCAACGGCTATGCCGACGAAGTGGCCAGCATCTATTCCGGCATGGACCTCAGGACGAATTTCTGATGGCTGGACATTTGTCGTTCAGATTGCCCAGGCGCTGGCTGCCCGCTTCCATCTGGGCCCTTTACGGCCTGGGTTTTTTGCCTGCCATCTGGACCTTCTATCTCGGAGCCACCGACCAGCTCGGCGCCGATCCGGTCAAGACCTTCGAGCTTTTCCTCGGTCTCTGGACAATACGATTTCTGATCCTGACACTGGCGGTTTCGCCCGTTCGGGATATCTTCGGCTGGAACTTCCTGCGTTACCGCCGTGCGCTTGGTCTTCTGACCTTTTACTACGCGCTCATGCATTTCGCGGTCTATATCGTGCTTGATCAGGCACTCAACTTTTCCGCAGTATTGGACGACGTGCTGAAGCGGCCATTCATTATGTTCGGTATGGCTTCGCTCGCTCTGCTCGTTCCCCTTGCCGTCACCTCAAACAACTTTTCGATCCGCCGGATGGGTATGAAATGGATCTGGTTGCACCGCCTCATCTACATCATCGCTGCAGTTGCCGCCCTGCATTTTGCGCTCGCCACGAAGGTTCTCGACCTTGAGCAATATGTTTATATCAGTGCTATCGTTCTGATGCTCCTCTACCGTTCATGGCGTTCGATCGCACGTGGCCAGAAGGACAAGCAGAAACGGGGGCGAACACCCGCTCCCGTTCTTCGCTCCCCACCTCTTGGTTCCGGTCGCTAATTTGTCTAGGTTTTGTTCGGGTCGGCATGCCCCAAACGGTGTTCCAATTCATCGAGTTCGGCCAGAATTTGTACCCGGTCCTGGTCGATATGCGGAGGTTGGCGCAGAAACTGTACCGGCGTTGCTGACATCTTCAATGGATTGCCGAGTACCTTCATGTCGCTTTGACCATCTGATTTCATGGTGACGACCATATCGCGGGCGAGCGTATGTGGATCGCTTAGAACCTGACCGACATCGGCAACCTTTCCGACCGGAACCCCTGCCTGAAGGATACGCTCGACCCACTCGCTGGCAGTGTCATGTCGTAGTTGCTGGGTGATCAACTCGTCGAGCGCATCGACATTGACAACGCGATCCCTATTGCGACGAAACCGCTCGTCATTGGCCAGATCCGGAAAACCGATGGCCTCGCAGAACCGCGCGAACTGTTGATCATTTCCGACGGCGACGGCGATCTCGCTGTCCGCTGTCGCAAATGTCTGGTAGGGGGCGATGTTGGGGTGCCTGTTACCGATCCGACTCGGCACATGGCCTGAAACCAGATGGTTCGTCGCGGCATTGATGAGCCAGGCAACTTGCGCGTCATACAGGGCCAGATCGATATACTGGCCTTCGCCCGCGCGGTCACGATGGCGCAGAGCAGCGAGGATGCCGACTGTCGCATACATGCCGCACATTACGTCCGCAATGCCAAGCCCGACCTTGAGTGGCCGGCCGCCGGCCGCGTCACTTTCGCCGGTGATGCTCATGATGCCGCCCATCGCCTGGACAAGAAAATCATAGCCGGTTCGCTCGCAATAGGGGCCAGTCTGGCCAAATCCCGAGATTGCACACCAGACAATATCTGGTTTGATCTTGCGAATATCGCCATATCCGAGTCCACGTCGGTCGAGATCGCCCGGCTTGTAGTTTTCGACCACCACGTCCGAGATCGCCGCCAACCGCTTGACAAGCGCAACACCTTCCTCTTTGGCCAGATCGATGGCTATCGACCGCTTGTTGCGGTTGGCGGAGAGGAAATAAGCGCTAAGATCACTATCGCTGCCGTCGGCATTCGGCACAAAGGGCGGCCCCCAACTGCGCGTGTCATCGCCAACATCGGGTCGCTCGACCTTGACGACATCGGCTCCAAGATCGGCCAGCAGTTGCGTGCAAGTCGGACCGGCGAGGATACGCGACAGATCGAGGATGCGCAGACCGTCGAGACTGGCGGGTTTTTGATGAGCTGACATTAGGGGCCTCTCACGATTTCCAGGGAGAACTCTTGAACCACCTGACGACATAGGCGGTTGCAATCAGCACACCAAAGCCAAACAGGTTTCCAGTTGCCTCGGCCGAAACCGTGCGTCCGGCATGATCAAGCGCAATACCGATCGGCTGTGCAATCACCATTCCAGTGATGAAGACGGCAAGGGATTGCTGGCCAACCACCGTCAGCATCCGTACGACAGGGCCGCGCAGGCGAGAGCCTTTATCGCCTACCAGATGTACGGTGATATAACAGAGCGCCATAAAATGAATGAAGCGCAGCAGGCCGAAATCAGTCTTGTCGGTAAGGGGGAAAAGTCGTGCGGAGGCTGTCTGGAAGGCGGGATATGCTTCCTGGAACCGCACCCAGGCAAACGGCACGGTCAGGATCACGACGGCAACCGCAGCCGCCATCAACCTGCGATCATAGCCGGGAGCCGGCAGGCTTCCGCGCATAAGGAAAAAACCGGTGAAGAACAGCAATTGCCACCCGAAGGGATTAAAGAACCATTGGCGATCCGACCAGGGCTCCGCCGGTAGCCTGGTCAGGTCGAACTGGGTAGCAAGCCACAAAGCAACCATCATGGCGAACGGCAGAAAACGGTGAACCTTTGAAGCGATGATCATTGCCGGCATCAATGCAAGAATGACGATGTACATCGGCAGGATGTCAAAATAGTTTGGCACATAACGCAGTGTCAGCAGGCCAACGAGAAGATTACCCGGGTCCTGCATAAAGGGCGCGAGATTGAGACTGTTGACATAGGTGACACCGTCAAAACGGGTTCCGGCGACAACCATGATGACGGCAACGACGATGAAGACGGCGATATGGGCCCAAAAAATCTGCCAGATACGTTGAGCGACGCGCGCAACAAGCGCTACCGTACCGCTGCGATCGAAGGTCAGACCGAAGGCGATGGCAGAGGCCATTCCGGACTGGAAGACGAACATTTCCGTGGCGTCGGAAAAACCAAAGCGTGCTGGAATCCACAGTGCCCATCCGTTATTGGGGATATGGGCAATAAGAATGATCAGCATGCCGACACCCCGGAAAAAGTCGAGCCGCGGATCACGCGCGCGCTTGACCTTCTGGGGGCCTGAATCTCTTGGCCAAAGGGTGTCAGAAGGCGCCGTGGTAGGCGTTGGCGTCGAACTTGCAGGCGATGAGGGTGAAGCCTTGGCGCTCGCGGGCTGCCTGAAGCTCGTTACGGATGTCATCACAATTCTCCACATTGACGCCAAAACCGCCGAACCCTCGTGCGACGGCGGCAAAGTCAGTTTCGCCGAGCGTGACCCCGGTCGATTTCAGACCGGCCGATGCTTGCTTCAGAGCAATCAACGCCAGGCTGCGATCCTGGAAAAGCACGATGGTGATAGGCAGATTGAGATCGCGTAGGGTGGCAAGTTCACCGATTCCCATCTCAAGTCCGCCATCGCCCATCACTGCAAAAACTGGTCGTGATGGATCGGCGACCTTGGCACCGATGGCTAGCGGTAGCGCCGCATTCATGGTGCAAAAGCCCGCGGATTGGAGCAATGACATCGGTTTTGCAGCAATCCATTTCTGCGACAGGAGAATCCGATGCGCTCCGCTATCGACGGTAACCAGGCTGTCATCGCCTGCAACTTGATTCAATAAGTCAATGATCGCATGGGGTCCCCAGGCAGTTTTGGTCGCGAAGGTTCTATCCAGCTCGACTTTCACCGTCATCGGTTGGGCCCAGCTCCGGCGCTCGGTCAGTGAGCCATTCAACGCCTCCAGCAAGGACTTTGGGTTGGCGGAAATCCGCGTGCCGGCGTGGTGCATGCCATGATCGGAGGCTGCTCTGGTTATATCCACCAGCTTTTCACAGTCAGAGACGAAATCCAGCCAACCAAGGCGCATCTCGATCGGGTCATAGCCCACCATGAGTATGAGATCCGCCGACTGTACAAGCGGGAGCAGAATCCCGTCAGCGAGCGGTGACAAGCCAACCGCGCCGAGCGACAATGGCTGGTTTTCGGGGAAGACGCCCTTCGCCTTGTACGTCGTGAGTACCGGGGCACCGATCGTCTCCGCAAGTTGCTGCAAGGCCGGTGCGGCGCCGCTGCGCGCCGCTTCGAAACCTGCAAGGATCAACGGTCGTTGAGCCGTCTGGATTCGTTCTGTCAGGAAGCGAACCGCCAAATCCCCGTGCGGAACGGCCGCGTCGAATTGCAGCGGTGGATGGATTGCGGTCCTGCCTGGGCTGGAAGCCGCGGCCACTGCCGGTGAAAGATCCAGATGCACCGGCCCCATTGGCTCCGCAGTCGCGATTGCGACAGCTCGCGCCACGGTCGAAGCGACACTTTCGGGCTCGACTTCGAATGAAGCCTTCACGATTGGGCGCAGTAGTTGGGCATGATCAATAACCTGGTGGGTGTAGCGGGCGCGGGTTCCACGATCGACGATACCGGAGATAACGATAAGAGGGGTGCGCTCCTGAAAGGAGTCGGCGATGCCATTCACGGCGTTTGCAAGGCCGGGACCGACGGTCGTCACCAACAGCTCGGGATTGCCGCTGATCGTGCTCGCGCCGGCCGCCATGATGGCGGCCGACGTTTCATGCCGGGCGAGATGGAATACGATTCCCGCCGCCTCCAATGCATCGATCAGCGTGACGACTTCGCCGCCGGGCACGCCGAAGGCATGCCGGATATGATGCGCATGAAGCGTTCTGGCGAGTATATCGGCGACACGCTCGGTAGCGACAATTTTGGACATGGAGTTCAATACACCAAGATACATCGGCTGCCCATCTCCTGCCCGCTACTAGCGCCCGAGTGCACGGACGACGAACGCAACGACAGTGCCGAATATCATATGCCCAAAGAGCGATGCCCAAGTCAGTGGGATGAATCCCAGGAAAGGCGGCTGTCCGCCAAACAGATGTGCCATCACATAAAGAGCGAATACCCAAAGACCGATTCCAAAGCCAATACCGGTCAGAAGCAGGGGTAGTTTTGGAAAGATGAGTCGCTGTAGAGGGCGCGCGATGAACAAATAGCCGATTGGGTAAAAGACGATGCCGACAATGGCGTGAATGGCTTCGGCGGCCAGCCGATTGTCGAAGCCAAACACGGACTGGACAAGAGCGGCTGGTTCCAATGGTCCTCCGACCAATATTGGCGTGATCAAGCGCGCCCAGGTTTCCCATGCGATATCAGCGGCAAGTCCCGAAATGATGATCGTGCGTGCAAGGCCAGGCTGAATCTCCGGAAAGATATTGGTTTTGTGTATTTCCATCATAGACATCAGGTTTCTCCTTCTTGACGTCATGCCGATAAGGTCATGCCGACCGTTTGCTCAATAGATTTGAAGAGCCGGTCTTCAGCTTTTAGATGCTGGCGGATCTGGCCTATACGCGAGACTCCGGCATTGTCTCCGCCACTTCCGACCGCCTTGGCGAGCGCGAGGACGAAGAAGTCGCGCTGGGCATTGCTGCCGCCGATCTTTGGGAGGTTTGCCACCATTCGTTCGAGCATTTGGCGGTCCGCCGGAGCATGAAGGCCTGTGAGAACCCGTGCCATCGGCACACCGATCTCAGCTGCGATACGGCCCTGATCATCTCTGCCGAGTGCCTTGGCTTCTATATGCGATACAAGCTCCAGGGCCCCATCGCGATCCCCAACGGCGACCATCGCGGCCAGATTGTGCAAAGCTGCAAAAATCAACGTCGTGTCCGCTTTCCTACGATGGGCTATTTCTGCCAATTCTGTCCAGCGATCCCCAACATGAACTCCAGATTGCTCCATCCTCCACAGGAGCGACACGGCATTCGCCATGTCGCGGAAATCGTCGGTTTGCTGGGGGCGGACCTCGTCGTCGTAAATCTGCAGCACCCGATCGTGATCACCGCGTTCGAGATGCAACAGTCCCAGATGCCAGGCCATATGGAAGGAGAAATTATTGCAGCGCGACCAGGCCTTGCGATTTGCTTCTAGCCAGCCAATGCCTTCTTCTGTGTCGCCACGCATCTCGAAGACATGCGAGACGGCGTGAAGCCCCCAGGAATCGTCCGGCTGCAGCGCAACCCCGAGTTGGCCTGCAGCAAGTGCCTCAGCATATCGACCATGTTCTTCTAGCGAAAATGCGTGGCAACCAAGGACAAAGCCTCTCGCCATTGTGCCGGCGTCAAGGCGTGCGACAGCGCGTGAGCTCGCCTGTAGCATGCCGCGGGCATCTCCCAACATGAAACGCAGGGCCTGCGAAATCTTGAAGGGAAGGAAAGTCCCCGGCCCATCTTCGAAACCGTCGTCGAGAATATCCGCAGCACGCGAAAACGAGCCTTTGACGGCAGCCTCCAACGCGTTCACAAGGTTGCGCTCGTCGCCAGTTCCTCCACCTTTGACGACTAGCGCGGCCTGCGCATCAACGAGCGCCTTGGTAGCGTGTTGGTCAAGCTCTGACCGCGCCAAGATCAGATTTGCAAAGCCCTTGAGCGCATGGCTGGCAACATGGTTCGGATCGGCGTCCAGGGTCGATTGGATTGCCGTCCCGGTGTTTGGTCGATGTGCCGCCAGGCCGAAAACTGCGTTCTCGAATGCCCGTCGTGCCTCGTTGCTGTCAGTGCTGGTCATGAGACCGTAAGCATCGCGCTTCATTGATTGCTCCTTGACGAAGGAAGTTGATAGGAACCTGCAAGGTTCACTGTCTCCTTCTGACAAGCCCCACTACGGCTGCACCGCAGTGATTTGTTACAGCGCCTTTTGCTTTTTTTGATGCAGTGCCAATGAACGGGTTCGGAGAAAAGAATCCACGGCGCCTGTAACAAAGCCGCGTGAATTCGCGAAGGTACATGGACGTATCGTTTTCCGAGACAGGAATGGTGATCGAATGGCTGAACAGAAGTTAGACAGCGTTGTGCTTGTCACAGGGGCAGGGGGAAATCTGGGAAGCGCGGTAGCGCGGGAACTTGCAAGGACGAGCGCGCGGCTCGTCTGCGTCGAACACAATTCGCAAGCGTTGGAAAAACTGGCCGATAACCTGCCCGATAGCAGCGAGATCCTGAAGATCGGCGGCATCGATCTTGCCGATTTGACGTCGTGCCGGGAGGTCGTCGAAAAAACGCTGGCAAGATTTGGCAGGCTCGATGCGCTCGCCAATACTGTCGGCGGCTTCCAGATGGGACCTGTAGGCGAGACGGGCCTGGAGCAGTGGGAGCAGTTGTTTCACATGAATGCCAGAACAGCTTACACAATCAGTGCAGCGGTCCTGAAACCGATGCAGAATGCGGGTTACGGCCGCATTGTTCACGTCGCGGCAGCGCCGGGACTGAAAGCGGGCGCCAATCAAGCCGCCTATGCAGCATCAAAAGGGGCGGTGATCCGGCTCACGGAAGCGATTGCCGCGGAAAATCGCGACAAGCGCATTACAGCCAATTGTATTCTGCCAGGCACGATCGACACGCCACAGAACCGTTCGGCGATGCCGAATGCGAAGATGGACAATTGGGTTCAGCCAATTGATATAGCCAAGCTCATCGGGTTCCTCATCTCGCCTGAAGCAGGCATCGTCACCGGCGCGGCCATACCGGCAACGGGCCGTGTCTGAGGAGGCGCCGATGGTTTCGATGTCCGATCCCGTCTCCGCAGGATTGATGCTTTGGGGCGGTATCGGCCTCGCTGTCGCCGTCGCCTTTCTACTGGTTGGATTTGACAATATCGATCCGGCAGCACGCGAGGCTTATGCAGTCCGCCCACTCCTTCTCCCCGGGCTCGTTCTTCTCTGGCCGTTGGTCGTCTGGCGGTGGATCAGACTCTCTAGAGGAGAACGGTAGCATGCAGCGCCATCACCGTCGTGCACATGCAACGATCTGGACATGCCTTGCAATCGCTCTTCCGATCATGCTCGTCGTGATCTTCGCGAGCGTTCCAAAATTGCCGGCCGATGCGCCAGCGGTACGTCTTGATCCCGCACCACAGGGGAGTGGCAATCCATGAGCGTATCCTACAAACCGGTCATCTGGAATAAGACCAAACTCATTTATGATGCAGTCATGCTGGCCGGCATCTTCATCTACATCCTCATTTTCTTGCGATTGGGGCCTGTCATGTCCTCCGCGCTTCGGGACACCGATCTGCCGATTCAACGGATGCGTGCCTTTGGGTCTCTGGCCCTGCTGATGCTGACCATTGTCCTTGCAATCGGGCCACTGGCGCGGATCGACGTGCGTTTCGTCCCGCTACTCTATAATCGTCGTCATTTTGGCGTGATGACAGCGATTATTGCGGCCACGCACGCCTATTATGTGCTCGAATGGTATTTTTCCTTCAGTCCTACGCCACAACTCAGGGCGCTGTTCACCAGCAATACCAGCTTCCTGACCATCACAGGCTTTCCTTTCGAACTCTTTGGCATTTTTGCGCTCGTTATTCTGGCAATGCTTGCGGTAACGAGCCATGATTTCTGGCTTTCCTTCTTGACGCCGCCGGTGTGGAAGGCGATCCACATGGGCATCTACTTCGCCTATGCTGCGGTCATCCTGCATGTGGCGCTTGGCTCCCTGATCGATCGCCGGGATCTTGCTTTGGCATTTTTGTCGCTCGGCGGATTGGCCACACTTTGTGTCCTCCACCTCGTTGCGGGCCGGCGAGAGACATCGGCTGACGCGGCTGCGTTGCAAAACACCCCTGAAGCTCCTTGGGTGATCGTTGGTGACGTCAGCGAGATTGCCGAAGGCAGAGCAATCATCGGGGCAGCGCCGGGCGGTGAGCGCATCGCCGTCTTCCGTTCAAGGGGTGGTCTTTCAGCCATATCCAATATCTGCTCGCATCAGAACGGACCCATCGGCGAAGGCAAGGTGATCAGAGGTTTTATTACATGCCCATGGCATGGCTATCAGTATCGTCCCGAGGATGGTTGTTCACCGCCGCCGTTCCAGGAGCGGATCCGCAAATATCGCCTTCGTTTAAAGGGGTCGAATATTCTGGTTGATCCGGAGCCTTTGCCACTTGGAACAAAGCTGGAGCCACTGGCCATTCCCGCCGAACTGGACGGGGGGACGGTCGCGCCGAACAATGTAGGACCAATTTGATGCTGCGGCCCGTAGAGCGTGGTTTTTTTGTCGGTTACTTCAAGAAGGTCCCCCCGGATGTCAGGGTACTGATGATCGGGGTCATCCTGTTCTTCATTGCGGCAATGGCTTCGGCGTCGGCATTGCTGTCTCTCAATACCGACAGCCCAGGGTCGGGCAGCTATGCGGATGACCTCTCCGGCGAGCACCTGATCGGCACCATGGAGATAAAACCCTATCCGATTCTCCGTATTCCCGCAGACGGTACAAAGCCTGCGCGGGCTGTCATGCTGGCGGGCTCGGGCAAGTTTGGGATTGACGATAGGGCACTGCCGCTTACGGGCAAAACCGTACGGGCAGGCGGTGTTTTCGTTAAGCGTGGAGACCTGACAATGCTGCTGATCGGCGGCGAAGACGACCTGAAAGCGGCCGATCCGCAAATGCCGGCACTGCCGGCAACGTCCGCACCGGAGAATCTCGGTTCGTGGCGTCTGACCGGCGAGATATGCGATGGAAAATGCAGTGCAGGCGCCATGAAACCTGGAACCGGCCTCGCGCACAAGGCTTGTGCCAATCTTTGTATTTCTGGAGGTGTGCCTCCAGTTTTTGTATCTACTGCTCCAATTCACGGGCATATGTTCTTCTTGTTGGCTTCGAAGGATGGTGGACCTATGCCGACTACAATGCTCGACAAGACCGGTGTTCCAATAGTTCTCGAAGGCAGCCTTGAACGGCGCGACGATCTGCTGATCATGAAAATCGATAAGCCCGCCAGCGAGACCGGAGCATGACCCGTACGCTTCGTTCCGGTCTGTTTGGCCTTTTGTTGACCACCCTTGTCGCGGTAGCAATTGTTTTGACGTGGCAATACGGTTTCAGCTACGTTGATGGCACGCCTTTCGAGGAACTGCGCTACGTGATTTTCGGCCTGACCGCCATTGGGGTACTGTCAGGTCTGGATTTGCTATTGTCCAAGCTGCGCCACTAACTCGATCTCACGCACCAACGACTACGTTTGCGAGTACCTCCGCGAAATAGCCGCATGATGTCGCCCAGCGCCGAAACCATTTGCGTTTTAACGCACCTGTTCTAAAATGAGTGTGTTGAATTCAGGGGCTGTCGTGTCTGGAACTACTTTTTGAGAGATTAGCAATGGCCCGACCCAGAGAGTTCAACGAGGAACAGGTCCTGATAAAAGCCGTGGAGCAATTTTGGGAACACGGATACGAAGCGACGTCAATTCGGGACTTGGCCACTGCAATGGGGTTGACCACTGCAAGCGTCTACAATGCGTTTGGTGACAAGCGTGCGGTATATCGCCGGGCCCTGGACGTATATGTTGAACGAAGCTTCGTAGACCGTATCGGCCGGTTCGAACGCAGGCCACCCCGCGCTGCCATTGGCGCATTCTTTGAGGAGATTATTGACAGGTCACTCGAGGATGCAAAGCGCAAAGGTTGCATGCTTGTCAATTCTGCCCTGGAAGTTGCGCCGCATGATCCAGAGTTCCAGCGGGCCGTCGCAGGTGTCCTTGTGCAAGTCGAAACATTCTTTCGGCGTTGTATCGAGGCAGGCCAGGCGAACAACACAATCAGCCAGGATCAGTCCGCAGACGACTTGGCACGCACGTTGCTGGGAACTCTGCTGGGGATTCGTGTTCTTGCACGCACTCGGCCGGAAAGAGAACTTCTCGAAGGTCTGATCAAACCGATATTCGCCCTTTTGGAACCACACTCAGGACAAAAGCTGGACAATGCATAATAACCACGCCTTCGGTTGTCCTTCCCGTGCGGGGGAGGCCCCTAAAAGGATATGTAACAAAGTCGAGAGTTTCGGCGAATGCGTTGGTGTCGGATGAAATATCTGGCGCGCGAAGAGAAATGGGCTGACTGGATGCGTGCCGCGATTGCTGGTGACAGTAACGCCTATCATAGCCTGTTGAGCGCGGTCACGCCCTTTATACGTGCGGTGGCTCGCAAACGATGTGAACAATTCGGTGCTCCGGTGAGCGAGGCAGAAGACGTGGTACAGGAAGTGCTACTGGCAATCCACTTGAAACGAGGAACGTGGGACACGGCTCGACCACTGGGGCCATGGATTTCAGCGATCGTGCGCAACAAGGTCATCGATAGCTTGCGCCGACGTGGACGCAATATCACTGTGCCACTGGAGAATGTTATCGGGTTGCTGGAGGGTGACGAAGGTGACGGCGTGTCGGACCGTATGGACCTGGAGAGGATTCTTGGGCGATTGAAGGACCCGCAGCGGACCATCGTCCGGTCGATTTCGATCGAAGGGTTCAGTGTGCGACAAACGGCGGAACGGTTGAAGATGACCGAAGTGGCGGTTCGTGTCTCGCTGCATCGGGCGTTAAAAGGGTTGGCCGCCATTTACTCTGAGCGTGCCAATGAAAACGGATGATCTGATTGCCCTCTTGGCTCAAGACACGTCGGTCCGCCAAAACCTGAATCATTTGCTGCTTCATGCGCTCTTTGCGGCGGTGCTGATAGCCGGAACTGTATTTGTCGGTTTTATCGGATTGCGTCCCGATATCGACTCTGTGATGGAGACCGGTCGATTTCTGTTCAAATTTGTCGTCACCATATCCTTGGCAATAACGGCGAGTGCTGTCTTGTTCCGAATTGGAAAGCCGGGCGTGCCAACGTCGTTCTGGACAAAGACGATTCTCATTCCGGTCGCGCTGATCGCGTTGGCAGCTATCATCGAGCTTTGCGCAGTCCCATCGGAGAGTTGGTATGTGCGCATGATCGGTCACAATGCGCGCTTCTGCCTGACGTTCATTCCCGCCTTGGCAGCAGGCCCTCTTTGCTGCTTGCTGTATGCGCTGCGACATGCCGCGCCCGTTCGACCTGCCGTCGCGGGCGCTGTCGCTGGCCTCGTCGCTGCAGGCATTGCGGCGACCTTTTATGCTGCAAATTGTGATGACGATAGCCCCTTGTTCGTTGTGCTTTGGTATACGATCGCAATTTCCGCTGTCGCGCTGGTGGGAGCAATCTTCGGCCGCGTGCTCTTGCGCTGGTAGGAGGCAACTGTGGTAAAACCAACTTCGTTCGTAGCTGGACAGAGAGGGCAGTGGAGAATTGACGCTGTGCGAGCCGTCTCGGGAGGAGGACTGCAGCTTGCACCCTACCTTGCCGTGACCGATGGGAGTCAAACGCCTCCCTTGTTACAGGTTAGCTGGACACTTCGAGGTACGACCAGCAGCGTTCGGTATGCCAGTCGGCTAGAAGCCGAGCAGCTTTCCACAATTCAGCCTCCGCTTGGCCGAAACACAGCGCGTCTTGCCGCTTTAATCCCGATAAGAAAATCCGAAAAATGGTGGTCTTTGGCGCAAGACGAGCGTCTGGGCATTATCCAAGATTCCGTACATATCGGCATTGGTATCGAGTATTTGCCGGCAATTGCACGACGCCTGTATCATGGCCGGGATCTCGGAGAGCCGTTCGATTTTCTCACATGGTTCGAGTTCTCTGAAGAGGCCAGCCCCCAGTTCGATACATTGCTCGACCGGTTGCGTGGAACTGCGGAATGGGAGTATGTCGATCGTGAAGTTGAAGTCCGACTAAGGCTGCGAGAACCCGATTATTGAGGCAGGCAGGACGTAGCCGGCTATTATTTGACAGTAGGAAAGAAGTCGCGTGAGAACAGACGACCTGATCAATCTGATTGCACAGGATACTCGACCACCGGTCAAGACCTCGAAGTCGCTATTGCTCGCTGTCATCATGGGAGCAATGATGTCGTGTGCGCTGTTTTTTGCCGTTTTGGGAGTGCGCCCTGACATTGCGGAAGCCATTGAGAAAGCACGGTTTGCATATAAATTCCTTCTCACACTCTCGCTTTTTTCGATCGCTTCGTCATTGTTGACCGCCATGGTTCAGCCAGGGCAAGGTGCGACTGTTCGACGGTGGCTGTTACTTCTTGTTCCGATGCTGCTTCTTGGAGCAGTGATTGTGGAATTGATTGTTACGCCGCCCGATTTGTGGGGTGCACGGCTCATTGGCCTCAATGCCGTGCATTGCCTGATCGCGATCCCGGTCCTGTCTTTCTTCCCAGGTATCTTATTGTTTCGAGCCATGAAAAACGGAGCTCCTGACGACCCGGGCCTTGCCGGCGCCATCGCCGCGCTGGTATCGGCCGGGATCGCATCGACGCTCTACGCCTCCAACTGTCCTGATGACAGCCCTTTGTTTGTGGCCACATGGTATTCAGCAGCGACTGCCGTAGTCGTTGTGATTGGATATTTTGCAGGGCGGCGCTTTCTTCGCTGGTAGAGCTTCCAGTCGAAATTGTCACCGCGTTTTAAAAGCGAGTTGTTAGGTTCGTGAGCCATGCCGGTGATGCGTTGACCAAGACCGTCTCCAGCTGCTTGTCGAGCCCCGAAATAATCAAAAGACCCACGATTAGCAGCGCTCCACCGAGAAACATTTTGCCGGTACGACCCGTGCCGAGCAATTTATCACGCCAATGGATCAGCACCTCGCGTGATAGGTAGCCGAGTAGAAGCAGGGGTAGTGCTGCGCCAATGCCGAAGGCGGACATTGTCAGGGCTACCTGGCCAAGGTTCTGCCCCTGAGCGGCGAGCACGGACGCAGCCCCCAGTGTCGGTCCAACGCAGGGGGCCCACACAGCACCGAGCAACAGGCCTGTAGCAAACTGGCCGGTCAAGCCATCGCCTTGAACGCCGCCAAACCGCTGCTCGACCCAATTGCCAAGAGGTCCGGCCGCAGTGGCGAATCGGAGCTGCAGCGCCGGCATAAGCAGAACAAAGCCAAAAGCCACCAACAACACGCCGCCAAAAAGCCGAAACCTGTCGGCATCGAGGCCGATCGAAAACCCGATGGTGGCAACGAAAAGGCCTACAGCCACGAAAGCGAGCGCCAATCCACTTGCTAGCGCGATCGGGCCGAGCCGATGCTTGCTGGCCGCCGTTCCAAGCACGATCGGAAGCAGCGGGATCACGCAGGGTGCCAGTACCGTGAGCGTTCCCGCAATAAACGCAAAGAACGTATTGCCAAGCATTATGCTCACTTGTCCCGATTGCTTGCGATGAGCGACGCAATCGACTCCGAATTGGTGTCGCCAACAGAGCGTTTCGTTTCCGTTTTGCCGCGATAGGCGATCAAGGTACTCTGCTTTTGCGCGTTAAAGCCGCGGACGGCATCCTTTTGCGTGTCAAAATCGACCTGAAAGATAATAAGATCATCATTTGCCGGTTCGGCCGCGATTTCCTCGATAAGCGGCTTTTGCGCCTTGCAAACCGGACACCAGGACGCCGCTATGTCGACAAGTATGCGAGAGCCAGCCGCCTGGGCCTCTTCGAATTTGGTGGTCGAGAAGGCTTGACGCTCTCCGGCATTGGCTCCGGCCGAGACAAAAAACAGGCTGGCAATGACGGCCATGCACATAGCGGCGGATTTAAGGGCTGACATGGGCTTTCCTTTTCGTCAGTTCAATCTTGTCTTGCTTATTGAGTATTCGGCGCAGACTGGCATTTGTTACATCCAGACGGGGATCTTTTGCGCCTCGTTGGACACCTTTCGGATATGCCTGCACGGCGACGCCGAAACGGAGGCGTGCGCTAATCCCGAAGAGGTTGGCGAGGGAACGTACCAGGGCCTTCGCGGCACCATGCTGGTGCCGCCTATGCGCGTGCGGCGGACATTCTCGTGTGAAGCCTATTTGCGAGTCAACGACGGGTGGCGAGCAATGCCAGCCACCCATTGTCTGTCAGATCCAGTTTGGGACCATATCGCCATCGTAGCGCGCACCGAAAGCGCCACGCGGCAGGACTTTCCGATGCTGACCAGATCATCGATCGATAGCGTCACGTCCGCAGCAGCGAGGTTTTCCTTGAGCCGTTCGATCCGGCGTGTGCCGGGGATCGGCACAATGTCGTCGTCCTGCCCCTTCAACCAGAATTAAGCGCCGAGTGATTTGGCGAACGGCATGATGCGAATGCGCCTGCCGAGCGCCTTGTAGGCGGCATTGGCGACGGCAGGACCGATAGGCGGAACGCCCGGCTCGCCAATGCCCGAAGGCGTATTGGCCGAAGCAAGGATGTGGACCTCGACATTAGGCATCGCGTCGATCCTCAGCGGTGTGTAGAGATCGTAATTGCCCTGATCCACCCGGCCGTCGGTGAGGGTGATTTCCTCGCCAAGGATGGCGCCGAGACCGAAGCCGATGCCGCCCTCTACCTGCGCGCGGATCTGGTCAGGATTGATCGCCAGTCCGCAATCGACGGCGGCTACGACGCGCTCTACCTTGATGCCACCGCTACCGTCAAGCGAGACCTCGGCAATCTGCGCCACTACAGAGCCGAAGCTTTCGGCAACCGATACGCCCCGGAACCGGCCTTCCGCCACCGGTTTGTCCCAGCCCGCCTTCTCGGCGGCCATTTTCAGGATCGTCGCGTGGCGTGAGTCCGGTTCCATCATCGACAGGCGATAGTCGATCGGGTCACGACCGGCTGCTTCCGCAACCTCGTCCATGAACACTTCGACGACGAATGCGGTGTGTGTGGAGCCCACCGAACGCCACCAGAGGGGCGGGACGCCGGTCCGTGTGGTGGTGAGCCCGACTGTCTTGTTGGGAATGGCGTAGGGCAGATGCACGGCCCCTTCCACCGATGTCGGATCGACCCCGTTCTGGATCATGCCCTCCATCACCGTGCCCGACACGATGGACTGCCCTACGATATGATTGCTCCAGCCGATAAGCTTGCCGCTCTCGTTGAGGCCGGCCTTGATCGCGTGGACATAGGCCGGACGATAGCGTCCGCCGCGCATGTCGTTCTCTCGTGTCCACTGCACCTTGACCGGAGCGCGGTAGCCCAGTGCCTTGGCGATATAGACAGCCTCGACAACAACATCGCCATCGAATACCGCCCGCCGCCCGAAGCTACCTCCCGTTTTCATGACGTGCAGGTGCACCTTATCGGGCGTGATCTCGGCAATTTCTGCGGAGAGAGTCTGATATTGATCCGGAAACTGATGCCCGCCCCATATCTCAAGCGTGCCATTGTCGTTCTTGCGGGCAACTGCATTCAGCGGCTCTAGTGCAGCATGGGCGAGGTAGGGGAACTCGAAGGTCGCTTCGAGAATCTTCGCTGCGCCCGAGAACGCCGGATCGACATCACCCTCCTTGCTGGCAATGACCTCGGGTGGCTTCACCGCCAATTCGCGGTACATCTGCGTGAGTTCTGCGCTACTTCGCTTTTCGGCGTCACTCTCGTCCCACTCGACGGTCACCGCGTCGCGCCCTTTAAGCGCCGCCCACATGTGGTCGCCAACGATAGCGATACCGCGCGGTATCTCCACCACGTCGACAACACCCGGCAGCTTTTTCGCTTCCGTCGCATCGAATGACTTGACCTTGCCGCCGAAGACCGGTGGATGGATCATGACCGCCGTAAGCATGCCGGGTAGTTTGACGTCGATTGTATATTGTTCAGTGCCGTTCGCCTTGCGGGCGCTGTCATAGCGCTTAAGGCCAGCATTGCCGATCAGCGTCCATTGGGAAGGCTGCTTCAGAGCCACATCCGACGGAACCGGCATGGTTGCCGCACGCGCGGCGAAATCGCCGAACCCGCCCTGCCGTCCGGATGAGTGCGTGATGATCCCGTTCCTGACAGAGATTTCTGCTGGCGGGACGTTCCATTCCGCGGCCGCAGCCTTAACAAGCATCGTGCGCGCGGCCGCACCGGCGTTGCGGTAGCGATCCCACGAGGTCATCATAGAGGTTGATCCGCCAGTGGCCTGTAGAGCGCCGCCGAACGCGATGTTGCCGTAGGCCTTCAGATTGCCGGCAGCACCCCGAACCTCGATGGTGGAGAAATCCGCCTCGAGTTCCTCGGCCACCAAGGTGGCGAGACCGTGGTAGGAGCCTTGGCCACTTTCGAACTGGGACGACAGCACAGTGACCTTGCCGCTCTCGTCGATGGTGACGTAAGGCGAGAAGGCGTGGGTTCCTGCGTCAGCCGTTTCGCTGGCTGTTGCAGATGAGGCGCCGAACATGCGGAAACCGACAGCAAAGCCACTTCCGATGGCGATTGCGCCAAGCAGAAACTGCCGGCGCGATGCCTGGGCATGGGCAGCGGGCATGACGATCGAATGCATCAGTTTGGGAATCATGACTTAGGCCTCCAAGCGCTTGGCAGCTTCATGAATACCCGCTCGAATCCGATGATAGGTGGCGCACCGACAGAGATTGCCTGACATGGCAGCGTCGATGTCATCGTCGGTGGGCTTCGGATTTGTCGTCAGGAGGTCTGTCGCGGACATGATCTGGCCGGACTGGCAATAACCGCACTGCGGCACATCCATATCGGCCCAGACGGCCCGCACCGTCTTTGCGACCTTGCCGTCGAGGCCTTCAATAGTGGTCACGGCTTGACCTTCGATGTCACCAACGAGGGTCTGGCATGACCGTACTGGAACGTTATCGACGAAAACGGTGCAGGCGCCGCATTGCGCCACGCCGCAACCGAACTTCGTACCCGTCAGGCCGACCAGCTCGCGGATGACCCAGAGCAGGGGCATATCCGCTTCCGCCTCGACTGTGTGCTGGGCGCCGTTGATGGTTACAGTCACCATGGTGTTCGTCCTTTGGCTATGGTGTGAGGCGCGCATGACGCGGCGGGGGCACGCCGGATCACGCGCTCTCTCCAGATATTGAATTGCTTCGCCATCTTAGGGGGCGGCAGGAGCTATCGGTAGCACGATCTTGCTGAATTCTTGCCTGATCGTCTTGAGCTTATGAAATATGCTGTTGATTGGTCAGCCCACGACATTCCGCCGGAGCGTCTCACCGGCGTTGAGAATGGACTTGATGTCACGCAGCGGGGGATGGCCGAACATCCGCCGGTATTCTCGGCTGAACTGGGTGGGGCTTTCGTACCCGACGGTGAGTGCAGCCGTGGCGGCATCGATAGACTGAGCCAGCATCAATTCGCGCGCATGATAGAGCCTCAGGTGTTTTTGGAATTGTAGCGGGCTCATCCCGGTCATGGTGCGGAAGTGATGGTGAAGCGTTGATACGCCCATGTTCGCAGTCTCCGCCAGCTCATCGATGCGGAGCGGTCGCTTGTAGTTCTCGCGGAGCCAAGCGATCGCCTTGGCTATGCGATGGCCATTGCTGCCGGCGAGCGCAACGCGGCGCAGGTGGCCGCCCTGGTCACTCCGGAGCAACCTGTAGAGGATCTCGTCATGGATGTTACCGGCCAGAAATGGCAGGTCACCAGGCGCGTCGGCGAGGGAAATCAGCCTGAACAAGGCATCGAAAAGCTCTGGCGTCGCAGTACCAACAGCCACGCCGAGATCGTGTCGCGGCATGTTCGATATACCCAGATCGTGATCGGCAATAATGCGCCGCGCCTTTTCAAGGTCAAGCCTCAATCGTGCTGACACATAAGGATTGTCGCAACTTGCCGTGCAGACCTGCCCGGTTAGCGGCAAACCGATGGAAATGAGGAAGAAGCTGCATTCATCGTAAACCATCGTCTTGCCGCCGACATGCATCTGCTTGCTGCCTTTGATGATCAGCGACACGCTCGGTTCGTACACAACGCAAGCGGGACCGAGCGGTTCGACGACGCGATAAAGATCGAGATCGGGGACAGGGTGCTGATAGGTTGTTCCGTCCCACGCAAGCCTCGTCAAGCGGTCGACAATGCGCTGCCGTATGGGCGCAATGACGCTACGCATTCTTTCCTTCTCGATGGCGAGCCCTCCTTAATACCATCCCTGGAGCCGCTCACTTATCGAGTCACTGCGTAAATGTCGTATCACATTTCTTTGATATTCAGAGGATCGGGCAAGAATACTGACCGATCGGGCTAACGCCCATCCTTTCCAGTGGTTACGTGTCAAAGATGCTCTGTGACCTGCGAAAGGACGATTCCGCCATGGACAAACCCCATATTGCCTCATTTCTCGGACTGGTCTGCTGGGCGCTCTGTCACGATTTCGCAGCTGCAGGCGATGCGGTGAAAGGTGAGAAGCTATTTGCCCGCTGTAGCGCATGCCATTCAGTGGACGGCAGCAGAAAGAACGGACCGACCCTGCAAGGCGTCGTGGGCCGTAAGGCCGGAACGACAGAACACGTTCGCTATTCCAAGGCGTTGGCGGGATCAAATATTGTCTGGGACGACGCCAGTCTGGATGCCTATCTGGAAGCTCCGACGAAGTTGGTGCGCGGCACAACGATGACGATTCGGATACATAAGCCAGAAGAGCGACAGGACCTCATCGCGTATTTGAAGACACTCGAGTGACCGACCGGCGCGCACCTGTCCATCCATGCTCGGCTTCAAGTCCGAACCTGCAGTCAGCGTCATGCTCGCTTGCATCGAACTCATCCACATGATGCGCAAACAGCGGAGCTTCCTCCTAACCGATTTTTGCAACACATCCGTCCAAACGGGCCGGCATCTTCCCGACGGAACTGGTTCGGGCTTTCGTATCCCACGCCATAGGCGATCGAAGTTGCGGAATCCTGACCGGCTATCAGTTGGGAGCGCGCGTGAGCGCCATCGGTTTCATCGGCCTGATGGCGGGATGTCGAGCGGCTTTTGATCGGTGAGGATGACTGCTGCTTCCCGCCGGCAAGCGCGCTGAGGGGAGCGGCCATCATGTCGCTGGCCGTGTGACACCTGCTGACATAATGGTGGCAACATGATTGCGCTACAAGCGGGCCATGCACAAGCTGTCATCAACGCTCCGGCGATATCAAAGGAAAAATCATGAAATTCGCGTCCGTCCGTCTCATCGCCGCCGATATCAAAGCCATGGTGGCGTTCTATGAGATGATGACAGAAACAGCTGCCACCTGGCTTGCGCCGCAGTTCGCCGAAATTGCCATCTCTGGTGGCACCTTGGCAATCGGCAGTGCGGAGACAGTCGCATTGTTCAGCCCGGGGAGTTCGGAGCCGTGCGCTAATCGCACCGCGATCCTCGAATTCATGGTCGACGACATCGACGCTGCGTTCGAAAGGCTCAAAGATAAGGCTGATATAGTGCATGAGCCCAAGCTTTTGCCCTGGGGCAATCGCACATTCCAGGTCCGCGATCCCGAAGGCTCCGCCGTCAGCCTGTTTATGCCTTTTACCGATGCAGCAAAAGCGCGGTTCGGATCGCGCTAAGCTTGGCATACGCGATTGGCTTGCAACAGAGCCCGAGAATGTTGGGTTCTAGCACTGCGAGCTCAATGTCTGCGCTTGATCCTGTAAACCGCCGCGGGCGGAAGGTTGGCCAGCGTACCGCCGATCCGCACCGCCTCGAGGCCGAGATGATCAAGCAATCTGCGTGGAACCGGGCAACGGGGGCCATAGGTGAATTGATAGAAGGCGCCGTCCGGCGTCATCTTGCGGAACGCGCCTGTCAAAATCGCCATCACCTTCCGGGGCGGCATTGACAGCAAGGGCAGTCCGCTGACGACGGCGCCGGCTTGCCTCCCGCCGAAGATATCGATGGTCCTCAGGCGGGCGGCGTCCATCTGGAGCATGCGTGCTCGCGGATAATGGAGTTCGAGTGCGGCGGCGAATTCGGACCCGAACTCGACCAGGGCGAGGTCTTCCTGCCTGACGCCCCGAGCGATCAGGGCACGCGTGAACGCGCCGGTTCCAGGGCCCAATTCAATTACCGGCCCAGTATCATGAGAGATTTCGGAGGTAATCAGCTTGGCAAGCGTGCTCGATGATGGCGCAATGGCGGCGACGCGCATCGGGTTTTTAAGCCACGCCCGGAAGAAGCCGGCAGTTTCCGTCATGCGCTGGCAATGAGGCATGGACGCGGCTGTTGAGGCGTAGCTGTCAGGTGTTGGATCTTGCATGGAGTGATCTTTCTGTTGCGGCCGTGGCCATCATTTATTGCCGAACACGGCAGCAATCCGCTGGTTTGCAATCAGCATGGCGATTCCGGTCAGGATGCTCGCCATCGGGACGATGAGCAAACCGATCCCAAGACCGTTTGGCACTTGCTGTGCTGTCGCTGAGTCGCTGATGATTCCAACGATCAGGGGACCGAGTGCTGGGCCGAGAAGGCCGGAGCCGACCATTGCGAGGCTCGTCGCCATCGCCTCCTTGCCCTTGCCGGCCACCATATGTGCGGCGCCGAAGCACCAGGGTAGCAGAAACGCGAAGGAGAGCATGCCGGGTACGAAGAGGAGGATGGAAAGCCAGCCGACCGGCGCGAACAAAGCGGCAGACGTCGTCAAGCTTGCGATCATGAAGAGGATGGCGGGCGGCCCAAGGACCCGGCCGGTACCGGAGTGCACCGCGCGATCGAACAAGCGCCCGCCCACCAGCGTCCCGACTATCCCCATCAGGCCTTGCAGCAGCCCGAACGCCAGTCCGGCCTCGCTGGCGCTGAAGCCGTGGGTGCGGATGAGGAAGGGAACGGCAAATGCATAGAACGGAGCCGCAGCGAAACCGAGTGCGATCGACCCGATGAACAGCCAACGGAATGCCGGGGAGGAAAGCAATTGCAGGCTCGCCCGCAGGAAGGGCTCGCTATTGGCCGCCGTGCGCCTGAGCGGCGGAGTCGGTCCTATGACGATGAGCGCCAGCAGGGCGATCAGCAGCCCAAGGGCGCCGGCGCCGACGAGTGCTGTGCGCCAGCCGAGGGCGTCGCCGATCGCACCGCCTGCTCCGAAGCCCACCATGGTGCCGAGCGGAATGCCCATGGAGAAAATGCCCAGTGCCAGGCCGCGGCGCTCGGGCGCGATTTTGCGAGCAATGATCGCGTGGCTGGAGGGCGTGCCGCCGGCCTCGCCAAAGGCGACGCCGAAGCGTGTAAAAGCGAGGAACAAGAAACTCATGGCGAGCCCGCCGAGCGCCGTCATCGCGGTCCAGAGCACGATGCACAGGATCAGGACGAAGCGCGGCGAGCCTCGATCGGCAGCACGGGCGAGCGGCATCGACAAGAGCGTATAGCACACCGCAAAGGCGATGCCTGTCAGTAAGCCCACCTGCGTGTCGCTCAGGTCTAGATCCTTCTTGATTGACTCGGCCAGGACGAAAGGAAGCATCCGATCGACCTGCGACGTAACGCTGACAAGAAACAGTGCGACAAGCAGCACAACAACCCGTCGCCCCTGAACATATTCATCGCCGTCGGCAGTAGACATAGTGGTCGGCACGTCTCGACTGTCTATTGACGACGCGGCAATTTCTGTCATGTTTGACGCTTCCCTGGCTGTGATTGGCATCATCAAGCTAGAGGAAGTCTTCAATGACCAAAATGCCCGATACAGCAAGAAATTTGCCTATTCCTACAGGCCGCGATATGTTGCCTATGGCAGGGCAAGTGATGCGCTGGCCTCGAACGCAGTCGGAGGTTCGCGTGTCGTCATCGCTCCTTGGCGGAGTAACCGCTTATATCGAAAGCCAGGGCGGCGGTGAGGGCCTGTTCCCGACACAGATCGACAGCGTCAACATCACCCGTTCATACGAACAGCGGATGCCGATGCGGATGATCTACCGTCCGTCGCTGTGTGTCGTCGTCCAGGGAGCAAAGGAAATTCACTTCGGTGAGGACACGCTTCGCTACGGCGCCATGGAATGTCTGGTCGTCAGCATGGAAATGCCGGCGAGTGGTCGGGTCGTCGATGCAAGCCCGCAGCTGCCCTATATTGGCGTCACCATAGATCTGGACGTTTCGATGCTGCGCGAGGTGCTGGAGCAGTTGGAGACGCCTCCGGCTCCGCCTGCCACTCCCGGTGCATGCGTGTTCGTCGGGACGGTCGATGAACCATTGGCGGAATGCGTGCTGCGGCTGATACGGATGTCGCAAACGCCGAAGGCAATCCCGATCCTCTATCCATCTGTCATGCGCGAGATCTGCTACTGGCTTCTCACGGGCCCGCATGGCGCCGAACTATGCAGTCTCGCGGTGCCGGAATCGAATTTCATGCGGGTTGCCAAAGCCATCTATTTCCTGCGGGCCAACTTCACCCAATCCCTGCGGGTGGAGCAACTTGCCGAAGTTGCGCGCATGAGCCCGTCCTCGTTCCATCAGCACTTCAAGCAACTGACTTCGGTGACGCCGCTTCAGTTCCAGAAGCAACTGCGCCTGCTGGAGGCGCGGCGCATCATGGTTGCGGACGCGGCGAGTGTCGAGGAGACCGCCTACAAGGTCGGTTACGAAAGTCCGTCGCAGTTCAGCCGAGAATATTCCCGAATGTTCGGCGTGGCTCCGAAGCAGGACGCGCTGAACCACCAGCGGATGTACAGCCAGTATGCCAGCCGCAAGGCCCGTTCCGCCTGAACGCGTTCTGCAGGAGGCCGCTCCGTGTCATTTCGGCTCGGAGCGGTCTTTTAGAATACCATACGAAGCCAATCACATCAGATTTTGCCGCGCAGCCTGATGAACGGTTCTGACGATCGGTTGAAAACCGAGGCTGCGAGCAAGCGAGACATCCATGTGGAGGTGCCAAGGATTTCCGAGCGGCGTCGCCGACGGTTCCATTGTGCCGCCGACCAGGGTGACGAGTTCGTAGATCGAAGTCGGGGCCTCATCGGCGATGTTGACGATACGCCCATCCATCGCCCCGGTCAGGGCGATGTTGATGGCCGTGGCGATATCGCGGTGATGTACCAGGCTCATTCTCTGGGCAGGATGCATTTTGTAATTGGCGACAAGTCGGGGCAGTTCCTGGAGATGTCCGTCATTGTCGCCATAGACGAAGCCAAACCGCTGGATGGCCCAGTTCAGCCCGCTATTGCGCAATGCGTTCTCGGCAGCCAGTTTGCTGGCGGGATAGGCCTGTTGCGGGTTCGCCGCATCGTCCTCGCGGCCAGGATGCGGGCTGTCCGCGTGATAGATATTGGACGTGCTTGCCATGATGAAACGCGCCTCGGGCGCATGCGCCTTCGCCGCCGCGATGAGATTGCACGTGCCTTCGAGATTGCTCTTCCAAATGAGATCGGTGTCGGGCGTGCGGAAAACCGCTGCGAGATGGATGATCGCCGAAACGCCCTCCATTGCCGGCATGAGCGAAACGGGATCGAGGAGATCGGCTTCCACCGCTTCCACGCCGGCGGGTGCCTTCTTGCTGTTGCGCATGAGCGCGCGGCAGTTCAGCCCTGCTTCGACGAGGCGCGGAAGAAGACGGGCTCCGACGAGCCCCGTTGCGCCGGTTATCAGCACTGTCATGGATGGGTTCCTTTCTGCAGAATGGTTTCGAGCCGATCAGTCGCGCTCTGGAGAACTCGGACCGCGATCGCAATGTCGGCATCGTCGATGCCGTCGAACGCGGCTGCGCGAATGAAGGACAAATCAGGCAGCTCGCCCCATAGCGTCGTTCCGGTGGCGGTGATGCGTAGAAGCTTCTGGCGCTGATCAACCTTGTCTGGCTCCTGCTCGATCAACCCCTTGCGCACGAGCGTTGCAACGATGCCAGTCATTGTCGCGCGTTCGATCGCGAGCAACCGCACGAGATCACGTTGCATGGTCGGCCCTGCCGTTGCGAGCTGCTGGAGCACGTACCACTGCACGGAGCCAAGATCGTAAGGACGCAAGGCTGAATCCATGACCGCCCGACCGGCGAAGTAACATCGCTTGGCCCAAGCTCCAATGATGTCACGATCTGTGTCTTTCCCGATCACCGCTGCATACTCCAATGTTGCTAGCTACCTAGCAAATATGCAAGGTACCAAACAAATGTCAAGGGCTGCGCCTTGCTCTGATCGCGGGTTGGAATAGGAGAGCGCATCAGCGGGCGGATTAAGGGCCCACCCTCTTCGCGAACTGCTGCGCGGGGCGGGCAAGGCCTCCTATTCAGCTGCAGGATCGGGCAGGAAATTTGCGGTTCTTGGCATTCGTCGCTCGGCAGCCGCCGTGTAATTTCCGCAGCACAATGTCCGGCAATCGTCCCGGCCTGATCCAAGGCCGCGCTGATTTGGGATTGGGCAGCCATCGAACTCAGGGCGGCACGACTCTCGACGTGACGTCCACCTAACCGACAAAAGGAACGTAGAATGTTGAAATCAGTAACGGGGCCCATGCTGGTCGCAACGCTCCTGGCGGGCGTGATAGGCCTTTCGGCTGGATCTGCATTCGCACAGGCTTCTTCACCGGATCAGATCGTCGGCGTCTGGGAATCCGAAGACGGCAACATCAAACTCGAGATGTTTGACGCCGGAGGAAGTTATGCGGCCCGGGTCCTCTACGGAAAACTTCTGATGGAGGCCGACGACAAGACCTTCAAGAAGGACACGCTCAATCCGGACCCGAACCTCAGAAGCCGTTCCTTGGAGCGAGCCGTTCTGGTGACGAACCTCAAATGGGACGCCGCTGACGGTCGCTGGGAAGACGGAAGTTTCTACAGCGGGGCAACTGGCCAGACGCACTCCGCTCGAGCCACGCTGGTGAGCGGAAAACTCGAGCTTCGCGCCTATATGGGCACCGCCATACTTGGCCGAACCATGGTGCTTCGCCGCGCGCAGTGAAGCCCAATGACGCGCCAGCGATAGCCCGTGCGAGCCGGCGGTAGACAAGGATAATGAGATGACGAAATGGACATCCCGGGACATTCCATCGCAAGATGGCCGCTCAGCGGTCGTCACCGGTACGGGCGGGCTAGGCTTCGAGACCGCGTTGGCATTGGCGCGAGCTGGCGCTGATGTGGTGATCGCCGGGCGCAATCCCGGCAAGGGCGCGAAAGCCGTGGACGCAATCAGGGAAACCGTCCCCGGCGCACAGGTGCGGTTCGGCAAGGTCGATCTCGCAAATCTCGCTTCGATCGCGGAATTCGCCACGCAGATCGGACGGGAGCAGGACAGTATCGACCTTCTGGTGAACAATGCCGGAGTCATGAGAATGCCGACGCGGCGCGAGACCAGTGATGGCTTCGAGTTGCAGTTGGGGACCAATTATCTTGGTCATTTCGCCCTTACCATGCATTTGCTGCCGCTCCTGAAGCGGGGGCAAAGGCCCCGCGTGGTGACTTTGGGCAGTGTGGCAGCACGATGGGGAGCCATGAACTTTGAAGACCTGCAAGCCGAACGCGGTTACAAGCCAATGCAAGTCTACAGCCAGTCGAAACTGGCCTGCATCATGTTCGCCTTCGAACTGAACCGACGCAGCAAGGGTGAAGGATGGGGCATCGATAGCCTGGCGGCGCATCCCGGCATCTCGCGCACGGACCTCATTCCGAACGGTCCGGGCTGGTCGAGCCTGCCTGGATTTGCGCGGCGCTATTTATGGTTTCTCTATCAGCCCGCATGGCAGGGCGCCTTGCCAACACTCTTTGCTGCGACCGATCCGGCGGCGCAGGCCGGCCACTATTACGGACCTGACCGGCTGGCTGGAACCCGGGGCTATCCAATCGAGGAGAAGCCTCCTGGCCAGGCGCTGGACACTACCGTCGCTGCGCGCCTCTGGGAGATTTCGCTGCAACTGACCGGGTTGGGCATGGATGCGGTGCGGTCCCGGATCCGGCATGGCAGGACAAATATTTCCCCTCCTTTGGATATCGTGCCAACTGAAGTAATGTAGGAATAGGCATGTTTATTGTTGGTTTGGACATGGAGGTGGAGCGACGGCGTTTCTATTAGGAGGGCAAAAGCGGGCGCGTCGCGACATTCGTCACTCATAGCCTCGCTAAACTTTTGGAAAGACGTGGATCTCCTAAATGACCAAGTGGACGAGCA
This sequence comes from Phyllobacterium sp. 0TCS1.6A, assembly GCF_026420825.1. Taxonomy (NCBI): domain Bacteria; kingdom Pseudomonadati; phylum Pseudomonadota; class Alphaproteobacteria; order Hyphomicrobiales; family Phyllobacteriaceae; genus Phyllobacterium; species Phyllobacterium sp. 0TCS1.6A. Next base: position 512,078 of record NZ_JAPMAB010000003.1, read on the forward strand.
AGAATATTCCATCGCAGCAGGGTCGCACAGCTGTCGTGACCGGCACTGGGGGACTAGGCTACGAGGACGCACTTGCCCTGGTGCGGGCCGGAGCGAATGTCGTGATCGCCGGGCGCAATCCCCAGAAGGGTGCTGAAGCGGTGGCCGCGATCAGACAAACCGTGCCCGACGGGCAAGTGCGGTTTGGCAAGGTGGATCTCGCCAACCTCGCGTCGATCGCCGAATTCGCCGCGCAACTGGCGCGCGAGCAGGACAGCCTCGATCTCCTGATCAACAATGCCGGCGTCATGACGCCGCCGAAGCGTCGTGAGACCAGTGACGGCTTCGAGTTGCAGTTCGGCACCAATTATCTCGGCCATTTCGCGCTCACGGCGCATCTGCTGCCGCTCCTGAAGAAAGCGCAGAACCCCCGGGTCGTGACCCTCGGCAGCATTGCAGCGCGACAAGGCGCGATCAACTTCGACGACCTGCAGGCAGAGCGCGGCTATGAGCCGGGACCGGTCTACAGCCAGTCGAAGCTTGCCTGCGTCATGTTCGCCCTGGAACTGAGCCGGCGCAGCAAGGCGTCCGGATGGGGCATCGAGAGCCTCGCCGCCCATCCGGGCGTCACCCGCACCGACCTGCTTCCGAACGGAGCGGGCCGGTGGAGCGCGGCTGGGATGGCGCGCCGCTTCCTGCCATTTCTGTTCCAGCCCGTGTGGCAGGGCGCGCTACCGACGCTCTATGCAGCGACCGACCCGGCGGCGCGCGACGGCACCTATTATGGGCCTGACAGGTTGAGCGGGACGCGCGGCTATCCGACCGAGGAGACGCCGCCAAAGGCGGCGCTCGATACCTCAGTGGCCGCACGTCTCTGGGACGCGTCTCTTAAATTGACGAACGTGACATTCGTGTGAGACCGGGGCCCGCGCTGCGCCCCCACTCCCGCCCACGTTGAGGCTGGTTAGTTTAGGGCGCAAAGTGCCGAGTTGCGACAGGCGATCTGCCCTGTATGATCGGGTTATCTTTGCAATCGTCCGGGATGAGCCCATGGATCCGCTGTCCGACGTCCTTTCGCTGCTGAAACCCCATGCCTATGTATCTTCCGGTTTCGACGCCGGCGGCGAATGGGCTGTTCAGTTCGGCGATCAGAACAAGCTCATCAAATGCTATGCTGTCATGTCGGGTGGCTGCTGGCTCACCGTCGACGGAGTCAGTGATGCAGTGCGGCTTGAGGCCGGCGATTGCTTCGTGCTGCCGACGGGTCGCCGCTTCCGTCTTGGCAGCAGCATCAATGGACCAGCGGTCGGGGCCGCGGAGATATTTCCGGTGGCACGAAGGGGTGGTGTCGTCACGCTTAACGGCGGCGGCGGCCTGTTTCTCATCGGAAGCCGTTTCGGCGTGAAGGGCAATCACGCCGACATGCTGCTGGGACTGCTTCCGCCGATCGTCCATATTCGCCAGCAGCCCGAACAGGCAACCCTGCGTTGGTCGGTCGAACAGATGATGAAGGAACTGCGCGAACAGCAGCCGGGGAACGCTCTTGTCGTGCAGCACCTGGCCCACCTGATGCTGATGCAGGCTCTGCGTATACATCTCGACACGGATGGCGGCGAGCGCGTCGGCTGGTTCTTTTCTCTGGCGGACGGACAACTCGGTGCCGCGATCAAGGCGATCCATGCCGATCCGGCATATCAATGGACGCTGCAAGAGCTGGGTGAGATAGCCGGAATGTCGCGTTCGACATTCGCGCTCAGGTTCAGGGAGCGGGTGGGCGAGCCGCCAATGCAATATGTGGCGCGGTGGCGGATGCTGCTCGCCTCCGACAGGCTCGAAAACTCAAGCGATCCCGTCTCGGCGATAGCCGCTTCGCTCGGCTATGAATCGGAAAGCGCGTTCAGCACGGCCTTCAAACGCGTCATGGGCTGCTCGCCTAGGCAATATGGGCGTGGGCACAAGGTAGACGCGGAGGTCAGACCAGCCATGACGAACCGGCGCGATACCGTTGCCGGCTCTGGAGCGATCACAGCCTGATTGAGGTCGCTTATCGGTTAAGCGATCAACGCAGGAATGGGCAAGTTTTTCGCGCGTTCAGGCATGGAGCTCCAGCTTACCTGACCCTATTGATATGAAAATGCCAAGCGGACCGTGTCGGGACAGATATTGAGGTCCCGCTGGTCCCGGCGCGCGGCGATACCGATATCGCCTTCAATCCAGCAACAACGGACGGCGGGGCCGAGCCCTGAACGCGTCGTGGAGTCTCACCGATGGCATGGTCCTACGGGTACTATACTGATCTGAACTATTCCTATGGCTACTACTCGGAAATGAACCCGGCAATGCTGCGCCTTGCCTGTCTCGGCCAAGCGGCTGAGCCGCAGCTGCGCGAGAAGCCGATCTATCTCGAACTTGGTTTCGGACAAGGCGTCTCAATCAACATGCATGCGGCGGGATCCGCTGGATCCTATTGGGGAACCGATTTCAACCCCACCCAGACGGTCGAGGCCCGCAGGCTCGCCGCAGCTTCCGGCGCCGACCTTCGTCTGTTCGACGACTCATTCGAAGAGCTGTCGAGCCGGAACGATCTTCCAGACTTTGATATCATTGCGCTTCACGGCATCTGGAGCTGGATTTCTGAAGCGAACCGAAAAATCATCGTGGATATTATCAGGCGGAAGCTTCGCCCGGGCGGGATTGCCTACATAAGCTACAACTGCCTGCCCGGGTGGGCCCCGGTTATTCCCATCCGGGAGCTGTTGTCCCTCTATCAGGACTATGGCGACGGCATAATGTCGGGACCTGTGGGAATGATCGAAGGTGCGCTCAAGTTCTCCGCGGACATCGCGAAGGCCGGTTCCATCTATTTTCAGGAGAATCCTGTCGCTGGACAGCATCTCGAACATCTGATGAAGCAAGGCCGCAACTATCTGGCACATGAATTTCTGAACGCCGACTGGCATCTGGGGCATTTTTCCGACATGGTCCGCAGCCTTGAGGACGCCAAGCTCTCCTTCGTTGGATCTGCCAGTCTTTTGAGCGGCGTGGATGCGCTCAGGCTCAGCGAAACGGGCCGCAAGCTCGTCGCGCAAATCGGCCATCCGATCATGCGGGAGACGGTGCGCGACTATCTGCTGAACAGACGGTTCAGAAGCGACATCTTCATCAAGGGACCTCGGAAACTGTCGGACTCGGAACATCGCGATGCATGGCACGCGCAGGTCTTCGTCTTGTTGAAGCCAATAGCCGATATTCCAAAGAAGATCCCGTGCGGTCGCGGGGAAGTGGAACTGCCGACCGAAAAATATGATCCTGTCATCGAGGCCTTGTCCGATGACGGATATAGGCCAAAGCGCGTCGATGAACTATTGAGGCATCCGAAACTTCAACGGCTTGAACCCAAAGACGTCGTTGAAGTGCTGACGGTTCTCACCGGTGCAGGGTTCATGGGTCCAGCACAGCAACCCTCCCAAAAGGTAATCGAGCAATGCAGGGCCTTGAACAGGCATATCCTGGAACGCGCCCTCGTCGGCATGGATTTGCATCACATGGCGTCACCGGTGACCGGCGGCGGGATCGCGATGCCGCACATGACGCAACTATTTATTCGCGCCTGGAACGAAGGGCGGGTCAGTCCCGATTCATTGGCTGATTATGTCTGGGACTTTCTGGACAGCATTGGCGAACGCTTGCTGAATGAAGGCAGCAGGATTGAATCCAAGGATGAAAACCTCAAGCAGATCGGGATCGCGGCCAGCAAATTTCTAAAGTTCGAGCTGCCGCTGCTGGAAGCCCTGCAGATCGTCGAGCCTTCCTTAAGCGGCGAAATCGCCATGCGAGGAGCGATGGACGGTGGCGCGGGAGCTCCACGAATGGTCGGAGAAGCTATGCGCCTCTCATGACGGCAAAGGCAGGGCGCGGTCTGTTACGGCAGCGGCGCAACAATGTGTAACCGGGGACCCATTCTGGCACATTTGGCTACAATTCAATCATTCGCCGGGACAACTGTGGGACAACCTTGGTTTAGGTTAGTTCCAGCCGTTTCTGATGCGTCAGACAATGAAATGCATCGAGAGCTGAGGAGCACAGTCTGCAGTAGATCACAACAGCGTTAAACATGACGGCAAGGTTCGAGAAGCCATGTCGCTATCAGAATATAATTGGCGAGAACAGGTCGCAGAATGATCTTTGACGAAGCCGTGCATTAGTAACGCAGTCGGCTAAAGATTATTCGAGCCTGTTCTTGTCGAAATGCGAAGCTTTGTCCAAATGGCAGCTACAAAAATTGCGTAAAAACAATGAGTTAATGCTATCTCGGATTGCCATTGGATTGGCTGTTGCTCAACTGCAACGCGATAAAAACGATGGATCGTCGGCGTAAAAAATAGCTTTGACACTGTTGAATATTGCGAGCTTAGTCATGGCGTAAACAGAACATCATTGGAGATTTATGATGAACATTAAGAGCTTGCTAATGGGCTCCGCTGCCGCGCTTGTCGTGGTATCGGGCGCTCGTGCCGCAGATGCAGTTATCGTTGCGGAACCGGAACCGGCGGAATATGTCCGCGTTTGCGACACCTATGGTGCTGGCTTCTTCTACATTCCAGGCTCGGAGACCTGCCTGAAGATCAGCGGTTACATGCGTTACGACGCGCGTGCCGGTGACAGTGCGTATAATGGCGAAGAGCGTGACACTTATTCCCAGCGCTCGCGTGTTTCCCTTCGTGTTGACGCACGCAACGAAACGGAACTCGGTACGTTGCGTTCCTATGTCGAACTGCGTTTCAACTTCAACAACGGCAATGACGACGAATCTGTCGAGCTGAACAACGGCTTCATCGAACTCGGTGGCTTCCGTGTCGGTGCCACTGACTCGCAGTTCATGGCATGGACTGGCTATATGGGCGACATCATAAACGATGACGTCATCCTGGCGGGTCAGTATGTGACCAATCAGATCAGCTATACCTGGGCTGGTGGCAACGGTTTCTCAGCGATGATCGGTGCAGAACAGGGCATGGAGGCTGACCAGGGTTACGGCGATGTCGACTACCGCATCGATGACTACATGCCTCACATTGTTGTCGGTGCGCGATACGAACAGGCCTGGGGCAAAGTCTCCGGCGTTGCCGGGTATGATTCTGTTTCCGAAGAATGGGCCGGCAAGATCCGTTTGGATGTGAGCTTCACCGATACAATCTCGGCTTGGGTCATGGGCGGCTACAAGTCCAATGGCGATGAGTTCGAGAACAACTATTTCGGTGCATGGCACGGCGACTATGCCGTGTGGGGCGGTCTTGCGGCCAAACTTTCCGAGAAGGCAACTTTCAACGTGCAGGGCGCCTATGAAGAGGACGGTACATTCAATGCTGCCGCCAACGTCGCCTACGAACTGGTACCCGGCTTCATGATCACGCCGGAAATCAGCTATACGTCTTTCGGTGGCGAACGCCAGGATCGGAACGATTTCGACGGCAACGGAGACGATGCCTTCGAGGGGATCATCCGCTTCCAAAGGAACTTCTGAGCACACGCGAAGCAGGATTCCGGGACCAAGCCCCGGAATATTGTGCCGATTCCCACATTGGGAAATGGCCCATCCTCATGCCGTAGAAGGACTGCGGCGTGAGAAAATAATGATCCGATCTCCAGTCAGGTCATTGTTCATGGAACGGTGGGCTTCGCCCGGCCCACCGTTCTTTCCGAGCCAAGCCGGGGCCTTGAAGATGGCTTGCAGGAATAGGCAAATTCATCGCGGTTTCGGGCATTCTAGCCATTGGAATCTTCCATTAGTTTGATGGGACCAGCCAACCGGCACAACCAGCGGCGAAACTTCGTAACTCAATCCGAGAAGGGGCATCACCAATGTCCGAACCCGATGCGCTGCCAACGATCGGCTATTCAGATGCGCAAGCAGCCAAAGGCGAGGCCTGAGCATGGACCCGCTTGGAAGCCTCATCAACTGGATAGCTGCTTATGGCATGTTCGGCCTGTTCGCGCTCGGCCTCGCGGAGCGTTTCGTGCCCGTTCTGCCATCCTACGGCGTCCTGGTCGCAATCGGCATTGCGGCCGTGGACAGCGCCTGGTCACTCCCGGATGCGATCATCTTCACCACCGCCGGAAGCTTTAGTGGAGGGCTGGCCTTTTACCTGCTTGTTCGAACCGTGGGGCGGAGCCGATCTACCCGGCTGCTGTACTGGTTTGGCAGGTTGCTAGGTTTGTCATCAGCGCGCATCGATAACACCTTGTCATCATTCCGGGCGCGTGAGCGAAGCCTGATCTTCATCTCCCAGCTCATCCCCGCCGTGCGCCTGATCGCGCCGTTGGTCGCCGGGCTTATTCCCGCGAACTTCCGGCGATTTGCCGGCGGAACAATATTGGGCATCGCTCTTTGGAATGGCCTGTTCATCGCCGTCGGCTACTTTGCCGTGCTGGCGGTTCCCGGGATCAATGCATCGGCCCTGGCGATCAAGGTGCTTGTTCTCCTCATCACAGTGGAGGTGCTGCTTGCGCTGGGATGGCGATTTGCCGTCCGTTTCGCATGGCGCGCGGCCGAAAACCGATCATGACAAGCGACCGCCCCAGACATGTCGTGGAACTGCTTGCGCCGCGAACGGCTTCAACAGGCAGCAGTCTGCCGACCAGGTTTGGCACGGTCCGCCCTGAGTGGGTGACGGATCTTGAGCAGGAAGACGAAAAGTCGCCGTTGCGCAGGCTTGTCATCGCCGGAATAACCACGATAGGCATCGCGTTTGGCGGATTCTTCAGCTGGGCCTACTCGGCCGAACTGGGAAGCGCCGCGATTGCAATTGGAACGGTGATCGTTGATTCGAAGCGCAAGACCATCAGCCATTTCGAGGGTGGTATTCTGGATAGCCTGCTGGTGCGCGAAGGCGATGTTGTAACAGCGGGGCAGCCGCTCCTCCGGTTGGACAATACGAGGGCCCGCTCGGAACTGCGGGCATTGCAGAGTCGCCGGGTCGGTTTGATTGCCAGACTTGCCCGCCTGCGTGCGGAACAAGCCACCGCAGCCAAGATCCAGTTTCCGGAGGAATTTGGTGCTGGGGATGATGTTACCGCCCGGAACGCCATGAAGGCAGAGCAGATATTCTTCGAAAAGCGCTCTTTTCAGAAGATAAGCCGTATCGACGTGCAGCGGAAAACCATCGAGCAACATACCGAGCAGGCGAAAGCGTCAGAGGCGCAAATAGCTGCAGCCGATCGGCAGATCGCCCTGATCACAGAACAGCGCGCCGCTGTCGCCGGTCTGGTCGACAAAGGGTTCGCAGAGAAATCCAGGCTCACCGAGATCGATGCAAGATTGAGCGAACTGGCCGGAAGCCGCGGTGAATATGCCGGCGACAAGGCAGTAGCAGAACAGGCGAAAGCTGGTGCGGAGTTTGCTCTTCATGGCATTGAAAGCGACTTGCAGTCGGAAATAGCCGGCGAGATCACGACGAACCAGATCGATCTTGCCGATACGGAAGAGCGGATTGTTGCGGCCAAGGATGTCTTGCGCCGGGTTGAGATAGCATCACCGCAAGCAGGTATCGTTGACAATATCCGGTTGCGTACACCTGGCGGCGTTGTTGCGGCTGGAGAAGCAATTCTCGATATTGTGCCTGAGAACGAGCCGATGATCGTCGAGATGATGATCAGTCCGCGCGATATTGATGGCGTGGCGGTCGATTCGGCTGTTCAGGTCAGATTGACTGCATTCAATCAGCGTTCCCTCTCACCGCTCGACGGCAAAGTCACCTATGTTGCCGCCGACCAGCTCATCAATGAGAGAAACGACACGGCTTATTTCGTCGCACGCGCCGAAATCTCCGCCCGATCATTGGCCGCCAATCCATCCATCAGGCTCTACCCCGGCATGCCGGCCGAAATTCTCATCGTCCATAAACCGCGTCGCGCCATCGACTATCTTGCCGGCCCGATTACCGACACGTTCAATCGGGCGTTCAGAGAAGACTAGCGACAAGAAAGTCAATCTGTTCCGGGGGGGCAGCACTCGTGCACAATAGCTACGCCGGGCACAATAGCTACGATTGTGCAGATATGTCGCTGTTGCCGAGCGCGTTGCCGCTCAGGAACGGCAGACTTGTCGTTGGAGTTCCCGTCAATGCCAGCATTGCATTCGCCACCGCCGGTGCGATGGGCGGTACGCCGGGTTCGCCCATGCCGGTCGGCCGGTTGGCGGATTTGATGATATGCGTTTCCACCGCCGGCATCTCGTTCATCCGCAAAATCGGATAACGATCGAAATTGGTTTCCTGGACGATGCCGTCCTTGAGGGTTACCGCGCCATAGAGAGCGGCCGTGAGACCAAAGGCGATCCCTCCCTCCATCTGCGCCGCGATCTGGTCGTTTGCGATGGAGATGCCGCAATCGACAACGGCAACGACGCGGCGGACGATAGGCCGGCCATCGACCAACCGAACCTCGGCGACCTGGCCGACGATGGTGCCGAACGCTTCGTGAATGGCGAGCCCGCGCGCCCAGCCGGGCTCGATCGGACTGTCCCAACCCGCCTTGAGGCAAAGCTCGTCAAGCACCGCCAGCCGTCGCTTATCCCCCGCCTTCTCGTAGAGTACACGCCGGTACGCCGCCGGGTCGAGACCGGCCCGCCGGGCAAGTTGATCGACGATATGCTCCATCACCAGGGCGGTATGGGAATGACCGACCGAGCGCCACAGGCCGACCACTACCGGGAAATCCGGGGTAAAGATCTTCCCATCGACGGTTGCGGCGGTCGAGAAGTACGGCGAGTTGGTAATACCTTCCGTCGCCAGATTGTTCGGCCCAATGGGAAACAGCGCCTGACAAACGCTATGGACGCGCCAACGCGTGGGGAAGCCGTCAACTCCGATTTCAACCCAGGCACGATGATGCGACATTGGCCGGAAATAACCCGACATCATCTCATCCTCACGGCTCCACATCAGCTTGACCGGGCGCCCGGCAGTCCGCTTTGCGATCAGTACACATTCGACGAGATAGTCGGAGCTCATGTTGCTGCGGCGACCAAACGATCCGCCGGCCGGCACAATCTCGATGTCGACCTTTCCGGGGATGGTCCGTGCCGCGAGCGCGCCCAGAACCTGATCGATCGTCGCAGCATGGGCTCCCGACGTAATCGCGACGTCCCAGCCATTCACCTGGGCGACACAGTCGAGCGTCTCCATGGGCGCATGCGCGAGATAGGGAAAGTCGAAGACGAACTCCGCGACGTCGCCGCCATTGAACGCGATCTCTGGATTCTCGCCCTTGGAAAAGAACGTACTCGGTTCCACATCGCCGCGTTCTGCCGCCAGGTCGTGATAGTGGTCGACGAGCTCTTCGGTTGAACGCTTTTCGGCTTCGCCATCGTCCCATTCGATGCGAAGTGCATCGCGCCCCCGCCAGGCGGCATAGGTCGTTTCGGCAACCACCGCAACGCCGGTCTCGATCGCGAAAACGTCAACAACGCCCTTCACCTTCCGCGCGTCGGACGCATCGAATCGCGACAGCTTGCCGCCGAAGCGTGGGCTATGCGCGACCATTGCAACGAGCATGTCCGGGCGTTGGATGTCCTGCGTGTAAACCTGGAGGCCGGTGCTTTTCGGAAGGCTGTCCTTGCGCCGCACCTTGTCGGTACCGATCAGGCGATAGTCCCCTGGCTGTTTGAGCACCGGCGATTCCGGCGGCGTCTGGCGCGATGCGTCGGCAAGGAGTGCGGCGAAGGTGGCCGTGCGGTTCGACGCCGGGTGTGACACGATACCGTCGCGCACGTCGATCGAGCCACTCGGAACGCCCCAGCGAAGCGCGGCCGCGCCCACGAACATGGCACGTGCCGCGGCACCGGCATTGCGCATCAGATCCCAATTGGATGCAATACCGTTAGATGCACCTGTGACCTGTGGGCCATAGGCACGAAAATTGCTGCGTGAATCGATGACGCGTATCTTGTCCCAATCCGCGTCGAGCTCCTCTGCGACCAGTGCAGCCAGCCCGGCATGGATACCCTGACCCAATTCCTGCTGCCTGCTGACGATCGTTACCCAACCGTCCTCGGTTATGCGAATGAATGGACCGAAGGCACTTGGCTCCGGGTCGCTGCCGCCGCCCTGCAGGATGGCGCCCAGCGCCTGCATCGGATTGGTGGCAGCATAGCCGACGATCAGCGCACCGCCGACCAGCGATCCGCCCAGGATCAAGCGGCGGCGAGACATCCGGAAACGCTGGTTCCTGGCGGGGGTATCGGTCATGGACATTCTCCTATCGGGCGCAATCGGCTCACTGAGGGCACGCTGCGCCGGTTTCAAGCCAGGCTTTGATCAGCTCTCCGAACTGCTCCTGAGTGCCGGGTGCGGGTTTGCGGTCTGCGCCGGGGTGCCAGGCCCAGCCGACCAGTCCGTCCTCCGTCACGTGATGAAGCAGTTGTTCGCGCGTCATGTGCGACCGTGCCGGATCGAGAAGCTGCCGGCAGATATCGCCAAGGCTTTTGCCTTGCCAGGCCATTTCGATAGGCGCGAGCGTCCAAACTGGATTGCCGGGCACGCCGGATGGCTCGAAATTCGTGTCCCCGTGGCAGGTCGAACAGCGCAGCGTCGGTTCGCCGCCCCCATCCGGGCCCCGTGATACCCACGGCATATGCGGCCGCAGCGTATCCGTCTGCGTTGGCCGATCGGTTGCCGCATGGCAGTTCATGCAGCGAGGGTGCTGGACAACGCGCCCGGCTTCCTCGAACAGTGCCACAGAACGTTTGCCCTGGTCGGCGATCACAGCGAAGTCGGCGACCAGGCGCAGGCGTTCGATCTCGACCGGGTGCAGTCTGGTTTCGATTGGCTGCGTCAGCGGCATGGTTCTGGGATACAGCGCATAAGCAAGACCGCCCGCACCCGCCACCACGATCAGTCCAAATATGGACAGGAGGCCAACTTTAAGTCGGCGACGCCAGGTCCGGAATGCGGATGCACGCCGGCTCATGTGGCGCTACCCAATTTCAGTGCCGCGTCATGGATCGCGGCACGAATCCGGTTATAGGTGGCGCAGCGACAGATGTTGCCGCTCATCGCCAGATCGATATCGCGGTCCGTGGGCTTTGGGATGGTCCGAAGCAACGCGATCGCGCTCATGATCTGCCCGGATTGACAGAAGCCGCATTGTGGGACGTCGTGCGCAACCCAGGCCTCCTGGATCGCCCCGGCCTCGGCGCCATCTACGGCCTCGATCGTAGTGATCCTTGCGGACGAGGCCGCCTCTAGCGACAGCGTGCAAGAGCGCGCCGGAACACCGTCGACGTGCACGGTGCATGCACCGCACTGCGCCATCCCACAGCCATATTTGGTACCGGTCAGCTTCAGCGTGTCGCGCAGCACCCAGAGAAGCGGCGTATCTCCGTCATCATCGACACGGTAATCTTGGCCATTGACGGAAAGCGTGTAAGGCATGAACAACTCTCAGGATTTCAGCGATTGCCCGAGAGTAATCTCTTCTCCTCCGGACGAACACGCGCGATCCTTCAGAAAAGCTGCCCATTCCTACGAGTACGCGCATGGTCCGTTCGTGGCCTGAAGGGTCAAGTGCCCAGCGCCGCCTTCACTCGTTCCTGAGTGAACGGATAGTGACGAAGCCGCACGCCCCCGGTGAGCCGCGCCACGGCGTTGGCGATGGCCGGGCCGGTGGGAGGAAGGCCTGCTTGACCAATGCCGCCAAAAGGGCTCCCGGGCGTCGGCACCACGGCTACCTCTATTTCGGGCGCCTCGGACATGCGGATTACCCGGTACGTGTCGAAATTCTGCTCTTGCACCACACCGCCGACGACGTTGATCTGCTCAAACAGCGCATGGCCGGTGCCGTTAGTGATGCCGGTGATCATCATTGCCTCGATATGGACGGGTTGGATCGCGACACCAGGATCGATCGCGCACCAGACTTTATGCACCCGGATTGCCCCGGTGTCGCGATCGAGCGAAACCTCGGCAACCTGCGCGCAATGCGAGCCGAAGGCGTCGGAGTAAGCCAAGCCGAGCCCCCGGCCGTCACGCGCCCGGTCCCACTCAGCCATCCGGGCCACAGTCTCTACCACCTTGCGTGCGCGGGGCTGGTCCTTGAGCAGTTCCAGCCGTAATGCGACGGGATCGACCCCTCGGGCGGCAGCAATCTCGTCAATGACGCATTCGATCGCGAATCTCGTGTAGCCGACGCCCACCGCGAACCAGAATCCGATTGCGAGACCCTTGTCCTGCCTTAGATATTCGATCTGATGTGCTGGCACGGCGTAGTTGAACTTTGCGCCCTCGGTTACGACGTCGTCGTGGCCCCCTGCCTGCGCGAAGACAGGCGGCAACGTACGTGCAAAGATCGAGTCCGCTACGATGCGATGACGCCAGCCGACGATATTCCCCTCCGCATCGAGCCCCACCCGGACATGCTGTGCTTCGAGTGGCCGGAACGTGTCGTGCTGGAGGTCGTCCTCGCGGCTCCAGATCATCTTGACGGGGCGGCCCTCCACGGCTTTCGCCAGCGACACGGCGTCGACGATGAAATCGGCCTCCGCCTTGCGGCCAAATCCACCGCCGAGCAGCGTTGTATGCACCTTGACCTTGTCGGGCGTGGTGCCGACCACCTCAGCCGCGAAGCCCTGTGTGCCCGTCGGACCCTGGGTAGGCGCCCAGATTTCCACCGTATCGCCGTTGACGAGTGCGGTGGCATTCATCGGCTCCATGGTCGCATGGGCAACATGGTCGCTCATATAATCGACCTCGAGCACGGTCGCGGCACCGGTAATCGCTGCCTCTGCGTCACCATTGGTGTGCGCAGGAACTCCTTGCATCCGGAGGTCGCGGCCGATAGCGCGGTATTCGTCGATCAGGCCCTGACTGTTGTAGTCGCGGACCCGTGACGTCTGGCTCCAGGTAACCTTGAGCAGGTCTTTCGCGCGCTTCGTCGCCTCCACCGTTTCGCCGATGATGCCGACGCCGTAAGACAGAGGCACGATATGGGTGATGCCCGCCACATCCCGCGCTTCGGCATCGTCGATTGTTTCGGGCCGCTCGCCTTGCACCGGCGCACGCAGTACTGCTCCGTAGAGCATGTTCGGAAGCTGGACGTCGATACCGAAGACTGCTGTTCCATCGGTCTTCGAGGGCACGTCGATGCGCTGGATTGCTCTGCTTCCAATATAGCGCCACCTGTCGCTTGGCTTCAGGTCGGCCTCCGTCGCCTGCGGCAGCGGATCAGGGAGTGCCGCCCTGGCGGCGATCTCGCCGTAGTCCAATGAGCGGCCCGAGGACGGATGCACAACCCTGTGCGGCTCGGTCTCGAGTTCCCCCACCGGCACGTTCAGGATGCCGGCCGCGCCGGCCAGCAGGATCAACCGCGTCTGGGCGCCGGTCAGGCGAAGCAGTGCATTGTAGCCGCGCGTCGACTCGCTGCCGCCGGTGAGCTGAATTCCGTAGAATCCGGGGTTGCCATAGGTCTCGGCGTCGGAAGGCGCCTGGACGATCCGTACGCGGTTCCAATCGGCATCCAGTTCTTCGGCAACAAGCAGCGGGAGCGTCGTTGTAATACCCTGACCCATCTCGACGGCCGGCGAGACGATGCTGACCGTGCCATCCGCCGCGATCGTGATCCAGGCGTTGGGACGGAAGTTGCCTTCGGCGGCGGCGACCATGGCCGCACCGTAGGCGAGATCGGGCAGTCCTCCGAACGCCACTGCGATGCCGACGCCACCGACCGTCATCAGGAAGCTGCGCCGCGAAAGTATGCGGGATTGGGGGTTCAATATCCGATTCATGGCTCAGCCCTCCCGCGCGGCGCGTTCAATGGCGCTGATGATGCGCACATAGGTCCCGCAACGGCAGATATTGCCGTCCATATGAGCGACAATCTGTTCGCGCGTGGGGTCGGGGTTGTGCTCGAGGAGTGCTGCCGCCTGCATGATCTGTCCGGACTGGCAGTAGCCGCATTGCGGCACCTGCTCGACAATCCAGGCCCTTTGCAGCGGATGGCTGGCGTTCGGGGACAGGCCCTCGATGGTGGTCACCTGCCGCCCCGCCACGTCCTCCAGGAAAGTCTGGCAGGAACGCGCCGGCTCTCCGTCAATATGGACAGTGCAGGCGCCGCATTGCGCAACTCCGCAGCCGAACTTGGTACCGGTGAGCTTCAGATGCTCGCGAATTATCCAAAGCAGCGGCGTATCCGGTTCGGCGGTGACATCGACCGCGTTCCCGTTGATCGTGAAGGCTGTCATCCATGTTCTCCTCAATCTGGTGATTGACTTTCGAGGTAATCGATAATGGCGGCTCGTTGCGCCGCATCGGGGATGCTGACGGTCATCCGTGTGCCGCGTATCATTTGGCGCGGCGCGGTAAGGAAGGTGTCGAGCGACTGGCGGTCCCAGACGATGCCTGAAGACTGCATCGCGCCGGAATAATTTGCACCTTCGACGCTGCCGGCGGTCCGGCCGACGATGCCGAGAAGCTGGGGACCCATTTTGCGCTGCCCCGGTTCCATGCTGTGGCAGGTGGCACAACGTTGCTGGAACAGGCGCTGTCCATCCGCCTCCTGCGCAGCGACGGAAACCGGATAAAATAGTCCGGCAAAAGGCACGAGGATCGCAAGCAGCGCCGGTGCTGTGATGCGACCGGCCGCATTCGCCGCTGTGGCATGGATCATGTTGCTAATCACTGTGTCGCCTCCAAATTCAAGCGACACGATAATTATGCCCGCTGAAACGATCTATGCTTGGAAATCCGTCATATCTTTTCGATCGTCCGAGTTTGGACCCGAAACTCCCAGTAATCTGGTCGTCACCAATCGTTACATCTTCGGCACACCCAGGGGACATCACGATGGCAATATGCGGCCAGTGAAGCGACTTGGAGAAGGCAGATGCAGATCGGACTTTGGGAACTCCGCGAGCTCAAAAAAGCACTCACCAGTTTCTGTGAAGACAATGGACTTGAGCTGGGCGACGAGGCCGCGCTCAGGGCAGCGCACCAACTGCTCCAACTGGCCCAACAGCAATCGCTAAGCGCCGATCGGTTGCTTCGCCAACTGCGCACCCAGAACGCGGGTCCAACTGTGGAAGTCCGGTCGCAACAACCCGCGGAGCACCGAAAAGAGGCTGGCCAGGTTCTCCGGCCATAGCTCGATTACACATTGATACACTTTTGGCGATCTGCGGCACACCCGCGCGACAACTCCCCGCTACGTTCCGTTGATCGCCATGGCGCAACGGTTGCGTGGTGTGCCTCCTGGAACAACTTTTTCACATGGTGTCTAGAATGATCCGACGTTACCGACGCGTCCTGCTCCAAATGAGTCTCGTCCTAAGCTGCGCCCTTGCCTTGCCGGGGTCCAACGTCGAGGCAGCTGCCCAGCAGCCGGCTGAAGATCCGGAAGTAAGCGTTCAGACACTGCAGCAAAGAAACGTGACGCTCACGCGCGAATTGCCAGGGAGGACAAGCGCCCATCTTGTCTCCGAGGTCCGACCCCGGGTGACGGGCACCATCCTGCGGCGCGTTTTCAGAGAGGGCAGTCTCGTCGAAGCCGGCGACGTGCTCTACGAACTCGATCCGACGCCCTTCGAGGCCAATTATCGAAACGCGCAAGCGGCCCTTCAGCGGGCAGAGAGCGCGGTTCCAAGCGCTCGCGCGCGGTTCGATCGCTACCAGAGTCTGAGCACCACCAATGTGGTCAGCCAGCAGGAGCTTGATGAGGCGCGAACCCAGTTGCTGCAGTTTGAGGCGGACGTTGCAGCGGCAACAGCAGCGGTGGAGACGGCTCGGATCGAGCTCGCCTACACGAAGATCGTGGCGCCGATCAGTGGACGCGTCGATGGTTCGACCGTCACGCAAGGCGCCTTGGTCACCCAGAACCAGGCGCAGCCCCTGACGACAATTCGCCAGCACGATATCATCAATGTCGACCTTGTGCGGTCGAGCGCCAGCCTCCTGGCGTTAAAGGCGCTCACATCCAACAACGCCAGGTCAAACGAAGAATTTGTAACGGTCGAGCTCAAGCTCGAGGATGGTTCGCGCTACCCCATTCCGGGCAAGCTGCAGTTCATTGGATCTTCCGTCTCGCAATCGACAGGGATGGTCTCGTTACGCGCCGAGTTTCCCAATCCCGACGGCATCCTGATGCCGGGAATGTATGTGCGTGCGCTGATCGAAGAAGGTTCTGTCGAGAACAGTTTCCTCGTGCCGCAGCGTGCCGTTTCCCGCAATCCCCGCGGTCAGGCGACGGCAAGGTTCGTCAATGGCGAGATGAAGATCGAGGAGCGAATTCTGACTGTCGATCGCACCATCGGCAATAGCTGGCTCGTCACTGCCGGCGTGGCCGAAGGCGACCGCGTCATTGTCGAGGGATTTCAGCGAGCGGGAGTGGGGCGGCAGGTCCGCACAAAGGATGTGATCGTTGAAGATCAGACGGGGGAATTGAGAGATGTGCAGCAAGCTTCTGCACCGCCGCGCGAGGCCCAGGACGTCGCGAGATCGCCTGCTCCGTCGCTTCAATAGGATTCTACATTCATGTCCCGCTTCTTCATCGAACGACCGATCTTTGCCTTCGTCCTCGCCATAGCGATCATGATGGCTGGCGCTTTGTCGATCCCGACGCTGTCGATATCCCAATACCCTCAAATCGCACCGCCCGCTGTCCGGATTACAGCAAATTATCCTGGAGCTGATGCGAAAACGGTCGAGGATTCGGTTACCAAGGTAATCGAGCAAGGCATGACCGGGATCGACAATGTCGACTACATCTCATCGAACTCCGCAGCCACCGGTGAAGCTTCGATCACGCTCACATTCACAAATGATGCCGATCCCGACGTGGCGCAAATGCAGGTCCAGAACAACCTTCAACTCGTCGAGGCGCGGTTGCCGCAAGCCGTGCTGGACAGCGGTTTGACGGTCTCGAAATCGACGGCGAGCTTTTTCCTGATTGCCGCTTTCGCATCTTCCGACGGCAGTCTCAACGGGAACGATATTGCCGACTTCATCGATACGTCGCTAATGGACACGTTGAGAAGGGTGCCGGGCGTTGGCGAGGCGCGGCTTCTGGGCTCCGACCGTTACGCCATGCGTATCTGGCTCGATCCCGACAAACTGGCGCAGCACGGTCTGATGGCCAGCGATGTGACGCAGGCGGTGCGAGCGCAAAATACCCAGGTCTCCGCCGGACAGCTTGGTGCCCTGCCGCAACGACGTGGCCAGCAACTCAATGCGACGGTCACGGCAGGGAGCCGCCTGCAAACGGTAGAACAGTTCGAGGAGATCATATTGGATAGCGCCGCAGATGGCTCCGTTATCCGCCTGAACGATGTTGCAAAGGTTGAGCTCGGTGCCGAGAGCTACAACAATTCGAGCACATATAGCGGCACGCCGGCTGCCGGGATTGGTTTCAGACTGACGGCCGGGGCCAATGCGTTGGAGACGGCCGAGGGCATACGCGCCGAGATCGAGCGGCAACGCGTCAATTTTCCATCGAGTGTGGACGTCCATTATCCGTTCGACACATCGCCTTTCGTCCGATTGTCGATCGAAGGTGTGGTGGTGACCCTCATCGAGGCCGTCGTCCTCGTCTTTCTGGTCATGTATCTGTTCCTGCAGAACATCCGGGCAACGATCATTCCAACATTGGCCATTCCGGTCGTATTGCTCGGAACGTTCGCTGTCCTGGGGCTGTTCGGCTATTCCATCAATACGCTCACAATGTTCGGCATGGTGCTGGCTATCGGTCTCCTGGTGGATGATGCCATCGTCGTTGTCGAGAATGTCGAGCGGGTAATGGAGGAAGAGGATCTCGGCCCGCGTGAAGCGACGATCAAGTCGATGGGCGAGATCAGCGGCGCTTTGATCGGCATAACGACGGTTCTGGCCGCGGTGTTCATCCCGATGGCGTTTTTCTCGGGTTCCGTCGGCATCATCTACCGGCAATTCTCAGTTACGATTGTCACGGCGATGGTCCTGTCGGTTCTTGTCGCGCTGGTTCTCACGCCAGCTCTTTGCGTATCGCTCCTCAGGAAACCGAAACATGGGGGCGCCAAGGCCGCACCATTCCGATGGTTCAATGCCGGCTTTGCCAGCTTCACTGGCATGTACCAGCGGACGACCCAGGCCCTTCTTCGCCGCATGGCGATTGGTGTCATCCTGTTTATCGCAATTGCAGCTGGAGTTGGCGCTCTGTTCACCAGCCTGCCTTCTGCCTTTCTACCTGAAGAGGACCAAGGGCGCCTCGTCACGGCGGTTCAGCTGCCGCCCGGTGCGACTGCCGATCGAACGCGGCGGGTCCTCGATCAAGTGATCGAACACTACATGACCAACGAGGCTGATTACGTCGAGGGAATTTTCGGATCGGTTGGCTTCAGTTTCGGCGGGCAAGGGCAGAACGTTGCGACCGTGTTCGTGGCTCTCAAGGACTTCGAGCAAAGACGAACACCGGAGTCCACGGCGGCGGCGATTGCACAACGAGCCATGGCCGCTTTCAGGAGTATATCAGATGGCCGCGTGGTCGCGCTTGCTCCCCCGGCGATCCCCGGCTTCGGAAACAATAGCGGCTTCGATTTCTTTCTCCGCGACACGGGCAATGCCGGGCACGAGGCCCTCATGGCTGCACGGAACCAGCTCCTGGGCGCTGCCACGCAGAATGAGAGATTGACCGGCACGCGTCCGAACGGACAGGACGATACGCCGCAATTTTTCGTATCCATAGATCGTGACCGCGCAAGTGCCTTGGGCATCGAGCTGTCGGATATCGACTCGACGCTGTCTACCGCGTGGGGCGGCACATACGTCAATGATTTCCTGGACCGTGGCCGCGTGAAGCGCGTATATGTGCAGTCCGGCGCGGAATTTCGCATGCAGCCCGAGGATTTCGAGCGCTGGCATATCCGAAATAATGCAGGTGAGATGGTCCCGCTTTCGTCGTTCTCGACCGGGGATTGGAGCTTCGGGTCGCCGAGGCTGGAGCGCTATAATGGTGTCTCTGCCGTGCAATTGCAGGGTTCACCCGCGGCGGGAGTGAGTTCTGGACAATCGATGGAAGAGGTCGACCGCATGGTCGACGATCTGCCGGAGGGTTTTTCACACCAATGGACCGGATTGTCGGCAGAGGAACGGCTTGCAGGGAACCAGGCGCTCCAGCTCTACATCATCTCGGTGATTGTCGTTTTCCTGGCACTGGCGGCACTTTACGAAAGCTGGACGATACCTTTCTCCGTCATGCTTTCGGTTCCAGTGGGCATTTTGGGAGCCTTGGCCGCGGCAAGCTATTTTGGCCAGTTGAACGACGTCTACTTCAAGGTGGGCTTGCTTACGACGATCGGGCTTACGGCCAAGAACGCGATCCTTATCGTTGAATTTGCGACGGTGGAGGAGTCGAAGGGCAAGACACTCATCGAAGCGACGATAGAGGCGGCGCGTCAACGCCTGCGACCCATTCTCATGACCTCATTCGCCTTCATCCTCGGCGTCTTGCCACTGGCGACCGCGTCGGGTGCAGGCGCTGGCAGCCAGAATTCGATTGGCATCGGCGTGATGGGCGGAATGATTTCCGCTACGCTTCTCGGCATATTCATGATCCCGGCAGTGTATGTTGCAACACGGGCGTTGACCAGCATCGGATCATCGAGGTCACCCCGCTCTCGGCCGCTGGCCGATGCGCCGGCGGAGTAGCAGCCAGGTTCGCTTCGCGCCGCGTGCGGCAGCTATGCGGAACCGACCCCAAGGACAAAGGCTGTGAAACTTTGATACACTTTTTCGACTGCGAAACCCCGCCTTTTTAATGTATCGTTCATCGAGAAAAGGGTACCAGCATGGACGAAGCCGCACATATCGTGGTCGTTGACGATCACGGCGATATTCGAGATCTTGTTCAACAATATCTTGAACAGCAGGGTTACAAAGTCAGCGCCGTGGAAGGCGGCGCTGCGCTGCGACGTCTTCTGGAAAAGCAGGTCGTCGACCTGATCGTCCTTGATGTGATGATGCCAGGTGAAGATGGACTCTCGGTCTGTCGGCATCTGCGTGCATCGAGCGGGACGCCCATAATTTTCCTGACCGCGATGGCGGACGACACGGACCGGATCATCGGACTGGAACTCGGTGCGGACGATTATCTGGTGAAGCCGTTCAATCCGAGGGAGCTGTTGGCCCGCATTCGGGCGGTACTGCGCAGATCCAGCAATACGCCTTTGCAGTTCACGGGAGCAAACCCGAAGAATGTCCGCGTCGGACCCTGGCGCGTCAATCTGGGGCGCCAGGAGATTTCCGGTGACGATGGCGTCGGAATTCCTCTCAGTTCAGCCGAGTTCCGTCTGTTGAAAGTTTTCATCGGGCGGCCGGGTCTTGTCCTGAGCCGGGAGCAGCTTCTTGATCTTACGGTCGGTCGAACCGCCGATATCTTCGATCGCAGCATCGACAACCAGGTCAGCCGCCTGAGAAAGAAGATCGAGGACAATCCCAAGAACCCGACGATCATCAAGACGCACTGGGGTGGCGGATACAGCCTTTCGGCAGAGGTATCCCTGGAATGATAAGAATCTGGACGAGAAGCCTTGCTGCGCAGTTCATCGGGTTCACGCTCGCGGCTTTGCTTATAGCCCAGGCCATAACATTCGTAATCTCGTGGAAAGAGCATTCGAAGGCGCTGGATGCGGCCGCAAAAAGCGAATTCTTCAGTCGCGCGCGCACGATGACCCTTCTCGTCAATGAGGCTGTGCCCCAGTTTCGGCAGCAGGTCCTTTCTGCCAGTGAAACCGGCGATTCGCGATTCTGGATCAGCGATAGCGACGCTGCAGACGCGCCCTCATGGCGAATGGAAGCAGTCAGGCAATATACCCGTCCGCTCGATAATTATATCGATCTCGTCCGGCTCTTCGAAGGTGGCACGGCAGTAGCACAAATACCCAGCGCCAAGAAGGTTGCATCTTCCAATCATGGCGAAGACTGGAAAACTCCGTATCAAGACATATGGGCGCTGCCCCAACCCGTCAAATATACCTACTTCGACGGAGCGCGTGGATACGGGATGGTCGTGAAACTGGATGACGGACGGTATTTGAATGCGGCCTTCTACATGAAACAGGATAGCTGGTGGACGTCGACATCCTTCAGCTCGCTTGCTCTGACCGCCGTCGTGCTCGCGATAATCGGTATCCTGATAGGAAATCGCATTGCCCATCCCCTCAAGAGTCTGGCGAGAGCCGCGGAGGCACTGGGGCGCGGGGAGAACCTGCCTCCGTTGGAAGAGAAGGGACCCGAGGAAATTCGGCGGACGGCATCTGCCTTCAACCAGATGCAAGCGCGCCTGCACCGGTTCATCGATGACAGGACGAAGATGCTCGCCGCGATTGGTCATGACCTGCGCACTCCGCTGACCTCTCTCAGGCTGAGGACGGAGTTCGTCAAGGACGTGGAGATACAGCAAAAGATGCTGATGACGATCGAAGAGCTCCAGAGCATGACCGAGGCCGCGATCGCGTTTGCTCGAGGCGAATCGACGGAGGAAGAAACCCGTCCGATCCAGCTGGAGGCGTTGATCGGCAGCATATGCGACGATCAGGAGGAACTGGGCCGACCTGTAACCCTGATCCCTGCCGACAAGATCGCTTATCGGTGCCGGCCGGATGGGCTTAGACGTGCGATACGCAATGTCATCGAGAACGCAGTCCGATACGGTGATGAAGCCAAGGTACTCATTCTTCAAACGGCAAACAGCGTCGATATTGTCGTCGAGGATCGTGGCCCAGGTATCCCGGAAGAGATGAGAGAAAAGGTCTTTGCTCCCTTCTTCCGATTGGAGACATCCCGCAACAAGGAGACTGGCGGAATCGGGCTTGGCCTTGCGATTGCACGAGCAGTCGCTCGTCAACATGGCGGCGATATCATCTTCGTTTCCAAGGATGTCGGAATGCAGACGATTATTTCTCTGCCGCGTCACGACGAAGGCGAGGGCGGGCATGCCATCGACCCCAAGCGCTGGAGATTTGCGACGGCGGCAACGAGGTTCCGCCGCGGACGACAGGCAAGCCCAATCTCGTCCTGATCGATTTCTCGGCTCCTTGTTCCAAAGAGCCGAAGACGACAGCGCTTATCTGTTGCCCATATCCTGCACTGCCGCTCATCCTGAGGGCGGGCAGATTATTCGTCAGGACTCAACCTCCGATAGTTTCCACTTCGCTACCGCCGCCGCGACATCTCGTTACACTTGATTACAGTTCAAACCGCCCCGGGGACATTCCTGGGACAGGGTTGCGGTAGGCTTGCCTCAAGTCGAAACCGAGGTCGGCAACGCGCGATAGGCCCAGCCGTCGTGCCGATAAAGACCCAAGAAATAAGAGGTAACGTCATGGAAAATTACCGCGAGGATTATGTGAGCCGCGTGCAAAGCAGAGCTTACGGCGGTGTTCGCAAACTGCTTGTCGATGTACTGCTCCTGGCCTTGATCGTCGGGTTTGGCCTGGCGATGAATTCCCTGGTGGCCTGATCGACCGGAAACCGTCGGATGAGGCGCTCCGGAACGGCCGTGGTCTCGAGACCCCAGCAAGCGCTTTCCTATGGTGTCCGCGTCAGGTATTTGGTGTGGAACCGTACGTACCCGGCCTCGGTTTGCTTAAGGTGGCCTTTGATGAGTGTATGGAATTCCGGCAACCGATAGAATGGCACCCCTGGATATGCGTGATGCTCGGCATGGTATGGCATGTTCCACGCGAGCTTACGGACCAGCCATGTCGTCGTTGTCGTCCTGCTGTTCTCCAGCATGTTGGCGACATAGGGGCAACGACCATGCTCGGCAAGCAAGTAAAGGCGCAGGAAAGGCTGCCCCAATATTGCGGGTATGATCCAGACATAGATGAGGGCAGCCGTCTGCAGATATATGGACGTTCCAGTCACAACGGCGTAGCCGAGGATCATCATCTGTGCCTCGCGGCGGACCTTGTTGCGCCCCTTTGCCGGTACGAATGGTTCGCTGCCATATCCCATGGCATTTACTCCGAGCGTCTTCAACTGGCTGTACCAAACCTGAATCCCGCTTATGTGGACGAGATATTCCCGCACGGTTTCAGGCTTTGGTTCCGCTAGTTCTGGATCATTGTCCGGATCCTGAGTAAAGCGGTGATGAGCAAAATGAAAGTAGCGGAACCAGTCCGCCGGCAGGACAATCATGAAGCTGCACACCCGCGCGACAATGTCGCTCAGCCACTGCGTCCTGAAAGGCGTACGGTGCACAGATTCGTGTAGAAGGGTGAACAAGAACACGATCAAAATGCCCTGCGGCAGAACAAGCAAGGGCCACAAGGGCACACGCACGGCAATTAGCCAGCCGAGGACAATGATAGCGCCCCAATGTCCCGCCAGTTGAATAATACCCGCAATATTTGACTTGGCGGTCAGATGGTTGCGTTCCTCCGGCGTCAATGATGCGATAATGGTTCGGTGATCCATCGGACTTTCCCAGGTTGAACAGATCGAGAGATTGGACCCTACGCAACGAGGTGCCTTTTCCAAAACGACGTTTTATGCGATTATGATAAGATGAACTTATCTATTTCTCTCGTATGAGCGCCTTTTCTCTCCGTAGTTTAGAGGCCTTCGAGGCTGCGGCTCGCTGCGGCAGTTTCGTAGCGGCCGCGAAGGAGCTTTCGGTCTCGCCAGCCGCCATCAGCCAGCTTATTCGTGCGCTTGAGGACCAGGTGGCTCGAAAACTGTTTCACAGGATCAATCGGAGCGCCGTACTCACGGAAGCGGGCAGGGAAATTCTGCCGCGGCTGGCGATAGCCTTTGACGAATTAAGGAGTGTTTCTCGCGAATTGAGTGGTGGTGAACGACGACCCTCGCTGGTCGTGTCGGTACCACCGTCTGTCGCAATGGGCTGGCTTTCAACCCGGTTGCCAGACTTCATTGCGGTACATGGTTTGGTCGACATTTCACTCAAAGGTGAGGAGGATCCGGTCCCTTTCGAGCGTGATCTGATCGATATCCGGTTGTCCTATGGACGCTTTCATTATCGGGACCACGATTCGGAAGAGATTATGACAGATTCCGTCTATCCCGTCTGTTCACCAGGTTTCCTGGCCGAGCATGGATCATTGGACACGCCTGCGAGCCTGTTGACGGTGCCGCTCATCCATACGGATTGGGGACCTGCCGCGGCAAGTTTTCCGTCGTGGCGCAGTTGGTTTGATACGGCATTGGTAGTGCCGACTGGGGATGTACGCAAAGGCCTAACGACAAACTCGTCAAGGGCAGCCCTTGATCTAGCCCTGGGCGGACTGGGCGTAGCGTTAGCGCAAGGCATGTTTGCTGCCAGGCCAGTCGAAACCGGCACGCTTATCAAACCCGTTAATCACGCGCTTGAACTTGCTCAACCCTATTTCCTGACCATACCGCGACGGAGTGTCAAGAAGATGGTGGTGACGGCCTTCAAGGCATGGTTTTTGGAAGAATGTACGAGATCGATAAAATCGCCAGTGCTGCAATGAAAGGCACGAATTGCGAAACATCACATTGGCGTTGTCACGTTGGTTTTCCGTGGCAACGGGCTTCCCTCCGGCCACCGGATGGTGCCAATTCTCCAGGACTATTGCCCGCCTTTTGCGGGCTTCGATCGGCGCTGACTTTACCCAATCGAATGATGCTGATGGGCACCTAGCCATGACTTCTCGATTACGGCCATTTATGATGGCGGACATAGTCGAGGAAGACCCGCATGGCCGCACTGGTGTGCCGCCGGCTCGGATAGTAGAGATACCAGCTCGGCAGTTCCTGCTTCCAGTCGCCGAGCAATTCGACGAGCCGGCCCTGTTCGACGTCGGCGCGGGCATAATCCTCGAAAAGATGGGCAATGCCAGACCCCGCGCGGGCAGCCTGTAATTCCTGATGGGCCGAACTCAGCGTCAGCCGGCCTTTCGGCGTGATCTCCACCTCTTCGCCGTTCTGCCCGAATCTCCACGTCGCCATGGTCCCGCCGGGGAAACGGCGACGGATGCAGTCATGCTGCAAGAGATCGCCCGGCACTTCTGGATGGCCGCGCCCGCGCAGATAATCGGGCGAGGCGACGATGGCATATCGCAGCGCAGGGCCGAGCGGCATGGCGATCATGTCCTGTGCAAGCTGGTTGCCAAAGCGCACGCCGGCGTCGAAACCCTGTTCGACAATATCGATGATGGCGGCATCGCTGATGATTTCGACATTGATGTCGGGGTAGATTTCCATGAAGGCGAAGGCGAGGGGGCACAGGATATGGTCGGCCGCCGGCCCCGGTGCATTGATGCGCACCGTGCCGGATGGGCGCTCGCGCAACTGGTTCAGATCGTCGATCGCGGTCCGGATATCGTGGAGAGCGGGCCGCAGGCGCTCGAGCAACTGCTCACCGGCTTCAGTGGGCGCGACGCTGCGCGTCGTCCGGTTCAGCAGGCGGATGCCCAACGCCTCCTCGAGAACGCTGATCGACTGGCTGACCGCCGACGACGATACGCCCCGTGAAAGCGCTGCGGCCCTGAAGCCGCCACGGCGCACCACATCCTCGAATATTTCCAGACTGTCCAGGCGTAGTGGCCGCATTGCAAAGCCCTGCTTAATAAGCTGATCTATTTTGATTAGCTTATCCGTACGACCGATCCGTGTCATCCCTTGTGAAGCCGCGCAACGCATCATCCGCGGTGAGGCATCGAGACGGGATGAGGAACATGGTCGAGATCACGTTGAACCGCAGGAAGATCATGCTCACGGCCGCGTCGGCCGCGGCAGGGCTGGTCCTGCCAACCGGCGCGGCGCTAGCCCAAGCCGCTCCCACCGCCTCGCCCCCGATCAAGAGTGGAAATGCCGGCCATTATCATTTTCGCATCGGCGATATCTCCGCCACCGTCCTGAGCGACGGGTTGATCGGAGGCCCGCCGCGCGTCTATGCCAGTGATGCGCCGGAGTCGGAACTGCAGGATGTCCTGAGGCAGGCTTTCCTGCCCGCCGACCGCCTGACGCTGAACCTCAATACGCTTCTCATCGAGACGAATGGAAGGCGCATTTTGCTCGAAGCCGGTGCGGGACTGACCATGGGCCCGCAAGGTGGCCGCATATTCGCCAACCTCGCCGCCATTGGCCTGCAGCCTGACGACATCGATATCGTCGTCGTTTCGCACACGCATCCGGATCATGTCGGCAATCTTCGCGCCCCGGATGGCGGCAGGGCATTCCGGCGGGCGATCGTGTTTGCACCGCGTGCCGATTGGGACTTCTTCATCCGCAACGATCCCGACCTTTCCTATATGCCGGTGCCGGAGGATTTCCGCCGCGATTTCGCAGCGGCGATCAAGCGCAGCGTCGAACCGGTAACCAACGGCATCGAACTCTATGAACCCGGTGCGGAGATCGTTCCCGGCCTCGTCACGCTTCCGGCATTCGGCCATACGCCCGGGATGGCAAACTTCCTCGTCCAGTCCGGCAACGACCAGCTGCTGCTGACCGCTGACCTCGCCTACCATCCGATCGTCAATATCGACCGGCCATGGCTGCCGGGGCCGGATCGCGACAAGGATGCGGCCCTCGCATCCCGCCGCCGCATCTTCGATATGGCGGCGGCGGACCGGCTTCTCGTCCTCGGCTTCCATTACCCGTTCCCCGGCCTCGGCCGAATGCTCAGGACGGATGCGTCCTATGCCTGGGTCCCGATCAACTGGCAGTTCTGACCGCTGAAACACCAAGCCATTCAAATCAACCGTCCCAGGAAAGAAGAAACATGAGCGAACAACAGGATTTCGGCGTCAGCCGACGCGGCTTCATCGGCGCTCTGGGGACCGGCGCCACCATGCTGGCCGCAACGCCGCTGCTTTCCACTGCGGCGCAAGCCCAGGGCGAGCCAGGCGCGTCCGTTGCGGCGGCTACGGCAACGGCACGGACACGGACCATACCGCGAACGGAACAGAAGCTTACCACGCTCGGCCTTGGCACCTTCCTGACCTTCGACGCCCGCCCGGGTGACGACCGTGGCCATCTCGGCGAGGTCTTCCGGCGCTACGTCGCCGGCGGCGGCCGGGTCGTCGATACAACGCCCCTCTACGGATCGGCAGAGGTCTCGGTCGGCGCGTTCCTGGCAGGAGCACCGGAGGCAGCCGACATCTTCGTCGCCAACAAGATCTGGTCGACCGGCGAATATCTCGGTGACGAGAGCCATGCGCTTGCGAGCTTCGAACAGTCGAGGCTGCGTATCTGGCGCGATTCGATCGACCTCATGCAGTGCCACAGCATCGTCAACGCGGCGGTCGTGATCCCGCTGATGCAGGCCTGGAAGAAGGAAGGCCGCATTCGCCATGTCGGCGTCACCCATCATGAAACCGGCGCGCAGGACCAGCTTGCCGAAATCGTCGAGCGCGACGGCGTCGATTTCATCCAGACGAACTATTCCATCTTCAACCGCGGCGCCGAGCAGCGCCTGCTGCCGGCGGCGGCGGACCGCGGTGTCGGCGTTCTCATCAATCTGCCGCTGGAGAAGGCGCGGCTGATGAAGGTGGTCGAAGGCCGCCCGTTGCCGGATTTTGCCCGGGAGTTCGAAGCGGTGACCTGGGCGCAGTTCTTCCTCAAATGGGTGATGGCGCATCCGGCAGTCACGACAGTGCTGTGCGGCACCTCGAACCCGGATCATGCGGAGGACAATGTGCAGGCCATGTATGGCGCGCTGCCGGATGAGCCGATGCGCCGGCGCATGGTGCAGCATATGGAGACGATCCCGGGCTTCGCCGATATAGGGCGTATGCCCTGGTATCCGGGCAAGGACGCCCAGTACCAGGGCCTGATCCGGTCGGCACAGGCAAGTGCTCGCGCCCGACTCGGCCAGTGAATGTCGAGGGGCTACCTCGACCAGAGATCAATTGGATCGAGGCAGGATCTCATGGCAATCCACCAATAACGTTACAGCACCCCAGCCGTCCTGCGAGTTTATCCTCACGGCGGTTATACTGTTCTTGAAAAACAGCATAACGCCGGGTGCGTGTTCAGCGGTACGGGCGAAGTCGCGGGTGCGTGATCCTGCCCTGCGGCCTGCTGCTCTTTATCCTCGCTAAGGTCTGCCCTCGTCAAAGGTCCGCCCTGGTCTTGGTGCCTGATAGCCCAGGGCGCGGCTGATATCGTGGGCGAAACTGCGCACCATCAGGATCAGCAGTTCGCGGCGTTCAACAAACCGGGATGTCAAGGTGCCAAGGTTGAGGGCGGCGACAACATTTCCATCGCGATCTCGCACCGGCGCAGCGATGCCAGTGGATCCAGTGACGAATTCCTGATCGTTCACCGCATATCCGTCATTGCAGATACTCTTCAACAGCCTGCGCAACTGCTGAGGGTCCGTGACGGTGTGGCGGGTGTAGGTTAGCAGTTGCACACGTGAGAGGTAATCGTCGCGCACGTCCGGGTGTGCGTGGGCAAGCAGCAGGCGACCGGTGGCCGTGCAGTAGGGTGCGATTGCCGCGTCCATGTTCACATCATAGCGGATCGGCTGGTTGCTCACGCACTTGGCGAGTCTTCGGACCTCGCAATGAGCGTTCATGGTGGAAAGCAGGACGGTCTCGCCGGACCGGTCGCGCAGGCGCTCCATGAACGGTCGCGCGGTAACGACCAGCGGCTCCTCGTGCTGCCGGAAGGGAAAGCCATGGCTCGTCTCGATCAGGATGTAGCGGCCGCGGGTGTCCTGCGTGAGGTGGCCCCGCGCGGCGAGCGTCTGCAAGAGGCCGTGCGCGCTGGATTTCGGAAAGCCCAGGTCCCGGATGATCTGCGACAGCGTCACCGGTTCGCGCCGCCGCGAGAGATAGTCGAGAAGGTCGAGGATACGGCCGGCACTCTTCACTTCGGAGTTCATATATGTGAACAATACCTCGCTTGCTAACTAATTCTTGAGCTTGTAACACTTTTGGAGCAGAGGCGATACGCAGAGCGCCAGAAGACGAAGGTTACGAATGAGCGCCACCCAAGAGCACGATCAGCACCGGCCCTGGATGTGGGCGGAGGAAATCTGGCACCAGAAGATATTCAAGGCAAGAGCCGGACGATCTCTGAAGCCGGCGTCATGGAAGCACGGTGCCCGCATGGCTGTAGCGATCTCATTTGACAGTGATCACGAGACCTTCGAGCTGAGGAATGGCGGCATCTCCATCAGCAGGCTGAGCCAGGGGCAATACGGTGCCCGCTGCGGCATGCCGCGCATATTGGCGCTTTTGGCAAAGTATGGCGTGCCGGCCTCCTTCTTCATGCCGGCAGTGTCGGCGATGATCAATCCTCGCGAGGTCGAGGCCGTCATTGCCGGCGGCCACGAGCTTGGAATGCACAGTTGGATCCACGAGTTCAACTCGCGGCTCGATCACGCAACCGAGCGGGACCTGGCGCTGAGGGCTGCCGATGTGCTGGAGAAGCTCTCGGGCGTCCGTCCGGTTGGCATGCGTACCGCGTCCTGGGATTTCAGTCCCTACACGCTGGCGATCGCCCGAGAGATGGGCCTGCTCTACGATTCTTCGCTGATGGCCGACGACGAGCCCTATGAGTTGCTCGAAGATGGTGAGCCGACCGGCCTGGTGGAGATCCCTGTCGAGTGGATCCGCGACGATGCGCCCTATGTGGCGATGGACAGGATGACTGGTGCGCGCCCCTATGGCGGCCCTGGAATGGTCGCTGACATACTGCAGCGCGAACTGGAGGTTGCCTGGGAGGAGGGCGGTCTCTTCCAGGTAACTCTGCATCCGCACCACGTGGGTCATCGCTCCCGCATTTTCATTCTGGAGGAAATCATACGGCTCGCGCAGTCGAAAAGCGATGTCTGGTTCTGCACCCATGCGGAGCTGGCCCGCTACTGCGCCCAAGAATGCGGCCTTGTCGCTGGCGGACCTGCCAGATGACGCTCGTTCCATGACGCTGGAATAATGAATAATGAGAGGGTGAAGACATGAAACCAGGACTAGCATTCATCGCGTCCCTCGCTTTGGCCCTGATGGCCTCGACGGCCATTGCCCAGACCAAGGAGACGCTGACTATCGACCTGCCGAACGATGTGGCAACGCTCGATCCGCATCTGCAATGGAATACCGACAGCTACACGGTGTATCGCAACATTTTCGACAATCTCCTGACCCGCGACAGCGGGGGCAAGATCGTCCCCCAGATCGCCACCGAATGGACCTATGAAAACGATACAACCATCACCTTCAAGATCCGCGCTGACGTGACCTTCCAGGACGGCTCGAAGTTGACGGCGGAAGATGTCGCCTTTTCGATCAATCGCATTATCGACCCGGCACTCAAGAGCCCGCAATTGTCCCAGTTCGACCAGATCGCGACGGCGGAGGTTGTCGATCCGACGACGGTGAAAGTGACGACGAAGTCGCCATATCCTGCGCTGCTGGCCCAGCTCGTGAAGCTGTCGATCGTGCCCAAGGCCTATGTCGAGAAGGTCGGCGACCAGGACTTCAACCTCCATCCGGTCGGAAGCGGGCCCTACAAGATGGCCGATTGGAAGAAGGGCATCCAGACGGAGCTCGAGGCCTATGACAATTACTGGCGCGGCGAGCCGCCCTTCGAGAAGGTCGTATTCCGTGCCGTTCCGGACGTTTCGACGCGCATCGCCGATCTGAAAACCGGCAAGGCGGATCTCATCCGCGACGTGCCACCGGACCAGGCATCCACCATCGAGAGCGACAGCACCAAGCTTCTGACGGGTGAGACCGAACGCGTCGGCTATCTTTACCTGAATGCCGAGGCGGGCCCGACCAAGGACGTGCGCGTGCGCCAGGCAATTGCCTATGCGATCGACAAGCAGGGCCTCGTGGATGCCTTGCTGGAGGGCTACGGCAAGCCTATCAACATCGTCGGCGCCGAACCCATCTTTGGTTACACGGAGGCTGTCGAAGGCTATCCTTATGATCCGCAGAAGGCAGCCGAACTCGTCAAGGCAGCCGGTGCGGAAGGGGCGACTGTCGAGTTCTTGACCTCACCGTCCTATCCGCGCGCGCTCGTGGAAGCCATCCAGCAGATGGTAAACGAAGTCGGCCTGAACGTTACGATCTCCTCAAGCGACCAGGCCACCTTCCTGAAGCGTCGCCAGGGTGATGCAGAGAATGCCGGCGGTATGGCCTTCGGCGCCTGGTCATGCGCCTGCCAGGATGCGGACGGCATCATCTTTCCGCTTTTCCGCAGCGGCAGCATCTGGGCGAAGTACAAGAACGAGAAGTACGACGCGCTGGTGGACCAGGCGCGCGCCATCCTCGACGAGGGAAAGCGCAAGGAGCTATACACCCAGGCTTATGAGATTCTGCGCGAGGACGTCCCGGGTCTCGGCCTCTATCAGGTCTATGCGCTCTATGGCGCAGCCAAGAACCTGCAATGGACGCCGTCTGCCAATGAAGCCATGTTCGTCATGGACATGAGTTGGCAGCATTGAGGGCGAGGGCGGGATCGTGTTGAACTACACCGTCCAGAGGTTGATACAGGCACTCGTTGCAATCTTCGGCGTGCTCACGATCGTCTTCGTCATCATGCATCTTTCCGGGGATCCGACGCTTCTCCTGGTCCCCCAGGACGCTTCGGCCGAAATGATCGCCGAACTGCGGCATCAGCTCGGGTTCGATCGGCCGATCTGGGTTCAATATATCGACTATCTCCATGGACTGACGCAGCTGGACTTCGGCATGTCCGTCGTCCAGCGCGTGCCCGCCCTCGACATCGTTGCCTCGCGCTTACCCTATACGATTCAGCTGGCGGCCGGGGCGCTGATGGTGGCGATCGGCATCGGCATTCCTTCCGGCATCATCATGGCCACCATGCGCGGCAGCGCCATCGAGCGCATTCTTGCCGCCATCGTCGTGACGGGACAGAGCGTGCCGACATTCCTCTCGGCCATCCTGCTGATCTTCATTTTCGGCGTCACCCTGCGCTGGTTGCCGACCTCCGGAGCGAGCGAGCTTCGTGCGATGATCATGCCGTCGATCGCACTGGGGGCGCTCTCGATGTCCACCTTTGCCCGGATGACACGGATTGCCATCATCGACGAACTGGGTAAGGACTACGTCCGGGCGGGGCTTGCCCGGGGGCTGTCGCTTGGCCAGACGGTCTTCCGCCACGTCCTGCGCAACGCTTCAATCCCGGTCATCACCATCGCCGCGCTGGAGATCGGCAATCTGCTTGCCGGCGCCGTGATCATAGAGACCGTCTTTGCCTGGCCTGGGATCGGGCAACTCGCCATTCAATCGATCCAGTCGCGCGACTTCCTGGTGGTCCAGGTAATCGTGCTGCTGATTTCATTCGTCTATGTGCTGACCAGCGTACTGGCCGACCTCGTCTACGTGGTGGTTGATCCGCGCATCCGCCTGGTAAGGTAAGGATATCATCGTGACCGCAAGCGCCCATGCCATCCGCCAGCGCCTTCGCCGTGTCCCACCCTCGGTGATCGTCGTTTCCGTCTTGCTGGCGGCAATCGTCCTCCTGGCGGTTTTTGCGCCGCTCGTGGCCCCTGCCGACCCCAACAACCAGACACTGCTGGCCCGCCTGAAGGCGCCGGGATTCACCTATCGGGGCGTCACCTATTGGGTGGGAACGGATGACCTTGGCCGCGACCTTCTTTCTCGGACTGTCTACGGCGCCAGGGTTTCTCTGGGAGTAGCAGCCCTCTCGGTCATCGTATCGACCATGGTTGGCGTCTCGCTCGGCATGCTCGCCGGCTGGTTCCGCGGCTGGACCGAAACGATCATCATGCGTCTCGTTGACATCATGATGTCAATCCCGGCCATCCTGCTGGCCGTCCTGACGGTTGCCGTGCTTGGCCCAGGGTTCCTGAAGCTCGTCCTCGTCCTCGGACTGACCCGCTGGCCACGCTATACCCGCGTCGCCTATGCCCAGACGCTGCAGGTGTCGAACCTCCCCTTCATCAAGGCGTCGGAACTGGCCGGGGCGGGGGCCGTCCGCATCCTGTTCCATCATGTCCTGCCCAACATCGCCGGCCCGATCCTGATCGTGGCAACCGCGGAGTTCGGCCTGATGATCCTGATGGAATCAGGTCTCTCCTTCCTCGGGCTCGGCATCCAGCCGCCGTCGGCCAGCTGGGGCTCGATCATGAGCGTCGGCCGCCAGTATCTCGAACGCGCGTGGTGGATCGTTGCCGTCCCGGGCGTCTGCCTCTTCCTTCTCGTCTTTTCCGTAAATGTGCTCGGTGACTGGCTGCGCGACCAGCTCGACCCGCGCTCCCGTTCCCGCTGAGGTTATCCCATGGAATTCCAAGATAAAACAATGGTCATCACGGGTGCCGCCGGCATCTTTGGCAGCTGGACCTCGGCCTATTTCGCCAAGCGCGGCGCCCGGCTCTGCCTCAGCGACATCCGCATGGACGCGCTCGAGAAGGTGGCGGCGGATCTCAATCTCAATCCCGCCACCACCCTGCTGCATGCCACGGAACTGACGAGCGATGTATCAATGCTCGACCTTGTCGAACTGGTGCGGCGCGAATGGAAGGCGCCGGACATCCTCGTCAACAATGCCGGCATCTACACCCGGTTCAGCCTGCTCGATATGGAATTTTCCGACTGGGATCGCGTCTTCGGCGTAAACCTGCGGGCGCCCTTCGTACTCACGCGCGAGATGGCAAAGCTGATGATCGCCGAGGGCAAGCAGGGATCGGTGGTCAACATCTCTTCCGGCGCTGCCCGCAAGATGAACCAGAACTCGGTGCCCTACTGCACCTCCAAGACCGCCATCGAGCGTCTGTCCAAGGGGTTTGCGATGGAACTTGCCCATCATGGAATCCGCGTCAATGTCGTGGAGCCGGGCTTTGCGCCGGGCAGCGAGGTTTCGGCCCTCGACGAGGCCTATGTCGAGAACATGCTGAAGAACATTCCACTGGGACGCTCCAGCGGTCCGGACGATGCGCCAAGTGCGATTGCCTATCTCTGTTCCGAGCAGGCGGCGTTCATTACCGGTGCCGTGCTCAGCGTCGACGGCGGCAATTCGATTGGGAACTACAAGCGCCCCGAACCGGTCCCACCGGCACGCGCAGGCTAGAGGAGCGCCGGATGGAGATACACCCGCGCCCATTGCTTTCCGTGGAGGGTTTGACGGTCGAGATCGCCGGAGCCAATGTTGTCGACGGAATATCGTTCTCCGTCGCACCGGGAAAGGTGATGGCCCTGGTCGGGGAATCCGGCTGCGGCAAATCGTTGACGTGCTATGCCATGCTCGGCTTGTTGCCGCCCGCAGCGCGGCGTTCCGGCGGTCACATCCGTCTCGACGATCGTGACCTTACGGCATTGTCGCAGCGTGACATGCGCAAGACACGGGGCAAAGACATCTCGATCATCTTCCAGGAGCCGAGCGCATCGCTCGATCCGCTGACGACGGTGGGTGCCCAGATCGCCGCCGCCTATCGGACGCATCACAACGTGCCCCGCGCCGAGGCCCATGCTCGGGCGCGCCGGATGCTTGCCGATGTCGGCATTCCCGATCCCGACCGGCGGTTCCACCAGTATCCATTCGAACTGTCGGGGGGCATGTGCCAGCGCATAATGATCTCGATCGCGCTGATCTGCAGTCCGCGCGTACTGGTGGCCGACGAGCCGACCACGGCGCTTGATGTGACTATCCAGGCACAGATCCTCGACCTGATGAAGAAGCTCGTCGCCGAACGCGGCACCTCGATCGTCATCATCACCCACGACATGGGCGTTGTCGCCGATATCGCCGACGATGTGGCGGTCATGTATGCCGGCCGCATCGCCGAGATTGCTCCCGTCCAGATACTCTTCGAGAAGCCCCAGCACCCATACACGGCGCTCCTGCTCGCCAGCATCCCCAAGCTCAGCGACGCGCCGAAGGCGGACCTCGCGACGATCGAGGGGAGGGTGCCCACGCCGAACGAGTTCGGGGCCGGCTGCCGCTTCGCTGACCGTTGTCCGCTGGCGACCGAAAAATGTCGTGCCGAACAGCCGCCATTGTTCGATCGCGGCGGCGGGCACCGCTCCGCCTGCTGGCACATCGACCGCATGGCCGAAATCCGTGAGGTGGCTGCATGATCGATGACCTGCAGATTGTCCTCGAGTTGAAAGATGTGGCCGTGCATTTCGGTGGCCGCGCCGGGCTCCTCGGTTCCTCGGGGGCGGTGGTCAAGGCCGTCAACGGCGTTGATCTGGAGATCAGAAAGGCGGAAACTGTAGCCCTTGTCGGCGAATCGGGCTGTGGCAAGTCAACGCTCTCCAACACGATCGTCGGACTCCAGGCCCCGGTTTCCGGCAGCGTGAAGATTGGCGGAGACGAAGTGGTCGGGGCTGATCGCCGCAAGCTCAACGACATTCGCCGAAAGGTGCAGATGATCTTCCAGGACCCTGCTCTTTCGTTGAATCCGCGCTCGACCATCGGGGCGACCATCGCCGAACCGCTCATCGTGCGCGGCATAGCCAAGGGCAAGGCGCTGAAAGACCGCGTGGCGGAGTTGCTGACGCAGGTTGGCCTGAGACCAGAACATGCCGACCGCTATCCCCACCAGTTCTCCGGCGGTCAGCGCCAGCGGGTCGTGATCGCCCGCGCCCTTGCCCTGGAGCCGGATCTCCTGATCTGCGACGAGCCGGTCTCGGCGCTCGACGTCTCGGTGCGGGCGCAGATCCTCAACCTGCTCGTCGCGCTGCAACAGCGCATGGGCGTCGCCTACCTCTTCGTCTCGCACGACCTGAGTGTCGTGCGCCACATCTGCGACCGGGTGGTGGTGATGTATCTCGGTCGCTTCGTGGAGATGGCAGATCGGGACACCTTCTTCGCAAATCCCAAGCATCCATACACCCGGGCGCTGATGTCGGCTGTACCTGAGGCAGATCCGATAGCTCAGCGGAGCAAGCAGCGCTTCATCCTGCAGGGAGAGCTGCCGAGCCCGGCAAACATCCCCTCCGGCTGCGCCTTTCATACGCGTTGCCCGCTGGCGACCGAAATCTGTTCGAAAGTCCGCCCCGAGCTGACGCCGCGTCCTGACGGCGCAAGCGTCGCCTGCCATCATGTTTGAAAATGCCGCCATGACCGACCGTGCAACTGAAGAAACCATTGGACTTTCCGGGCTGGAGGCCGAGGCGGAAATCCGGATCGACCGCTGGGGGATCCCCCACATCCGGGCGGCGAGCGAGGCCGACCTCTTTCTCCTGCAGGGATTCAATGCCGCACGCGACAGGCTCTGGCAGCTCGACCTGTGGCGCAAGCGCGGCCTGGGTCTGCTGGCCGCCGATTTCGGTCCGGGTTATCTCGCCCAGGATCATGCCGCGCGGCACTTCCTCTACCGCGGCGACATGGCAGCCGAGTGGCTTGCCTATGCCGATGACACGCAGGTGATCTGTACTGCCTTTGCCGCCGGCGTGAATGCCTACATCGCCCTGTGCGAGCGGGAGGCGGAGCGCCTGCCGCCCGAGTTCGCGGTCTTTGGCACGCACCCTGCTCGCTGGCAGCCGGAGGACGTGGTGCGGATACGCTCCCATGCGTTGACCCGCAACGGCGTCTCCGAGATTCTGCGCGCCAATGTCATGGCGATGACCGATGCGACAACCGACCTGCTGCGCTTCGAGCTCGATCCGCCGGTGGAACCGAAACTGGCGGAAGGACTGGCCTACGCGGATATTCCTCTGGAGGCCGTGCGGCTGTTCAAGCTTGCGACGGCGCCGGTCACGTTCGAAAAGGAGCGGTTGTCGGCAAGCCTTGCCGATGCCTGGAGTTGGTCTGAGGTGACGGATCTCGGCGAGGTTGTTCAGCGCAGTGCCGAGGAAGGCTCCAACAACTGGGCGGTCCACGGCTCGCGCACGCAGAGCGGCCGACCAATCCTGGCGAGCGACCCGCACCGGGCCCATGCTGTCCCTTCGCTCCGCTACCTGGTGCACCTGGAGGCCCCGGGCATCAATATTATCGGCACGGGCGAGCCAACCGCACCGGGCGTCTCGATTGGCCATAACGAGCGCACCGCCTTCGGCCTCACCATCTTCGGCGCGGACCAGGAGGACATCTACGTCTACGAGACGAAGGAGGGTGAGCCGGATCTATACCGCTATGGCACCGGCTGGGAACAGATCGAGCGGATCCAGCAAGCTTTCGCCGTCCGCGGTTGTGCAGAGCAGGTGCTGACGCTGTGCTTTACCCGCCATGGACCGGTATTGCACGAGGACAGGGCGCGCCGCCGGGCGGTCGCCATGCGCACCGTCTGGCATTCTCCTGGCTCGGCCGCCTATCTCGGCAGTCTGTCCTACATGCGAAGCCGCTCGACACAGAGGTTCGCGGATGCCCTTGACCATTGGGGCACGCCCTCGGTCAATCATGTCAGCGCCGATGTTGACGGCAACATCGGCTGGTTCACCGCTGGCTTCTCGCCGATGCGCCGCAATTGGCAGGGTCTCCTGCCGGTGCCGGGTGACGGCAGCCACGAATGGGAGGGCTTCCTGCCGGCGACGGAGCTTCCGCGCAGCTTCAATCCAGCCGCTGGCTTCGTGGCCTCAGCCAACGAGATGAACCTGCCCGCGGATCGCGATCCTGGCGCACCGTCCATTGGCCATGAATGGGCGGAAGGCAGCCGGGCAAAGCGCATCAAGGCCGTGCTCGGCGGTGATCACAGCCATACGCTGTCCGCATCGATGGCCCTGCAGACAGATGTATTTTCGCGGCCCGCCAAGCTGATCATCGGCGTGCTCCGGGAAATTGCATTGCGCGTGCAGATGGATGGGGCGCAGGCCAGTCGGCTTGAACTGTTCGAGGGCTGGGATTACCGCCTCGAGGCAGGGAGCGCACCGGCCGCATTGTTTGAAGTTTGGTGGATGAAGCACCTGCGGCCCGGCCTGCTGGCGCGCTTCGCGCCGAACGAGACCGTCCGCCAGCTCCTGCTGCCTGGCGATTTTGACCGGCTTCTCTCCCTGCTCCAGATGCCCGAACGGTTCTGGAGCGTCGAAGAGCGGGAGGCGCTGGTCCTTTCGACCTTGACGAAGGGCTGGCAAGATTGCGCTGCCCGGCTTGGGCCGGATCCGGCGGCATGGCGGTGGGGAAACCTCCACCAGGCGCTTTTCGAGCATGCGGCGAGCCGTGTGAAGCCGGAAACCGATACGGAATGGAACGTGGGTCCGTTGCCGCTCGGTGGCAGCCGCTCCACGCCGATGCATGCGGCGTATCGGATCAGCGATTTCGGCGTCAATGCCGGCGCCTCCGTGCGGCTGGTGATGGATGTCGGCCAATGGGACAACAGCGTCTGCGTCAATACACCCGGCCAGTCGGGCGATCCGCGGTCGTCGCATTATGCCGATCTTTCCGAATGCTGGTCGCGTGGCGAGTACGTGCCGCTGCTCTATAGCCGGGAGAAAGTCGACGCCGCGACGACGCACCTGATCCGGCTCGTGCCCGCCGAAATGATGGAGTGACCCGCAAATGAACCTGCCAATCACGGTCAGCGATGTCGATGTCGAGCGGTTGCTCGAGGAACTCCGGTTCTGGGTCAGGGCGGAGACGCCGAGCAGCGATGCAGCAGCGGTCAATCGTTTGGCGGACCGCCTGGAAGAGGTGGGCCGCAAAGCAGGCCTCGCCGTCGAACGTAGGCCGGGCACGCTCGGCTTCGGCGACATCGTCGCGCTCCGCACGCCACGCCTTGAGGGCTACAACGCCAAGAGCGTCCTGATTCTCGCGCATATCGATACGGTACACGCAATCGGCACGATCGGCGAAAAGTTGCCGCTTCGACAGGAGGGGGACCGGCTCTACGGCCCCG
The DNA here is from genome assembly GCF_026420825.1 of Phyllobacterium sp. 0TCS1.6A. Taxonomy (NCBI): domain Bacteria; kingdom Pseudomonadati; phylum Pseudomonadota; class Alphaproteobacteria; order Hyphomicrobiales; family Phyllobacteriaceae; genus Phyllobacterium; species Phyllobacterium sp. 0TCS1.6A. Next base: position 550,775 of record NZ_JAPMAB010000003.1, read on the forward strand.
GCATCTATGACATGAAGGCAGGCGTGCTGATGGCGATCGAGGCCATGACGCTCGTGATGAAAGCGGGGCATAACCTCCCGATCGAGCTGCTCGTGGTTCCGGACGAGGAGGTGGGTTCGAAAAGCTCGCGGCCGGTGATCGAGGATTTCGCAACGAATGCCGCCTACGCGCTCGTCGTCGAGCCGGCGCGGGACGGCGGCAAGATCGTCACTGCGCGCAAAGGCGTCGGAATGTTCGACGTCGTCGTGCGCGGCCGCGCCTCGCATGCCGGCGTCCACCCGCTTGACGGGCGCTCGGCAATTCGTGCCGCAGCCCGGCTGGTTCTGGAGCTCGAAGCGCTGAATGATCCCGATCGCGGCATCACGGTAACCACCGGCACGATCGAGGGCGGCACCGGGCGCAATACCGTGCCGGCGGAATGCCGCCTGCAACTCGACCTGCGCCTGCCGGACGCAGCAACGGCAGCCGAAGTCATCGGCAAGATCAGGAACATGACGCCGGTCGATCCCGACATCACCTTCGACATCTCGGGCGCCATCAATCGACCACCCTTCGCCCAGAGCGGAGAGGGACGCCGCCTCTTCGATCACGCGGCCAGGATCGCGAGCGAACTCGGCATTGCACTGGAAGGCATGACAACCGGCGGCGGATCGGACGGAAACTTCACGGCGGCCCTTGGCGTTCCGACCCTTGACGGACTGGGTGCCGACGGAGGCGGAGCGCATACATTCGAGGAACATATCCTGATCGGCAGCCTGGCACCGCGAACGGCTCTGCTCGCCAACCTGATCGCGTCGCTGGACAGCAAGGTATGAGCACACAGGCAGGAACCGGCGCATCGGCCGCCGGGCGGAGGCAAGCAGGTTGACCATCAATCAGGCTCTGGCCTTCATGGTGACGGCGGGCCTTGCCGCCTACGTGCAGGCGTTAACCGGCTTCGCCTTCGGCCTTATTCTGATGGGTGCCGTTGCACTGGGCGCGATGATGCCGCTTCAGGACGCGGCCGTGGTGACCAGCGTGCTCACCCTGGTCAATGCCTCCATGATGCTGAGCAAGGGTTGGAACGAAGTGCTGAAGAAAACGCTCGTGCTCGTCCTTCTGAGCAGCCTGCCGTCGCTGGTGATCGGCTATCTGCTGATCGAGCACCTTGCCGAGAACGGCGTCGTCCTCATGCGAATCCTCCTCGGCGCGATCATCATCGTCTCGTCGCTACAACTCGTCTTGCCGCCGAAGCGCGAGAAGCAGCCCGCCAGCGATCGCTCTTTCGTCACCTTCGGCATTTTTTCCGGCCTGATGAGCGGAATGTTCTCCACCAGTGGTCCGCCGCTTGTCTACCACCTTTATCGGCAACCGCTGCCGCTTGTGGCAATCCGGGAAACGCTGGTGACCATCTTTGGCGTGAACGCACTGCTCCGGCTTGGCGTCGTGATCGCCGACGGCACATTCCCGGACCGTCATTATTGGCCTGCCTTTTTTGCCATCGTCCCGGTCATGGCCGGCACGCAGCTTGCCCGCCGCCTGCCGCTGCCGATTTCGGGAAAACATCTGAAGCTCATCATCTTCGTTCTCCTCTGCGCGTCGGGAGCCTCACTGGCCATACCGGGGCTTGCCGCCGCGCTGCAACTGTTAGGATCCTGAAAATAGGTGCCCCATGCGTCTGAGCATTTCTGAAGCGGAGGATATGGTCGTTGCCATCCTCACCCGAAACAAGGTGGCGGCCGGGAATGCCCGTTCCACCGCCAGGGCTCTTGTCGCCGCTGAGGCGGCCGGCCAGAGCGGTCACGGCTTGCGTCGCGTTCCAGCCTATGCCGCGCAAGCGCTGGCCGGGAAGGTGGATGGCTTCGCCATTCCCGTCGCCACGAAGACGGCCGAGGCCGTGCTGCGCATCGATGCCGGTTTCGGCTTCGCCTATCCAGCGCTGGATATGGCCGTAGCAGAGCTGGCGCCTTTGGCCGGCCGGAACGGCATCGCTCTTGCAGCCATTCACCGCTCGCATCACGCCGGCGTCATGGCGCTCACCGTCGAACGCTTCGCCGAACAAGGACTTGTGGCGCTGATGGTCGCCAATGCGCCCGCGGCCATGGCCCCCTGGGGTGGCAGGACTGCGATGTTTGGCACCAATCCCATTGCCTTTGCCGCCCCTTTGGCCGGCGCTGACCCCGTCGTCATCGATCTCGCCCTCTCGAAGGCCGCCCGCGGCAAGATCGTTGCAGCCAAGCAGAAGGGCGTCGGCATCCCCCCGGATTGGGCCCTCGACAAGGATGGTCATCCGACGACGGATGCGGCAATGGCGCTGGAGGGGACGATGCTGCCGCTCGGAGAGGCGAAGGGCGCAGCTCTGGCGCTGATGGTCGAGATCCTTGCGGCCGGCATAACAGGCGCGCAGTTCGCCTATGAAGCCTCATCCCTGCTCGACGACAAAGGGCCCCCGCCCGCGCTCGGCCAGACGATAATCGTTATCGATCCGCAAGCGTCCGGCGGTGGGGACATGCTGCCGCGTCTCTCCATGCTGGCCGAGATGATCGGCGATGACCCGGGTGCGCGCCTTCCAGGGAGGCGTGGCGCCGCCCGGAGGCGCCAGGCTTTGGCAGAGGGGCTGGAGCTCGACGCGGACATTATGCAGCTTCTTCACGCCTTACCTTAACTTTGATGTTTGCGTGATTCAGCCCCAGTTGCTTGAATAAGCAAAATCCTCACCACGCCCGCGAAAACGCGTCTGGTCATTGAAATGGGGGGGAGACGGGCGGTCTTCAGCGCGTCAGTAGGTATCAGGGTCGAGGTCCGAAGACCGCCCGCGACGTCTTTGCC